>NZ_AP018558.1:220000-820000 GCF_003574215.1 Hydrogenophilus thermoluteolus | reverse complement strand
GGGAGACGACGACCAACGCGGCAAACAACAAAAGCGCCGCGGCTATGAGTAACCCGACGATTCGCCAACTGAGCCCGCCCATGAAAAGGATGCCAAACGCCACTGCGCTCACCACCACGAGCGAGCCGAAATCGGGTTGCCAAAGCAGCAACGAACCGACCGCCGCGACCATGAGCAAAAACGGGAAAAACCCGGCAAAGAAGCGCTCCATCGCATGGAAATGGTGCACGGTGTAGTTGGCGGCAAAAAGCGCGATCGTGAATTTGACGATCTCTGCAGGTTGGAGATTGAGCGGCCCCAGCGCAATCCATCGCTGCGCCCCATTGACCGTTTTCCCGATCCCAGGGATCAGCACCAGGACAAGCAAGACGAGCGACGCCGCAAAAAGCCAGCGACTATTCCTTTCCCACCAGCGCAACGGCAAGCGATAGGTCCACCACGCCACGCCCAAACCGATCGCAACGAAGACTAGCTGCCGAATCAAGAAGAAATAGGGGGTCCCGTACTGTTCCGCAGCCACCGCGATGCTTGCCGAATAGACCATCACCAGGCCCCAACTGACAAGCAAAAGCGTTGGCCAGAGCAGCAACGGGTCAGGTGCGCCAGGCCGGTCGAAGTAGGGGCGCAACTGCGCCGGGAGCCAAACGTGAGTGGGCAGCTTCGTTTCCACCGCTTGGCGTTCTCGAGGCCACAACGCGGTCCAGACCTTCATCACGGTATCTGCTCCGTGGTCAAATGGCGCTCGACGGCAGCAACGAAACACGCAGCGCGTGCGCGGTAATCCCGAAACTGATCCCAACTGGCACACGCAGGAGACAGCAGCACGATATCGCCGGGCTCTGCGTCGCGGGCGGCCCGTGCCGTCGCCTCCTCAAGACTTTCACAACAATGGACCGCGACACCCGCTGCCGTGAACGCCTCGGCCAACGCAGTGCGATCGCGGCCGTACAGGTACGCACAGCGGACGCGTCCCCGCGCCGCTTCAGCAAGGGGCACGAACGATTGCCCTTTGCCATCGCCACCTGCCAGCAAGCGAATCGGCGCATCCAGCGACGTGATCGCCGCAACCGTCGCGCCTACGTTGGTTCCTTTCGAATCTTCGACGAAACGAACGCCGTCGCTGCGCGTCGCGACCAACACCATGCGGTGGGGTAACCCGCGGAAAGAGGTCACCGCTGCCGCCAACCGATCGTCCCACCCCGTAAGATGAACCACCAGCGCGAGCGCCGCCAACACATTGCGCTGGTTGTGACGCCCCAGAAGCGGCAAACGGTCGGTTGGCACGAGCAGCCGATCCCCCCACGCCAACCAGGAACGCCCCTCAGATTCAACAACGCCCCAGTCTTCGTCAGTTGGCGGCTGGTCGAGACCGAACGTAACGGTTCGCACGCGTTGCGCGGCATCGCCGAGCCATTGCCAGAGCGTTGCGTCGTCGCGCGGTAACACGGCGCACGCCGCCCCTTCGAGAATCCGCGCCTTGGCACGCACATACGCGGCCATCGAGCCGTGCCGATCGAGGTGATCCTCGGTCACATTCAGAATCGTCGCCGCATCCGCAGCAAAGGTGCCAGCTGCCTCGAGCTGAAAGCTTGAGAGCTCGACCACCCATACCTGTGGCCAGGGACGACCCGTTCGCTCCCGCTCCAACGCCTCCGCTAGGAGCGGTTTGCCGATATTGCCGAGCGGCGGCGCGTCCCACCCCAACGCGGTCAACAGATGAGAAACGAGCGCAGTCGTCGTACTTTTTCCGTTGGTGCCGGTGATCGCCAGAATCGGCGCGCGATCGCCACGGGCACGCCGCACTTCGGCAAAGAGCGCGAGTTCCCCGCCAGTCGAGAGACCGCACGCGCGGGCGGCGACCAAGCACGGGAGGTCTGTGGGCAGCCCCGGCGACACCCAGACCCGATCGACCCCATCGAGGAGCGCTGCGTCCATCACACATCCGAAGCGCCACTCGACCCCTGGGCATTCGGCGATGAGCGCTTCCTTCTCTGGGGGCGCTGCGCGGGTATCGGCAGCGCGTACAGAAAGACCGTGCGCCACCAACCAGCGCACCATCGCCGCACCGCTCAACCCAAGGCCCAAGACCAAATCCATCGCCACCTACCGCAGTTTCAATGTCGACAACCCGATCAGCACCAGAATAATCGTGATGATCCAAAAGCGCACCACCACCTGCGTCTCTTTCCAGCCACCCAATTCGAAATGGTGGTGCAACGGGGCCATCCGCAAAATCCGCTTTCCCCCGCTGTATTTGAAAAACCCCACTTGGAGCATCACCGACAGCGCTTCGACGACGAAAAGCCCACTCATGATGAAAAAGACGATCTCTTGCCGGACGATCAACGCGATCGCCCCCATCGCTGCGCCCAGCGCCAGCGCACCGACATCGCCCATGAACACCTGCGCCGGATGCGCGTTGAACCAAAGGAACCCAAGCCCAGCGCCACAGATTGCGCCACAAACCACCGCCAATTCGCCTGCTCCCGGCACATAGGGGACGCCCAGGTAACGTGCAAAAACCGCGTGCCCGGCGACATAGGCAAAAATCGCCAACGCCCCGGTGACGAGTACCACCGGCATCACCGCCAGACCGTCCAACCCGTCGGTGAGATTGACGGCATGGCTTGCCCCGTTGATCACGAAATAGCCAAGCACCACCAACCCAACGGTGCCCAACGGAATCGATACCTCTTTGAAGAAGGGAACGATCAGCGTGGTATGTACCGGAAGCGTTGCCTGCCACGCCAGATAACCGGTAGCCGCTAAAGCGATCACCGAAGTCCAAAGGTACTTCCACCGCGCCGGCAACCCCTTCGGATCCCGGTGCACCACTTTGCGCCAGTCATCGACCCAACCCACCAGACCGAAACCCAGCGTGACCCAAAGCACCACCCAAACGTACGCGTTGCGCAAATCCCCCCAGAGTAGAACTGCAAGCGTCATGGAGAGCAGGATCAACACCCCGCCCATCGTCGGCGTCCCACTCTTGATCAAATGGCTCTGCGGTCCGTCTTGGCGCACCGCTTGCCCAAACTTTTTTGCCGCCAACCAGCGGATCACACCAGGTCCCAGAAGGAAAGAGACCACGAGCGCGGTGAGCGCCGCAAGCATCGTGCGCAGCGTGATGTAGGTAAAGACGTTGAATGCCCGCACCTCGTGCGCCAACCATTGCGCCAATTCCAGCAACATGCCCTTCTCCTTGCGCGCTCACTCAGCCGATGGGGCGATCGCTGTAACGACCCGCTCCATGCGACTCGAGCGCGAACCTTTCACCAAAACGGCTGTCTGCGCATCGAGAAGCGGCAACAGCGCGTCCAACAATCGCGGCAAAGCCGAGAACGCCATTGCGCCGTCGCCGAACCCTGAAGCCGCCGCTTCGGCGTTCGGTCCCAAAGTCAAAAAATGGGTCACACCTGCCGCTTTGGCATAGCGGCCAACCTCCTCGTGCAGCTCGCTGCCATGCGCCCCCAGTTCCGCCATCTCACCCATCACGACCACTTTGCGCGGCTGCGGCAATGTCATCAGGGCGTCGATCGCGGCGCGCATCGCGTCGGGGTTGGCATTATACGTGTCGTCGAGAACGACCGTTCCGGTGGGCGTCTGCAGCCGCCGCAGCCGACCCGCCACGGGGGGTAGAGCCTGCCAGGCAGCGACCGCTGGCTCCCACGGCAATTGCAGCGCATCGAGCACCGCCAACGCGGCACAGGCCAATTCGGCGAAGTGGCGCCCGACCCACGGCAGGCGCACGGTGGCTTCTTGCCGGTCGCTGACCACCTCGCAGCGGATGCCTTCGGCATCGGCAACCTCATGACACAACCGCACCATAGCCGCTGGCGCGCGCCCGAACGTCACGATCTGGCGCGGTTGCGCCCGCTCCCGCCATTCGGCGAAAAAAGGGGAATCGGCAGGCAGCACGGCGACCCCGTCTGATGCGAGCGTGGTGACGAGCGACCCTTTCTCTGCCGCCACCGCATCGACGCTACCCAGCCCGGCCAAGTGGGCGCGCAGCGCGTTCAACACCACCGCGACGTTGGGTTCGGCCAACCGCCCCAACGCAACGATCTCCCCGGGTTGATTCATCGCCACTTCTACGACCACACCCCGATGCTTTCTTTCGATCCCACAGAGCGTGAGTGGCACGCCAATCGCGTTGTTCCAGTTCCCGGGCGTCGCCCAGACTTGGCTTTCGCCCCAGATCGCAGCCAATGCGGACGCGAGCAAGGTTTTGGTCGTCGTCTTGCCCGCGCTGCCAGTCACCGCGGTCACCGCGCCGCCCCACTGCCGCCGCCACCATTGTCCGATTGCGCCCAATGCCGCCAAGGTGTCGGGTACCGGTAAAACGCGATCGGCAGGCACCGACGTGCGGTCTCGGTGGTGCGCCCATTGCGCTGCCGAAACCATCGCCGCGACGGCGCCTTGCGTGAGCGCCGCCGCAACGAAATCGTGGCCGTCAAAACGCGTCCCCGTCAAGGCCACGAAGAGTTTCCCAGAACACGCTGCGCGCGAATCGGTGGTGACACCATCGATTCGCCGATCCTGAGCCTCTGGCGGCATCGGCACCCCGATTGCCGCGGCGATTTCAGCCAAAGATGTGTTCATCGTTGATCCTGAAGCGAAAAAGACGCGGCGCACGGCGTCTTGGCATCACGCGCCATCAACGCAGCGCGCGCGCATTCGTGATCGGAAAAGGGGATTTTCTCGCCGGCAATCTCCTGATACCCCTCGTGCCCCTTGCCAGCTAGCAAAATCACATCGTCAGCCGCGGCAGAAACGACCGCGTACCGGATCGCTTCGCCGCGATCCAACTGCACGGTGACGTCAGTGCCAGCAGGAACCCCACGCAGAATCGCGGCAGCGATCGCATCCGGCGACTCCCAGCGGGGATTGTCGCTCGTCACCACCAGCCGATCGGCGCACGCTGCCGCCGCCCGTCCCATCTCCGGGCGTTTCCCGGCATCGCGATTGCCGCCCGCCCCAAAGACCACCCAGAGCGCACCGCCACGCGCAGCGGCAATCGGGCGGAGGCTCTCGAGCGCTTGTGCCAGCGCGTCCGGCGTATGCGCGTAATCGACGACCACCATCGGACGATCCGCCACCACCTCCATCCGCCCAGGCGGCGACACCACGTGCGCCAAAGCGGCGAGCGCATCGGGCAACGCGATGCCCTCCGCCAACAAAGCGGCCAGGACGAGCGCGCCGTTTGCGATTTGAAACGCCCCTGCTGCCGGCACCTCGAGCGTTCCCGCCTGCAGCGGTTGCGTTCTCCCGACAAAATGCCCCGTTTCAGGGAGGCGAATGGTGACCGGCACGGTCCAACGCCCGTCTATCCACTGCGGTTTCGCCGTCAACGCAACCGTAGCAACACCGCTACCGTGCGCAGCAGCGCCACTTCTCTGCAGGTGGCGAATGGTCGTTTCGGTTCCGACCCACCAAACCGTACGCTGGCGTATGTCCCCCGTGCGTTCGGCTTCTTGCGCCGCAGCGCTTCCCCATTGCGCTCCATAGGGATCATCGACCCAGAAAATTTGATGGGCAAGCTCCGGGCGAAAAAGGAAACGGCGTTTCGCTTCGGCGTACGCCGCAAGCGACCCGTGGTAATCCAGATGGTCGCGCGAAAGGTTGGTGAAAATCGCCCCGTGGAACCGTACGCCGTCGATGCGCCCCTCACAGACGCCGATCGACGAAACTTCGAGGCTTGCCACGCGACATCCGGCATCACGAAAGCGGGCAAACAACGTGTGTAGCAACACCGCAGACGGTGTGGTGAACCCGGTGGCATCGAGCGCGCCCAACCGTCCCGCGCCCAGAGTCCCGACCACTCCGGTTGCATGTCCAAGCCGTTCCAACGTCTGCGCCAACCACTGACTCACCGTCGTTTTGCCATTGGTGCCGGTAACCCCCCAAACCGAGAGGTGTTCCGAAGGTGCATCGTACCAGCGGTGGGCCCACTCACCCGCCCAGTTCTGGAAACCCGGGATGCGCCACAACAGCGACTTTTCTCCCGCATGACCGGCCAGGATTTCGGGTGCGTCAGCCGGTGTACCCTCTGCGCCCATCTCTCCTTCGGTGCTCCCTGCCCTATCGCGATCGGCAATGACGGCCGCGGCACCCCGCTGAATGGCATCGGCCACATAGTCCCAGCCGTTTCGGCCGTCGTGGCGAAACGCCAAAAAGAGGTCACCGGGTTGGATCCGACGCGAGTCGCTCGCAAGCGATGCGTTGGGAAAACGGTTACGGCACGCGCGAAAAACCGCTTCGAGCCAATCGGGCCACGGATAGATCGTCGAAACATTCATCGACCAGAATCACCCACGTGGAGCACGCGACTCGGCCACCACCTGTACGGGTTGGTCGGGCAAAACACCCAATGCGGGGAGCGCTTGGCGAACGATCTCAGCAAAAGCGGGTGCGGCAACGGTCCCTCCGTAATACCCTTTCTGCACGTTTGGCTCATCGATCATCACCGCGACGACGATTCGCGGGTCGGTCGCTGGCGCATAACCGACGAACGACGCGACATACTTCTGCACATACTGCCCATTTTCCACTTTACGCGCCGTCCCCGTTTTCCCCGCAGTCGTATAGCCGGCAACCTGCGCGCGCGTTCCCGTTCCCCCCACGTCCGTCACCTTCTCCAGCATCGCACGCACGGTGCGTGCCGTACGTGCCGAGACGACGCGCTGGTGTTGCGAACACGAAGGGAGTGATTCTAACCGAACGAAGGTGATCGGCAAGCGACACCCATCGTTCGCCAATGCCTGGTAGGCGCCTGCCACCTGCAGGAGCGACGCCGACATCCCATGACCGAAGGCCATCGTCGCCACTTCGATCGGTTTCAAGTGCTGCGGTGGGAACAAGTGACCTGCCGTTGCCCCCTTCAAGGGAATTTTAGGCCGTTCGCCGAAACCAAAGCGCCGATAGTGTTGCCACAGCGCTTGGGGGTCCAGTTTCTGCGCGATTTTGACCACGCCGACGTTCGACGATTTTTGGATCACTTCCGAGACGGTCAACACCCTGTCGCTTGCGTGGGCGTCGCGAATCGAAAAACCGGAGACTTTGATCACCCCACCACGCACGTCGATCGGTGTCTCCGGACGAACCACGTTCTGCTCCAACCCGAGCGCGACGAGAATCGGCTTGACCACCGATCCCGGCTCGTAACTGTCGGTGATCGCGCGGTTCCGCACCAAGTTCCAATCGAGTTCCGTCCTAGCTTCCGGATCGAACGTGGGCCAGTTGGCCATCGCCAACACTTCACCGCTCTTGGCGTCGAGCACCACTGCCGCGCCGCCCTTTGCTTGAAATTGCGTCACGGTGTCTTTCACCGCGTTCAACGCCGCTGCCTGAATGCGGAGGTCGAGGGAGAGAATGAGATCTTCCCCGGACTGAACCGGCACCAGCCATTCCCCCTCGCGAACCGGTCGCCCTTGGCGATCCTGCACCAACACCTTCTTGCCAGGATGCCCCTGCAACCGGTTGTCAAAACCGCGTTCCAACCCTTCCAGTCCGTTTCCGTCGATATCGGTGATACCAACGACGGTCGCGACGAGCTCGCGGTAAGGGTAGACGCGCTTTGGCTCCTGAAGCGCCGAAACACCGGGGATTTTGAGCGCCAATACGGCCTCAGCGGTTCGACGATCGAGATGCCGTTTCAAATAGGCGAAACGGCTTCCGCCCCGGGCGATCTGCGCTTCGATCGCATCGGGTGTCGTTCCCAACAGTCGAGCAAGCGCTTCGACCTGCTCGGACGAAGCGGCTTGCCACAACTGGGGATCGACCCAGATCGAATGGGTTTCGACCGATTGCGCCAGGATCGTCCCATTGCGATCGAGCAAGCGGCCGCGCGCTGCTGGTACCGTGACCACCCGCTCATAGCGTTGCTCTGCTTGCGCTTGCAGAAACTGACGCTCGGCCGCGACCAACCACCCGGCGCGCCCGACCACCAATGCGACGCACAACCCGAAAAGGCTCAGAACGAAAACCAAGCGGGGCAACGGTACCGCCAAACGAAACGTTCCAACCGCCAAATCGTGTGTCATGGTTTCTGCTCCTCCCAGCGCCGGATACGTGCCACGGCAGGGGGCGCCAACCCCATTTGCGCCGCGACCGCTTTCAGCCGCTCCGGCCGTTCTGCGGCTGCACGCGCCACCTCTAAACGCCGCCACTCACTTTCGATCCGTGCCGTCGTCGCTTTTTCTGCTTCGACCGCCCGGACCAAACCCCGTACTTCGTGGTGCATGGTGACCACCGCGATCGCCGAACCGATCGCCGCCCCCAGCAACACGCCGTCCCACCAGCCTGCGCTCATCGCTTCTCCACTGCCCGCAGCACTGCCGACCGCGCGCGCGGGTTTTGTGCACATTCCGCTTCAGCCGGTGAAAGGCGTTTGACCACCCAGCGCATCGCGGGCTCGGGCCGTTCGTCCTCACGAATCGCCACACCTGGCGGAAGCGGCGGCGGTTCGCACTGCGCGCGCATGAACCGTTTGACGATCCGATCCTCGAGCGAGTGAAAGCTGATCGCCACGAGACGCCCCCGTGGGGCTAACCGCGCGACCGCTTGCGGCAGTGCGCGTTCGATCTCTTCCAGTTCGCGGTTCACAAAAATCCGAAGCGCTTGGAAGGTGCGCGTCGCTGGGTGTTGCCCCGGCTCACGGCGCGGGACCGCTTTTGCCACGATCTCGGCCAACTGCCGCGTGGAAACAATGGGCGCTCTGGTGCGCGCGGCGACAATCGCCTTTGCAATCGCATGAGCAAACCGCTCTTCGCCATACTGTTTGATCACCTCCTTGATCGCGTCGCGTTCCGCTGTCGCCAACCACACCCGAACCGGCTCACCCCGCGTCGGATCCATGCGCATGTCGAGCGGAGCGTCCAAACGAAAACTCATTCCCCGCTCCGGGGTATCGAGTTGTGGCGACGAAACGCCAAAATCGAACAGCACCCCATCGACCGCGGCAAGGCCCCACGCATCCAGCGCCTGCCCCAGCTCCGAAAAGGGGCGGTGGGCAATCGAAAACCGAGGGTCCACTTTCGCCAATGCGATGCCTGCGGCCACTGCTTCAGGATCGCGATCCAGCGCCACCACGCGTCCATTCGCCCCCAAGCGCGCCAAGATGGCGCGGCTGTGCCCCCCTCGGCCAAAGGTGGCGTCGAGATAACACCCGTCCGGACGCACCGCCAGCGCTTCCAGGGCTTCGCCGAGCATTACGGGTTGGTGCGCTCCCTGCACGTTCATAAAGCCAACCCTTGGAACGGTTCGGGCAGGTCGGCAAAGGAGATCGACCGCATCGCCTCTTGCTGTTTCGCCCAGCCGGTTTCAGACCAGAGCTCGAGATGACTCCCTTGCCCCACCAACCACACGTTCTTTTCCAACTCGGCCCATTGCCGCAACGATGGCGCCAACAACACCCGACCCGCGCCATCGAGCGTCTGCTCTTCGGCAAACCCGACCAAGAGCCGCTTCAACGCTGCGGCACGCGGATCGAGCCCAGGCATGCGAACGATCTCGTCGCGGATCGGCTGCCAAACGGATTGCGGATAGAGCACGACACAGCGGTGGGGATGCGCGGTCAGCACCAGTGGTGCCCCGTCTGGACAGAGCAGTTCGCGGTGCCGCTGCGGGACCGTCATCCGCCCTTTCGCATCCAGCGTGAGCGCCACCGCGCCTTGAAACATCTTGCTCCACCCAAACCCCTTTTACCCCACTTTTTACCACTTGTTCCCACATAAAACTACTGAACAAATTTACAAATCCTACCAACCAAACGAAAAACCCCGCTGCACGAAACAGCGGGGCGCTATCCACACCAGCGAAAAAGATTCGACGAACCATGTGCGCGCCCCGGTTAGCCGAATCGGGGCGGAATCACATGCGTACAACTGAAGAGGAAGGAGAGACAAAAAAGCGAGAGTGGAAGCCCGCCAGTAAGCCGGGTTCTGTCGCAGGCGGCAACACCGCCTGGGGCAGTCATTCCTCTAGGCCTGACGTCACCGCCAGGCTCGAGCGGCCAACCCGGAAGCGGCGCGAGCCACGCCGTTGCTTCCCTATTCGGCCTTGCTCCGGATGGGGTTTACCGTGCCGGTCCGGTTACCCGGACCGCGGTGGGCTCTTACCCCACCGTTTCACCCTTGCCTGATCCCGTAGAAACGGGCCATCGGCGGTCTGTTCTCTGTGGCACTTTCCGTCGCCTCACGGCGCCCGGCCGTTAACCGGCATCCTGCTCTGTGGAGCCCGGACTTTCCTCCCCCGTCCTTGCGACGGCGGCGACTGCCTTGGCGGACTTCCGAAAGTATTATAAGGGCTTACTGTGCCGCGACAAAGACCACTTGACCGTCTTTTTCTTGAAACGTTCCCACCAACGGCCCCAACGATTGCGGATTGGGGTTTGGCCAACGCTGTACCTTGCAATCTTCTGTCGTCGCCAAATACCAACGGCCCTTTTGCTCGAGCGCCCAAAGGAGATCACCGGCGTGATAGACCCGCATCGGCGTCATCGGCGTGCCATCCTCTTGGATGCGCCAACGGCGCTGACAGACCGGCAAACGACTCACCACAACGAACTGTTCGATCGCCGCGAACGGCAGCCGCTGCTCGCGCACCAAGATCAACGCGTGCTCGCGCCCTTCGATCTGGTACGCCGTCGCCGAATTCTCGCAACCGGTCAGAACGAGCGCCGCTGCCCCCAGAAGGAAAGGTGTCAGCAACCGCACGCGCAGATCATTCGCTTTCCTCACCATCACTCACCTCCACCTGCCATTCGAGCGCTTCGCCTGCACAGAGCGGCACCAAAGGATCGTCGGGAAGATAGGGAAACGTTTGCGGTACCGTCCAGGGGCATCGCACCAACGTCACCTGCTCGGTTGCCTGCGGGAAACCGTAGAATGCGGCGCCGAAGCGTGCCGCGAAATCGGGTAACCGATCGAGCGCCCCGACGGACGCAAACGCTTGTGCGTACAGCGGCAACGCGGCGTACGCCGTGTAACAGCCTGCGCACCCACAGACGGCCTCTTTCGTACTGCGCGCATGGGGTGCCGAATCGGTACCCAAAAAGAATTTGGGGTTGCCACTCGTAGCCGCTCGAACGAGCGCCTGCCGATGCTGCTCCCGCTTGAGCACCGGCAAGCAGTAGTAGTGGGGACGTATCCCGCCTTGGAAAATCGCGTTGCGGTTATAAAGCAGGTGGTGCGCAGTGATCGTCGCGGCAACGTTTTCTGGCGCCGCTTCGACGAACGCCACCGCATCGGCCGTCGTGATATGTTCGAGCACCACTTTGAGCCCCGGGAAACGGCGCACGATCGGATCCAGCACCCGTTCGATGAAAACTGCTTCACGATCGAACAGGTCGATTTCCGGATCGGTGACTTCACCATGCACGCAGAGCACGATCCCGCGCGCTTCCATCCGTTCCAGAACGGGATAGACCCGCTCGATGCACCGAACGCCGCTCTCGGCATTGGTCGTTGCCCCAGCCGGATAGAGCTTCACGGCGCGAACGCGCCCCTGCGTTGCTGCTGCGCGGTCGATTTCGGTCACTGTTGTCGTTTCGGTCAAATAGAGCGTCATGATCGGCTCGAAGCGCGCTGCCGCTCCGGATAGGGCACGAACCACGGAAAGGATCCGCTCACGATAGGCAAGCGCAGCGGCAACCGTGGTCACGGGGGGTTTCAAATTGGGCATGATCAGCGCGCGACCAAAAACCGCCGCGGTATGGGGCACCACCGCGGCAAGCGCTGCGCCGTCGCGAACATGCAAATGCCAATCGTCAGGCCGGGGCAAAGCAAACCGCTCAACTGTCATCGCGAATCCTTTCGTGCGCAACCACCCAATCATACAACCGGTTCTTGGAAATCTGGAAAAGCTCCGCAGCCCAGCGAACCGCTTCCGAACGAGCCACCCCCGCTGCGATGAACCGTTCGCACCAGGCCTTTGCCCTTGCCGTACGTTCGGAGTCGTCGTTCGCCGGTGGAACGACCAAAACGAATTCACCATGCTTGCGCTCACGCCGTGCCGCCAGCCACGCTTGGGCCTCGGTTACGGTTCCGCGAAAACTCTCTTCGAAACGCTTCGTCATCTCCCGCGCGACGAACACGGGATGATTCGTCCCCAGCGTGGCAGCGAAATCGGCCAGCGCTTCGTCGATCCGGTGTGGCGTTTCGAACCAGACCGTAGGCAAATCCCCTGCGGCTGCTTCGCGGATCGCTGCACGGCGTTGCGCCGCTTTTGCCGGCAAAAAACCCCGAAAAGCAAAACCCGACTCTCCCCATCCCGAAATCGAAATCGCCGCGGTCACTGCGCTCGGCCCAGGGATCGCCACCACCGGGAACCCCTGCTCGCGCACCATGGCGACCACTTTGACACCGGGATCGGAAACGGCAGGGGTCCCCGCGTCACTCACCAACGCCCAGTGCTCGCCAGCTGCGAGACGCGCACACAACACCTCTGCGGCGCTGCGCTCGTTGTGGGCGTGGAGCGCGACAAGCGGCGTGCGAATCCCCCAACTTTCCAACAACCGCGCCGTGACGCGCGTATCTTCTGCCGCAATCCCGGCCACCCCCGAAAGCACCGCCAATGCGCGCACAGAGAGGTCGAACCGGTTGCCAAGCGGGGTTGCGACTACGTACAATGCAGCCGTCGGCAACCGCCATGAGGCCTCCTCCGCCAACGCACGCCAATCCGCTTGCATCTTCACCTCCCCATATGCCATTGTCCGATTCTCGCACATCTGCCACCCGCCTCTCTTCGGATTCCCGCACCACCGGCGCCCATTTCGAAAACCGAGCGGCGCAATGGTGCTATGACCGCGGCTGGACGGTCATTGCCCGCAACGTCCGGTGCCGACGCGGCGAGATCGACATCATTGCCCTGGATGGGGCAACACTGGTTTTCATCGAAGTCCGCCATCGCCGCTCCGCCCGTTATGGCTCGGCAGTAGAGAGCGTCACCCCTACCAAGCAGCAACGCCTGACCGCCGCGATTCGCTACTGGCTAAACGGCCGTGAAGGGCGTCAGCATGCCCATCGCGCGATGCGTTGCGACCTTTTGGCATTTACCGGGACCCTTGAGACGCCTGAGTGGATCCCCAACGCATTTGCCCCTTCCCCCTGGTAAACTGCGCCGTATGGATCTGATCGAAGCCCTAAGCGACCGCTTTGCGTTTCAGCAAAGCCTCTACCGGGAGACCGTCGACGCCTTGGCGCCCCCGCTTGCTGCCGCAGCGGAAATTCTGGCGCAAACGGTCTTGAGCGGCCACCGACTGTGGATCGTGAGCGGCCCAGGGACCCACTACCTTGCTGCCCATTTCACCGAACGGCTTTGGTACGGACTCGAACGCGAGCGCCCCCCTTTTGCCGCGGTTCACCTGCCCGCCGCTACAACGCCGCCGCACGGACAGCCGCTGGACGTTTTGGCGCAACCGGGCGACTGCGTCATGATCCTGCTCGGTCATGAACCCAGCGAAACCATACGCGCCGCGATGCGCACCGCACTCGAAGCGGGATCTCCCTTGATCGTGATCGGCCATGACCCGGACGAACACATCTGGTCGCAACTGCGCGGTGGCGACGTTCCTGTGGCGCTGCCGGAACTTCCCCCCGCACAGCAGGACGAACTGCTCCTTTTCCTGCTCAACGCCCTGACCGAAACCTGGGAACAACTCTTGTTTGGAGAACTGGTATGAAAAAAACGACCCTGTTGCTCACCCTGGGGTTGGCGGTGCTCACCCCCACGTTGTCGGGCTGCTTCCCTGCCATTGCCACCGGTGTCGCGGCAACCGCAGCGGTTGCCGCGGACCGGCGAACTGCCGGCGCGGTCGTCGAAGACGAACAACTGGAATGGAAGATCAGTAGCGCAATCCAAAAAGCGCTCGGCGATCGCGCCCATGTCAATGTCACCTCCTACAACCGCATCGTGCTGCTGACGGGCGAAGTCCCCGACGAAGCGGCCAAACAACGCGCGGAAACGCTCGCCAAACAAACCGAAAACGTCCGCGCCGTCGTCAATGAACTGATCATCGCTGCGCCGTCGTCTCTGGCGTCACGCGCCAACGACGCATCGCTCACCACGCAAGTCAAAGCGCGGTTGGTCGGCAACCGTGATGTCCCCGCCCACCTCGTCAAGGTGGTCACCGAAGGGGGGGTCGTCTACCTGATGGGGCTCGTGACGCGTCGGGAAGGCGACGCCGCCACCTATGTCGCTCGCACCACCTCGGGGGTGAAGCGGGTGGTGCGCGTCTTCGAATTCATCAGCGAGGCAGAGGCGAAACGGCTCGATCACGCAGCGAAGCAGTCGCAAAACGGGCGCTGACGGCGACCGCTTCCCTCCCTCATCCACCGGAATAAGCCAACCGCCCCCCTTCGCCCGGCAAAGGGGGACGCGCTTTGGGCGCAGCCCCTTTTCGATTCTCATCGTTGCCAACCGAAGCGACCTGCCGGAGCCATAAACGGACTCCAGCAGGCCACTTTCAGGTGCGCGTCCGCGCTTCTTTCATGCACGATTTTGGTGCAGTGCACCAAACTTCAACAACGCCCCCCTATAAAGCGCAACCTCGCGATTTTTTTGTTGTTTTATTTCAATAACATACATCTTAGGCATCAATTTTGCT
Organism: Hydrogenophilus thermoluteolus; assembly: GCF_003574215.1. Taxonomy (NCBI): domain Bacteria; kingdom Pseudomonadati; phylum Pseudomonadota; class Hydrogenophilia; order Hydrogenophilales; family Hydrogenophilaceae; genus Hydrogenophilus; species Hydrogenophilus thermoluteolus. The sequence continues at coordinate 805,395 of NZ_AP018558.1, read as the reverse complement.
GAAAAACACTCGGGCAGACTTGGCCTAAGGTCGGCCAACCGCCCACGGGTACGCACCGAAATGACACAGTTTCACAAGGATTGAAGGAGGTTTCACCATGTCGTATCTCGAACCCAGCGAATTCGTCACCAAGATGGTCGATCAGGGCGAATCCAAGGTGTACATGTCCACCAAGGATACGCTCATCCGCGCCTTCATGGCGGGTGCCATCCTCGGGCTGGCCGCGATATTTGCGATCACCGTCACTGTCAACACGGGATCGCCGTTACTCGGTGCGATCCTCTTTCCGGTCGGCTTCATCATGCTCTACCTGATGAAGTTCGACCTCCTCACTGGGGTGTTCACGCTGGTGCCGCTTGCGCTGCTCGACAAGCGTCCTGGAGTCACCGTTTCTGAAGTACTCCGCAACTGGGGACTGGTCTTCATCGGCAATTTCGCCGGTGCGCTCTTCGTTGCCTTCCTGATGTCCTTCATCCTCACCTATGGTTACTCCACCGATGGTGGGGTGATTGCCGAGAAAGTGGGGCATATCGGCGAAGGGCGGACGCTCGGTTACAAGGCACATGGCATCGAAGGATGGTTCACCATCTTCATCCGGGGCATGCTATGTAACTGGATGGTCTCCATGGGCGTAGTCGGCGCGATGATCTCGACCTCCGCCACCGGCAAGATGGCCGCGATGTGGATGCCGATCATGCTCTTCTTCTACATGGGATTCGAACATTCGATCGTCAACATGTTCCTCTTCCCCTTCTCTATGATCATGGGGGGCGGCTTCACCCTTGCCGACTATTTCATCTGGAACGAAATCCCAACCGCGCTGGGCAACCTCGTGGGCGGATTTCTCCTCGTCGGACTTCCGCTCTACTACACCCACGTTCGGACCAGCCCAGAGCGACTGCTCAAGAATGGCCGGAACGCTGGCAAAAGCGATCGCGAACCCAGCAGCTCCCTCCCTCGGCACGCAGAGACGCTGAAGGCAAGCCTCTGAGTTCCTCACGCCTCGCCCCCCTACCTGGGGACGAGGCCCCTTGGCGGAACGCGAACATGTTGCAGGTCAGTGTCGGGCAGTATTCGGACAAGGGGCGCAAAGCGGTCAACCAAGATTTCCACGGTTACCTTTGCCCCCCTCGCCATCTTCTCCGGACGAAAGGGATCGCCGCGGCCATCGCCGATGGCATCAGCAGTAGTGCGGTGAGCCATATCGCGGCAGAAACGGCGGTAAAAAGTCTTCTCACAGACTATTACGACACTTCGGAAGCTTGGTCAGTGAAAAACGCCATGCGTCGGGTCATGGCGGCCACCAATTCCTGGCTGTACGCCCAGTCGCGCCATCGGCCAGGCCGCTTCGACCTCGACCAGGGATACGTCTGCACCTTCAGCGCGATCGTACTCAAATCGCGCTCCGCGCACCTGTTTCACATCGGCGACACGCGGATCTGCCACCTCGTCGGCGACCAGTTGGTCCACCTTAGCGAAGCACATCGCGTCTGGGAAGGAGAGAAGAGCTACCTCACTCGTGCCCTCGGGATGCGCGAACAACTGGAGATGGACTATCAGCGCTACACCGTAGAGGTGGGTGCCATCCTGATCCTGATGACCGACGGCGTCTACGAGCACCTTCCCGACGCCGAAATCGCCCGGCTCATCCGGGAAAACCCAAACGACCTCGACCTGGCTGCAAAACGGATCGTTGCAGCAGCGCTCGATCGCGGCAGCGACGATAACCTCACCATCCAAATCATACGCATCGAGCAACTTCCTCCCCCCGAGCAGGATGAGCTGAGCGAGGAGGCGGCTCGTCTGCCACTGCCAGGAGAGCTTCGCCCTCAGAGCGAGCTCGATGGTTACCGCATCATCCGCGAGCTAAACCGTGGCCCCCGCAGCCACCTATACCTCGCACAGCAGGACGGGAGTGACGCTCGAGTCGTCATCAAGGCGCCAGCAACCGAATTCGCCCACAACCTCGACTACCTCGAACGCTTCCTGATGGAAGAGTGGATCGCTCGCCGTATCGACAGCCCCCACCTGGTCAAGGCCGCCGAACGCACCACCCTACCCACCGCACTCTATTCGGTTTTTACCTACATCGATGGACAGACACTCGACCAGTGGATGAAAGACAACCCCACACCCGATCTCGAAACGGTCCGTGTGATCGTCGAACAGATCGCCAAAGGGCTTCGGGCGCTCCACCGGCAAGAGATCATTCACCGCGACCTTCGTCCTCAGAACATCCTCATCGAACCCAACGGTAACGTCAAAGTGATCGACTTCGGCTCGGCGCAGATCGCAGGTTGGGTTGAAGAGATACCCAAGGACGAATCTGTCCCACCCGGCGCCGTTCCCTACCTAGCCCCAGAGTACCGCCTTGGGGAACGGGGCTCGAAACGATCCGACCTCTACTCGCTCGGCGTCATCGCTTACCAAATGTTGAGCGGTGGCCACCTTCCCTATGGCACTGACGCCGCCAAGATCGTGAGCAAAGAGGAGCTTTACGGATTGCGCTACCGTTCACTGCGCGAGCGGGGCGCCGCCGTCCCTTTCTGGGTCGACGCAGCGATTCGAAAAGCCGTCCACCCCCGAGCGGAAAAACGGTACGAGAGCCTCTCCGAATTTATCCACGATTTGCGCCACCCCAATCCCGACTTCGTCCCCCTGCATAACCGATCGTTCCACGACCGCGACCCGCTCCTCTTTTGGAAAACCGTCTCATTCATTCTCTTTTTTTGTCTGCTGGTACTGATTTTGACCCACCCCATGTTGCACCAGTAAGCAACGAACAATCGCCCTGCAACAAAATGGTGACCCGGTGCACGAAATCATCGCAATCACGCACTGCTGCGGTGCAATATTCGCCCGAATCTCGAAAAAAATCGATTTTTCAACGTCCTCAATAAATGGCACGGTATTTGCTGTAAAGGTGGTTGGAACCAGTCAAAACCCATGAAGAGGAGCAGCGAAAAATGCGCAGCAAGCAAGACGGGAAATTGACCACTCTGATCGGCCGGAGAACCTTCATGAAAAGAGGGGCCGCCGTGGCTGCAACGCTCTTTGGCCTTTCCGCTGGGCTCGTGCGCACACCGGCACAGGCCTCGGCAAAGCTGGGGGAACCCGAAAAAGCGGATCTGAAATTCGGCTTCATCAAGCTTACCGATATGGCGCCTTTAGCCATCGCCAAAGAGCTCGGCTATTTCGAAGAAGAAGGGCTCTACGTCGAGCTCGAGGCACAGGCCAACTGGAAAGTTTTGCTCGATCGGGTGATCGATGGCCAACTGGATGGCGCCCACATGCTGGCTGGACAACCCATTGCCGCAACCATCGGCTATGGCACCCAGGCAGACATCATCACGCCAATCTCGCTGGATCTCAACGGAAACGGGATTACCGTTTCCAATGCGGTGTGGGAGATGATGAAACCATCGATCCCCAAAGAAAACGGCAAGCCGAAGCACCCGATAGGCGCCGAATACCTCAAGCCGGTCGTCGAACAATACCGGAAAGCGGGAAAGTTGTTCAAGATGGGGATGGTCTTTCCGGTCTCCACCCACAACTACGAATTGCGTTACTGGTTGGCGGCCGGAGGACTCCATCCTGGATACTATGCCCCACAACGGGGGGACACCGCCGGTACCATTCAAGCGCAAGTCCACCTCTCGGTCACCCCACCGCCCCAAATGCCGGCCACTCTGGAGGCAGGAACGATCGACGGCTACTGTGTCGGAGAACCGTGGAACCAGCAAGCGGTGATGCGCGGCATCGGCGTAGCCGTCATCACCGACTATGAGATCTGGAAGAACAATCCCGAAAAAGTCTTCGGTGTTCGCCGCGAATTTGCCGAAAAATTCCCGAATACCACCATTCGCATCGTACGCGCACTGATCCGTGCCCAATACTGGCTCGATCAGGAAAACAACAAGAACCGACCGGAAGCGGTCAAGATCCTCTCCCGCCCCTACTATGTTGGTGCCGACTACGACGTGATCGCCAACTCGATGACCGGATTCTTCGAATACGAGCGGGGAGACAGAAGAGCGGCCCACGACTTCAACGTCTTCTTCCGTTACAACGCTCCGTACCCCTACTACTCCGACGCCATTTGGTATTTGACTCAGATGCGGCGATGGGGCCAGATACCGGAACAACGGCCGGACGACTGGTATTTCGAAACGGCGAAAAAGGTCTATCGCCCAGACTTATACAAAGCTGCAGCCGAATCCCTGATTGCAGAAGGGATCATGAATGAATCCGATTTTCCGGAAGAAGTCTGGAAAAGCGACGGTTTTCGCCCTGTCCAGCGGGGATTCATCGATGGAATCCCGTACGACGGAAGGTTTCCCAACCGCTACATCGATTCGTTGCCGATTGGGCTCAAAGGAAACGAAAAGGCGTAACGCCTGAAAAGAGAAAAGACACATGAGGAACGATATGGTCCCATTTCGCTTGCCCCCCCTGCGTTCCCTGCTCGCTCCGCTAATCGGCCTCACTCTATTTCTGGCCGTTTGGCAAGGCGTTGCCAGCCAAATCGATACCTCGCTAGGGAAATTTCCTGGCCCGATCGAAACTTGGCAACAGTTCACCAACCTGATCGAAGAGTACCAGCAGGAAAAGGTTCGTGAACAAAAGTTTTACGAGCAGCAGCGCATTCGCAACGAGAAAAAGCTGCAGGAAAACCCGAATGCCAAAATCGTCTGGCGCGAATACAGAGGAATGCCGACCTATCTCGACAAAATTCAGCGCAGCCTCATCACCGTCGCCTCCGGCTTCCTGCTGGGTTCGCTGATCGCCATACCGGTCGGGTTGCTCATCGGAATCAGCAAAACCGCCTATTCGGCGATCAACCCGATCATCCAGGTGTTGAAACCGATCTCACCGCTCGCCTGGCTGCCATTGGTGACCATCGTGATCTCGGCCGTCTATGAGAGCGAATCGCCCCTGTTCGACAAAGCGTACCTCACCTCGATGTTCGTCGTAATGCTCTGCAGCCTCTGGCCCACCATCATCAACACCGCGGCCGGTGTCGGCAGCGTCACCCGTGACATGCAGAACGTCAGCCGCGTGTTGCGTCTGAGCCCCCTGACCCATCTGCGCAAGATCGTCCTGCCTTGCACCATCCCCAGCATGTTCACAGGGCTGCGCATCTCGCTCGGAATCGCCTGGATGGTGCTCATCGCTGCGGAGATGCTCGCCCAGAACCCGGGGCTCGGCAAATTCGTCTGGGACGAATTCCAGAACGGAAGTTCCCAATCTCTGGCTCGGATCATGGTGGCTGTGGTCACCATCGGCATCATCGGTTTCCTCCTCGACCGGTTGATGCTGCTCGCCCAACGGTGGGTCTCCTGGGACAAAACGGCCACACTGCGCTGAAAAGGAGCGGCACGCATGAATTCCCCTCGCCCCCACCTCGAACTCTGTCAAGTCAGCATCGAATTTCCCACGTCGAAAGGCCCATTCCGGGCGTTGCGCGACATCAACCTCAAGATCGCCAAGGGCGAGTTCCTCTCGCTCATCGGCCACTCGGGCTGTGGCAAATCGACCGTGCTCAACATCATCGCCGGTCTCTATCAGCTCACCGAAGGGGTGGTCCTGCTCAACAACAAGGAGGTGCGCGAACCCGGTCCCGAACGCGCTGTGGTCTTCCAGAACCACTCCCTCCTGCCCTGGTTGAACGTCTATGAAAACGTCAAACTGGCCGTCGACCAAGTGTTTCACGACAAACCCTCCTCATGGAAAAAGGAGTGGATCGAGCACAACTTGAAACTCGTCCATATGGACCACGCCCGCCACAAGTATCCGGCCGAGATCTCGGGAGGGATGAAGCAACGGGTGGGTATCGCCCGTGCACTAGCCATGCAACCGGAGGTCTTGCTGATGGACGAACCGTTCGGCGCACTCGACGCCCTTACCCGCGCCCACCTCCAGGATTCGCTGATGGAAATTCAGGAAACGCTCAAAAACACTGTGATCATGATCACACACGACGTAGACGAGGCGGTTCTGCTCTCCGACCGCATCGTCATGATGACCAATGGACCTGAGGCGACCATCGGCGAAATTCTCCCCATCAACTTACCGCGGCCGCGCAACCGTCTGACACTTTCCAAAGATCCCACCTACGCCGCCCTGCGCGCGCAGGTCCTCGACTTTCTCTACGCCAAACAGGCTCGCCGTTTCGAAGAAGGAGTCCTCGCATGAAAAAACCACGTCTTGTCGTGGTCGGCAACGGCATGGCCGGCTGCCGAACCCTGGAAGAGTTGCTGAAATTGGCGCCGGACCGCTACGACATTACCGTGTTCGGCGCCGAACCCCACCCCAACTACAACCGCATCCTCCTCTCGTCGGTTCTTGCTGGAGAGACATTGTTCGACGAGACGATCCTCAACGACCCCAACTGGTACGAAACCCATGGCATCCGACTGCACCTCGGGAAGCGAGTCGTCGAAATCGACCGCATTGCCCAACGGGTCGTCGCCGAAGACGGCACGAGCGCCGAATACGACCGCCTACTCCTTGCCACCGGATCGTCACCAGCCATCCTGCCGGTTCCTGGAAACGACCTTCCCGGCGTGATCTGCTGGCGTGACATCGCCGACACCGAAGCGATGATCGAAGCCAGCCGAAACTACCGCCATGCGGTCGTCATCGGTGGGGGGCTTCTCGGCCTGGAAGCAGCCAACGGACTGGCGCTGCGCGGCATGACGGTAACGGTGGTCCATATCGGAGCATGGTTGCTCGAGCGCCAGCTCGACCGCTATGCCGGGGAACTGCTGCAAAAATCGCTGGAAGCAAAAGGGTTGCGTTTCATGCTTCAGACCGAAACTCGAGCGCTTCACCCAGGTCCCGATGGGCGGGTGCATAGCGTCGAGTTCGCCGACGGCTCCCGAGTGGAAGCTGACCTCGTCGTCATGGCCGTAGGCATCCGGCCGAACATCGAACTGGCGCAGCGCGCCGGTCTCTACTGCCGTCGCGGCATCGTCGTCAATGACACCCTCCAGACCTACGACCCGAAGATCTACGCAGTTGGCGAGTGTGTCGAACACCGTGGCGTCACCTACGGGCTGGTAGCCCCCCTCTTCGAACAAGCCAAGGTCTGCGCCAACCATCTCGCAGAGTTCGGCATCGCCCGATACACCGGCTCTGTCACCTCGACCAAACTCAAGGTCACCGGCATCGACCTCTTCTCGGCGGGCAACTTCATGGGCTCGCCACAGAGCGATTTCATCACCTTCACCGACCCGTCAGCTGGCGTTTACAAGAAACTGGTGATCGAAGGCGACCACTTGGTCGGCGCTGTTCTCTACGGCGACACCGTCGATGGTGCTTGGTACTTCCAGCTCATCAAAGACCGGCAGAAGATCACAGAAATCCGCCACCAACTGATGTTCGGCCCCCATCACCTCGGAAATACAGGTCACAGCGGTGAAAACCGCGCCGCAGCCATGCCCGACGACGCCGAGGTCTGCGGCTGTAACGGCGTCACCAAAGGGGCGATCGTCGCGGCAATCAAGGCACACGGCCTCTTCACCTTGGAAGATGTGCGCAAACACACCAAAGCCTCCTCAAGTTGCGGTTCTTGCACCGGCTTGGTAGAACAGATCCTGGCCAATGTACTCGGCAGCGTTTACCAGCCGAGCAATACCCGCGAAAAACCGATCTGCGACTGCACTGAGCTCACCCATGCCGAAGTTCGGCAAGCAATCCGTGAGCAGAAGCTCCTCTCGATTCCGCAGGTGATGGAGACGCTCGGTTGGCGCACCCCAGACGGTTGCGCCACTTGTCGCCCCGCCCTCAACTACTATCTGATCTCCACCTGGCCCCACGAAGCGCAAGACGACCCCCAGTCCCGCTTCATCAACGAACGGGCGCATGCCAACATCCAGAAAGATGGCACCTTCAGCGTGGTTCCCCGGATGTGGGGCGGTCTGACCAACCCGACGGAGCTGCGAGCGATTGCCGATGTGGCAGAAAAATTCCGAGTCCCAACGATCAAACTCACCGGCGGGCAGCGCATCGACTTGCTTGGCGTCAAGAAGAGCGACCTGCCGAAGATCTGGGCCGAATTGGGTAAGGCTGGACTCGTTTCCGGCCACGCCTATGGCAAATCGTTGCGCACCGTAAAGACATGCGTTGGAGCCGAACATTGCCGTTTTGGCACGCAGAAATCGATGGGACTCGGCATTCGTCTGGAAAAAGCGCTCTTCGGCATGTGGTCGCCACACAAGGTCAAACTGGCCGTCTCGGGATGTCCGCGCAACTGCGCCGAATCGGGAATCAAGGATGTGGGCATCATCGGTGTCGACTCCGGTTTCGAAATCTACATCGGCGGCAACGGCGGGATCAAAACCGAAGTGGCTCAATTCCTCTGCAAGGTCAATAGTGAAGAAGAGGTCATCGAATACGTGGGGGCCTTTTTACAACTCTATCGTGAAGAGGGTTTCTACCTCGAACGCACCTGCCACTACTTGGCCCGCGTCGGCCTCGACTACGTCAAAGCGCAGATCGTCGACAACCCTGAGAAAAGGCAGGCACTTTACGAACGGCTCCTCTACTCGCTCCAGGGCGTGGAAGATCCCTGGCAGAAAGCCGTTGCAACCCAAGACCGAGAATACGCCATCATGGAGATGACCGAATGAACCTTTGGAAAAAAGTTTGTCCGCTCGAGCAGATCCCACGCCTCGGGGCAATGCGGATCGAGACCCCCAAAGGCGCAATCGCCCTCTTTCGCACACGGGACGACCAGCTCTTCGCGGTCACCGACCGCTGTCCCCACAAGGGTGGTCCGCTCTCGCAGGGAATCGTCGCCGGCCATGAAGTCACCTGTCCGTTGCACGGTTGGCGGATCGACCTCACCACCGGTGAAGCGGTTTCTCCTGACAAGGGATGCGTAACACGCTACCCCACCAAAGTCGAAGAGGAGTGGGTATGGATCGCGCTGTAACGAATCGGCGCAAAATCACCGAAGTGAAGAGCGTCTGCTGCTACTGCGGCACCGGCTGCGGGGTGGTCATCGAAACCGACGGTGTCCACCTTCTCAACGTCCGCGGCGATCCCGACCATCCCGTGAACCGCGGACAGCTTTGCATCAAAGGGCAAACCCTTGCAGCAGCGCACGTACGCACCGGCAGGGCCACGCGGCCTCTGATACGCCCAAAGCGGGGCGCCGCGTTCCAGCCCACCGACTGGGACACGGCGCTGCGCCTCAACGCCGAACGCTTCGCGCAGATCATCGCCACCCACGGCCCGGATGCGGTTGCCTTCTACGTCTCCGGGCAACTCCTCACCGAAGACTACTATCTCTTCAACAAACTGGCGCGGGGGCTGGTGGGCACCAACAACATCGACTCCAACTCGCGCCTCTGCATGTCCTCGGCTGTTACCGCCTACAAGACCACCTTGGGTAGTGACACGGTTCCCTGCTGCTATGAAGACATCGATCTCGCTGACCTATACCTCCTTGCGGGCAGCAATGCCGCGATCACCCACCCCATCCTCTTTCGCCGGATCGAGGTGGCCAAAAACCGCCATCCTGAACGCCAAATCCTCGTCATCGACCCGCGCCGCAGTGAAACCGCCGCATACGCCGACCTGCACCTGGCGATCCAACCGGGGACCGACACGTTTCTCTTCGCGGCGATGCTCCACGTGCTCGTCTGGGAACGGCTGATCGACGAGGCGTTCATCGCCACGCACACCGAAGGGTTCGAAGCCCTGCGCCGTGAACTCGCCGAGCTCACCCCCGGCGCCGTCTCGCCGATCTGCGGCCTCAGCCCAGAAACCATCGTCGACGCGGCGCGACGCTTCGGAAACGCGCAGGCCCCCCTCTCCTTCTGGTGCCAGGGACTGAACCAATCGATCCACGGGACCAGCAACGGTGTGGCGCTCATCCACCTGCACTTGGCCACCGGTAAGATCGGGCGACCGGGCATGGGGCCCTTCTCGCTCACCGGTCAGCCCAACGCGATGGGCGGCCGCGAAACCGGCACCATGGCCACCTTGCTCCCCGGCCACCGCGACCCCAACTCGGAGAAAGACCGAAGCGAACTCGCTCACCTCTGGGGCATCCCCTCCCTGCCCGAGCGTCCAGGAAAAACCGCGGTCGAAATCTTCGACGCTCTTGCCGAGGGCACGATCAAGGCCATCTGGATCGCCTGCACCAACCCGGCCCATTCGTTCCCCCACCTGGAACGCGCTACCGAAGCCTTGCGCCGCGCCGAATGGGTCGTCCTCCAGGACGCCTGGCAGGATACCGAAACCGCTCCGTTTGCTGATCTTCTTCTCCCCGCTGCCACCTGGGGTGAAAAAGAGGGAACGATGACCAACTCGGAACGGCGAATCAGCCGCGTGCGCGCCGCCGTACCCCCTCCTGGTGAGGCCAAACCCGACTGGTGGATCGTCCAGGCTTTCGCCCGGCATCTCGGCAAAGCCCTCGGCATATCGGAACGGGCCGAGCGCCTCTTCTTCTTCCCCACCGAGGAAGCGATCTTTCTCGATTACGCCCGAACCACTGCAGGCACCGACATCGCCATCGAAACGCTCACCTACGCCACGCTCGACCAGCTTGGGCCGCAACAGTGGCCCTTTACCTCCGGTCAAAGTCAAGCGCGCCCCTTCTCCGATCACCGTTTTTCCTATCCCGACGGCAAAGCCAGATTCCAAACGCTCGATCGCAGCCGTCTCCCCGAGCCAATCGACGCGCGCCACCCTTTTCTGCTCATCACCGGGCGGTTGCGCGACCAGTGGCACGGGATGAGCCGCACAGGACGCATTCCGCAACTCTTCCGCCACGACCCTGAACCGGTTGTGCGCATGAACCGCACCGACCTCGAACGGCGCGGTTGGCGTGAAGGGGATCTGTTGCGTCTGCGCAGCCGACGCGGCGAACTTATCCTGCCGGTAGCCACCGCAGACGAAGTCCGCAGCGGCCACCTGTTCCTTGCCATGCACTGGGGCAGGCGTTCACTTGCGGGCGAAGGGAGCAACGCGCTCACTTTGGCCGCCACCGATCCCCTCTCCAGACAGCCCCACCTGAAACACGCAGCGGTGCGCGTCGAAAAATGCCACCTGCCGTGGCGAACCGTCATCCTGCGCCGAAGCGATCACCCAGATGACCCGATCGAACCCCTGCTGCAATGGCAAGCAGCGTTGTGCCCCCTGGTGGCCGAATTCCCTTACGCGGCGTTGACCCTCGACGAAGGACGCTGGCCGATCCTGCGCGTCACCCTCGCCCATAGCACTCCTCCCGAAGACGAGCTCCTGGAACGGTTGGCATCGCTCCTCGCACTCAGCGGGCCGGAGCTTCTGCAATACGAAGACCGCAGCAACCACATCCTCAAACGGGCGCGCATCGCTGAGCGGCAACTGACCGGTATCCTGCTGAGCGGAGAAACCGCGGCGGCACATTGGCTCTGCGAAGCGATCAAGAACGGGACCCAAACCGATACATTCCACCGCTGGCTCTTCGCTCCGTTGGCGGAACCGCCACTTGCCGACCTCACATCCAGCCGTATCGTCTGCAACTGTCGTATGGTCAGTGAAACGGCCATACGCAGTGCCGTTGCGGCTGGCGCCGACCTCGAACGGCTACAAGCGGAACTCGGATGCGGCACCGTGTGCGGCTCTTGCCTGCCAGAGATCCGGAAAATCACCTTAGAAGCGCGCGTCGTTCAATAAGCCACCGCCACCGGGTCGAGGCTACGCCACAGATACCAGGTGGCAACGGTGCGCCACGGGCGGAAACGCTCCCCAGCGCTGCGCCATGCCGCAAGGGGCTGCTTTGCCGGCAGCCCATAACGCGCAACCAACGCTTTACGCAACCCCAAGTCGTCCGCTGGCCAGACGTCGGGGCGCAGCAGATGAAAAATAAGAAACATCTCTGCCGTCCACCGCCCGATGCCCCGCACCGCAGTAAGTGCGCCGATGATCGCCTCGTCAGACATCTCCGCCCAGCGTTCCGGGTCGAGCGAACCCTCCTGCGCGTGTCGCGCCAAATCACGCAGGTATTCCACTTTTCGCGCCGAAAGGCCCGCGCCGCGCAACACTTCAGGTTCGACCGCCCAAACCCGTTCGGGTGACACCACGCCATCCACCGCCGCGGTAAACCGTTCCCACAACCGATCGGCTGCCACCACCGATACCTGCTGTCCGACGATCGCGCGCGCAAGTGTCACGAAGGGATCGCCATGTGACCCCAGCAGCTCCCCATCATACTGCGCGATCAGTTCGGCCATTTTGGGGTCTCGCGCCCTGAGTTCGGCGCACGCCGTTTCCCAATAGGGTGGACGAACCCACGCTTCGGGGCCCGGATCACACACCAACGCGTCGCTCCTTTGCCATCAGTGCCGCCAGCAAGGTGCGCTGCACCCCTTCGAATGCCCCATTACTCATCACCACCACCGCGTCACCCGGCGCTGCGTAGGCAACGATGCGCGCCACCAACGAATCGATCTCAGTTGCCACCTCGGCCTTCGCACCGAGCGGCGCCAGCGCTGCCGCCAGATCCCAAGACAGCCCTTTCGCGTACCCGAAGACACGATCCGCGCGTGCAAAGGCTGCGGGCAACTCCGCTTGCATCACCCCGCGCTTCATCGTGTTCGACCGCGGTTCGAAAAGCGCGATCAATCGCCCCGTCACCCGGGGTCGCAGCGCATCGAGCGTTGCGGCAATCGCGGTCGGATGGTGGGCAAAGTCGTCGAAGACCGTCACCCCAGCCGCCTCCCCCACCTTTTCGAGACGCCGCTTCACCCCCGGAAAGCTGGCCAGCGCCTCGACCGCCTGCTCGGGAAGCACCCCGGCGTGGCTTGCCGCCGCTACCGCGGCAAGCCCGTTGAGCGCATTATGGACTCCCGGCAACGGAAGGGTCACACTTCCGATCGCTCGCCCATCGAACGCGTAGTGCGCCCGATCCCCTGCCACCTGCACCTGCCAGCGCGGCACTTCCACCCGGTCGTCTGCTTGGGCATTATGTCCACCTAGATACGATTCTGCTAACCCAAAACGGGCCACTTCCGACCATACCCCCCGCGCCAATACCCGATCGATCGCCGGGATTCCCGCACGCGCGAAAATCGCCCCGCTTCGCGGCATCGTTCGGATCAAATGGTGGAATTGCGTCTCGATCGCAGCCAGATCGGGGTAGATATCGGCGTGGTCGTACTCCAAATGGTTGATCACCAACGTCCGCGGGCGGTAATGGAGGAATTTCGCCCGCTTGTCCGAAAAAGCGGTGTCGTACTCGTCGGCTTCGATCACGAAAAATGGAGAATCCCCCAACGCCGCCGGCGCTTCGAACCCCGGCACCGCGCCGCCGATGAGATACCCAGGGTTGAACCCCGCCGTGCGCAAAATATGCGCCGTCATCGCCGTAGTGGTCGTCTTGCCGTGGGTACCGCTCACCGCGATCACCCACCGCCCGCGCAGCACCGTCTCGGCCAACCACTGTGGGCCCGAGACGAAAGGCAAACCGGCGTCCAGGATCGCCTCCAGCAACGGGTTGCCGCGCGAAATCGCATTCCCGACCACGTAACAATCGGCGCCCAAACGAATCTGATCGGCGTCATACCCTTCGATCGGCGTCAACCCATGCGCTGCCAACACGTCGCTCATCGGAGGATAGAGGGGCCCATCACACCCCGTCACCCGGTAGCCGAGCGCTTTCGCCAGAATCGCCACCCCGGCCATGAACACCCCGCCCATACCCAAAATGTGCAGATGCATCGTGCGAAACCGTCCCGTTGGTACAATAGGGCGAATTCTCGCATACCCAATCCCCATGAAACGCAAAACTTACGAGGCGATCGACTACCGCGACGAGATCGCCCATGTTGCTGCGCGGCTCATCTTCGACGAAGGCATTCGTGACCTTGCGTTTGCCAAGCGCAAGGCTGCGAAGCAACTCGGGTTGCCACCGCGCACGATGCTGCCCAGCAACGAAGCGGTCGAAGCGGCACTGGCAGAATTCGTCGCCGAATATGGCGAGATCGAAAACCTTCCAGAACGACTCACCGCGATGCGTCGCGAAGCTGCGCACACGCTTGCGTGGCTTCCGTGGCCTGCCTATTTGGTTGGCGCCGTTGCCCAGGGCACCGCTGGTCCACTAAGCGAAATCGAAATCGACCTCTTTGCCGAATCCGGTAAAGAGGTCGAAATTTTTCTCCTCAACGAACATCGCCATTTCCGGGTCCATACGCCGAAAGCCAGTGCCGCGCGCCGCCCAGAAACCGAATTGATTCTCGAGGACACACCCTATCCTGTCCGGCTGCGCGTCTGGCCCGCGGTCGACGAACGGCGGCGGAAAAAAACGGAGCGCGGCCTTACCCTTGCGATGCTCGAACAACTCTTGCAGGAGGCGTGATGAACGACCCACTCAACTCCCCAAACTCCACCCCCCAAGCGCCGAACCCGACGCCTGCTCGTGCGTCGTCGCGTCGAACCCTCGTCCATTGGGTCATTGCCGGGCTCCTTACCGCGGGCGTCTTGTGGCTCTTTTTCAGTCAAACGGTTTCCACTCAAACCCCAACCGAATCCACCTTCTCGGGCTATGACGCCCGTGCCCTTCAGCAACTCATCACCGCTCAAATGCCGGATATCGACACGGGTAGCCCACGAACCCTGAACGAGTGGCGTGGCAAACCGTTGGTCATCAACTTTTGGGCCACTTGGTGCCCACCGTGCAAAAAAGAGCTCCCCGATTTCGCCGCGGCTGCCCGCCACTACGCTGGGCGTGTCCATTTCGTAGGCTTGGGGCTCGACGAACGCGACAACCTCCTTGCGTTTGCGCGCGAATTCGACCTGCCCTACCCCACCCTGGTCGCAGGCGGCTTTGCCCTGGGGCAGACCACGAAACTCGGCAACCCCAACCGCGGCATGCCCTTTACCTTGGTTCTCGACGCAAACGGACAACCCGTCGCGCACCATGTCGGTCTGATCACCCGCGAGCGGCTCGAAACGCTCATCACCGAAGCGCTCCATCGATGAATCGCATCGGTGTCGCCCTCTAGCCAAAAGCGGCGAAATGCGGCAAACTTGCAGCTTTGCACCGCGAAACGCTGCAAAGGAACGACCCGATGGCTGCTTCCCCTGCCCAACCGTGGCGCATTTTGGTACTCCACGGCCCGAACCTCAACCTCTTGGGCGTGCGCGAACCGGAAATCTACGGTCGCACCACGCTCTCCGACATCCACACTGCGTTGACGGCCCGCGCTGGCGCAAGGGCGATCATCGAGAGCTATCAGAGCAACCACGAAGGGGCGCTTGTCGACCGAATCCAGGCGGCAATGGAAGAGGGCGTCGATTTCATCCTCATCAACCCAGGCGCCTACACCCATACCAGCGTCGCGATTCGCGATGCGCTCGCCGCGGTGCAAATTCCCTTCATCGAAATCCACCTCTCCAACATTCACGCGCGCGAGCCATTTCGGCGCCATTCCTACCTTTCCGACAAAGCCGTGGGCGTCATTGCAGGATTGGGCGCTTTTGGCTATGAGGCGGCGCTCGAAGCGGCGATGGACTGGCTCGAGCGTGAAACGAACCCTAACCGTGCAACCTCTTAAGGAATCCGATCGATGGACCTACGCAAACTCAAGAAATTGATCGAACTCGTCGAAGCGTCCGGGATTGCCGAAATCGAGATCACCGAAGGCGAAGAGAAAGTTCGTATCGCCAAGCAACCGCCGGTCACCCTCCCGTCGGTCACTGCCCCATACCCCGCGGGCGCAACCGTCCACGCCACACCGGTACCCACCGCCCCACAAGCCACACCCGCAGTGAGCACCCCCACCAACGAAACCGCTGCCCCAGCCGACCCGGGATTGCCCCCGGGCCACGTCGTGAAATCGCCGATGGTGGGCACCTTCTACCGCGCCCCTTCACCCACCGCGCCCCCCTTCGTCGAAGTGGGCAGCCATGTCACAGTGGGCGACCGGCTCTGTATCATCGAAGCGATGAAACTGATGAACGAAATCGAAGCCGACGTCGCAGGTGTCGTCAAAGCAATCCTCGTCGAAAACGGCCAGCCGGTCGAATATGGCCAACCCCTCTTCGTGATCGGATGATCCGGCCATGAGTCACACGATCCAACCCACGCTGGACGCAGCGCCCGAACGTCCCCCGTTCAACAAAATCCTGATCGCCAACCGGGGTGAAATCGCGCTCCGGATCCTACGCGCGTGCCGCGAACTCGACATCGCCACGGTGATGGTCTATTCCGAAGCCGACCGTGATAGCAAACCCGTTCGTCTTGCCGACGAAGCGGTGTGCATCGGCCCTGCCCCAGCGGGGAAAAGCTACCTCAACATCCCCGCGATCATCGCTGCCGCCGAAGTGACCGACGCCGAAGCGATCCACCCCGGCTACGGCTTCCTCTCCGAAAACGCCGAATTTGCGCAACGCGTCGAAGCGTGCGGATTCACCTTCATCGGTCCGCGCCCAGAGACGATCGCGATGATGGGGGACAAGGTCGCTGCGAAACGCGCCATGCTCGATGCCGGCGTACCTTGCGTCCCCGGCTCCGACGGCGCGCTACCGGACGACCCCGACGAAATCGTGCGCATCGCGCGCGAGATCGGTTTTCCCGTGATCATCAAAGCCGCTGGCGGCGGGGGTGGTCGCGGCATGCGGGTCGTGCACACCGAAGCCGCGCTCCTTTCCGCAGTCGAAACCACACGCAACGAAGCGCGCGCCGCGTTTGGCAACGCCGCGGTCTACCTCGAAAAATTCTTACAACAACCGCGGCACATCGAAATCCAGGTACTCGCCGACGCCCACGGCAACGCCGTCTGGCTCGGCGAACGGGACTGCTCGATGCAGCGCCGCCACCAAAAAATCATCGAAGAGGCCCCGGCGCCCGGCATCGACCGCGCGGCGATTGCCGAAATCGGCGAAGCGTGCGCCGAAGCCTGTCGTCGTATCGGCTACCGCGGTGCAGGTACCTTCGAGTTTCTCTACGAAAACGGGCGCTTCTACTTCATCGAAATGAACACCCGCATCCAGGTCGAACACCCAGTGACCGAACTCATCACCGGAATCGACCTCGTGCAGGCGCAAATCCGCATCGCGGCAGGCGAACCGCTGTGGTTCCCCCAACAAGCGGTTTCCCTTCGCGGTCATGCGATCGAATGCCGCATCAACGCCGAAGACCCTTACCGCTTCACCCCTTCACCGGGACGCGTCGAACAGTGGCACGCCCCTGGCGGTCCGGGAGTACGGGTCGACTCCCACGTCTATTCCGGCTACACCGTGCCCCCCCACTACGACTCGATGATCGGTAAACTCATCGTTCATGCCTCTACCCGTCGCCAAGCCATCGCCAAGATGCGCGGCGCGTTGCAAGAGCTCGTCGTCACGGGGATTCAGACCAACGCCCCGCTGCACCTGCAACTCATGAACGACGCTGCGTTCGGCGAAGGGGGCGTCTCGATCCACTACCTGGAGCAGTGGCTCGATGCCCGCGGCAAAAAATAGCGCCGCACGCTGGCTCGAAGTCCGGATCGTCCTACCGGCCGAGGACGCGGAACGGCTCGCTGAAGTCGCACTCGACCACGGCGCCCTTTCGGCAACCCTGGAAGACGCCGACGCCGGAACCCCGGACGAAACCCCCCAATTCGGCGAACCCGGCGAAGCCCCGGCCACCTTGTGGCGGCGATCCGTCGTCGCGCTCCTCTTCGACAGCGACGCCCCGTGGTCGCAACGTCTGGCCGAAATGGCCCGCGCCGCGCAGGTCACACTCCCCGACGAACCCGAACTCGTGCCGATCGCCGAAACCGATTGGGTGCGGCAAACCCAAAACCAATTCCCGCCGATCGCGGTTGCCGACGGCGCGCTCTGGATCGTACCCAGCTGGCACGAACCCCCCGCCACTACGGCACCCGTAATCCGTCTTGACCCGGGATTGGCTTTTGGCACCGGTAGCCACCCCACCACCCACCTCTGCCTGGAATGGCTTGTACGCGAAGTCACCGCTGGCGCTTCGGTACTCGACTACGGGTGTGGATCGGGTATTCTGGCGATCGCCGCAGCCAAGCTGGGCGCCAGTGCAGTCACTGCGGTCGACATCGACGCCGACGCACGCACTGCCACCTGCGCCAACGCCGAAGCAAACAGCGTCGATCTCACTGTGCTGCCCGCCGATGCGCCCCTTAACCAAACGTTCGACTTGGTGGTTGCGAACATCCTCACCAGACCGCTCATCGTCCTGGCACCGACCTTGGCAACACGCGTCGCATCGCAAGGCAAAATCGCGCTTGCAGGGATTCTTGCCGAACAGGCCGATGCCGTCATCGCTGCGTACGCCCCATGGATTCGGCTCGAAATCGCTGCCGAACGGGAGGGCTGGGTACGGCTAGAGGGAACCCGATCATGACCACAGCCGACGATCGGTGCCTGCGTGATGAACCGTTCAGCGGCAAACGCATCGTCCGTTGTCCCCATTGCGGTGCCACCTTCGCCACCAGTGACCGGGTTCTGGCAAAAGCCCAGGGATGGGCACTGTGCGGCGAATGTTTCGAACCGTTCAACGCGCTCCGTGCTACCGTTTCCGAACTCCCCCCGGAAGAACGTGCCCTGAAGCCTTCGGACGAACCGGCACCCCCGCCCGCAGCCCCAAACGAAACCGAAAACCGCGTCGAACCCAGCCCCTCCCCGTTCGAACACGCAGACGCGGAATCGCTCAGCCCGAGCGCGGTAACGGCCGCCTATCGCAACCCTGCCGCACTGGATCGCGACCCCCCCACCCCGCCAGCAGCCCGCAACCCGCTTGCGCACGCGATCGCGTTGCTTTTGGCGCTCCTCCTTTTCCTTACCGCGCTTGGGCAAGCAGCATGGGTTGCGCACCCCACACTGATCCGCATCTTCCCCGAACTCTACCCCATCGGGGAAACGATCTGCCAAGCGCTGGGCTGCACGCTCACACCGCCAGCGGACTCCGAACGGATACAGATCGATGACGCCCGCCTCATCAAAGAAGCCGACCCTGCGCGTTATACCCTCGAATTGACCATGACGAACCGCGCCGACTACCCGATGCCGTGGCCCCACCTGGCCCTCACCCTGACCGACGGACTCGGCCGAGCACTCGTGCGCAAAAACCTTCTGCCTGCCGATTGGGGGGCACCGCAGACGACGCCGTTTGCCCCCCACCGCCGCATCGCGGTCACGCTTTCGCTACAAATCGTCGAAAGCGGGATCGTCGGTTTCGAAGTCGTCCCGTTTTACCCGTAACCGCCCGTAACCCGCGCCATCAACGGGCAACGCGCGCGTTGCCGTAACGGTCGGTCAAAAGCCGAACCCGTTCGCCAACGCGGAACCCTTCACCTTCATCCTCTTGGGTCACCGCCAAGACGCGGCCATTGTCGAGGCGCACCGTGATCTCTACCCCTGGGCGAGCGGTCACGGCACCCTCCACGGCTTGACCGGCCACGGCACCCGCAACCGCCCCCACCGCGGTGGTGGCAATTCGGCCACGTCCGCCACCCAAGGTGTTCCCCGCAAGCCCCCCCAAAAGCGCACCCGTGAGCGTTCCAGCGCCCGATTCCGTCCCTTCGAGCTGCACCGGACGGATCGCTTCGATCACCCCGTATTTGACCTCCATCACCCGCCGCGCCTCAGTACGGGCGTAGGCGCTGCTCCCCAAACTGGGCGCACACCCGGTCACCAGCAGCGCGCTACCAGCCACCCCGACGATCACCGTCAAAAACCGTTTGTTCATCGAAACCTCCTGCTGCTGCGCGTTTCCGATCCACCATTGTCACGACGTACCGACTACGGCATTTTAGCCCATGCTGCCCCGACCCTGTAGTGGGTGCGCAACCGCGCCACCGCTTCAGAAAAGGTAAGGGCATAGTTCTGCGCGCCGCTCACCGCGATCTTTTCCGAACCCATCACCGACCCGAGCCGTACCGCATCGCCCCAATCGGCCCCGAGCGCTTTCGCACACAAGAGTCCGGCGCGAAACGCGTCGCCGCACCCCGTCGGATCGACCACCGCTCGCGGCGGCACAGCCTCGATCCGTTCGCACCGCCCATCACAGAAAAGATCCGCGCCTTCTCCGCCTCGGGTCACGATCAGCGCCTCGACCCTCTCCGCCAACTGCGGCAGCCGCAACCCCGTGCGCTCCTCCAACAGCTTCGCTTCGTAGTCGTTGACCACCGCGACCTGCGCCAATTCCAGGCAGCGCACCAACTCCGCGCCGGTCAAGAGCGGCAACCCCTGCCCCGGATCGAAAACGAACGGCACCGCCAGTTCGTGAAAGGTTTCGCAGTGGACCAACATCCCTTCGCGCCCGTCGGGCGCGACGATCCCCCATACAGCGCCCCACCCCGGCTCGATCGATGCGGCGTGCGAACGCAGCATCGCACCCGGATGAAACGCCGTGATCTGGTTGTCGTCGAGGTCGGTGATGATATAAGCCTGCGCCGTCATCTCTTCCGCGAAGAGACGGATCCCCTCGTCGCGGATCCCCAACTGGCGCAACCGTTCCAAATAGGGCCCGGCATCCTGCCCCATCGTCGCGACAATGATCGGATCCATCCCCAGCAACCGCAACCCATACGCGATGTTTCCGGCGCACCCACCGAATTCTCGCCGCAATTCGGGAACGTGGAACGCCACGTTCAAGATATGGATCTGTTCCGGCAAGATGTGGTTGCGGAAACGATCGGGAAAGACCATGATCGTATCGTAGGCCATCGACCCACACACCGCAATCGGAAAAGACACGGTTCCCCCTTAGCAAAGCCCAAAATCCGGGCCATTCTAGCGGTAAGGCACCCCCCGGTCAATCAGATCCTGTCATCAAGTTGTCACACCGATTCGCTAAGCTACCCGTGTCTGCACGACAGGAGCGCAACGATGAAAGCATACGACGAACCGCTGAGCAACGACAGCACCAATCCAACGTTCCACGAAATTGCCGCGTGCGTGATGGAAAAGCGGCGAGCACTCCTCAAAGGAGCGGTTGGTAGTGCGCTTTTGGCCCTCTTTGCGCCCTGGACGAACGCCGCCACCGCCCGTGGTACCGCCGCAGCACTGCCCGGTGCACCGCAACGCGTGTCGAATACCAGCACGCTGCTTGCCCCTTTTGGCCCCAGCATCCCGACACACTCCGAAGATCGTGTCACCGTGATGCCTGGTTTCAAGATCCGCGCGATCCTCCCCTGGGGCGACCCGCTGACCCATCCCAACGCCCATTTCAAACCGGATGGCAGCAACACCGCCGCCGAGCAAGCGCAGCAGATCGGTGACAACCACGACGGGATGCACCTCTTTCCATTTCCCGGAAAAAGCGACGAAGGACTCCTTGCGCTCAACCACGAATACACCAATCTGGAATACCTCTATCCCGCCGATTTCCTACCCCAAGCGACGCTGAGTGAGGAAAAAGCGAACAAAGCGATCGCGGCGCACGGTGTCTCGATCATCCATCTGCGACGCGGGCCAAACGGCTGGGACAAAGTGCCGGAAAGTCGCTACCACCGCCGCATCACTGGCGCCACCCCGTGCGCGCTCACCGGCCCCGCTGCAGGTCACCCGCTCCTGCAAACGCAAGACGACCCCAGCGGCCGACTCGTCCTGGGAACGCTCAACAACTGTGCACACGGCGTCACCCCGTGGGGTACCTACCTCACCTGCGAAGAAAACTTCAACGGCTACTTCGGTAATGGCAACCCCAACGATCCGATGCACAAACGCTACGGCATCGCAAATGGTTTCGGTTACCGCTGGCATGAAGCGATCCCCCGTTTCGACGTGGCGCGCACCCCGAACGAACCCAACCGTTTCGGTTGGGTGGTCGAAATCGACCCGTTCGATCCGGAAAGCACACCGAAAAAACGCACCGCGCTTGGGCGTTTCAAACACGAAAACGCCGCGGTGACGCTCGCAAAAGATGGACGGGTGGTCGTCTATATGGGCGACGACGAACGGTTCGAATACCTCTACAAATTCGTCAGCCGAAAACCGTTCGACCCGACCAATCCGGAGGCGAACCGTGATCTTTTGGACGACGGTGACCTCTTCGTTGCGGAATTCACGAGCAACGACACGGGCAACGGCCGCCTGCTCGGGCGTTGGCATCTCCTTTCCCGCGCCAATCCGAAAATCGCATCAGACCCCCGGTTCCCCACGGACGCCGAGGTCCTCATTTTCACCCGTGCCGCGGCAGACGTTGCAGGCGCGACCAAAATGGATCGGCCCGAATGGATCGCGATCCACCCAACGAGCGGCGAAGTCTTCGTCACCCTCACCAACAACAGCAAACGTCAAGCCGATGCCGTCGACGCCGCGAACCCGCGCGCGCCCAACTTCTGGGGGCAGATCGTCCGCTGGCAAGAGGCAGGAAACGACGCCGCTGCAACCGAGTTCGCGTGGGATTTCTTCGTCATAGCCGGCAACCCGGCAGTCTACCCGGAAACGGATCCCCGCGCCGGCTCGATCAACGTCACTCGCGAAAACATGTTCAACTCCCCCGATGGGCTCGCGTTCGACCGCATGGGGCGGCTCTGGATCCAGACCGACGGCAATTACAGCAATCGTGGCGAATTCGCGGGGCAAGGCAACAACCAGATGTTGGTTGCCGACCCGAATACCGGCGAAATCCGCCGCTTTCTCGTCGGGCCGTCGGGTTGCGAAATCACCGGCATCACCTTCAGCCCAGACGGTCGCACGATGTTCATCAACATCCAACACCCAGGTGAAGCGGAAGGGCATCCGCGCGCCCCCGGTTTTCCGGCTGAAATGCTTAACACAGTGCTCAACCAACAACCCACGCTCTTTTCCGACTGGCCACACAGCCAATTCCCGGAAATCACCGGTGGCCGGCCCCGCAGCGCCACGCTCGTGATCGAACGGGAAGATGGCGCTCCGATCTTCGGCGCTGCCTGAACGCCAACGCCACAACCCCCTGCCCGCACCCCTGAGTGGCTGCGGGCAGCTGGGAAACCCCGTCACACAGGGAGCAAGCCATGACCGCGACCGACCCCACCCTCTGTTTTGCCGAAACCCCGCGCTATCGCCTCATCCTCGCCCACGACGACGCGCAACTGCTCGCCGCACAGCGGCTGCGCTACCGTGTCTTTGCAGGCGAGTGGGGCGCTCGCCTCAAAACCCGCAAGCCGGGCCTTGATCACGACCTTTTCGACCCCTTCTGCCACCATCTGCTCGTGCTCGACAAGAGTGACGATTCGGTGGTCGGTTGCTACCGTCTGCTGCCGTCCCGCAGCGCACGGGTCGTCGGCGAACGGTGCGCCGAAGCCGAATACGATCTCACCCGCATCAAACGGCTCGATTTCGTCGAACTGTCGCGCGCCTGTATCGCCCCCGAACACCGCACTGGCGCGGTGATCGGACTGCTTTTTCGCGGTCTTGCCACGTACCTTGCGCGCTTTCGTGTCCGGTACCTTTTCGGTCTGGCGTCGTTCCCCTACCATGGCGGCCTCGACGCCGTGCTCGCGCAATACCGGACCCTGCGGCAAAAGTACGAAGCGCCGATCGAATTTCATGTCACCCCGTGGCGCCGCATCGAACCGATGCCGCTCGACGGCGTCGAACCCGCGCCTTGTCCCTCGCTCATCTTGGCCTACTTGGCCGCAGGTGCTTGGATTGCAGGCGACCCGACGATCGACCCCGATTTCCACTGCGTCGACTTTCCCGTGCTACTCGACGGAGAACGGCTCGCCCCGCGCTACCGCCGACACTTCTCCCGAAATGCGCTTCGTAGCGAATCGTTGAGTCACGCGTGACCGGTGGCGCACACGATGGTTGCACCGCACCGCCCGACGCCCACCCCAAGCAGGTACCGCTTGGCGTCTGCCCCCACATCTGCTACGCTTGATCGCTTCGAACCTTGCCTGGGTAAAGCGCTGCCGCCTTTGACCTTCGAAAACGCTACTACCGCCCAACGCTACCGCACCGCGTGGTGGTGCAAACTGCGGCTCTTTGGCTGGCTCCTCTTCGGGCTACTCGCCACGATCGCCCTCTTCCCGTGGCTTCGCCCAAGCCAACGAGCGCGCCTCCGATCCTTCTGGGCACGGCGGATTCTGGCCGCACTCGACGTCGAGCTCGTCGTCACCGGCGCCATCCACCCAGGTGCGCTCGTCGTCGCAAACCACATCTCCTGGCTCGACATCCCAGTCCTCATGGCCGTGGCTCCCATGCGGTTCGTCGCCAAAAGTGAGGTACGGCGCTGGCCCGTGTTGGGTTGGCTCGCCGCTCAGCACGGCACGATTTTCCTTGCGCGCGGCTCCAAGCACCACGCTGCGACCATCGGCAAAACCCTCACCGCGGCGCTCCAAAACGGCGAAACCGTCGCCTTGTTTCCCGAAGGAACGACAACCGACGGCACCACCCTGCGGTCGTTTCACAGCGCGTTACTGAGTAGCGCCGTGCACGCCAACGCACCCGTGCAACCGGTCGCGCTCAGTTACCACCGCGCAGACGGTACCCCAACCACCGCGGCCGCGTTCGTCGGCGCAATGACCTTCTGGGATACCCTCGAAAACCTCCTTGCGGCCCGACCGCTCACCGCCCGCGTGCAACTCCTTTCCCCCCTTACCGGAAACGACCGCAAAACGCTCACCCGCAACGCCGAACAGGCGATCCGCGCGGCTTTGGCGCACGCGCAGGAAGAAGCCGCGTAGCCCGTGCACCGAGCGTGCCAGCGCTCACCCCTTCGTGCCGCCACAATCGGTACACGCCACCGAAACCACCGCCTGATCTTCCAGTCGCACCGCGGTCAACCGTCCACCATAGACGCAACTCGTATCGACCGCCATCACCGCCGCGTCGGCATAAAACCCCAACAGCGACCAGTGACCGAAAACCACCCGATACGGCAACGCCACCCGTTTGGCATAGCGAAACCAGGGAACGGTTCCCTTGGGCGCGTTCGTCGGCGGCCCTTTCGCTTTGAGCTCCAGGGCCCCGCTCATTGCATCGACGAAACGCATGCGTGTGAAACCATTCACGATGTAGCGAATCCGTGCCATCCCCTCCAATGCGGGGTGCCAGACCGATTCTCCCCCTTTGAGTTGGCGCAACCAGCCCAAGTCGTGCTGCAATTTCGCAATCACTTCGGCGTTGGCCGCTACTGCGGTTTCCCAATCCCACACCGGTGGAACGCCGGCGTGCGCCATCGCCCACCCCAACGCCTCGTCCCAGACCAACAGCGGCCGCGCCCGCAACCAATCGAGCAAGCGGTCGCGGCCCGACGCGGAAAAAAGGGAATCGAGCGTGTCGTCTTTCGCGCTTTTTTTGAGCCCCGCCGCGCGCATCAACGCATAGAGATCGTGGTTGCCCAACACCGCGGTCACCGCCTTTTCGGGCAACGAGGTGAGCAACCGCAGCACCTCGAGCGACTGCGGCCCGCGATTCACCAAATCACCGACCAACCACAAACGATCGCGCTGCGGGTCGAATTGACACAACGCCAACAATCGCTCCAACGCGGCACAACACCCTTGGACATCGCCCACCACCCAGGTGGCCATCGCACGAACCCTCCCTTCGCGCTATACTGACAACTGTGCGAACCTACCATATCTACGATCGCCTGTGGCACTGGGCGCGCCCGTTGCTGGAAAAGCGGCTCAAACGGCTTGCCGAGTCGCGCCACCCTGGTTACGCCGAAGGGATAGCGGAACGATTCGGCGTCGTCACGTGGCCCGAGACCCTGGCGCGTCCCGTTTGGGTGCACGCGGTTTCCGTTGGCGAAACGCGTGCGGCGCAACCGCTCATCGCGGCGCTTCGCCGCCAGTACCCCTCGCTGCCGGTACTCCTCACCCACATGACCCCTACCGGCCGCGAAACCGGCGCAAGCGCGTGGAGCGGCGACCCACTGGTGCGCCAAGCCTGGGCACCCTATGACCACACAGCATGGGTCGCCGCGTTCGTTGCCGCCACCCGCCCGCGCGCCCTCCTCTTGATGGAAACGGAACTGTGGCCCAACTGGTTGCGCGTCGCGCAGGAAACGGCGATACCGATTGCGCTCATCAACGCCCGCCTCTCCAAACGGTCGTTCCGCCGCTACCGCCGCTGGCAGCGTTGGCTACCGCTTGCGTGGGAAGCGCTCACCCTGATTGCTGCGCAAACCGCGGATGACGCAGAACGTTTCCGCGAACTGGGGGCAAAGCACGTGGTGGTCACCGGCAACCTCAAATTCGACCAGACGCCCAACCCCGAACTGGTCGCGCTGGGCAAAAGCTGGCAACGCCACTTGGGCAACCGGGCGGCGTTGGTCTGGGCAAGCACCCGCGACGGCGAAGAGAAACTGCTGCTCGACGCGTGGGAACGGCTCCTCGAAACCTTTCCCCCGCAATGGCGCGCCCCGCTCTTGGTGATCGTTCCCCGTCATTCCGAACGGTGTGACGCGGTTGGGGCGCTCCTAACCCAACGCCGCTATCAGTGGGCCAGACGAAGCGAAGCGCTCCCCCACCCAGGGCTGGACGTCTGGTTGGGAGATAGCCTGGGCGAAATGACCGCTTACTATACGATGGCACGCGCCGCACTCATCGGCGGCAGTTGGAAACCCTTCGGCGGACAAAACCCCCTGGAAGCGATTGCTGCCGGCTGCCCACCGGTAGTCGGTCCCCACGTCTTCCACTTTGAAGACTTGGTTGCCACGGGCCGTCGTTCCCGTGCGATCGTCCAATGCCCCGATCCGGAAGCGGGGCTTCGTTACGCATTGCGGCTACTGCACAGCGCGGAACTTCACGCAGAGCACGTCGCCCAAGGGGCACTTTTCCTTGCGGCGCACCGCGGCGCCACCGATCGAACGATGGCCATCGTAGCGCCGCTCCTCACCCCCTCCGCCGCAGAGCGCGACTCAGCGGTGGACGGAGTCACCCCATTTACTCTTCCTCGAACAGCGCATCCACCTGCGTCAAATCGGACGCCGCCAGCTGCCCCGCCGCGGCCTTGAGTTGCAACAGCGCCAGCAACGTATCGAAGCGCGCTTGCGCCAGTTGTGTCCGCGCATCGGCCACTTGCGCCTGCGCGTTCAACACGTCCAGATTGATGCGCACCCCAACCTCGAACCCCGTTTTCGTCGCTTCCAAATTTTTGAGCGACGAAGCAAGCGCCGCTTCGAGCGCTTTCACCCGGGTGAGCCCGTTGGTCACGTTCAGATAGGCCTGTTTTGCCGCCAGCGATGCCTGCCTCTCGGCCGCTTCACGGTTGCGCTCGGCTTGAGTCAGCAACGCAACCCCTTCGCGCACCTGCGACGTGATCGCGCCGCCTGCATAGAGCGGAATCGTCACCCGCACCCCGATCTGTGCGGCATCGGCGTCCACAGCGGCGAAACGCGACTGGTTAAAGAGCCGCTGATTGCCCACCATCGCTTCCAGATCGACCGTCGGTTGGTGGCCAGCGCGCCGCCGCGCCAACTCCTCTTTCGCAATTCGCTCTGCCACCTGCGCTTGCAACACCGCCAGATTGTCGGCGCGCGAGGCGGCTTCCCAAGCGGACAACTCTGCGGGCTCCGGAGGAAGCAGCTTCACGTCCATTTTCAAGCGCGGATAACGCTGCGGAGCCTGGCCCGTGATCGAGACCAGCGCGGCTTCAGCCACCGCTACCCCGTTCTTCGCCGCAACCACCTGGGCTTCGGCAAGGTCATACCGCGATTGCGCCTCATAGACGTCCACCACCGTGACGGTACCGACCTCGAAACTCGCCTTCGCCAGCTTCAATTGCCCCTCTGCCGCGGCGCGCAACTCCTCTGCCGCTTGCAGGCCCGCCCGCGCGCTCAAGACATCGAACCACGCTTTCGCCACCCGCAACACCAACTGCTGCTCCGCGTCCCGCCACTGCAACTCAGCCAATTCCGACTGCAGTTCGGCCTGCTTTGCCTGTGCCCAATTCTGGGGGCGATAAAGTGGTTGCGTGAGCTTCACACCCCACTGATTGGTGTTGTAATGTTTTTCGAACCCCCCGATTTCGACGCGGTTCCAAAAGGTATCCGCAGAAGCACCCAAGGAGGGCAGCAAGAGCGCCCGCCCTTGCACCTCCTTCTCTTTGCCTGCCTCGCGCGCTGCGCGTGCCGCCGCAATCACCGGATCGTTCTCTTCCGCCCAGCGCAATACCGTTCCCAACGGTTCGGCATGCGCTGAAACCAACCACCCTGCACAAACGCTGCTCACTAGCAGCGGCACCCACCGCTTCGCCTTCATCGTGATTCCCCCTGCGCTACCGGTTGCGTGGCGCCGACTTCACGCACCCACGCCACCATACCGCCTTGCAAGTTGTAGACCGCGTCAAAACCGTTCTGCTGCAAGAAATAGACTACCTGTGCGCTGCGCGCCCCACTGTGGCAGACGACAACGATCGGCCGGTCGCGCGGCAACGTATCCAAGGACAACGGAATCAGATGCATCGGAAGATGGCGCGCTCCCGGAAACGGCATCTGCGCCACCTCCCACGCCTCCCGCACATCGATCACCTCGGGACGCAACGTCTCCGTTTCTTCCGCAAGCGCCTTCTGCAACTGCGCAACCGTCCATTCTTGGATGGTCTGCCACATCGCACGCTCCTCATGCGGCCTGCGCCAGCGCTGGCGAAGGTTCCACCAACATCGGCACTACGGTTTCGAAAACCCCCTCTTCACGATACGCGCCCGGCGCCGTGCAGACGAAACGGACCGCCTCCATCACCGGCGCCGTTCCGACGAATGCCAACAGCCGACCCCCTACCTTCAGGTAACGCAGCAAATGGTCAGGACGCTGCCGAAGACCACCCGAAAGCACGATGACGTCGTACGGCCCCTCGCGCCACCACTTGGCACTGTCGTCTGCCACCAGCGCGTCGCCAACCATCACCTCGACATTGCGCACGCCCTGGTCCTGAAGCGCCTGAGCCGCGTACTCGGCCAACACCCCTTTGCGCTCGACGGTCACCACGGAACCGCCCAAGTGGGCCAAACACGCGGCAAAGAACCCAGAACCGGTCCCCACTTCCAGGATGCGCGCGTCGGGTTGGATCATCAACGCCTGAAGCGCTTTCGCCTCGACCACCGGACGCAGCATCTGCTCCCCTTCCGGCAACGGAATCTCGACATCGGCAAACGCCAACGCGCAATGTTGCGGCGGAACGAACCGCTCACGCTTTACCGTCATCAGCGTATCGAGCACCCGCAAATCGAACACCTCCCAGGTGCGCACCTGTTGCTCGACCATGTTGAACCGCGCCTTTTCCCAATCCATCGGATCCTCCTGATTATTAGCAAATATTGATGAAGATTATACCCCGACCGTTTTCGGCAACCGATACCAGATCGCGTAGAGCGCCGGCACGAAAAGGAGCGTGATCGCCGTTCCCACCACCACGCCGCCGATCAACACGATCGCCAACGGCCCCCAGAAGGTGTCGGTAGCAAGCGGCAGAAACGCCAAAGCGGCTGCCAACGCGGTGAGTACCACCGGCCGCGCCCGCCGCACCGCCGCTTCGATCACCGCCTCTGCGGGTGACCACCCTTGCTCTTGAAAGTCACGAACCTGCTGGGTCAGGATCAGCGTGTTGCGCATCAGAATCCCGCCCAAACCGATGAGCCCCAAGAGCGCGACGAAACCGAACGGTCGTTGCGTAAGCAGCAGCGCCACCGTAGCGCCGATCAACCCCAACGGCGCCGTGGCCACGGTCATGAAAGTTCCGGCAAACTCCCGCATCTGCAACATGATGAAAATGAGCGTCACCGCCACCATGATCGGTTGCAATTTCTGGATCGACGCATCCGCCTTACCAGAGGCCTCGACCGTGCCGCCAACCTCCAGATGGTACCCCGGCGGCAACGTCGCACGAAGCGGTTCAAGCGCTTGCCAGAGCGCTTTGGTGACATCAGGCGGCTGTGCCCCTTCGACTTCGCTCTGCACTGCGATGTAGCGCTCGCGGTTGTACCGTTTGATCACCTGATCCTCGTAAGCAACCACGATTTTCGCCACAGATTGCAACGGAATCCGTGCCCCGGCCGCATTGCGAACTTCCACTGTGGCCAACGCAGCAGGATCGCGCAACCAGGCGTCTGCCCCGCGAGCAATCAGCGCCACCGTACGATCGCCGCGCCGCAATTCGGTCACCGGAACCCCCGTGAGCGCGAATTGCAACTGCTGCTTGACCTCGAGCGGTGTCAACCCGTAACTGGCCAACCGCTCGGGCAGAAAAGTCAACTGCAACACCGGGGTTCGTTCGTCATAATTGAGGTGCGGATCGACCACGTTCGTGTGTTGCGCCATCACCGCACGCACCTCATGCGCAATGCGACGCACCTCATTGAGATCGGGTCCCATCACCCGGAACTCGATCGGCCACGCCACGGGCGGCCCGTAGAGCAACCGATGCACGCGCACCCGCCCCTCGGCAAACTCGCCCCGATCCACCGCCTGCTGCACCGCGGCGATCACCCGTTCCCGAGCCGCAACGTCGTGCGTGACCGCCACGATTTTCGCAAACGCCGTATCGGGTGGTTCGGGACTTGCCGAGATGAAAAAGCGCGGCGCACCCCGCCCCACATGCGCCATCATCGACTTCACCTCGGGCATCGGTGCCAGCATCGCCTCGATGCGCCGGGTGAGTGCGTCGGTTGTCGCGATGCTGGTTCCCGCCGGCATCTGGATGTCGATCAACACTTCGGGCCGGTCGGAGCTCGGGAAAAACTGCTTCGGCACTGCTTTTGCCATGCCGACTCCTGCCGCGACCAGCAACGCCAGCGTCACCGCCACCACGCTCTTACGGTAGCGCACGCACGCGCTGATGAGCCACCGCAACCGCTGATACGCGGGCGTGCCGTAGATCGCATCGATTCCCCCCTCGATCTTTCGGTAATGCGGCAACAACTTGAAGCCCAAGTAGGGCGTAAAGAGCACTGCGACAAACCACGAAACCACCAATGCGTATGCCAACACCCAGAAGATGTTGCCCGCATACTCCCCCACGCCCGATTTGGCAAACCCGATCGGCAAAAAACCCGCCGCCGTCACCAGCGTCCCAAAGAGCATCGGTGCCG
The DNA here is from genome assembly GCF_003574215.1 of Hydrogenophilus thermoluteolus. Classification (NCBI taxonomy): domain Bacteria; kingdom Pseudomonadati; phylum Pseudomonadota; class Hydrogenophilia; order Hydrogenophilales; family Hydrogenophilaceae; genus Hydrogenophilus; species Hydrogenophilus thermoluteolus. Next base: position 774,419 of record NZ_AP018558.1, on the reverse strand, counting down.
CGGTGGCGTGCCAAGCGTGGGTCGCCGCATGCGCCCGATCCCACCCTTCCTCGAGCTTGACCACCATCATCTCGATCACGATGATCGCATCATCCACCAACAGCCCCAACGCCAGGATCAACGCACCCAGCGAAACGCGGTCCAGACTGATCCCACGCGCGAGCATGATCAGGAAGACGATACTCAGTGTCAGCGGAATCGCGATCGCGGTCACCACCCCCGCGCGCCACCCCAGCGCCAACAGGGTCACGACCGTCACCACCGCCACCGCCATGAAAAACTTCACCTGGAAACGGTCGACCGCAGCCGAAATCGCCTCGGCCTGGTTGGTGAGCACCTCCAGATGCACCCCCGCAGGAAGCCGCTTTTGCGCATCGGCCAAGAACGACTCGAGCCGCTTGCCCAACGCCAGACCGTTTTCCCCGCGCTGCATCACCACCCCGAGCAACAACGCATCGTCGCCACGAGAACGAACCAGATAGCTGGGCGGATCCTCCTCCTGCAGATGGACGCGCGCCACTTCCCCCAAAGGCACCACCCGCGAACCGATCCGCAACGGCAACGCTTCCAGACGATCGAGCTCAGCCAGATCCGCCGCAGGCAACCGCACATAGAGCCGCGCCGCGTCGGTTTCGACGAACCCGGCAGGGGCCATTTCGTTGTAGGCCTGAATCGCCTGCATCACCTGCAACGGCGAAACACCCAAGCGCTGCAACCGCGGCCAATCGAATTCCAGATAGACCGTCTGCGGCCGCTCACCCAGCAATTGCGCCTTATGCACACCGGGCAAGCGCTGCAACCGGTCACGAATCTCCTCGCCGATTTCGACCAGTTCCCGGTGGGTCTTGGTAGGCCCCGTAAGCGCAAGGAGCGCGAAATAGACGTCGGAAAAGTCGTCGTTCACGATCGGCCCGATCGCTCCCGCGGGCATCGACCGCGTCTCATCCCACATGCGCTTACGCACCTCGTAAAAGAGCTGCGGCAGTTCGCGCTCCGGCACGTAATCGTGAAATTCCACCTTGATATCGGTCCGCCCCGGGCGAACCGTCGCATCCAGCCGGTAGAGGTTGGGCACCTCTTGCAGGCGCTTTTCCAACCGTTTCGTGATCTGCGCTTCGACCGCCTCCGCACTCGCTCCCGGCCACACGGCAGAAACCATCAACACCCGTACCGTGAAAGCCGGGTCTTCGGCGCGCCCCAATTGCAAAAACGCGAACGCACCGCCTGCCAACGCCAAAATCAAGAAAAAGAGGGTCACGGCGCGTTCGCGGACCGCCAACGAGGAAAGATTGGGGAAAGCCATCTACCTCGCCTCCACCACCGAAACCCCCGGGACCAAGCGGTGGGTTCCCCCGGAAACGATCCGTTCGCCTTCTTGGAGCGAGCCCGCCACCACCGCATCGTGGCGCCCATAATGGACCACCGTCACCGGCACAGGCGTCACTTGCCCATCCGGTGCCACGCGCCAGACTCGCGCGCCACTGCCCCGTTCATCGAGCGCCGCAGCCGGTACCTGCCACACCCGTTGCGCGTCCGCTTCCGCAAACGGCAAGGTTAGCCGCCATACCGCCCCCAAGACCAACGCGTTGTCTTCTGGCAGCGAAGCAGCGAAACGATAGCGCGCCCGCACCGTCCGCGACAGGGGATCGAGCGCCCCATCCTGCTCACGCCAAACCACGGGAAACCGCGCACCGGAAGGCGATTCCGCCGTCCCTTCCTTGGGGGGATGGTGCGCGAACGATTCCGGGAGTGCCACCTCCAGTTCCCGCTCCGCACCCAGCGCCATTTGTACCACCGGCTGCCCCGCGGCCACCACTTGCCCCGGTTCGGCCAACCACGACAACACCACCCCATCTTGCGGCGCTTTGAGCTCGGCGTGCGCCACCATCAAACGGGCGCTACGCACCTGCGCTTCGGCCGCCTGCATTGCTTCGAAAGCGGCTTGTTCGCTGGCTTTGGCGCGATCCCACTGCTGCTCACCCACAAACCCCTTCGCAAAGAGCGCAGCAACGCGCTTGCGCTCATTCTGCGCCAACTGCCACTGCGTTTTTGCCTGTTGCGCCTGTGCCTTCGCGGCGTCCAACGCCGCTTCGAGATCGCGCGTATCGAGCCGCGCCAGTACCGCCCCTTTCTTGACCGAAGCCCCCGCTTCCACCGTACGGGCAAGCAAGCGGCCGCTTGTCTGGAACGCCACGCCCACCTCATACCGCGCGCGTACTGTTGCCGCAAACGTGCGCGCTGGCGCCGCAACCGCCCGCACCGTTGCGATGGGAAGGGCAAGCGGCTCCGATCGCACACCCGCTTCTGCCCCCCTAGCCACGGCAGCGCTCATGATCAGCACCACCGCCAGCAACCATCGGGGTCCCACCATCACCCATTTCGTCGTCATCGTCGCGCGCTCCAAAAATCCCGATCACTCCACACGCCGCAACAAACCGTCTCTGAGCAGCAACCGATAATTGGCCCAGAAGACCGCCTCATCCAGCGCTTCGGAGGCTTCGGAACAGACCACCGCAAATGAAGAAAGCCACAACGAACGCTGCAAAAGCGGCGCCACCACCAACCGCGCAGTGGCTTTCGGCTGCAACGTCACCGGAAAATCGCCCCGCTTCTGACCGTCGATGATCACCCGTTCCACCAACGCCATCGCGGGGTGAATCACCCGATCGTGGTAAACGGTGGCCATCTCCGGAAAATTGCTTGCTTCCGACATCACTAGCTTCGCGAGTCCCCCCAACGGCGTGTGAAAAATGCGTTCCCCCCACCGTTGCAGCAACATCCACAACCGATCAAACGGGGCTGCGTCGGCAGGCACCCCTTCGGTGAGCCACTGTTCGTCTTCCCCCAAGAGCGGCGCAATCACTTGTTCCACCACAGCCGTGAAAAGCGCCAATTTGTCCGCGTAGTAGAGATAGATCGTTCCCTTCACCACCCCGGCGCGCTTTGCCACGTCTTCCAAGCGCGTTGCCGCGTACCCGCGCTCGATGAAGAGCGCCATCGCCGCTTCCAACAACTCCTGCGGTCGCGCCTCTTTCCGCCGCCGCCGCTTGGTTGGCATCGTTACCGCTTCGTTCTGCGTCACGTCCATGCTCGTAACCAGATAATGACCAACAAGTCATAATTTCACCACAAAGCCGACGAAATAACAAGTCGACGCATGGGTTCATTCGTTCGGGCCCTGCCAGGTTTGCGTATAATTGCGGTGCGATGCCGGGGTGGTGAAATCGGTAAACACAGCGGACTTAAAATCCGCCGGCGATCAAAAGCCTTGGGGGTTCGAGTCCCCTCCCCGGCACCATGCCAATCTCAGGTCGATACATCCCAGACCTTCTCCCCACAAGCTTGTGGTAATCTCCCCACTGTGATCCGATAGCGAAAATAACAATACGCCATCACAAACAATACGCCATCACAACAGGGGGATTCCGGTGCCGAGCCAAGCACCCCAAGCCTTTTCGCGACGCATCTTGCTGGCGGTAAGCGGTCTCACGCCTCAGATCGTCACCGAAACCCTTTACGCGCTGATCCATCAGCCGCAGCCCTTCATCCCAACCGAAATCCACCTCATCACTACCGTCGAGGGCGCCAAACGGGCCAGGCTTGCCCTGTTTTCCCAAGAACCCGGTTGGTTCCGTCGCTTCTGCCAAGACCATGCGCTGCCGCCCGTCGATTTCGACGAACGCAGCCTCCACGTGCTCTCCCACCCATCCGGACAACCGCTGGAAGATATCCGAACACCGGAGGACAACCGGCTTGCGGCGGATCAGATCCTTGCCTGGGTCCGCACCCTCACTGCCGACCCGGAAAGCGCCCTTCACGTCTCGATTGCCGGTGGTCGCAAAACCATGGGCTACTACCTGGGGTACGCCCTTTCGCTCTACGGCCGTCCGCAAGATCGCCTTTCCCACGTCCTGGTCTCAGAACCCTTCGAATCGACGTGGGACTTCTTCTACCCCACCCCGTACGAACGGATCATCCAGACGCGGGACGGCAAACTGGTCGACTGCCGGGACGCAACCGTCACCCTTGCCGAAATTCCGTTCGTGCGGCTGCGTGACGGCCTGCCGCCCCGCCTACTCACCGGCGAAGCCGCGATGAGCGAAGTGGTTGCCGCGGCAGAGCGGGCGCAACAACCGCCTCGGTTGGTCTTGGATCCTGAAAAACGGACCGCATGGGCGGACGATCTCGCGCTCGATTTGACGCCTACCGAATTTGCCGTCCTCTATTGGCTCGCACAGCGTGCGCGCCATGGCGACCCGCCAATCGACTGGAAGACGACAGAGGCGCGCGACGAATACCTCAATATCGCGAAAACGCTCTTTCATCCGATGAGCACCGAGTACCAACGGATTGAAGAGGCGTTCCGATATCGCAACGACGGAAAACTCATCGCGGAATATTTTCAACCGCACAAATCGCGTATCAACGCCGCCATTGCACAAGCGCTTGGCCCGCACGCGGCAAAGCGCTATCAGATCCCACCCGGCAGCATGAATGGGCTACCCCTCGACTCCCAACAAATCGAAATAGCGAAGCAGAACCACCACCAACCACAAGCTTGTGAGCACCCGATCACTCCGAACCATTGCGCTACTCTTGCACCATCGAGCGAGGAATAGAAGATGATGCACACCGCTACCTACACCCTTACGTTCATCACCCCGGCCTTCCTGGGCGACGCCAACCAGAACGCCCGCTGGCGTACCCCACCCATCAAGCACGAACTGCGCCACTGGTGGCGGGTTGCTTATGCTGCGGACCATGGCTTTCGCGTCAATGTGTCCGAGATGCGGCGCGAGGAGGGGTTGTTGTTTGGGCATGCGTGGCTTGATGACGATTACTACATAAAGAATGGCCGTCGCGAGAAGACCACTGCCCGCAAGAGCCAAGTTCGGCTGCGGTTGTTGGGGCCCGGGGGTATTAAACCGAAAGACGTCTGGCAGGGGAAGACAAGCAATGGCGTGAAACCCCTTGATCCCGGGCTGGATACCAGTTACGCCTGGTTCGGGCTGATCAAGCGCGGAGCCAACCTTCCGGATCGCAATCGGCTGGAGCCCAGGGAGGAACGAGTGCTCGTGCTGGCTTTTCCTGATGAGCACAAAAAAGTCTTGCACGACGCGCTGCGTCTAATCCACACCTTTGCCACGTTGGGCAGTCGCAGCCGCAGTGGCTGGGGGTCGGTGCATCTGGAGGGGCTAGCGCCGCTGACGGCGTCAGAGCTGGAGCACTACGCGCAGCCCATCGGAAAGTGTTTAAAACGCGAATGGGCAGCATCACTGGCTCAAGACCATGAGGGAAAACTCTGCGTTTGGCACAGCAGCAACTCCTTCACGAGCTGGGACAAGGCTATAGCCCAGAGCGCACGGATCAGGCGCGAGATCCGGACCGCATTGAAAGGCCAGCCGGATCTGCGCAAGGCGTTGGGGTTCGCCGGCAGAGGACGCATGCCGAGCCCGCTGCGTTGGAAGGTCCTGCAAGAAGGAGAATCATTTCGCCTACAGGTGGCCGCCTTTCCTCATGCGCTGCCTGCGGATAGTGGTGAGCGAATGGATGATCGACAACTTGAAGCTGCCTGGAAAAAGATCATAAGCGCTTTGGACCAGCGCCTTAGCCGTTATGTCAGAGAAGACGCCCATGCGTATCGCCTTGATTGACGAAAAGCAATCGCTGACACAGTCTGGCCTCAGACTGCAGTGTGTTCCGGAGTGAATCATGCAAGATGAAAAGCTTTGGCAAACCAAACTCGCCGCGCGCCTGCACGACCCACCCGAGAAGGCGCTGGTGCTGCTGCGCACCCGCGAGGGCCATGAGGGTGGCACGGTGGCGACACTACTGCAGGAAATATTCCCGCAAGGCGTGCCCGAGGAGATCGCGCGCCTTACCAAACAGGCCGACCACTGGGCAGCCGCCGCCGACCGCGCGGCCTTCCCCAACCGGGAAGGTGACGAGCGCTACCCGGCCTGGCAACAGGTGGTCTTCGTGAACGACCCGGTGCTGATCCATCCGCTCACCGGTGAGGCGCACCGGCTGCAACCGTTTTCCGACGACGTGAGCGCCGCCGAGGCCCAGGCCCTGGGCACGGAGCAGCAACGCGAGCTCCTGCAGCGGGACGCGGAGGGCAAGATCGACTTTCGCCGCAGCGCGCTTGCCCTGTGGCGCTTCACACCCGAGCTTGCGGGAGATCTCGCTGAAGTGTGGAAGCTTCTGCCCGCCGACAGCCGCGTGCCCGACCACACCATCCATGACCATCTCGACCTCACCGCGGCCTTCGCCGGGGCGTTTGCCGCCGACCCCAACGGGGAGCCCGCGCTCTTGGCCGTGTCCATCGGCCCGGTGCAGGACTTCATCGCCGCCGCCCGTTCCACCTCCGACCTGTGGGCGGGCTCCCATCTGCTCGCGCGCCTCTCTTGGGAGGCCATGCGTGTGATCTGCAAGGCGCTCGGCCCCGAGGCCATCCTCTTCCCACGCCTGCGCGGCGTGCCCCAGGTGGACGTGTGGCTCGTGCGCGAGTGCGGCCTGCCGGTCGAGCACTTCAATGGTTGCGAATGGCGCAAGCGCAGCACCGACGCCAACCCCCTGTTTGCTGCGGCGCTCCCCAACCGCTTCACCGCCCTCGTGCCGGCTTCCCAGGCAAGCAAAATCGCAGCCCGTATCGAGAGCACCGTGCGCGCCTATGCCCTGGAAAAGACCAAGGCGGCCTTCCGCCATCTGCTGCAGGTAACCGGGATCGAAGACCGCGATGAGCTTTACGGCTACAGGCAGATCGAGCGCCAGCTCGACGGCTTTCCCGAGGTGCACTGGGCGGCCGTCCCTTGGTCGCTTGCCAGCAGCGCGAAGGATGAAAAAGGCCGCGTGCTCGCCTCCGACGAGAAACTGGCCGAGGCCATGCGGCCGTTTTTCACGGGTGAGGGTAAGCCGGGCTGGCTGGGCAGCCGGGCCTGGCAGCTCCTTTCGGGCGGACTCGAGCTCGAACAGGGCTGGTTCTACCGCCCCAACCCCGGCGCGCTCTATCCCGCTCTGCACGAACTCTTGGAGCGGGCGCTGGCCGCGGTCAAGGCCACGCGCCGCTTCGGGCAGACCGAGGAAAAAGGCTGGCGCTGCGCGCTGACCGGCGAAGGGGAGTGGATCACCACCGACGCCAACCAGCTTCAAACCTCCTACCGCCAGCAGAGCGACACACTCTGGGCCAAGGTGAGTGCAAAGCGGCGCAGCTTGGTCAAGGCGGGCGAGCACCTCTCGGCGTTGCCCATGCTCAAGCGCCTGTGGCCCACGCTCTACATCGAAGAAGTGCGTGATCTGATCAAGGCGGGCGGCATCGAGCGCTTTGTCGTCTCCACCCACACCCTGGCGCTCGCCTCCGCCATCGAGCGCGCCATCGAAGCGGGCAAGCAGCCGGAGCCCGACATGACCCAAGGCGAACGCGTGGCCCTGCCACGACGCCTCGATGAAAAACTGCGCCGCTCCCAGGCAGTCGACGGCTGGCGCCGCGTGCCCGGCTGGCTGGAAGCGCAGATGGAGCGTGACGAGGAAGGCGCGGGCGAGGCGGCGCGCCAGCGCCTAGCCCGCATTCTGGGCGCGAAACCCGACACCTACTACGGGCTGCTCCTCATGGACGGCGACGAGATGGGGGCGTGGCTGTCCGCCGGCGCCGACAAGACCCTGCCGTTGAAGACGAGCTTTCACCCTACCCTGAAGCAGCGGCTCGACACGCGCTTTGACGGCGATTCGAATTTCGTCGCATACGCGAATGAGCTCCGCGCGCCCAACCCCGCCTGGCACATGGCGATTTCCGAGGCGCTCAACCAGTTCGCGCTGCACCTCGTGCCGGAGATCGTCGAGCGCGCCTATCTTGGTCGCCTTATCTACGCCGGTGGTGACGACGTGCTGGCGATGCTTGCTGCCTCTGACCTGCTGCCCGCGGCGGCAGCTCTGCGCGCGGCCTATTCCGGTCAGGAACTGACCGCAGCGGGCGGCACGGCGGCCGACACCGTTCGTTTGCAGCGCCTTGACAACGGCTGGGCGCAGTTCGGCAGCAAGGTGCTGCGGCTGATGGGGGAACGGGCGACGGCCTCCGCCGGCCTCGTCATCGCGCATCACCAGGCGCCACTGGGCGCAGTGCTGCGGGAACTTCGCGCGGCGGAGCGGCGGGCCAAGCAACTGCCAGGCAAAAATGCCTGGAGTCTCACGGTCCTCAAGCGCGGCGGCGGTGCGCTCTTTGTCACCGCCCGATGGGGTGAGCCGCTGAACCTTTTCGACGCGCTGCGCAGGCTGCTCACGCGCGAGGACGTCTCTCGCCGAGCGGCCTATCATCTGGTGGATTGGCTCGACGATGTGCCGCCGGACCAGCCCGAGATGGTCAAGTCCCTGCTTGCCTACCAGATGCAGCGGCAGTGCGATTCGACCCAGGCCCAGCAGCAGGTCGCAGAACTCGTGCCACGGCTGGTGGGACTGGCTTTCGACGACACCCAGCGTCCACATAAAGTCGAACCGCTGGCATGGCTGGCCGATTTCATGCTCGCTGCCGAATTCCTTGCGCGAGAAGAGCGCCATGTGCGCCTAAGGGAGGAAGCATGACTGCCACCGATGCCTTCATCGAAGCGCTCGATGTGCTGAGCCTGCGCGGCAACAAACTCTTCGGCGATCCGGGCAGCTGGGGCGAAGCGTGGATGCCGCCCCCGCCGTCGGTCGCCGCCGGCGCCCTGCGCTCACACCTGCTTGTCCACCGCGGCGTTGATCTCGCTGACTTTGCCAAAGGAGCAGTGAGTGACCCGCAGGTCGGCTCGCCAGACAAGCCGGGGCCCTTCACCCTGGCTGCCTTCCAGCTCGCCCGCCGGCAGGCCGACGGACGTATCGAGCCCCTCTACCCGGTTCCGGCCGATCTCGTGGTGCACGAAAAGGAAGGCGAGCGCAGGGTCGTTTCACTGCAAGCAACGCGGGTGGACGCGGCGCTCAAGGGCAGCGCGCCGCTGCCGCGCTGGCCGGCGCTCGCGGAAGGAGCGGAGCGCAGCAAGCCGGTGGGTGGACTCTGGCTCACCTCCGGCGGACTGCGCGCCTGGCTGGCGGGCCGTGCCATCGAACCCAATGAGCACCTCGTTGAGAGCAGCGAGCTGTGGAATCTGGAAGCCCGCGTAGGGGTGGGGCTTGATGCGCACAAGCGGCGCGCCGACGACGGCAAGCTCTTTTCCCTGCAGGCCATCCACCTCAAGCCCGGCGTGGGATTCGCCGTGCGCGTGCTCGGTGCGGAAGTGCCGGCCGGCCTCCTGCGCTTCGGCGGGGACGGGCGCGGGGCATGCCTGACGGCCGCCAGCGTGGACTGGCCCGAACCCGATTACGAGGCGATTTCCAAAGCGCGCCGCGCGCGGCTTCTGCTCACCAGCCCAGGCATCTTCGAGCGTGGCTGGCTGCCCACCGGCGCAGGCGAGGCGGACCCCACCCGCGGCGCGCCCTTCGCGCTCAACGGCGTGCGCGGGCGCATCGTTTGCGCGGCCGTGCCGCGCTCACAGGTGGTATCCGGCTTCGATCTCGCGCGCTGGCGGCCCAAAACCGCGCAGCGCGCCGCGCCGGCTGGCAGCGTTTACTGGATCGAAGACCTGGAGGCCACGCCCGAGGCGCTCTGCAAGCTTGTGGCGCGCGGGCTGTGGACGGACGACGCTTATGAGCGCGATCCGCGCCGTGCGGAAGGATTCAACCGCTTGATTTGGGCCAAATACTGACTCCCGGGAGAAACATCATGTTCCAGAAACACGCCGCCCTTTTTCTTTACGCCGTCAGCCCCGTGCACATGGGCGCCGGGCAGGCCATCGGCGTCATCGACAACCCCATCCAGCGCGAGCGCCACACCAACCATCCCTGTTTTGCCGGATCCGGCATCAAGGGTGCGCTGCGGCACGGATTCGCAGCGCTCAGCGACGACAAATCGCTTCTCGACCGACTGTTCGGGCCAGAGGCGGGTAAAAGCGATCTGCACGCCGGCGCGGTAAGCGTAGGGGATGCCCAGCTCGTCGCCTTTCCCGTGCGCTCCCTCAAGGGTGGCTACGTCTATGCCACCTGCCCGACCGCACTGGAGCGTGCCCGGCGGCTGCTCAGCCTGATCGGCGTGCAGGTCACCTGGCCGCCGCTGCCCGATTTGAACGAGGGAGAATGCCTGCTTGCCAACCCGGCTCTGACCACGAAACGCACGGAAAACGGAAAGCAGGCGTCCGTGCTACACCTTGAAGCCTTCGAGTACGTCGTAAAAGAAGAGAAGTGCGAAGCGCTCGAGAGCATCGGTAATTGGCTCAAAGACAATGCTCTGCCACAACAAAACGGCAAGGACGAAGCGTTTGAATATTTCCGGAGCAAAATCGCCAGCGACCTCGTGGTGCTCTCCGACACCGATTTTGCCTATTTCAGCGAACACGCTACGCTTGTGGAGCCCCACGTGCGTATCAATGACGCCACCGGTACCGCCGATGACGGCGGCCTCTTCTACACGGAAAACCTGCCGCCGGAGTCGCTGCTCGTTGCGCCGCTCCTAGTCAGCCGAACCCGCTCGGGTAAGGACGACATCGCGCCGGAAGCGGTGATGGGTCACATCAAGGGGGTAATCGACGGCAAGCTGCTGCAGATCGGCGGCGACGCCACCACCGGCCGGGGGCTTGTGGTTGCCAAAGTGGTGGAGGGATGACGATGAGTGCGCACACCCACACCCACACCCAAACTCACCAAAACCAGCACACTCGACTCACGTTAGAACAACAGCGCGCGCAGGATGCCTGGAACAAATCCGCACGCTATACCGACAAACACCGCAATTTCGCCAAAAGCATGCCGGCACTCATCATGAACTCGGGCCTGATGCAGGTACTCGCCTTTTGCCACGAAAAAGGGGGCGAACACGAAGAGATCGCCCAGGATTTACGCCACTGGCTCAACCGTCGGTTCAATGGCGTGGATAAAGATCCGGGCTTCGAGGTTTTCATGGAAATGCTGCTACTGGCCGGACCACGCCAGTACCAGATGGCCACCACCGAAGCGTTCGCCTGGCTCAAGTGGCTGCGGCAGATGGCCAGCGCCCGCAACACAAGGTAATGAAGCACGCGATGGGACCGATTTCACCCCAGCCCGCGCAGACGCAAGTAGGCGGCGCGGGGCTCAAGGATGGGCATACCCTCGACTGCACCGAGCGCAAGCAGCGCCTTGTCGCCGGTGATGAACAAGTCCGCCTGTGCGGCGAGAGCGGCGGCAATGATCGCCACATCGTCCGCATCGGGGAAGTTCTCTGGTGGCTGCCAGATCGCTCCATCCTGAGCCTGCTCACACAACGCCAGCACCTGCAACGCCGCATCGACGGACTCACCGTGCAAGTTGAATTTATCGCCCAGAATGCGCGCGGTTTCTGCCGCAACACAGCCGCTAGTTACAAGTGTCACCCGTGTTCCACCATGCAACGCCAGCGCCAGCCGCACCAGGTCCCGACACAAGCCCTTGGCGGCAAAGGCACTGATCCAGACGTTGGTATCGAAAAACAGCCTCACGAAACCTCGCGGAAGATGTCTTCGTCGGTGAGGAATCCGGCCTGTTCGGCGGCGGGTTCGATCAGCGTGCGTGCGCGCTCAAATTGGGCCAGCGCCAGCTGCCGCCGGATGAACTCACGCGCCAGATCGCTCTTCGGTCGGTGTAGCGCGCGGGCCAGGCGGTTGAGCTCGCGATCGAGGGTTTCGTCGAGACGGATGGTCAGCGTCGTGGACATGGTTCATCACCTCAGGGACAACTGTAAGACATCTTAACACAGGAGCTCTCTCATGCCGATCGCCGCGGTACCCGCCTATATGGGACAGGAGTTCAAGAACGCCTCACCGGGCATGCGTTTTGGCATGTACCTTGCAATTTGGACGGATCGACCTGACCAGGAAGCACAAGTCAAAAAGCGCGCTGAGGCCCAAAGTAGAGAAGGCCAGGAATTGAGAGAACTGCTACGCAGGCAAGGCATGGACGCAACCATTGCCGACCTGTGCGGACAAAAGCGGCTTCCCGGCCTCTGGGAAAAAAACGATCATGCCGCCCGAAAAGCGTGGGATGCCATCAAAAAACTCTCACAAGCGGATAAAGCACTCATGCAGGCTCTCGCCCAGCGTCAGGAGACCTTGGGTGGAAAGGCGCGCGGATTCTCTCTGGAAGCAAAAGCCACCGCCCCCTTCGTCACGGGCTTGGGCAACGAACACCCGCTGGAAAATGGTTTTTCTTTTCTCTGGCCGTATGGCCTTCCCTACTTGCCGGGTAGTGGCGTCAAAGGGGTAGTGCGCCGAGCAGCGCAAGAGCTCGCCGAGGGGCTATGGGGTGATACCCGCGGCTGGAGCCTGGAACCAGGTTATGAAATCGAAGTGAAAAGCGGCAAAGAAAGGACGCGCATCCAACTTTCCGTGCTCGACGTGCTCTTTGGCCGCGAACCGCCTTCGGGTGACTCCAACGCCGTGCGCGGGGCACTTTCGTTTTGGGACGTAATCCCGCTTATTGCTGGCGACAGCCTCATGGTCGAGGTCATGACACCGCACCAGTCGCATTACTACCAGCAAAAAACGGAGCGGAAGAGCGGCAACAGCACCACGCCCCACGACAGTGGCCAGCCGAAACCCATTTTCTTTCTCACCGTGCCGCCGGGCTCGGAGTTTAAGTTCTACGTCGTCTGCGATACTGCGCACCTCAAGCGTCTGACGGCGCACAAACTGGACGGCGCGCCAGATCTGCTTGCCACAAGCGATGGCCGCCCCCTTTGGCAGCAACTGCTGCAGACCGCCTTCGAGCATGCCTTCGAATGGCTTGGTTTTGGCGCCAAGACCGCTCTTGGCTATGGCGCGATGACAGCAAAACCAGACGAAGAAGCAACGAACAATACGCAGCAGTCAGTGTTCCGTAACGTGGCCCCTAAAACAAACGAAACCTGGAAACAGGCCACACTCGAGTACAAACCCAACACCCAAGAGGTAATGGCAACCTTCCAAAACCAGAAAACCGCTCCTCTGCGCCAAAAGGCGGCACAGGAGTTCCTGGATCAGCTTGGTGAAGAACGGCGCAACCGGCTCAAGAAAAAACAAAAGCTTGCCAACGTATCGGTCATTGTGCGCAAACAAGGAAACCATTTCGAATTGAAAGGTATCGCCGAATGAAGCTCATCAGTTTCCTCGGTACTGGCAAATACGAAAGCGTTTGCTACCATTGGGAAGGCAAGCGCTACGAATCACGTTTCGTTGCTGAAGCGCTGGCACGTCTGAGCAATGTCACTTCCGCCGTCATACTCGCCACAGAGGGAGCGGAACAAACCCATGGTCAAGCGTTGGCAGACGCTTTTGCCAACGCAGCCATTGACTGTCAATTCAAGCGCATCCGGAATGGCCAATCCCCAGATGAGCTGTGGGACAACTTTTCCATCCTGACCGACCTGCTCGACACTGAAGAGCCCGCACTCCTCGATATCACCCACGGATTTCGTTCTCAGCCGTTTTTCGCTGGGGCGGTGGTCGCGTTCTTGCGCACCATCCGCAACAAAACGTCATCTGTGCGCGTCGTCTACGGTGCCTTCGAAGCCCGTGACGCAAACAACCAAACACCTGTTTGGGATTTGACCCCATTCGTCGAACTGTTGGACATCACCCAAAACATCCACATCTTCCTGCAATCTGGTCAGGCAGAGAATTTGGCAGCCCACATCGAAGAACTCGGGCGTAAGCTGGCCTGCGAATGGGCGCGCACCAAACAAGGGCCACGCCCGAAGCTCGACAATTTCGCCAAGGCACTTCGTGAATTCAGTGAATCGCTCACCACGGTCCGGGTCGGACAGATACTCCTGTCAAATGGTCGAAAACCGTCCAAAGCGGCGCAACTCCTTCAAGCCATCGACGAAGCCAAGGCCGACCTCACCCAGCATTTACCCCCGGTTGCACGGGTGCTCGATGCAATGCGCGCCATGGTGGAACCACTTACCCCTGAGCGGACGGATCTTACCGGAGACGAAGGAAAAGCGCTCATGGCCAGCCTTGCCCGGCTGTATCTCTCCCTTGGCCGCTATGCCGAAACCGGCATCGTACTGCGTGAAGGGTGGGTGAATCTCTATGCCACATCGCAAGCCACTTGCCCTGGCCAATCGTTCGACAAGCAAGAACGTGAGAAAGCCGAAAAACGCATGAGTTTGGCGGGCAATACCGAACGGGAACTTGCTGGCCTACGCAACGATATCGAACACGCAGGGTTTCGTCAGCAACCCTTGCCGCCGCAAACGATCAGGGAAAAACTGCAACGTTTTCTCGACACCTTCGAACAGGCCCAACTAGCAACCAAACCGGAAACTTCAGAAGGCACGATCTGGTTCGTTTCCCGTCACCCCGGTGCGGTAGCATGGGCTGCGCGACAAGGGTTGAAGGTAGATCGGCAAGTGGCGCATCTCGATCCGGATGAGGTCCAGGCAGGCGACACCGTGATCGGCACCCTGCCCGTACATTTGGCCGCACAGGTCTGTGCACGTAAAGCGCGCTATCTCCACTTATCACTCGATTTACCACCTGAAGCACGCGGCCTGGAACTTTCCGCCGACGACCTCGAACGCTACGGTGCCCGCTTAGAGGCCTATCACATCGCGCAGGAGTGACCGCAATCATGACCACCCTGATCTCCTTTCTCGGCAAAAGCCAACTCGACAGCAAAACCGGATACCGCACTGCCCGCTACCGCATGCCGGACGGCACCATTCACGAAACCGCCTACTTAGGCCTGGCACTGGCCGAGCATCTTGCAGCCGAGCGCGTCATCCTGCTGGGCACCGAATCGAGCATGTGGGACCTGCTGGTGGAAAACGTCGCAGGTGACCACGCCGCGGATGAACTCCGTCTGGAACTGTTCGATGCCGTGAAGGAAAGTCGCGTCACCCAGTCCCTACTCGATGACGTTGCGCCTTCGATGGCGGCACAGCTCGGACGACCCGTTGCCAGTCTGCTCATTCCGTCCTGTGCCACTTTCGCAGAACAGCAGGAAGTCCTTACCCGGCTGGCCGATCATCTCCATCAAGGTGAGTGCGTCGTGCTGGACCTTACCCACGGTTTTCGCCACTTGGCGATGTTGGGCTTTGCCGCAGCCCGCTATCTTGTCCACGCGCGCAGCGTTACCGTGCACGGACTCTACTACGGCGCCCTCGACATGACGCACAATGGCGTCACACCCGTGGTCACACTCGACGGGCTGGCACACCTACAAGAATGGGCCGAGGCATTCGAAGCCTATGAAGCCAGCGGCGACTTCTCCCGCTTCGCGCCGCTGCTGGTCCAAGATGGCTTCCCCCGCACGGCAGCGGATGCGCTCGAACGTGCGTGGCAATTGCTCATGGTCACTAACGTCAATGATGCGGCCAAAAGCCTACAACCTGTGCTAAAGCAGCTTGGCGAGCCGCTTTCGGGCGCATCAGAACTTTTCCGGGCACGCCTACTTAAAGCGCTGCGCTGGAGTCAAGAAAGCACCCTTTCGGAAAAATTACGCCGACTTGCCCTTCAGAGTCTGAAGCGCGGCGACACCCTAAGAGCCAGCATCTTTGGGTTAGAAGCGTTCCTTGCCCGTGAAGTGGAAACCGCTGATGGTGACCCTCTTGACTTCGCACAGCGAAAAGCTGCCGACGAACGGTTTCAAGAACAAGCACGGGACGGTTTGCACCCTGATTGGAAACGGGAAGCTTTTTGGCTGCTCAAAAATGTGCGCAATTCCTGTGCCCATGGCACACCGCCAAGCCACGCCCGCCACGCCCAGCTTTTGCGCAACCCGCAGCAACTTGCGCGTGAGCTTGAAGCAACCTTGAATCGACTGACCAACACCCCATGAACGCTCCAGACATCGCCCTTCCCGTGGCGCGCTACCGCCTCGAGTTCGAAGTCACGAAGGACTTGCACCTGCCAGCCTACGCTGGCTCCACGCTTCGCGGCGCATGGGGGAGCGCACTGCGCGCAATCTGCTGCATGACGCGCTTACCTGTATGTGACAACTGCCCGCTGCTCGATACCTGCCCTTATGCAGCGATCTTCGAGACGCGCCCGCATCAGCGCCGCGCATCCTTTTTGCAGAATTTCACACACGTGCCACGCCCCTACGTGATCGAGCCTCCGCAAATGGGCAAACGCAGTTATATACCGGGCGAACGCTTCTCCTTTCATATCGTACTCGTTGGTCGCGCACTGGAACATCTCTCTCTCATCCTGTGGGCCTATGTCAAAGCGTTCCGGCGCGGCGTTGGCAGCGGTGACGGTACGGCGGAACTTTTGCGAGCCATCCATATGGGCGAAACCGAAACCATCGTGCTCGAAGCACCGGGCAAGGCTCTCAAACCGCATGATCCCGCCATTCCGAAAACACCCGATCTGCGCGGGACGGTCACGTTGCAGTTTCACACACCGCTGCGATTGCAGACCAACGGTCGACGAGCTACTCGGGAAGAGCACACCGCACGCAAACTCCTTACCGCTTTAATTCGTCGCATTGCTCTGCTCAACGCCTACCACGGAAACGAACCATTCGTGCTCGACCTCAAAGCACTAGCAAACCAAGCGAACCTCATCACCAGCGAAACCCAATTACGCTGGCACGATTGGACGCGCTACTCCACCCGACAGAAAAAACACATGGCGCTAGGCGGCGTAGTGGGCACATGGAAACTCATGGGCGACCTCACCCCTTTTGCTCCTTTCCTTCATTTGGGGCAGTGGGTTCATGTGGGTAAAGAAGCCACCTTTGGTCTAGGAAAATACCACCTGACGCTTGCGCATTCGTAATTCCCGAACAAGCCACATTCCCAATAAAGGCACAACTCCATTCTTCCTCCTCGTTCAAAAGAAAAGCAAAAAGAAAGCATCAACCCTCTTCATGCCTGTTCACAGCCAGCTAGCACAAGCTTGTGGTATCAACAAGCGCTATCACGTATGGGCAAAAGGTTTCACCGCTACAATATCAACAATTCGACTGTGAACAGATCACGGCAGAAATGCAGCGCGTACAAAACCGAGCTTTACAGCTAGCTGGGCGTTTGGACGAAGCAGCGCAAAACGACAAAATTCTCACAGGCGTGGGACTGATTCTTTTTTGGCCAGCATTGTTTGCTCTGGGTGGAACCAAAGAACAAGAAACTGAATATGCTAGACTCAGAGGTGAGTACGAAGCGCTTCAACAGGTAGCAATACAGAAGAAATGCCCTGGCGCAATTTCGAACGAAACATAACAAAAAAACAGCCAAACAAAAAAACACCTGTTCAAACAGGTGTTTTTTTGTTTTATGCCCTCAATTTAGTTTGACTGTGTCAAAAAATTTTTCTTCATCACCCTCTTAATTTGACTGTGTCACAAAAACCTTTCACTCTCACACCTCCTACCTACACGTTCTCCCACAGCACGGACATCGCAGGAGTCCTCGGGCGATGGCTTGGGTGATCCGATGACGAATCGTTGCGATCGAGTCGGGTACGTGGCGTTGTGCTCTTGGGGCTTCCCCGGGGGACGTACCAGTGGGGTAAGGCAGGCGCTTGTGGGAAAAGACCGTTTTTTTTATCCCAGCCTTTGAGTCGTTGCAGGAGCAAAAAGCCGTAGGCGGCGATCGTGAGCGTGGCGTGGTGGTGAAACCCACGCCAGTTGCGCCCTTCGTAGTGGCCAAGCCCCACTTCCTGTTTGAGTTCGCGGTAATCGCGCTCGATGCGCCAGCGCATCTTGACGGTATGAACCAGCTGCGTCAATGAGTAGCTCTGAGGAAGGGTGCTCAGAAAGTAGTGACTCGGTTCGCTTTCCGTTTCCGGCCATTCGATGAGCAGCCACTCGGGTTCGCGAAGGGTAGCGCGCCAATAGTCGCGGTGCACGGCTCGTACCCGCACCGCCGCAAAGCGTGAGCGCAACACCCCATTGCTGCCTTCGCGCCAGGTGACCGTCCGGTAGGCGCTCTGCGGTAGGCTCTCGGCAAGCCGCTTGACCGATACCGGTTCGTGCCCGGGGCTACGACGCAGGTTTCTGGCCGGCCGCCCCCGTCCTGTGTACGGTTCCGGTTGTAAGGGTTCTACCCCAGGTGGCCAGACGGTGGTCGCTTCCCGCACCGCCACCGCGTAGCGAAGACCCCACTCGGTGAGTCGGTCGCGAAACGCCGTGCTGTCACCATAGGCTGCATCGGCAAGCACCACCCCAGGGGTAACGCCTGCTGAAAGCGCATCCGCAATTTGTGCAAGCGCAATCTCAGGCTTCGTGGCAAAGGTCACCGTTTCCGGTACCCCCGCCTTTTTGCGTCGCTCAGGGTCATTGGCCCACGATTCCGGCAGGTAAAGACGAAAAGCAATCGGTAGGCTTCCTTTCTCGCTTGCCACAGAGAGCGACACGGCAACCTGGCAGTTCTCGGTCTTGCCCACTTGCCCGCAGTATTGCCGGGCAACGCCCACCGAGTGGCGACCCTGTTTGGGGATCCCAGTCTCATCGACGATCCAGTAGCACGCCTCATCAAGTGCAGGTACGGAGAGACGATTTCGCGCACTTTGCGCAATACCGCTTCGTCCGACCACGGAGATTTCGCCACGAAGTGGTGTAGCGCCTGATGCTTGGCTTGAACCCGCTCGGGGTCGATCTGCGCGGCAATCGGTTCGATGCTTTTGCGCGCAATCGGCAAAAGGAGCCCGCGGCAGTAGTCCTTGAACCCCGCATGACGATCGGCGTGTCCCAGCACCTTGGCAATCCGGGTGAGGTAGGATTCGAGTTCGCCGGCGAGGGTCATCGGAATGTCCCTTCAGAAATCAAATCGGAAAAAAAAGTATAGCGTTTTTTTGACACAATCAAATTAATCCCTTCTCAATTAGGGCATGATTCCAACTTGAAAACGCACGCACATGCTTTGTCGAATCGCGTCTTAATCCCTTCTCAATCAGGGCATGATTCCAACCACGAGGTTTGCGTGATAATTCCCGTTAGCGCGCTGTCTTAATCCCTTCTCAATCAGGGCATGATTCCAACCCTGCATCTGTGGACGTCATCCGCAAGGCAACGGCCGTCTTAATCCCTTCTCAATCAGGGCATGATTCCAACATGGAAAAACATGAGGAATGGAAAGGGATTGACGTCTTAATCCCTTCTCAATCAGGGCATGATTCCAACACTGCGCGTATCGGTGGTTTGAGTGAGGATGGAACCGTCTTAATCCCTTCTCAATCAGGGCATGATTCCAACGCAGAACAAGCGCACCAGTTTCTTCCCGTCCTTGTGTCTTAATCCCTTCTCAATCAGGGCATGATTCCAACCAGAGACGCAGTATTACCTTCGCCCTGGAGAGCGGGTCTTAATCCCTTCTCAATCAGGGCATGATTCCAACAGCATCCACATTTTTCTGCTTTTTGGAACAATGGGTTACAACCACTGTTCCCAAAAAATTAACCACTTTGACTACGTGTGTTTTGTACAGTTGGTTGTGCGACATTGGATAAACCAAATTGTCAAGGAGCAAACAAAATTAATTGTACTTCAGAGATCTGGTGGCAGTACACTGAGATGGATCCCTTCCGGCAACACGGCCCGACCGATTCGCTTACGCCATCCTCCCGCGGGTAATGGGTAGCACCGCAGATCATCTTTTTTGGGGTTGATCAGGCAAACGGCGCGTTCCATGATTCTACGCAAACTCCGTTCATCGCCTTGGTAAATAAAGACGGAGTACTGGATGGGGGTAGCCACGCGTGTGAAATAGCGGTGCGTCCGTGCCAGCCGCTTGGGGTCCGTGATATCGTAGCAGATCAGAAAAGTTGCCATCGTGAACCACTCACTCGAGCGGGTCTGAAGCTACCGAACTGTCGCTTGCTGAAGCAAATGCCTCCCAAGCTTCCTCTGCTGCAGCCAAAGGTTCTTCGGCGGCTTTGAGCCAATCGGAAAGCCATTCTACCTCTTGCTCAATAGCTGAACGCAAGTCGTTGCCAGCGTGTTCATACGCACCGTAAAAATGTTGCCGCCCCGCCTTACCCAGAA
Organism: Hydrogenophilus thermoluteolus; assembly: GCF_003574215.1. Classification (NCBI taxonomy): domain Bacteria; kingdom Pseudomonadati; phylum Pseudomonadota; class Hydrogenophilia; order Hydrogenophilales; family Hydrogenophilaceae; genus Hydrogenophilus; species Hydrogenophilus thermoluteolus. Next base: position 754,433 of record NZ_AP018558.1, on the reverse strand, counting down.
GGCACCCGCTTTCGGTCTGGCTGAAATGTTCTTTGCGAACGGTTTCGTTCCGGATCAACTCGAGACAGAAGCGGTCACAAACCACGCGCAAGGGCTCCAGTAGATCCGAAGCGAGCGATTCGCGGCCAAACGACAGCGCATGGTAAAACCCAACGAATGGGTCGAACCCCGCACCAAATAGAGACAGAGCAATTTCGGCATGCATCAGGGTATAGGTGAGGGAGAGCAGCGCATTGAACGGATCCCGCGGTGGTCTTCGGTTCCGCCCATGAAACCCCCAGCTATCCGGCACAACCGCTTTGAGCCCGGAAAAGTAGTACCGCGCAGCGTGCCCTTCGATGCCCCGTAATGCGGCAATAGATTGGGCACTTTGTGCATCCACTGCCGCTTTTTCGATTTGCCGGATGGCATGGGTAAGTTCCAGGCGCACGCCTGGGTACCGCTGACGCAGTTCCAACAAAAAGTAGCGCTGCCCCTCACACTTTCGGTGGACAAGCGCTCGGGAAAATTCGAGCGCAAAGGGTTCGTCGAACGCTTTGAGGATTTGCGCGACGCGTCTTCGCGCGTCATTGTGGGGTCGCGCCAACATCAACGCGGGTTTCCCCCTTCTTCCCGCTAGGATGATCACCCCCACGCCTGCCTCGCCCAATTTGCCCAGAAGGTTTGCGGAGACGGATACATCCCCTTTGAGAAAAACGCGGGAAAGCGGCTGTATGGGGATGGTTGCCAACCGTTCTTCGTCTTCACGGATGACGATGGCATTGCCGTCCAATGCCAAATGCACGCCGCGGCGATCGACGATGAGGCTACTCATGCTTCTGCTCCTTATGCCACCACGAAGTAGCTGGGAAAACTCTCGACTGGGATGCCGTAGGCATGCATCGACATCCGGGGGTCAAGGCGAAAAAGATGCACGCGATCGACCTCTGCGTCGATCAGTTTGCGCAAGGTGGTAATGATCGTGGCAATTTCTGCAGGCGTTGCCCACACCTCATAGACCGATTTTTGCCCGCCCACCTTGTAGCCATTGAGGTAACGGTGGACACGGGCCAACCGGCGAGGGTCGCAAATGTCGTAGGCAACCAAGTAACGATCGCGCCCTTTGTCCATAGCGGACAGTGTAGGCGCGTCTTCACAGAAGGCAAGCGCCACAAGCTTGTGGCGCTCGAGGGGATCAGTGGTTGAGGATCTGGCCCAGGAACTGCTTGGTCCGTTCGTTTTGCGGATTGGTGAAGAAGACTTCGGGCGGCGCTTCTTCGACGATTTCGCCCTTGTCCATGAAGATCACCCGGTCAGCCACCGTGCGCGCAAAGCCCATTTCGTGGGTGACGCACAGCATCGTCATTCCCTCTTCCGCGAGTTCGATCATGGTGTCGAGCACCTCTTTCACCATCTCAGGGTCGAGCGCAGAGGTGGGCTCGTCAAAGAGCATCACCTTCGGCTTCATGCACAGCGCCCTGGCAATCGCAACCCGCTGCTGTTGCCCCCCTGAGAGTTGACCGGGATATTTGTTCGCTTGATCGGGAATGCGCACCCGTTCCAAGAAGTGCATCGCAATGGCTTCCGCCTCTTTTTTGGGCATCTTTTTCACCCAAATGGGGGCCAGGGTGCAGTTTTCCAACACGGTGAGGTGGGGAAAAAGGTTGAAGTGCTGGAACACCATCCCCACCTCTTTGCGGATGGCTTCGATTTGGCGCACGTCGTCCGAAAGCTCGATGCCATCGACGACGATGCGTCCGCTTTGGTGCGCTTCCAGCCGGTTGATGCAGCGAATGGTGGTCGATTTTCCCGAACCGGAAGGGCCGCAGAGCACGATCCGTTCCCCGCGGGCAACGGTGAGGTTGATGTCTTTGAGCACGTGGAAGTCACCGTACCACTTGTTCACGTGCTCCATGACGATCATCGCCTCCGCGGTTTTGTGCGAAGCGATCCGGTTGGGCGTCGTAGTGGCGGTTGCCGTTTCGTTCATCTGGAACTCTCCTCTTGCGTCCATTACCGACGATGGTCGGTATTGAGCCGTTTTTCCAGCGCAATCGAATAGCGCGACATGCCGAAGCAGAAAATCCAGTAGACCGCTGCGGCGAAGACGTACCCTTCCGTGGCGAAGCCAAGCCAGGCCGGATCGACAGTGGCGCGGTGAATGATCATGAAGAAGTCGGAAAGGCCGATGATGATCACCAGACTGGTATCTTTGAAGAGCGCGATGAAGGTGTTTACGATTCCTGGGATCACCAATTTGAGCGCCTGGGGCAGGATGATCAACCCCATCATCTGCCAGTAGTTGAGTCCCAGCGCCTGCGCCGCTTCATACTGCCCTTTCGGAATGGCCTGCAAACCGCCGCGCACCACTTCGGCGATGTAGGCAGCCTGAAAGAGCACCACCGCGATGAGCGCACGCACCAGTTTGTCGAAGTTCATCCCCTCCGGCAGGAAGAGCGGCAGCATCACCGAGGACATGAAGAGCACCGAAATGAGCGGTACCCCGCGCCAAAACTCGATGAACGCGATCGACACCGCTTTGATCACGGGCAGCTCGGAGCGCCGCCCCAACGCAAAGAGAATGCCCAACGGCATCGCGCCTGCGATCCCCACAGCGGCGATCACCAGGGTCAGCATCAAGCCGCCCCACTGATCGGTGGGAACCGTAGTCATGCCGAAAAGGTCACCGCCGTAGAGCAGCCACCAGGCAATCAGCGGGTACCCAATCAGGAATGAGAAGCCAAACAGCTTTTTCCAAGGAAAGCGCTGGAAAAGGAGCGGCCCACCCCAGAGCACGGCCAAGATCCCGGCAAGGTCGACGCGCCAACGCAACGCCTCTGGGTAGAACCCGTACATGAACTGCGACCAGCGCTGCGCGATGAAGACCCAGCACGCGCCGCCAGGTGTGCAATCGTCTCGGGATGTCCCCACCCAGGAGGCTTTGAGGAACGCCCATTCGATCACCGGCGGCACCAGCAACCATAGGATATAGAGGGTGATCAGGGTGAGGATTGAGTTCCAGACGCTGGAAAAGAGGTGTTCGCGCATCCACCCGATGGGAGAAAAGATCACTTTGGGTGGTTGCAGCGAGGATGCGGTTTCGTGTGTCATAAGCCCAGTCGCTCCTTATCGCTCCACCAGCGCCATGCGCTTGTTGTACCAGTTCATGAACAGCGAAATCGTGATGCTGATCGTCAAATAGACCGCCATCGCCATCGCGATGGTTTCGATCGCCTGCCCGGTCTGGTTGAGTACCGTACCGGCAAATAGCCCGACGATGTCCGGGTAGCCGATCGCTGCTGCCAGCGACGAGTTTTTCGTCAAATTGAGGTATTGGCTGGTAAGCGGCGGAATGATCACCCGCATCGCTTGCGGCAGGATTACCAACCGCAACCGCTGCTGCGACGTCAGCCCCAGCGCCATCGCCGCTTCCGTTTGCCCGTGCGGCACCGCCAAGATCCCTGCGCGCACGATCTCCGCGATGAATGCGGAGGTATAGATCGACAACGCCACCCACAACGCCACGAGCTCAGGGATCATTACCCAGCCGCCCACGAAGTTGAAGCCACGCAGGCGCGGGACTTCCCAGGTAAACGGCGAACCGAAGATGAGGCTAGCCAGGTACGGCAGGAGCACCACCAACCCCAGTCCGGTCCAAAAAACCGGGAACGGTTGTCCCGTCTCGTCCTGACGGCGTTTGGCCCAGCGTGCGATCACCCACCAGAGGACGAACGCCAGCACCACCGCAACGACAAACGCGGTGACCGCTTCTGTAGGTATGGGGCGCGGCAGATAGAGACCGCGAATATTGAGGAAAACGGCATCGAACCATCCCAAGCTCTGCCGTGGAGACGGCATCGCTTGCAACACTGCGAAATACCAGAAGAAAATCTGCAAAAGCGGAGGGATGTTGCGAAAGGTTTCGATATAGACGGTTGCCAGCGCCGAAACCAACGCGTTTTTCGAAAGGCGCGCCACCCCCATGATGAAGCCCAGAATCGTCGCGGCGACGATCCCCAGCGCGGAAACCAGTAAGGTGTTCAACAGTCCGATGACGAAAACCCGCGCGTAGGTGTCCGATTCCGTGTACGGGATCAGGGTTTGCAGAATGCCGAATCCGGCCGGGTCGTTCAGGAAATCGAAACCCGATGCGATCCCGCGCGCAGCGAGGTTCACGATCGCGTTGTGCGCAAGCCAACCAACCAAAAGCCCTAAAACGATGAGGGTGACGACCTGCGCGATGATTCCTCGGATTTTGGGATCGTAGATCCAGGAAAGAAACGCACTGCGTGAAGGTTTCATGGCCATTCTCGCGGCTGGAACGAAAAGGAACCCCCTGCCCATTCCGACAGGGGGTCCGCACTCAGAAGAGGGTCAAACGATCGCAATCAGCGAATCGGCGGCGCATACTGCAGGCCACCCTGCGTCCACAACGCGTTGAGGCCACGCTCGATCTTCAGCGGGCTTCCTTTGCCGACGTTACGCTCGAACGATTCGCCGTAGTTACCCACTTGTTTGATCACTTGGTATGCCCAGTCTTGCGGCAATCCGATCGCTTTGCCGAAATCGGCGTCGACGCCAAGGAGACGGCGGATTTCAGGGTTGTTCGATTTCTTCATCTCATCGACGTTCTTCGAGGTCACGCCGAGCTCTTCGGCGATGAGCATCGCGTAGTGGGTCCAGCGCACGGTGCTGAACCATTCGTGATCACCCGGACGCACCACGGGGCCCAACGGCTCTTTCGAGATCACTTCCGGCAGGACGACGTATTGGTCCGGATTCGCCATCTTGATCCGCTGCGCGTAGAGCTGCGACTGGTCCGAGGTCAGCACGTCGCAGCGGCCCGCTTCAAGCCCTTTCGCCGATTCGTCCGATTTGTCGTAGGTGATCGGCGTATATTGCATCTTGTGGGTGCGGAAGTAGTCGGCCAGGTTGAGTTCGGTGGTCGTCCCTGCCTGGATGCAGACTGTAGCGCCGTCGAGCTCTTTCGCGCTCTTCACGCCCAGCTTCTTGTTCACCAAGAAGCCTTGACCATCGTAGTAAACGACCGCAGCCGGGAAGACCATCCCCATGCCGGTGTCGCGCGACATCGTCCAGGTGGTATTGCGACTGAGCACATCGATTTCACCGGACTGCAGCGCTGTGAACCGCTCTTTGGCAGTGAGCGGCGTAAATTTCACTTTGTTCGCATCACCGAAGACCGCGGCTGCGAGCGCACGGCAGAAGTCGGCGTCGATCCCACGGACCACACCTTTTTGATCGGTGTACGAAAAGCCAGGGAGCCCGTCGCTCACGCCGCAACGGATCTCGCCGCGCGCTTTGATCGCGTCCATGGTTTCGCCGGCTTGTGCGGGTGCCACCGCCGCAACCGCCAATGCAGCGCCAACCGCTGCCAAAAGGGTTTTTTGCTTCATCACCTATCCTCCAAGGTTTCCATCCCAACAACTGTTGGGCAATCGAAGGATAAAGAAAAAAAGGGCGAGTGCGATAGTAGGGAAAACCCCACTGGTATCGCATTTCGCCCTTTGGCCGAACCGCACGTGCTGAGTTGGGGACGAGCCCCCATCCCGTTATTGCCCCTTGGCGACTTTTTCTGCCCGTTTCTCCCGCAGCGCGCGGCGCAGAATTTTGCCGACGTTGGTCTTCGGCAGCTCATCGCGGAATTCGACGCGTTTCGGCACTTTGTACCCCGTGAGCCGCTCGCGGCACCATGCGATGATCGCTTCTTCGGTAAGCGCCGGGTCTTTCTTCACCACGAACGCCTTCACCACTTCACCGCTCTTTTCGTCCGGCACCCCGATCACCGCAACTTCGAGCACGCCCGGATGGAGCGCAATCACGTCCTCGACCTCGTTGGGATAGACGTTGAAACCGGAGACCAGGATCATGTCCTTTTTGCGGTCGACCAGATAGACAAAGCCGTTTTCATCGATTTTGGCCACGTCACCCGTCCGCAAGAACCCATCTTCGGTAAACACTTTCGCCGTTTCGTCTGGACGGTTCCAATATTCTTTCATCACCTGCGGACCACGCACACAGAGTTCCCCTTCGGCACCAACGGGCAATTCGGCTCCAGCATCCGAGCGGATGGAGATCTCAGTCGAGGGCAGCGGCAGGCCAATCGAGTGGTTGTACTCTTGAAGCGTCATCGGGTTGATCGTCACCGCCGGCGAAGTTTCCGTCAGACCATAGGCCTCCAAAAGGGGTTTGCCGGTCACCTGCTTCCACCGTTTCGCGACGGCTTCTTGCACCGCCATGCCCCCGCCCAGTGTGACTTTGAACGCCGAAAAATCGAGTTTGGCAAACTCGGGGTGGTTCAAGAGCGCGTTGAAGAGCGTATTGACCCCGGTCATTACCGTGAAGCGCCACTTGCCGAGCTCTTTGACGAACCCCGGAATGTCCCGAGGATTGGGAATCAGCACATTGAGGCCACCCAGCGCAGTAAAGGTCATGCAGTTTGCGGTCAGCGCAAAGATATGGTAGAGCGGCAGCGCCGTGATGACGATCTCTTCCCCTTCCTTGACCGCCTCGCGAATCCATGCGGTGGCCTGCGCGACGTTCGAAAGGATATTGCGATGGAGTAGCACCGCCCCCTTCGCAACCCCGGTGGTGCCACCGGTGTATTGCAGAAACGCAATGTCCTCGGGGCCAACCGCAACCGGCTGCAACGTGGTTTTGGCACCCGCCGCCAGCGCTTCCTGCCAGCGGGTTACCTGAGGCAGGCGCCAAGCTGGGACCATCTTTTTCACATACCGGACGACAAAGTTGGTGATCGCCCCTTTCAGCCCTGGGAAAAGATCCCCCAACGACGTGACGATGATGTGGGGCACTCGAACACCATGCGCAATTGCCGCTTCCAAGGTATGGGCAAAGTTCTCTAGGATGACGATCGCCTCTGCGCCGGAGTCTTTCAACTGGTGCTCGAGCTCCCGCGGGGTATAGAGCGGGTTGACGTTCACCACCACATAGCCCGCGCGCAGCACGCCAAAGAGCGCAACCATGTATTGCAGGACGTTGGGCATCATGAGGGCGACCCGCGCCCCTTTCGGCAATTGAATCACTTGCTGCAGGTACGCGGCAAAAGCGCGCGACTGCTCGTCCAGCTCACGATAGGTCAGCACCTGCCCCATACACGCCGCGGCAGGGCGATCGGCGTAGCGGGCTACCGATTGCGCAAACAGGTCACCCAGCGATGAATAAGGAAGTGGTCCGATTTCGGCAGGCACGCCTTCCGGATAGCTTTTGAGCCAGATTTTCTCCATGGGTTTCTCCTCCGGTACAACGACTCGTTTCAGACGCACACCGAAGCCGCCCTGCCGTCCGTATCGCAAGCAACGTCCCCGTCAGCGGGAGGCTTCTTCGTCTTGAATCCCTTTGATGAACGCCTTGAGCGCTCGATTTTCGAAACTTTGCTCTTCGAGAACCGCTTTCGCGACGTCGTGAAACGACACCACACCCAGCAACGTCTCCCCATCCATCACGGGGAAATAGCGCTGGTGCACGCGCACCATCTGTTCACGCAACGGCTCGACTTCGGTGTCCGGCGAAACGGTCATCGGCGCCGCAAGCATCGTCTCCCGCACGGGGCGCTGCTCCCAGGCCGCACCGGCTTGGGCAATCGCTTTGAGCGCTTCCCGGAAGGTCAATAAACCGACCAGGCGCCCCCCATCGAAAACGACCAAGGAGCCGATATCCTCTTGCACCATGGTTGCCACCGCCTCTTTGAGCGTCGCCGCCGGGGAGACCGTAAACAATGCGTTGCCTTTGACCGCCAAAATTTCGCGAACTTTCATCACCTTCTCCTAAATAAGAAGGTTCAAACAAACGTTTGAACTCATTATAATCGAAACCGATTATCGCTGCAACAGATGTTTTTTCTCCTTCACACCCGCCCACTGGTCGGCGTCAGGAAGCGGCTCATGGCGCTCGACGATCGGCGGCCACTGTTTGGCCAATTCCGCATTGAGCGCAATGAACTCGCGCTGATCCTCGGGCACATCGTCTTCGGCGTAGATCGCCTCAACCGGGCACTCGGGGACACACAACGAACAGTCGATGCACTCGTCCGGGTCGATCACCAAAAAATTGGGCCCTTCACGGAAACAATCCACCGGGCAGACATCGACGCAATCGGTATATTTGCATTTGATGCAGGCTTCAGTGACGACATAGGTCATGGCACGCTCCTTGTTTGAACACGGTGTGCACATGATGCCACATCCCACCCCTTCGTTCTATGCTTCTGAGGGCATACAACCATTGACAAAGCGCGCACGCTGACGTATCGTTCGGGCACGTCTTTTTATTCCTCCTCAACCCCATTGGATTCGAGTGTCTCATGAGCGAACACATCCATCACGTGAGCGACGCCACGTTCGAACAGGAAGTGGTCAAATCCGAAATGCCGGTGCTGCTCGATTTCTGGGCAGAATGGTGTGGTCCCTGTAAAATGATCGCGCCGATCCTGGACGAAATCGCTGAAGCGTATGCAGGCAAACTCAAAGTCTGCAAGCTCAACATCGACGACAATCCGGAAACGCCCAGTAAGTTCGGCGTGCGCGGTATCCCCACGCTCATGCTCTTCAAAAACGGCAACGTGGAAGCAACCCGCGTGGGCGCGCTTTCCAAGTCGCAACTGACCGCGTTCATCGATAGCCACCTCTAAAATTTTACACGCGCTGCTCGACCCTCGTTCGGGCAGCCTTCGCTTTCCCCCAACCGCTCACTTTTTGATCGTTCAGGACCCGTGGTGTTCGGGTTCCTCACTGTTCAGTTTGAGTATCCGATAGCGAACCATCATGCATCTCTCCGAACTCAAAACGCTTCACGTCAGTGAACTGTTGACCTTGGCCAGCGAAACCGGGATCGAAAACGCGAACCGTTTGCGCAAGCACGAATTGGTGTTTGCGATTCTCAAACAACGCGCCAAACGGGGAGAACCGATCTACGGTGGTGGCGTCCTAGAGATTCTCCCGGATGGTTTCGGTTTTCTTCGCTCGCCGGACACTTCGTACCTCGCAAGCCCCGACGACATCTATGTCTCCCCTTCGCAAATCCGCCGCTATAACCTCCATACCGGCGACACGATCGAAGGGGAGATTCGCACCCCTAAAGATAGCGAACGCTACTTTGCGCTAACCAAGATCGACCACATCAACGGCGATCCGCCCGAAGTCTGCAAGCGCAAGATCCTCTTCGAGAACCTCACGCCGCTGCACCCCAACGAACCCTTTCGCCTGGAACGCGATATCCGCGGCGAAGAGAACCTCACCGGCCGCGTGATCGACATCATTGCCCCCATCGGCAAAGGACAGCGCGGTCTCATCGTTGCGCCCCCCAAAAGCGGCAAGACCGTGATGCTGCAACACATCGCGCACGCGATCGCGTCGAACCATCCCGAAGCGGTGCTCATGGTGCTTTTGATCGACGAGCGCCCGGAAGAGGTCACCGAAATGCAGCGTTCCGTGCGCGGAGAAGTGATCGCATCGACGTTCGACGAACCCGCAACGCGCCACGTGCAGGTAGCCGAAATGGTGATCGAAAAAGCAAAACGCCTCACCGAACACAAAAAGGACGTGGTAATTCTGCTCGATTCGCTGACGCGCTTGGCGCGGGCGTATAACACGGTCGTGCCGGCGTCCGGAAAAGTGCTCACGGGTGGGGTCGACGCCAACGCGCTGCAAAAGCCCAAACGCTTCTTTGGTGCCGCGCGCAATATCGAAGAAGGGGGAAGTCTGACGATCATCGCCACGGCGCTGATCGACACCGGCAGCCGAATGGATGACGTGATCTACGAAGAGTTCAAAGGCACCGGCAACATGGAACTGCACCTGGATCGCCGCATGGCGGAAAAACGGGTCTATCCGGCGATCAACGTGAACCGCTCAGGCACCCGCCGCGAAGAGCTGCTTCTGGACCCCTCGGTCCTGCCGAAAATATGGGTGCTGCGCAAACTCCTGTACGGCATGGACGATCTCGAGGCCACCGAATTTTTGCTCGACAAGATCAAAGCCACGAAGAACAACGCCGAGTTTTTCGAATCGATGCGGCGGGCGTAGCGGCCGTAGCGCTTCAGCGGGCATAGCCATAGTATGCCGCGGCGCTTTTGCAGGCCGTGGCCAGTGCAGCCGCGGCGTTGCTTCATGCAGCAAGCGTAGCGGCAATGGCCCCTTTTTCGCACGCGGCGATCGGCTGTGACCGTCGATGCGACGCTTCGCAAAAGAAAAAAGCCACCGACCGGTGGCTTTTTTCTTTGCATGACACTGAGTGGGTGGCGGAGCGGACGGGACTCGAACCCGCGACCCCCGGCGTGACAGGCCGGTATTCTAACCGACTGAACTACCGCTCCGCGTTTAACCTTTGGCGTCCCTAGGGGGATTCGAACCCCCGTTACCGCCGTGAAAGGGCGGTGTCCTAGGCCTCTAGACGATAGGGACGCTGCCCAAAACTGGCGGAGCGGACGGGACTCGAACCCGCGACCCCCGGCGTGACAGGCCGGTATTCTAACCGACTGAACTACCGCTCCGCGTTCAACCTTTGGCGTCCCTAGGGGGATTCGAACCCCCGTTACCGCCGTGAAAGGGCGGTGTCCTAGGCCTCTAGACGATAGGGACGCTGCCTCAAACCATTCTGGTGGAGGTAAGCGGATTCGAACCGCTGACCCCTTGCATGCCATGCAAGTGCTCTACCAACTGAGCTATACCCCCACAGCAGAGAAAGCGAATTATACTGGCGCGATCGTCTGTTGTAAACCCCTTTTTCGTTCGCGCTGGCGGAGAGGGCGGGATTCGAACCCGCGTCAGGGTATCACCCTGAACACGCTCTCCAGGCGTGCGGTTTAAACCACTCACCCACCTCTCCGCGTGAGCGGGAAATTGTAGCACAACGCCAGTCGTTTTCACCAAGCTGCGCGATCGGCTTTCCGGTACAATCGCCGCGTACAGACCACTCGGGAAGGAAGCGCGATGGGACATCGCCTCAGCAAAATCTACACACGAACCGGCGACAACGGCACCACCGGCTTGGGTTCGGGCGAACGCACCGGCAAGGACGATCCGCGCATCGAAGCCATCGGCACCGTAGACGAACTCAACGCCATTTTGGGGCTACTGGCTTGCGAACCCCTTCCGGAGGATCTTGCTGCGCTGATCGTCCGCCTCCAACACGAGCTCTTCGATCTGGGCGGAGAATTGTGCCTACCGGGTATGGCGCTCTTTGCCGAAAGCCGGGTCGATGAATTGGAGCAAGCGCTCGATCGGCTCAACGAAACGCTGCCGCCGCTCAAGGATTTCATTTTGCCAGGTGGCACGCGCGCCGCCGCGCTTGCGCATTTGGCGCGCACCGTCTGCCGCCGCGCGGAACGGGAAGTGGTACGCTTGGCACGTGTGGAGCCCCAAGAGCGGCTGCGTCCGGTTGTTGCGCGCTATCTCAACCGCCTCTCAGACCTCTTGTTCGTGCTGGCGCGCACCCTCAACGCGCGAAGCGGTACCCCGGATGTCTTGTGGCAGAAGCGGCTCGACGCCCCGAAATCCCGCTGACGGGGCGGCTACCGGTCAGTCGCCGCGTTGCGCCAGCACCGCCCGTCGCAACTGCACGGCATGCGCCAAACCGTCCAGGATATGGACGGTATCTTCCCAACCGATGCAGGCATCCGTGATGCTTTTGCCGTATTCGAGCGGTTGCCCCGGAATCAGATCCTGGCGCCCCTCTTTGAGGTGGGATTCGATCATCACGCCGATGATGCGCTCCTCCCCTTGCGCCAGTTGATCCATTACCGCTTGCGCCACTTCTGCTTGACGACGGTGATCTTTCCGGCTGTTCCCATGGGAACAATCGACCATGATACGCGCCGGCAAACCGGCGTTCGCCATCTCCTGGCACGCCGCTTGCACGCTTGCCGCGTCGTAGTTAGGCGCTTTGCCGCCGCGTAAAATAATATGACAATCTTCGTTCCCCGCGGTACTCACGATCGCCGAATGGCCCGCCTTGGTCACCGAAAGGAAGTGGTGCGGTGCCTGCGCCGCTTTGATCGCGTCGATTGCGATCTTGACGTTGCCGTCGGTACCGTTCTTGAAACCCACCGGGCAGGAGAGCCCAGAGGCCAATTCACGATGGACTTGGCTTTCCGTGGTGCGGGCACCGATTGCCCCCCACGCGATCAAGTCGGCGATGTATTGCGGCGTGATCATGTCGAGGAATTCGGTTCCAGCCGGGAGCCCCATCTCCGTGATCTCGCAGAGGAGTTTGCGCGCGATGCGAATGCCATCATTGATGCAATAGGTACCGTCCAAGTACGGATCGTTGATCAACCCCTTCCAGCCCACAGTGGTTCGGGGTTTTTCGAAATAGACCCGCATGACGATCAACAGCTCGTTCGCAAGACGCTCAGCCTCTTTTTTGAGGCGCGTGGCGTATTCGATCGCCGCGTCCGGATCGTGAATCGAACAGGGTCCCACCACGACGACCAAGCGCTCATCCGCACCGTGGAGAATACGGTGGATCGCCTGTCGGGCTTCGAACGTAGTTTGCGCCGAAGCCGGTGTCGCCGGGAATTCCCGCAGCACATGGATGGGCGGAACCAACTCTTGGATGTCGCGAATCCGAGTGTCGTCGATATGAAACCGAACGGAACTTCTAGGGTTCATGGCTATGAGACCTTCTTGGTTGTGGGACGTTGCGCGCTTTTCGGCCGAAACGCGGGGATCACGTCGGGATCCGTTTCAATATACGGGCCGCCGATCAAGTCGATACAGTAGGGAATCGCGGCGAAAATCCCTTTGTGCCGCCAACTGCCGTCTTCATGACGGAGCCCCTCCAGAGTTTCCACGATCGATTTCGGTTGGCCAGGCAGATTGACGATCAAGGTTTTTCCGCGCACGACCGCCACTTGGCGTGAAAGGATCGCGGTAGGTACGAAATTGAGACTGATGCGCCGCATCTCTTCGCCAAAACCGGGCAGGACGCGATCGGCCACCGCGAGCGTCGCCTCGGGCGTGACATCGCGCGGTGCAGGACCCGTTCCTCCCGTGGTCAGAATCAGGCAACAACCGCACGTGTCGGCTAGCGTTCTGAGCGTCTCCTCGATCACCGGCTGCTCATCGGCGATCAGCCTCTTTTCCGCCCGCCAAGGGGTAACGAGCGCGCGGTTGAGCCACGACTCCAACGCAGGAATTCCTTTGTCTTCGTAGGCGCCGCTCGATGCGCGGTCGCTGATCGACACCAACCCAATGACCACCTCGGGTTCACTCATCGTCGGTCTCCTCGTCGTGATCCGTCTCCACTGCGCTCCGTTCCGGGAGCGTCAGTACCAATGTCGCCTCGATCGCGTGCCTAAGCGCTGCCACCAAGCGACGGCGCGGCAAGAGGTCTTGCGGTTCTGCCGCCAAGCCTTTCAACGCAGCGCGTCGCATTTGCCGCCAATAGGGCACGTCGAACTCGGGAAAGCGGGACAACAGTTCCCCCACCACCGACTCATCGGCAAGAAATTCGGCGGCAAGGCGTTCCGCTTCCCGTTGACACTGCGCATCGACCGCCCCACCGGGACACAGGGAAGCAACCAGCGCCTGCAGCGGTTCCAGTTCGTACGGTTGCAGAAGACGCCCCACATACTGCATCTGGCGCCGGTAGGCCTCGAAGTGACCAGATAGCCGTCTCGCTTCCGCGAGCGCCTGCGCGAGATCGCGCGGGAGCGCCAACCAGCGCAACCGCTCCACCGGCAGCGCCAACAGCGCTTCCCCTACCGCTTGCAGTTGGTGCATGCGCGCTTTGCGCTTGGTTTTCGAGAGTTCTTGCGGTTCCATTATAGAATTATCGCAAATTTTCCCTGAGGATCACGCATGAACCCTGGCTTGCCTTCATTGCCGCACTGGCAACAGCAACTCCAACGCGTTGCGGAACATGCCGCCGAACGGGCACGCCTTCTTGGCGCAACAGCACAAACAGGGGTTTCGGAACGAGTGGGACGCTCCATCACGGTACGCCACGGCGAAGTCGAAACCATCGAGCACCACCGCGAACGCACCCTCTCGGTGACCGTTTACCTCGACGGGCGTACCGGGCACGCCGCCACGAGTGACCTTTCTCCGCGCGCGATCGAAGCAACCGTGCAAGCCGCAGTGGCGATCGCGCGCCACACCGAACCCGATCCTGCCGCCGGGCTTCCCGATCCTTCATGGCTTGCCGACCCCAGTGCCGCGCCTGACCTCGGCTGCTACCACCCTTGGTCGGTGACTCCTGAAACGTTGATCGCGCTTACCCAGCGCCTCGAAGCGGCCGGAACGGCGCAAACGGGGATCGTCAATTCCGAAGGAGCCACCTGCACCACCGAAGTGGAACTGAGTGCGATCGCGAATACCCTCGGTTTTTCAGGGGTCACCGCCGAAACAGCCCATTCCTATTCTTGCGTATTGCTGGCACAAAGTGACGACGGCTCGCTGGTGCGCGACGGTGCCTGGGCAAGCCGCCGCGTAGCCGACCAATTGCCCGATCCCGAAGCGATTGGTGTTGAAGCCGCGACGCGGACATTGCAGCGCCGCAACGCGCGCAAACTCGCCACGGGACGCTATGAGGTCGTCTTCAGCCCCGAAGTGGCGCCGTCGCTTTTGAGTCACTTCGTCGCCGCGGCAAGTGGCGGCGCGCTCTACCGCCGTGCCACGTTTTTGCTGGAACGGTTCGAAACGCAGCTTTTTCCCGAATGGTTTTCGGTCCAAGAGGATCCGTGGCTGCCCCAAGGTTTTGGCTCCTGCCCATTTGACGCCGAAGGGGTGCGCGTGGCGCCACGCCTTGTGATCGACCAGGGCCGATGGGTCGGACGCTTTTTGTCCAGCTACACCGCGCGCAAACTCGGGTTGGTCAGCACCGGTAATGCAGGCGGCGCGCACAACCTGTTGCCCACCACCACCCACGATTCGCTCGCTGCGCTTCTGGCCACGGTCGATCACGGGCTATTGATCACCGAACTCTTGGGTCATGGGGTCAATACGGTTACCGGCGAATACTCGCGCGGCGCGGCCGGATTCTGGTTCGAAAACGGTGCGATCGCCTATCCGGTGCATGAAATCACGGTCTCGGGCACGCTCCCAGAGCTTTTTGCCGGGTTGATCGGCGTTGCCGACGACGCCCGCCCCGACCGCCGCTTTCGGTTGGGCAGCACCGCGATTGCTGCAGTGCAAATAGCGGGTCAATAATTTTTGCGTTATCATAAACGCCGCCAACTGAACCGTTCAGTTCGCATAACAAACCCGTATCCAAGGAGGTGATTATGGAACGTCGTCGTTTCCTCAAAGGCGCCGGCCTTGCCGGCATTCTGGCTGCCGGCACGGCGCCTGCGATCATCCATGCACAAGAAGTAATCCGTTGGCGGTTGGCGTCGAGCTTCCCGAAAGCGCTCGACACCATCTACGGCGCGGCGGAAGACTTCGCGAACGCCATCAACCAGATGTCCGGCGGTAAATTCGAAGTCCAGGTCTTCGCTGGCGGCGAACTGGTGCCCGCTTTCGGGGTGTTGGACGCCGTTCAGCAAGGCACCATCGAATTGGCCCATACCGCGCCCTACTACTTCTTCGGCAAGAACGAAGCGTTCGCGTTCGACTGCGCGGTACCGTTTGGCCTCAACTCGCGGATGCTCACCGCATGGATGTACGACGGCGGCGGCAACCAGCTGATGAACGAATTCTATGCGAAATACAACATCGTCAGCCTGCCGATGGGGAATACCGGCACGCAGATGGGGGGTTGGTACCGCAAAGAGATCAAGTCGGTTGACGACATCAAGGGGTTGAAGATCCGCATTTCTGGTTTTGCGGGCCGAGTACTGACAAAACTCGGTGGCGTTCCGCAAAGTATCCCGGGCGGTGAAATCTACCAAGCGCTCGAAAAGGGAACGATCGACGCCACCGAATGGGTTGGCCCGTACGACGATCTCAAGCTCGGTTTCTACAAAGTGGCGCCTCACTACTACTATCCGGGCTGGTGGGAAGGTGGTGCGCAGCTGACGCTGTACATCAACAAAGAGAAGTTCGCGGCGCTCCCGAAAGAGTACCAAGAGATGATCCGTGCTGCGGCGTCGCACGCCCACGTGACCATGCAAGCGAAGTACGACGCGCGCAACCCGCAGGCGTTGAAGCAGCTCATCGCAAACGGGGCGCAGGTGCACCGCTTCCCGAAAGACGTCATGGACGCAGCGTTCAAAGCGCGCAACGAAGTCTACGCCGAACTCAACGACACCAACCCGGATTGGAAGAAAATCTACACCGAGTTCGAAAAATTCCTGCGTGACCAGTACGCGTGGTTCCGCCTGGCGGACCTGAGTTTCGACCAGTACATGGCTTCCGTCAAACTCTAAAATCGAAAACCCCCGAAACATGCGGGGGTTCTTCTCTTTCACCCCCCCGATTACAACCCTGTTGATGAGGCGTCACGACGATGCAACCGCTCCTTAGAATCTGTGCGGTAATCGATACGCTCAACCGCTCACTCGGGCGGCTCTTTTTCTGGTTCACGCTCGCAGCCACTGCGATCAGCGCCGCGAACGCATTGGTGCGCAAACTCTTCGATACCAGCTCCAACGCCTTTTTGGAGATCCAGTGGTACCTCTTCGCTGCAGTCTTCATGCTGGGGCTGGGTTACGGCTTTTTGGAAAACGCCCATGTCCGCATCGACGTCGTCGCCAACCGCCTGAGTGCCCGGACGCGCAATTTGATCGACGCCATCGGCATCGTCGTCTTCGTCTTTCCCCTGTGCTACTTCATGGCGAATTTCGCGTGGCCGATCGTCGTCCAAGCCTATACCACGGGGGAAATGTCGTCGAACGCGGGCGGTTTGATCCGCTGGCCACTCTATGCGCTGGTGCCTGCCGGATACGGCTTGTTGGCCATTCAGGCCTTCTCTGAATTGATCAAGCGCATCGCATTCTTGCTGGGTCACGGCCCCGACCCGCTGAAGCAAGCGAACCCCCACTAATTCACCCATTTTGCGAGGCTGAGGAGCGCTTCATGGCCGAATTCCTTGCTGCCAACTTCCCGCAGCTGATGTTCCTGGGGTTGGTCATCTTTCTGCTTTCCGGCTTTCCCGTTGCATTTTCGCTCGCGTCAGCGGGGCTGCTTTTTGGTTTTTTGGGGATTCATTTCGGTATTTTTCCGGAAACCCTCTTTCACGCGTTGCCGCTGCGGGTTTTCGGGATCATGCAGAACGAGACCCTGTTGGCGATCCCCTTCTTCACCCTGATGGGCCTCATCTTGCAGCGGTCCGGAATGGCGGAAGACCTTCTGGAAACGGCAGGCCAAGTCTTCGGCCCGATCCGCGGTGGGCTCGCGATTTCGGTGATCGTCGTCGGGGCGCTGCTTGCCGCAACGACCGGGGTCGTTGCCGCATCGGTGATTTCGATGGGGTTGATCTCGCTCCCCGTGATGTTGCGCTATGGGTACCATCGTGGGCTCATTTCCGGCGTGATCACGGCGTCCGGTACGCTCGCGCAGATCGTTCCGCCGTCGTTGGTGCTGATCGTAATCGCAGACCAATTGGGCCGCAGCGTCGGTGACATGTACAAAGGCGCGCTGATCCCGGCGTTGGGGTTGATTGCGGTCTATTTCCTTTACGTGATCGCGATTGCGCTCATCCGCCCCAAATGGGTCCCTGCACTACCGGAATCAGCGCGCACGTTTCATGAGCCCAACGGGGGTAGTGGCTACCGCTCGCTCCTCTTCACCTTTTTGGGGGTGCTGGCCGCCGCTACCCTCTTCGCCGCGAACTATGACGCGCTTTTGACGCAATGGAAAGGCGAAGCGGTCACCGCGCCAACCGACGAGAAAGTGGTGATGGCCACCACGTTTGGTGCGTTCGTCGCACTGGTGCTCGCGGCGATCGACTCCGCGCTGGGCCGCCGTTTCCTTTCCCAGATGACGCATCGTGTCATTTTCGTGATGATCCCGCCGCTCGTACTCATCTTTTTGGTCTTGGGCACGATCTTCATCGGCGTCGCGACGCCCACCGAAGGGGGCGCGATGGGGGCGATCGGTGCGATCGCGGTGGCTGCACTGCGCAAACGATTCTCGATGGCGATGTTGCGCGAGGCGCTGGAGGGAGCAACGAAACTGTCGATCTTCGTCCTAGCGATCCTTCTGGGTTCGACGGTCTTCAGCTTCGTCTTCGTCTCCGCGAATGGACAGGAGTGGGTGAAAGAGCTCTTTGCGCAATTACCCGGCGAGGAACTTGGCTTCTTGATCTTCGTGAACACCCTCATTTTCATTTTGGGGATGTTCCTCGACTTCTTCGAGATTTCGTTCATCGTGCTGCCGTTGCTCGCACCGGTTGCCGAACATCTGGGGATCGATCTTGTCTGGTTCGGGGTTCTTATCGCGATCAACATGCAGACGTCGTTCTTGACGCCACCGTTTGGTTTCGCGCTCTTCTATCTGCGCAGCGTCGCACCGGTGAAACATTACGAAGACCCGGTCACGAAGCAACAGATCGCGCCGGTGACGACGTTTGACATCTACAAAGGGGTGATTCCCTTCATCGTACTGCAGATACTGATGGTCGCCGCAGTCCTCATCTGGCCAGGGATCATCACCGCGAACCTCGACGTGCAGAAAAAAGTGGATCTCGACACCATTCAGATTCCGTTCGAAGGCGGTGAAGCAGGCGATTGGGGCGATGCAGGCAGCGGCACGAGTGGTGGCGGTGCCACCACCGGCGGCGATTCCGGTTGGGGGAATAGCGGCTGGTAAACGGACCGGCGGGTAATCCGGCTGACAACTTCAGCGGGTTACTCGTCGAACGCGCCGCTTTTCACCGATTGTGCCGCTTTGAGCATCGCCAGCGCTTTGTTACGCGTCTCTTGCCACTCGGCGTCGGGTTGGGAATCGGCTACGATTCCCGCCCCCGCCTGCACATGGACTTGGCCGTCTTTGATCACCGCAGTGCGAATCGCAATCGCCAAGTCCATCTCTTGGTGGAAACCCAGATAACCGACTGCACCGGCATAAATGCCGCGGCCGTGCGGTTCCAATTCGTCGATGATTTCGAGCGCCCGCACCTTCGGCGCGCCGGAAACGGTTCCTGCAGGAAAGGTAGCGCGGAGCACCGAGAGCATCGACTCGCCTTCTTTCAACACCCCTTCGACGTTCGAAACGATGTGCATCACATGGGAGTAGCGTTCGATCGCGAACGCCTCGGTGACCTTCACGCTGCCGGTCCGCGCCACGCGCCCGACGTCATTACGCCCCAAGTCGAGCAATTGCAGATGTTCGCTGCGCTCTTTTTCGTCTGCCAGAAGCTCTTTTTCCAACGCGGCATCTTCTGCCGGGGTTGCCCCCCTTGGGCGCGTCCCCGCAATGGGACGCACGATCACTTTTTTGGCTTCGCCGTCGTCCTCGACACGCGTGAGGATCTCCGGAGAGGCGCCAACCACCTGGAACGACTCGAAGTCGAAATAGAAGAGGTAGGGCGACGGATTGAGCGAGCGGATCGCACGATAGAGCGCCAGTGGCGCACCCGCAAACGGCTGACTCATCCGCTGTGAGAGCACCACCTGCATGATGTCGCCGTCGACGATGTACCGTTGCGCTTTTGCCACCGCAGCTTTGAACGCCTCCTCCGGAAAACCGAACGCGAGCGCTTCGTCTTCGGTCGGTGCTGAGCCTGCTTGCGCGGCAGCAGCACCGGTCCGTTCCAGACTTTCCGGCCAACTGATCGGTTGCCGCAATTTACGTTGCAGTTCGTCGAGCCGCTTGACGGCCCGACGGTAGGCGCCGGGCACCCCCGGGTCGGCATAGACGACCAACGTCAGTTTTCCGGTGAGGTTATCGACGATCGCAAGCTCCTCGGAAACGAGGAGCAGAATGTCGGGGGTCTGAAGCGGATCCGGTTTGGCATGGGGGCTGCGCGCCAGCCGCGGTTCGATAAAGCGGATGGTGTCGAACCCGAAATAGCCGACCAGCCCCCCGATGAAACGCGGCAGCCCTTCGCGCGGCGGAATTTTGATTCGGTTGAGGTACTCGGCGATGAAATTGAGCGGATCCCCGTAGTCGCGCCGCTCGACCAAGCGGTTCCCAGTGAGCAACAACACCGAGCGCCCATAGACCTCGATGCGGCTGGGGGACGCCAACCCAATGAACGAATAACGGCCGAATCGCTCGCCCCCCTGAACCGATTCCAGCAGGTAGGTCCAGGGTTCGTTGGCGAGTTTCAGGTAGATGGAAAGTGGTGTATCGAGATCACAGAACGTAGTACGCGTTACCGGGATCCGGTTGTACCCAGCTTCTGCGAGTGCGTCGAATTCCTGTTCGCTCAAAGTCACCGTACCTACCCTTGCGCCGTTGCTAAGCAAGGAAGTTTAGCACTTCCGGCAGCGACTCGAGGTAGGCGGTACAAGGAACTTCGTGAATGGGCTGTCCTTCACTGTAGCCGTACGTGACCAAGAACACCGGCATTTCGAGCGCGCGCGCCGCCAACGCGTCGTTGCGCGAATCGCCTACCATCACAGCGGCGATAGGGCTACTGGCGCCCAGTTGGGTGAGCGCGTAACGCAGCATCGCGGGATCCGGTTTTTTCACCGGCAGCGTGTCGCCACTTACCACAGCGGCAAAATAGGACAGGATGCCCATCCGCTCCAACAAGGGCAACGTGAATTGGCTCGCTTTGTTGGTCACCACGGCAAGCTTACGCCCCGCGTCACGCAGCGTTTCGAGCGTTTCCAACGCGCCGGGATAGAGGCGGCTATCGTTGCCATTGACCTGGGCATAGTGGCGACGAAAAACCTGCAACGCCGTTTCGAGCCGTGCCGAATCGGCCGCGACCGCAGCGCCCAACGCGCGCCGCACGAGTTCGCCGATCCCCTGCCCGACGAAGGTGGCGATCTCTCCCTGGGTCCGGGGCGGCAACCCCAGTTCGACGAGCGTTCGGTTCGCTGCCTCGGTCAAATCGGGCAGGGTATCCACGAGCGTGCCATCGAGGTCGAACAGGACTACTTCGGCCGCGTACCGTTCTGGCATCAGGCACCCTCCCGGTCGATACGCGCAAGCTCGGCGCGAAACTGCGCGATCACGGAGTCGTACCGGTTCGGGTCGTGCGCGTTCGCCGCACCAAAGACGGCCGAACCGGCAACGAAGACGTCAGCGCCCGCCTCGGCCACCGCAGCGATATTGTCGACCTTCACGCCACCATCGACCTCCAACCAGATGTGGCGCCCCGTCTCCGCTTCGTAGCGATCGAGCAGCGCACGCGCTTGGCGCAATTTCGGCAAGGTCGAGGGAATGAATTTCTGACCGCCAAACCCTGGGTTCACGCTCATCAAGAGCACCAGGTCGACTTTGTCGAGCACATGTTCGAGCCAAACCAGCGGTGTTGCGGGGTTGAAAACGAGACCAGCTTGGCAACCGCAGTCGCGGATGAGCGAAAGCGTACGGTCGATGTGCTCCGATGCTTCCGGGTGAAACGAAATGATGTCTGCGCCCGCTTTTGCGAATTCGGGTATCAAAGCATCAACCGGTTTGACCATCAAATGGACATCGATCGGTCTCTCGGTATACGGCCGAATCGCCTGACAGACAAGCGGCCCGACGGTGAGGTTCGGAACGTAATGGTTGTCCATCACGTCGAAATGGATCCAGTCGGCCCCGGCAGCGGAGACCTTCTGCACCTCGTCGCCCAAGCGGGCGAAATCGGCAGATAGGATACTGGGAGCGAGCAAGTAGGAGCGTTGCATCACGTCACATCCTCGAGAGCTAATGAGAAACCGAATCGGCGTCCAAGGAGAAGATGCGATCACGCCATTCGAAGTGATCGCCAAGACGCAGCAGTTGCAGCCCAGACGTGACCGCTCCGTTCAGCCGGACCTCCGTCGTTTCCGGAACGAAGAGCAAAACACGGTAGCCGTCACGAATGAGCATCGGATCGCGATTGGGGTCACTGCCCAACCGTGTCACGCGCCGCGAAAGAAGCAGCGCTTTGCCACCCGGCTCCACCACCAAGCGCGGTTGGGCGATCGGGACCGGCGGGCTCGTAGGCGACTGCTCCGGCGCGTCCCACGACAAGGTGTTGGGCGGTGAAGCGACGAAACGCAAGCAGAAATGGCCGATCCGGACGGTTTCGCCCGGTTTGAGGCGCGCCCGCGTCACGCGCTGGTTTTGGTACCAGACGCCGTTTTTACTCCCCAGATCTTCGACCAAAAGTTCTTGAAAGAAAGGGGTAAGCAGGGCGTGGCGCGCACTCACCGTCGCGTCATCCAAGCGAATGTCGTTGCGCTCGTCACGCCCCACCCGATAAAGGGGCAAGACCAGGGGTAGTTGCCACAGGAACGTTTCCCGATAGGAGAGCTGCAACCCGCCGGAGGGGGCAGAGCGGAGGAGATCAGCGAGGCGCGATGTCGTACCCACGAATCGAGACGCCCTCAGTACGGGAGTTCCGAACCCAGCCCCAGAGCCGTTGCACGCTCGAGAACGCGCGCGGCGACCGCGATATCCTGAATCGCCATCCCCTGTGATTCGAAAAGGGTGATCGCGTCAGGCCCCCGCCGTCCCGGACGGATCCCGGCGAGCACCTCACCCAGCTCCACCCACAGTTCAGGCCGGGTACGCCCCTTTTCGCGTGCGGGTAACAGATCACCCGCCTCTTTGAGCGCCACCGCGCGACTGTCGACGACGATACGATCGGCGGCAACGACCGTTTTTTCCGGAATCTCCTGCCGCGCCAAACTGTTGGAACCGATCGCGTTGATGTGCATCCCCG
This sequence comes from Hydrogenophilus thermoluteolus, assembly GCF_003574215.1. NCBI lineage: Bacteria > Pseudomonadati > Pseudomonadota > Hydrogenophilia > Hydrogenophilales > Hydrogenophilaceae > Hydrogenophilus > Hydrogenophilus thermoluteolus. The sequence continues at coordinate 731,729 of NZ_AP018558.1, read as the reverse complement.
GGCGGATCCACGCGGCATCGAATACGGGCGTTGCGGAGGTGGTGGCAGTGACCACGACGTCCGCCCCGGCAAGCGCTTCCGCAGCAGACTCAGGAGCGAAAGGAACCATTGGGACGCTCAGCTCTTTTTCGAGCCGGGCACAAAACTGTTGCGCGTTTTCGAACCGCCGTGAGACGACACGAATGGCTTGCCATGCGCGGACCGCCGCAGCTGCCCGAACCTGCCCTTCGGCTTGCCAACCGGAACCGAAAAGCGTGAGCACTTGGGCGTCCGAACGCGCCAAATGGCGAATCGCGACGCCGCCCGTCGCCCCGGTGCGCATCATCCCCAACCAATCGGCAGCAAGCACGGCAACCGGTTCACCGGTCGAGATCCGATAGAGGTGTACCCAAAAGCGCGTGCCTTCACGTGTGGAGGTATAGACCTTGAACCCCGTGAGATCAAGCGCCGGTACCGCGCCTTGCAGCAGATGGGTGATCGATCCTGGCAGTCGTACCCGTTGCCGGGGGAGATCCACGACCGCCCCTTCCGCGTGCTGCCCCATCACCCATTCGACAGCTTCGATTGCCTCCGAGATCGTCAGGCACTGCTGGACATCCGCTTCGGTGAGAAAACGTGTCATCCCAGATCCTCCGAGTTGCGTCAATCGTATCGTAACGCACCGTGACTGTAAATGAAAAGCCAGTGAACCGAAGTTCACTGGCTTTGAAGCGTGCTGTTTCGAACCCGTTGCGTAACGCTTAGCCGAGCAACTGTTTCATCAATTTACCCATCTCAGAGGGGTTGCGCGTCACCTTGAAACCGCACTCTTCCATAATTGCGAGTTTTGCCTCTGCGGTGTCCGCGCCAGAGGAGATGAGCGCACCGGCGTGCCCCATGCGCTTCCCCGGAGGGGCAGTGACGCCGGCAACGAAGCCCACGACCGGTTTCTTGAAATGCGCTTTGCACCAGAGCGCGGCATCCACTTCGTCCGAACCGCCGATTTCACCGATCAGGATCACGGCGTCGGTGTCGGGGTCGTCGTTGAACATCTTCATCACATCCAGGTGCTTGAGGCCGTTGATCGGGTCGCCGCCGATCCCCACCGCGGTCGACTGCCCCAACCCCAATTCGGTCAATTGCGCCACCGCTTCGTAGGTCAGGGTTCCCGAGCGGGAGACCACGCCAACGCGCCCTTTTTTATGGATGTGGCCAGGCATGATCCCGATCTTGAGTTCGTCCGGCGTGATGATGCCTGGGCAGTTCGGGCCGAGCAATAGGGTCTCTTTGCCGCCTTGCTCGACTTTGCGCTTCATTTTGTTGCGCACCATCAGCATGTCGCGCACCGGAATCCCTTCGGTGATACAGATCACGAGGTCGAGATCGGCTTCGACCGCTTCCCAGATCGCATCGGCTGCCCCAGCCGGCGGGACGTAGATCACCGAAACGGTCGCTCCCGTGGCTTCTTTCGCCTCTTTCACCGTGGCATAGATGGGGATATCGAAAATCTTTTCCCCCGCTTTGCGCGGGTTCACGCCCGCAACGAAGCAGTCGCGTCCAAACGCGTATTCGATACATTTTTGCGTGTGGAATTGACCGGTTTTCCCGGTGATCCCCTGAGTGATGACTTTCGTCTCTTTGTTGATCAGAATCGACATAGCGGTTATCCTCTGCTGCTCGAGTTTCGTCAGGCGGCTGCGCCTTTCGCTGCGGCAACCACTTTTTCCGCGGCTTCGGCCATCGTTTCGGCGGAGATGATCGGCAACCCCGATTCGGCCAAAATTTTCTTACCGATATCTTCGTTGGTGCCTTTCATCCGGACGACCAGCGGAACGTTCAGACTCACCTCGCGCGCGGCGGTGACGATCCCTTCCGCGATGGTGTCACAGCGCATGATCCCTCCGAAGATATTGACCAGGATGGCTTGCACGCGCGGGTTTTTCAGCATGATTTTGAACGCAGCGGTCACCTTTTCCGTGGTTGCGCCACCGCCAACGTCGAGGAAGTTGGCCGGTTCGCCCCCGAAAAGCTTGATGGTATCCATCGTCGCCATCGCGAGACCCGCCCCATTGACCAGGCAACCGATGTTGCCGTCGAGCGAGATGTACGAAAGGTCATACTTCGACGCTTCGACTTCGTCGGGATCTTCTTCGTCGAGGTCGCGGTAGGCGACGATTTCGGGATGACGAAAGAGCGCGTTGTCGTCGAAATTGAATTTGGCGTCGAGCGCTTTGATGCCACCGTCCCCTTCGAGGATGAGCGGGTTGATCTCTGCCAGGGACGCATCGGTCTCCATGTAGCAGTGGTAGAGTTTCTTGAAGGTATCGACCGCAGCGGGGATCGACCCTTCGGGAATGCCGATCCCTTTGGCCAGGGTCAGCGCTTGCTCGTCAGAGATCCCATCGAGCGGGTTGATGAACACTTTGATGATTTTCTCGGGTGTCTTGGCCGCCACCTCTTCGATGTCCATCCCGCCTTCGCTGGAAGCGAGCATCGCAACCAGCTGCGTCTTGCGGTCGGTGAGCACCGAAACATAGTATTCGTGGCGGATATCCGCCCCTTCTTCGATCAGGAGCCGCCGCACGATCTGCCCTTCTGGCCCCGTTTGGTGGGTAACCAGACGCATCCCGAGAATCTGTCCGGCAAGGGTTTCGACGGCTTCGAGCGAGCGGGCCAGTTTCACCCCGCCCCCTTTGCCGCGCCCACCGGCATGAATCTGCGCTTTGACCACCCAAACCGGGCCACCCAACCGCTTGGCGACCTCGACTGCCTCTGCTACCGAAAATGCCGGTTCGCCCCGCGGCGTCCGGATTCCAAATTGGCGCAGGATCTCTTTGGCTTGATACTCGTGAATCTTCATGGTTGCCCTTTTGACACTGTTCCAAACGCATCGCTACGGGGACGTCCTGACGGCACGCCCTCCGCTCCCTGGTCTTTGACAGCACGCACGCGCGGCCGCCGCGATAATTATACCGCTTTGTTCCGGAACCATTTCGGGTAATACTGCGCGACCACCGGTGAGGAGTCGGTGTCGAGCGCGTGGCACTGATCGAGATGAAACGGCTTTTCGTCGCTCTCCTCGTTGTCGCGGCGAAAGGTCGCAAAGGTTTGGACCGCCGCGGTGGGCAGGGCATAGAGCAGCTCTGTGATATGCGTGCACCCGCGAACCCCACGAAAACGGTCATTGACCGCCAAACGAAACCCTTTGAGCAGATTCAGGCCGACAAGTTGCTTATACGCATAGGTAATGGTTTCGCACACCCCGAAAAAGGGCACCCAGCGACTCTCCGCGTGCGCTTCGCGAATCGTGAACGTGTTGTCGTACGCGATGCGCACCGTCATCTCATGTACTGGAGTTCCTGCTGGACGCATACCCGACGAGATGGGATAGTCGACGTCTTTGACGTCGGTGAGCGTCGCTTCGAGCTCCCACAGACCGTCGCTGCGTTCGAAGCCGTCGATGGTAATCGTGCGGCGGTGAATGCGCCGCCGGGTTACGGATTGCTTGGGCAGATTCGTCTGTTCGCTCATAAGACATACGGTACCGTATGGTTGCGATGCCGCCATTATAGGCAAGTTGGTGACGGCGTTCAAACCGGACTGGGGTCGTCGAAGAAAGTGACCGTGATGCCGTAACGTTGCGCAAGACGCGCCCCGAGCGCCTGAACACCGAAGCGCTCGGTTGCATGGTGGCCTGCGGCAAGAAAAGCAACGCCACTTTCACGCGCCAAATGAACGTACGGTTCGGAGATTTCCCCGGTGACGAACGCATCTACCCTTTTGGCCACTGCCTCGAGAAAAAAACTCTGGGCTGCGCCACTGCACCACGCCAAACGGCGCACCGGTCGATCCGGGTCGCCCACCACGAGCGGGGTGTGGCCAAGGGTTGCCTGCAGCCGATTCGCAAGTACCGCAACGGTGGGCGGACAGTCACGATCCGTTTCGTTGCCCCACTCTCCCAGACAGCCGAGGGACTGATCCCCAAAACGCTCGAGCGTCACCCACCCCATCGCCTGCGCCCAGACCGCGTTGTTCCCGACTTCGGGATGGGCGTCGAGCGGCAAATGGTAGGCAACGAGCGAAATCTCTGCGGTAAGAAGCAGGCGCAAGCGGCGGCGTTTCAAACCCACGACACACGGATCGTCCCCTTTCCAAAAGAGTCCGTGATGCACGAGCAGCAGATCCACCTCGGCCGCGACTGCCGCTTCGATCGTGGTGCGGTTTGCCGTCACCGCGGTCATGATGCGGCGCACTTCGCTTCGCCCTTCCACCTGCAGGCCATTTGGGCAATAATCGCGAAAAAGGTGCGGCGCGAGCCACTCGTCGAGCGTCGCCGTGAGTTCCCACAAATGCATTCCGGATTCCTTTCAGATGAACGGTCGTCGCTTGTTGGACATTATCGCGTACACCGTGCTTGCTGTCGCGATCGTGGGTTTCGTCCTCGCCCACCTCAAACCTGAGTGGTGGTTGGCACGCGAATCGGTGGTGGTCGTCGAACGTACCGCGCCGTCAGCCACCGCAACGCCGCAAACCGAAAAAGATTTCCGGGCCGCGGCGCGCGCCGGGATGGCAGCGGTCGTTGCGGTCTTGCCCGATCAAACCCAGTCCGCCACCGCAAAACCCCTCCCTCCCAACCACCCGCAGATCCCGTTGCCCCAACCGCTCCCCAGTGAGATCGGTTCGGGTGTGGTGATCAGTGCGGACGGTTTGATCGTCACCAACGCCCACGTCGTGGGGAAAGCAGAACGCGTGCGCGTCCGTTTCGCTGACGGAACGGCTGCTTCGGCTCGAGTGATCGGGAAAGACCCGGAAACCGACCTTGCCGTATTGCGGTTGCGTGCGCTTTCCGCGATCCCGCTCCATCCCCTCCCATTCGCTCCCGACGACAGTTATGCGGTGGGCGACATCGTGCTGGCGATCGGCCACCCGTTCGGCGTCGGCCAAAGCGTAACGATGGGGATCATCTCGGCGCTGGATCGGACCGAATTGGGGATTTCGACGTTCGAACATTTCATCCAAACCGATGCGGCGATCAACCCCGGCAATTCGGGCGGTGCCTTGGTCGATACCGCGGGGCGACTCGTTGGGATCAATACGGCGATCTTTTCGCAATCCGGCGGCAACATCGGCATTGGATTCGCAATCCCCGGCCGCGTGGTGCGCCCGGTTGTTGCGGCGCTCGTGCGCGACGGCCGCGTGCGCCGCGGTTGGCTGGGGGTTCAATTGGAACCGTTATCCGAAGGGATCGATGCGACTGACCAAGAAGCTGCGCGAGGTGGGGTTTTGATCACTGAGGTCCTACCCGATTCGCCCGCACAACGAGCGGGGATCACGAAAGGGGACATCCTACGCGCCGTGGGCAACCGGCCGGTCCATGCGATTGCCGAAGCGCTGGACGCCGTAGCGACGCTTCCGCCCGGAGAACAGGTGACGCTCACGTTGGAACGCAACGGCAAGCCGCTTACGGTGGCCGTCACGATCGCAGAGCGGCCACCCCTTGAATGACTGAATTTCAATCGGAAAATTGCGGCAGCGGCGCGCGCAGCCCACCGATCAGGAAGCTGATCAACCGTTCGCGTAGGTGATCGAGGTTGCGGTCGTCAAAATGTTCGCCAGCAAAGAGTTGCAGCGCATCGACACCCGCGATCGCGTACGATACCGCCCCCAGCATGAAGTGAAAGCGCCAGAGGATCTCTTCGTGCGGCACATCCGGAACGCTTGCGTAGAGCGCTTGGAGATACCGCTCAAGTACGTCACCATATTCGGCAGCAAGCACGCGGCGCACGAACGACGACGGGTCGGTGAGCGTGCGCCCCAATAGGCGAAGGAACGCTTCGCCGCCCGGCTCACGCGCCAAATCGAAAAGGGAACCGAAAAAGGCTTCGAGGATGCGGCTGGGGCGAACGCTCTTGCCGAGCTTTTCCGCCTCTAGCTGCAGCTGGTCGAGGCGCTGCCGACGCAACTCGTTGAGCCAAACCAGACGACGGCGAAAAATCTCCTCGATCAATTTCTCTTTGCTGCCGAAATGGTAATTGACCGCAGCCAAATTGACGCCCGCCGCGGCGGTGATCATCCGCATCGACGCCCCGTCGAAACCGTGTTCGGCAAAAAGGGCTTCCGCGACGTTGAGGATGCGTTCACGCGTATCGACCTCTCCCGATACCGCTTGAGCACGCTGCGATCCACGGGTGTTTTTGGCCATGAGCATGGTCCGTTTCAAACAAACGTTCCAATCATCGCACAATTCGTCCGCTTTGCCAAGCGAGCACGATCAGGAGGGGTAGTGCCAAGGGAAACGGCGGTGCATCTCGCTTTCGATCCACGATTCGGTCTCAGCGATGACCGTATCGGGGTCTTTCCCGGCCGTTTCGATGGTTGGCCCGATCACGAAGAGCACGTCACCCGGGTAGCGCACGAACGCGTTGCGTGCCCACATCTCACCAGCATTGTGCGCGATCGGAACCACGGGCACCCCCGCTTCGACCGCGAGTTTCGCCCCCCCGGCTTTGTAGCGTCGCGTCGCCCCCACCGCCACCCGCGTGCCTTCGGGAAAGAGTGTCACGTAGAACCCCTGACGTAGCCGTTCTTTACCAATCGAAACGACCTGCTTGATGGCGTCGCGCCCGGCGTTGCGGTCGATTGGGATCATCGGGCAACTGCCGATTCCCCAACCAAAAAATGGGATGCGCAACAACTCTTTTTTGAAGACGAAGACCATCGGCGCGAGCTTTGCGGGCAGGACGATCGTTTCGAGCGCCGACTGGTGTTTGGTCAGGATCACCGCGGGCTGCTGCGGGAAGTGCGCAAGCCCTTCGTAATGCCAGCGAATGCCCAGTATCCACCGAATGCCCCAGCTGATGACCACCGCCCAACGGGAAATCAGGTAGTAGCGCCATTGTGGCGAAAGCGGCCGAACCAGCAGCGCAAAAAGCGAATAGGGCGCGGTCACCGCAGCAAGATAGAGGAGAAAAAAAGCGGAGCGCACTGCTGCCCACCATTTGGGGCAGGAGCGCCGCCCCGGGCGAAAATCGGGCGGCGGCGGCGCAGGCTGAGCACGATAGTGAAAGCGGCGTGGTACGGAGGAGAACCGCATGACTTTCCTTTACCGCGACGATGCTTGGGCAATCAGCATTTTGGCGACAGCGAGCAGATCATCGACGACCTGGGTGCCGGGCGGCAGTTCGGACGCAGCTTCCCGTTCCGTTTCCGCGCCAAAGCCGGTGCGCACCAGCCAGGGTTGTGCCCCGATCGCCGCAGCCGCTCGGAGGTCACGCAGACGGTCCCCCACCACCGGCACCTTCGCCATATCGACACCAAAACGTTGCGCGATCGTGCGCAACATCCCCGGTTTGGGCTTCCGACAGGCACAGTCGGCGTCTGCTGCGTGCGGACAGAAGAAGATGGCGTGAATCCGCCCCCCTTCGGTCGCCGCCTGTTTGATCAACCGTTCATGGATCGCGTTCATCGTGTCGACCGTGATGAGGCCGCGGCCAATCACCGATTGATTGATCGCGAGCACCACTCGCCAGCCCCACTGGGTCAAAAGCGAAATCGCCTCGATCGCCCCAGGAAGCGGCACCCAGTCCTCTGGGCCGCGCAAGAAGGGTTTGCGCGGCTCGTTGATCACCCCATCCCGGTCGAGCACGATCACCTTCATGCCGCAAGCACCGAAAGATCTGCTACCTGATCGAGCGCCCGACGCAAACGGGCCAAGAGCGCCAGCCGATTCATCCGCAGCAACGGTTCGTCGGTAAGCACCATCACGGAATCGAAGAACGCATCGATCGGTTCAGCCAATGCGACCAGCGTGGTGAGTGCCGCGTCGAACGCTTCGTTGTCGATGTGTGACGCCAGGTACGGTTCGACCCGCACGAGCGCTTCGAAGAGCGCTTTTTCGGCCGGTTCGGCAAAGAGCGCGACATCGACGTCGACGTGGGCAAGCTCCGCTTTCTTCAGCAGATTGACCACGCGCTTGCGCGCCGCCGCCAACCGCTGCGCCTCTGGGCGCTCGGCAAATGCTGTCAAAGCGGACAACCGCGCGGGTACCGTATCGATACGTTGTGGGGTGACCGCAAGCACCGCGTCGACCATGAGCGGTGCGTGGCCCCTTTCCCGCAACCAATGGCGCAAGCGCTCGTCGCAGAATGCGCGCATTTCCGCGACCACGTCGCGCTGCCCAGCCGCACGGCGCACTGCCTCCGGCTGCAGCTGGAACGCCGCGTCGAGAAGCGGATCGAACGGCAAAGGTACGGGGTGCTCGATCACCATGCGCAAGATCCCAAGTGCTGCGCGCCGCAACGCAAAGGGATCTTTTTCGCCCGTAGGGGTTTCACCCAACGCAAAGAGGCCGGCAAGGGCGTCGAGTTTGTCCGCGAGCGCGACGATCGTACCGGTCAGATGGCGCGGCAGCGCATCGCCAGCGAAACGCGGTTTGTAGTGATCTTCGATCGCTTCGGCTACTTCCTGGGGTTCGCCGTCGGCCAATGCGTAGTACCGCCCCATCACCCCTTGCAATTCGGGGAATTCGCCCACCATTTCGGTGACGAGGTCGCACTTGGCGAGCCGCGCCGCGCGTTGCGGCAAAACGGGATCGACGCCCAAACGATGGGCGATTTCGCCCGCCAGGGATTCGATACGTGCCACCCGCTCCGCCAGTGTCCCGATGCGGTTGTGATAGACGATCTCCGCAAGCCGAGGCAGGCGACGCTCCAACGTCGTTTTGCGGTCTTGTTCGAAGAAGAACTGCGCATCGGCCAAACGGGGGCGCACCACCCGTTCGTTACCGTGGATGATCGCGCTCGGGTCCGCGATCCGCATGTTCGAGACGATCAGGAAACGGTTCGTCAATCGGTCTGCCGCATCGAAGAGCGGGAAATATTTCTGATTGGCCCGCATCGTGAGGATCAGGCATTCGGGCGGCACGGCCAGAAACGCTTCAGGGAATGTGCCGAGATAAACCGCGGGGTATTCGACGAGTGCTGTCACTTCGTCCAAAAGATCCGGGTCGTCGCGCAGATGCGCCCCCGCCTTCTGTGCCGCTTCTGCCAACATCTTCGCGATCGCCTCGCGCCGTGCGGCAAAATCGGGGATCACTTTTCCTTCGGCCAACAAGGTGGGTTCGTACGCATCGGCGTGCGCGAGGGGGATCGCGCCGCGACTGAGGAAGCGGTGGCCCAGCGTTTCGCGACCGCTCTCCAGCCCCAGTACGGTTCCCGGAACCACTTGATCGCCCCACAACATCACCAGACGGTGTACGGGACGAACGAATGTCTCGTCTCCCGAACCCCAGCGCATCCGTTTCGGGATCGGGAGGGCATCGAGCGCAGCATGCACCCATTCGGCCAGTTGCGCAAACAGGTCTGCTCCCGGCACCGTCTCCCGCAAAAAGAGTTGTTCTTGTTTGCCGTCATGGGCACGAAAGAGCGGTGCCTCACCCGGGGTCAGACCTTTTGCGGCAAGCCGTTTGACGAGCGCAGTGGTGGGTTGCCCGTCGCTGTCGTACGCGACCGTGACGGGCATCAAGCGCACTTGCTGTTCGCGGTCCGCACCCTTTGCCGCAACCGCTTCCACCCAAACCGCAAGCCGCCGCGGCGAGGCGAACCACCGCCATGCCGCATCTTCAGTGACCAGATCCGCGGTGCGCAACCGTTCGACGACCCCACGGGCGAACATTTCGCCGAGTTTGGCGAGCGCCTTCGGCGGCAACTCCTCGGTGACCAATTCGACGAGCAATGCGTTACGCTGCATGGGGCGTCTCCTTCGCAAGCAACGGGAATCCGAGCGCTTCGCGGCTCTGGTAATAGGCTTGTGCCACGGCACGCGCCAGCGCCCGAATCCGGCCGATATACCCCGCCCGTTCTGTGACGGAAATCGCCCCGCGGGCATCGAGCAAGTTGAACGTATGTGCGGCTTTGAGCACCATTTCGTACGCGGGCAAGGGAAGCGACGCTTCCATCAGCCGTTTCGCCTCTGCTTCGAAATGGTTGAAAAACTCGAAGAGCAACGGCACATTAGCCGCTTCGAAATTGTAGCGGGACTGCTCCACCTCGTTCTGGTGAAAGACGTCGCCGTAGGTGATCCGCTGCCCATCCGGCGTCACCGACCAGAGGAGATCGTAGACGTTTTCCACACCCTGAAGGTACATCGCCAAACGCTCGATACCGTAGGTGATCTCGCCCAGGACCGGCTTGCAGTCCAGTCCGCCGACCTGCTGGAAGTAGGTGAATTGGGTCACCTCCATCCCGTCGAGCCAGACTTCCCAACCCAATCCCCACGCACCGAGCGTCGGGTTTTCCCAGTCGTCTTCGACGAAGCGCACATCGTGCTGCTTCAGGTCGATTCCAAGCGCTACCAGGCTCCTCAAGTAACGCTCTTGGATATCGAGCGGGCTGGGTTTGAGAACGACCTGAAACTGGTAATAGTGCTGCAACCGGTTCGGGTTTTCGCCATAGCGACCATCCTTGGGACGGCGCGAAGGCTGGACGTACGCCGCGTACCACGGCTCCGGCCCGATCGCGCGCAAGAAGGTCGCGGTGTGTGACGTTCCCGCGCCCACTTCCAAATCGTAGGGTTGCAGCAACACACACCCTTCGTTGGCCCAGAAGGTCTGCAGCCGCAGGATGATCTCTTGAAATGTCGGGACGTTCATCACGGTCTCGGTGCAATCCAGTACGTAATCTGGCAATTTTAGCACCGAACCCGGTTACGCCCGCGACGCGACAGCACAGCCCCCAAGAGCGCCAACGCCAAAAACACCACGCTCGCCTCTCCCCCCCAGCGCACGAACGGAGTCAAACCCTGTTGTGGGACGATCACCGCATCGAGCACCGCGTCGCGCCACGGCGCCGCGATCGCCACCGTACGTCCCTGTGCGTCGAATACGGCACTCACGCCCGCATTGACCGCTTGAATCCAGGGGCGTGCGGTTTCGAGCGCACGGGCGCGACCAATCTGTGCGTGCTGCCATTGGCCGTGGGTTTTTCCGTACCACGCAAAATTCGAGGCATTCACTAAGATCTGTGCCCCCCGGCGCACATCACGCACCACCCATCGGGCAAACGCGCTTTCGTAGCAAATGTTCGCCGCCCAGTGCGCCCGCTGCCAAGCCCCCAGCGACGGATTCGCAACACCCGGCACCTGGTCGGCGAACGGGATCGCCAGCCAGCGGACAAACCAGTGAAACCCTGGCGGGACGAATTCGCCAAAGGGTACCAGCTGCCGCTTGTCGTAGTGCCACCGACCGTCGAGCGTGGTCAGTGCATTGTGGATTCCCGTAGCGTCGCGGCGAAAGAGCCCGAGCAACAACGTTCGGTTCGACGCATCCGGTGCGTGCGCGTCGTTACCTTGTGCGAACGCAGCCGCAAGCGCCGCTCGCCAGGTTTGCGGCAAGTCGCTTTCGAAAAGGGGCAACACCGTTTCCGGCGTGACGACCACCGCCCCCTTCGCCCGCGCAACCTTGCGGGTCAGTTCCGTGAAATGGGTCTGCCAGCGCCGCGTATCCCACTTTTCGTCTTGCGCCACTACCGTCTGGATCACACTCACGGTGACGGGTGGCGCAGCCGGTTCGCTCCATGCGATCTGCCCCAAACCCCACCCCGCTACACAAACCCCAAAGGTAATGCCCCAGGTCTGCAGCCGCCGGGGTGCGTTTCCCCAAGCAGCGGCGAGCGCAACCATCAGAAAGGTCACACCGAGCGCACCGACGATCGGAAACCAACCGTTGAAAAGCGCCAACGGTCCGGCGTCGTGCGCTGCGGCAAATCCCGGCATGAGCCAGGGGAATCCGGTCAGCAACCCGCCCCGCCCCCATTCGGCGAGTGTCCACAACGCGGCAGGAACGAGCGCGCGCACAGTCCCCAGACGACGCCACAACCAATGGGTAATACCGCCTGCGATTGCCCACCATAGCGCCAAATAGGCAGCTAGGAGCGCGACCGCAACCGCAGCAACGCCCCAAGGCAAACCGCCGTAACGCGCCAGCGCCACAGCGAGCCACGAAAGGCCGACGGTAAAATATCCGTGTGCGAAAAACCCACTTGCCGCAGCCGCGTCCCGGAGGTACGCGGCGCGTGCGAGTGTGCGGAAGAGCCACGCGAGCCCCACCATCAACAACGGCCACCAGCCAAACGGCGCAAACGAAAAGAGCGCAACGCCGCCCCCCACACTCCAGCACACCAGCCAAAGCACCCATGGGCGGTGCAAGAGCGCTGCGGGGATGGCGAACGAACGGTTCACGGAGTCACACAAGGGGTTAGGGGATAGACGCTACGCATCTTGAGCAGATTCGGCTTCCGGTGCCTGAAGCTTGTGCACCCGTACCCAATAGACGCGGCGACCATCGGCGCGCACCACTTCGAAACGCCACCCGTTCAAGGTGATCGTCTCATGGATGTGGGGGAGACGGCCCAAGTGGTGGATCAGCAACCCTCCCACGGTATCGGCTTCTTCGGTTTCGTCGAACCGCGTGGCAAACGCCTCATCGAAGTCGGCCAACTCCAAGTCCGCACGAACTCGGAACGAGCCGTCCTGTTCCGCGACGATCGCATCCTCTTCTGCTTCGAAGTCGTATTCGTCGTCGATTTCGCCGACGATCTGCTCCAAAACGTCTTCGATGGTGACCAACCCTGCGACGCCGCCATATTCGTCGGCAACGATCGCCATGTGGTTACGACGAACGCGAAATTCGCGCAACAAAATATCCAGCCGCTTCGACTCCGGGACGAAAACCGCAGGCCGAAGGCTGTCGCGTAGGTCGAACGGCTCCCCCGCGTAATAGCGCAACAACTCTTTGGCCAGGAAAATCCCCAAGACGTCGTCTTTGTCTTCCCCAACCACAGGGAAGCGGGAATGGTTGGTCTCTACCACCAACCGCGTGATCGCTTCGATCGAGTCGTCGACGCGGATCACGTCCATTTGGCTGCGCGGCACCATCACGTCGCGCACGGTCAGGTTGGAGAGCGCAAGCGCCCCCTCGATGATCGCAAGCGCTTCGGCGTCGAGCAGATTGCGCTCGCAGGCGGAGCGCAACAATTCCAGCAATTCTTCTCGGGTTTCAGGTTCGGAGGAAAACAAGTGCGTGAGACGGGCCCAAAGGCCCTTGGTAGACGAAGGTTCAGTCGAGTCACTCATACCGATGATTTCACGTCGCGATAGGGATTGGGAAACCCCAAAAGGGCAAGGACGCGGCGCTCCAGCGCTTCCATCGCTTCGGCCTCCTCGTCCGTTTCGTGGTCGAATCCTTGCAAGTGCAGCATACCATGAACGACCAGATGGGCACAATGGGCGTCCACGGTTTTTCCCTGGGACACTGCTTCGCGATGAAGTACCGGCGCGCACAACACCAAATCACCGTGCGCGATGGTCATCCCCAGCGCTTCGTCAGGAACGGGATCGTAGGGAAACGACAACACGTTGGTCGCATAGTCCTTGTGACGGTACGCAGCGTTCAACGCCCGCCCTTCTGCTTCGTCGACGAACCGCACCGTGACCCGCATCGTACCCGATAGGAGCGCTGCGCGCGCCCAGCGCAACACCGAAGCCCGGGGCGGCACCGGCCATTCGGTTGCGCGCTGGTAGGAAAGATAAAGGCGCTTTCTCACCGCGTCACCCCAAGCGCTTCGCTCTGCCGTGCCGCGTCGAACGCTTCGTACGCATCGACGATGCGCGCCACCAGCGGATGGCGCACCACATCTTCGCGCACGAACCGCTGAAACGCCAAACCGCGCACGTTGGCCAACACTTCGACTGCCTCAGCAAGCCCACTTTTGGCCCCACGCGGCAAATCGACCTGCGTGAGGTCGCCAGTCACCACCGCTTTCGACCCGATACCGATGCGAGTCAGAAACATCTTCATCTGTTCCGGCGTAGTGTTCTGCGCTTCGTCCAGAATGACAAAGGCATGATTGAGCGTGCGCCCCCGCATGAACGCCAGCGGCGCGATCTCGATCGCACCCCGTTCAAAGAGCTTCGCAACGCGTTCCGATCCCATGAGATCGTAGAGCGCATCGTAAAGCGGCCGCAGGTAGGGATCCACCTTTTGGGTCAAATCACCGGGCAAAAAACCCAACCGCTCCCCAGCCTCCACTGCAGGCCGCGTCAAAATGATCCGTTCGACCTGTTCGCGTTCGAACGCATCCACCGCGCATGCCACCGCCAGGAAGGTTTTGCCGGTACCCGCGGGCCCAATGCCAAAGGTGATGTCGTGCGTACGTATCGCCTCGATATATGCCGCTTGACGTGGCGTGCGCGCGATGACGCGCCCTTTGCGGCTACGCAGTACGGGGGCTTCGCCCGTCCGTTCCGGAGGAAAATCCGTTGGGGGCTCCACCGATTCGGCGCGTGGCGCCGCTTGCGTCCAGCGCGTTGGCGCACTTTGGGGTTCCGCCTCATCCGGCCAGTTGAGCGTCTCGACGTAAGCCAGTTGCACGTCGTCCAAAGTCAATGCTTTTCCGGCACGTTGCCACAGCCGTTCGAGCGCCGTACGGACGAGCCGTACCGTCTCGGCATTGCCCTGAACGCGAAAGTCGTGACTGCGGCGCAGGATGACCACGTCGAACGCCGTCTCCAATTGACGGAGGTTGGCATCGAGCGTTCCACAGAGATTCGAGAGTCGGACGTTGTCCTCTGGCTGCGCCTGCCAATGGAGCTCGACCATCACGCAACCGACTCCCGCACCAACACTTCACCCCGCAAGCTGTGGGGTAGCGCCTGCGTGATCCGGACATCGACGAACTGCCCGATGAGACGAGCCGGCGCAGGGAAATTGACCACACGGTTGTTGTCGGTCCGCCCAGAAAGTTCGTTCGGATCCTTCTTCGATGGCCCTTCGACGAGCACCCGCTGCACGGTTCCTACCATCGCTTCACTGTAGGCGCGGGCCTGTGCGTCGATTTTCGCTTGCAATTCACGCAACCACCCTTGTTTGACTTCGAGCGGAACGGGATCGGGCATTTCCGCCGCTGGCGTACCGGGCCGAGGACTGAAGACGAAGCTGAACGAAGTGTCGAACGCCAACTCCTCGACGATCGCAAGCGTCTTGCGAAACTCCGCCTCGGTTTCGCCAGGAAAACCGACGATAAAATCGGACGAAAGGGAAAGGTCGGGCCGCACAGCACGCAGTTTGCGCACGATCGACTTGTATTCGAGAACGGTATAGCCGCGCTTCATCGCCGCGAGCACACGGTCCGAACCGGCTTGAAGCGGCAAATGCAAGTGGCTGACCAGTTTGGGAATCCGTTCATACGCTGCAATCAAACGGGGAGACATTTCCCGAGGGTGTGACGTGGTATAGCGAATCCGTTCGATACCCGGAATCTCCGCAACGCACTCGAGCAGAAACGCAAAATCGGCGATCTCGCGGCTACCGGCTGCGATCGGCGCGTGCCAGGCATTGACGTTTTGCCCCAAGAGCGTCACCTCTTTCACCCCTTGTTCGGCAAGGGTCGCCACTTCGGTCAGGATCTCCTCGAGCGGTCGGTAAAACTCGTCCCCCCGGGTATAGGGCACGATGCAATAGGTGCAATACTTCGAGCACCCTTCCATGATCGAAACGAACGCCGTTGGGCCGTGCCGCTTGGCCTCGGGAAGCGCGTCGAACTTTTCCTGTTCGGGAAACGAAACATCGACCTGCGGCTTCCCTTCCTGTTGGCGGCGCGCGATCAGTTCGGGCAAGCGGTGGAGCGTCTGAGGGCCAAAGACCAGATCGACGTATGGGGCACGGGCGATGATCGCCTCTCCCTCCTGGCTGGCGACGCAACCGCCTACCCCGATGAGCAACCCCGGCTTCTGTTTTTTCAGGGCTTTGACGCGCCCCAACTCATGAAAAACCTTCTCCTGCGCCTTCTCGCGCACCGAGCACGTATTGAACAAAATCAGATCGGCTTGCGCGGGATCATCCGTGACCTCCGCACCGAACTGGGCTCGCATCAGTTCGAGCATCTTTTCGGTGTCGTATTCGTTCATCTGGCAACCGAAGGTTCGGATAAAGACGCTTTTCATGAGTGGTGACGCTCCAAGGGTTGACAACAACTGCAAGAACCCGCTATATTATCAGACTCTCGGATGCGCCGCATCCCCTACGGTGGTGAGGTAGCTCAGGCGGTTAGAGCGACGGATTCATAACCCGTAGGTCGAGGGTTCGATTCCCTCCCTCACCACCATTTCCTCGCGCATTTTTCTTTTCACCCACCGTCACCGGATTTTGGCAAGTTACCTGAGGATACGGGTCCGTCGCCCGGTGCCGCTGCTTCGCTTTTCGATCACAGCCCTCTTGCCCACGCTGGCCGCAGCGGCGCATGCGCGGGATCGGCAAGCGCCGCTTCGACCTGTTGCAGCAATTTCGCTTTGTCCTTGTTGAGTGTTCCCTTGAGCACGAGCCAATTCGACGCGTGGTCGGAACGAAAGATCGTCTGCTTGAGCTCGAGTTGCTGTAAAAGCGCCCGCATCTCTTTGAGCAAACCCACCAGATCCTGCTCTTCCCAATCGGGCCATGCCGCCAAAAACCGGTCCTTACCCAGCGGGAACGAGACGACCAGCGTCGCAAGATATTCCGGCTGCGTCCGGTTCGCTAGCGCCGCGCTTGCCGCGATATGCTGCGCCCAAAGTTGCTTGCCACCCAGCCCTAAAAGAAACATCACCGAGCGACGTATGCCGGCTTCGGCAAGCTTGAGCAGCGCATCTTCGGTAGTCGCGAAGGTTTCTCCTTTCTGGACCCGTTTCAACACCGTATCGTCACCCGATTCGGCGCCGACATAGACGAGTGTCAATTTGCGTTCCGCGAGCCATTTGAGTTCCGCAACCGATTTTTTGCGCAGGTTGCGGGGTAGGCAGTAGCTGGAAACGCGTTGTAGATTGGGGAACGCGGCGTTCAGCTCGTCCAGGATTGCAACCAACCGACGGGTAGGTAGCACCATCGCGTCGCCATCGGCCAAGAAGACACGACGGACGTACGGCCCGAGCGTCTCGCTACAGCGGCGAATCGTTTCCAATACCTCATCCTCGCTGCGCGCCCGGAACTTCTTCTGTGGCGCCGTGTACATCTCACAAAAAGTGCACCGATTCCACGAGCAGCCATCGGTAACGGGAAGAATCAGCGAATTCGCCTCTGATGGCGGACGAAAGACGGGTTCGACATAGCGGATTGGCAGTTCGATCATAGTACGGTGACTCCTATGCGACGCATCACCCACTTCTCACTTTCTGTCACGAAAAATGTAACCACGGTAATCAGCATGAGCAGCAACAGCAACGGGATCGGAAGCGCGTTCGTCGCAAAAAGGGCCTGGAGCGGAGGCGCATAAGTGAAAACTCCTTGCAGCAGAACGATTCCCGTCACTGCGAGATACATTATGGGATGCGCTTCGACCAAAAGGGTTCGCCACCGGTTGTCCACGAACGTTCGACACGAAAAAAGGTAAGCAACCTGCATCGCGACAAGGGTATTGACCGCAAATGTGCGGGCCACCTCCTCTCCCCACAGAGGCAATGCCCAAAAAAATGCCTGATGGGTGACCGCCGCAAAGAGAATCCCGATCACAGCAACGCGCCAGGCGATCAAACGCGTGATGAGCGGTTCGTTGGGGGGGCGCGGTGGGCGCTCCATGACGCGACGCTCCCCTTTTTCGAACGCAAGCGGAGTCGCCAGCAATACGGTGGTAACCAGGTTCACCCACAGAATCTGCGTCGCCGAAATCGGCAATGTCTCCCCCAAAACCAACGCCACCCCGACCACCAATGCCTGTGCAAAGTTGGTTGGCAGGATGAAAAGGAGCGTTTTTTTCACATTGTCGTAAGCAATTCGACCCCAGCGCAACGCACGTACGATCGTCGCAAAGTTGTCATCGGCAAGCACCACACTTGCCGCTGCACGCGCTGCATCGGTTCCCCGTTGCCCCATTGCGATACCTACGTGGGCTGCAGCAAGCGCAGGTGCATCGTTGGCCCCATCGCCGGTCATCGCGACGATTTCGCCAGTTCGTACCCAAAGGTTCACCAGTCGCAACTTGTGTTCGGGCGTTGCACGGGACACCACGTCGGTCTCTTTGAGTCGCGCAGCAAGTGCGGCATCGTCGAGCTGGTCGATTTCACTTCCCATAAGCGGCCTCCCTTTCGCACGCGCAAGCCCCAACGACTGCGCAACGGCTTGCGCCGTTTTGGGATGGTCGCCCGTAATCATCACCACCCGGACACCAGCACGGAGGCATTCGGCAACCGCAAGCGTCGCCTCAGGCCGTGGCGGATCTTGTACCCCAACCAACCCCAGCCAAAGAAGATCGGTGAGTACGCGCTCGTCGAGTACCTCATCCCCTTCAGGTTTAGGCAATTGCCGACAAGCCAGTGCAATGACGCGTAACCCTCTTGACGCGAACGATTCAGCAACCGCCAACCAATGGTCATCAGAGAATGGCTGTGCATCGGCTCTCCGAGAAATTTCCGCCAACGTCGACGCGCGACACACACCGCGACAACGGGGCGCAATCACCTCTACCGCCCCTTTGACGAGTAGAAGCGTATCGCCGTTGCGATGACGATGCAACGTCACCATATAGCGTTTCTCTGGATCGAAAGGGAGCGAATCAACCCGCCGCCATTCGAGCTGGACCGATTCCGGAACGATTCCCGCTTTGATCGCCGCGGTGATCATTGCCGCTTCAAGTGGATCCCCTACGGGACGGAAAGAACCGTCCGGTGTTACTTGGAGCGCGCTGTCGTTACAGAGCACGCCCGCTTCAAAAAGGGCAATCGGCAGAGAACCTTCCTGGAGATCGTCGCTGCGCTGCCATCGACCCTCGGGTGCGTAGCCTACGCCGCTACTTTTGAAGAACCCTTTTGGCGTAGCCACATCGGTAATGGTCATCTCGTTTTTGGTGAGCGTCCCCGTTTTGTCGGATCCGATCACGGTCACCGCGCCCAACGTCTCCACCGCAGGAAGCTTGCGCACCAGCGCACGGACCTTGGCCAGGCGCTCCGCGCCAATTGCCAAAATGACCAACACCAGCGCGGGAAGCCCTTCAGGAATCGCGGCAACCGCGATACCCACCGTCGCCATGAAGGCGTCCTCTAAGCGCACCTGAGCCGGCCCCCAGACGGCCAAAGCAAAAAGCAGCGTTGAAACCGACAAAATGGCAAGAGCAACCTGCCATGAGAAGCGGGAGAAGCGCTCCATCAACGGCGTCTCTGCTCGCTTTGCCCGTCCCACCATCAGTCCCAGCCTTCCCAACTGGCTGTTTTTGCCCGTCGCAAAGACGAGCGCAGTCGCTTGCCCACGGACAACGAGGGTTCCAGACCACAGGCAGTTGTCCTGATCTGCCAAGGGTAGATCTGGAATAGAGAGCGGTTCTGCCCGTTTCTCCACAGGAACCGATTCGCCCGTAAGAATGCTTTCATCCACGGCCAGACGGTTCGCCACCACCAGTCGCGCGTCCGCGGGAACCCTCATTCCCGCTTCGACCCAGATAAGGTCACCCGGCACGAGATCGCGCGCAGGGATCTCATGCCGTACCCCATCGCGGATCACGATCGCTTGCGGAGCGAGCAATTCGGCAACTGCGTCGAGCGCGCGTTGTGCCTTCCCCTCTTGGTAGAGCCCGATTGCCACCGAAAGCAAAACAACGGCGACAATCACTGCCGCGTCTACGCGCTCCCCCAGTGCAAACGCAACCACCGCAGCAACCAGCAGGACGAAAAGAAGCGGATTTTTGAGCTGCCGCGTCAATCGCGCCCACCACCCTTCTCGTTTTCCGGGATCGAGCTGGTTGAGGCCGTATTGGCGCAGCCGCTCCGCAACCCTTTCGAAAGGCAAGCCACGTTCTGGGTCGCTGCCAAGGTATTCCGCCACCGCTTTGCTGGTCATCATGTACCACTGCGGCATCTTGGTACCTTCCGTCACCTTTTTCATCCTGCACTCCGGGCATGTGCCCTCAGGCCACCCATGCCAACCGCTTTGGCGTCTCCAGCCTCTCGAGATACGCAGCTGTTGCTGGAGAAAAACAGCATTCGCAGAGAAAGTTGCTGCTTGTGATAAAGTATTCCAGACCATTCACGATCTGACTACCCTGAAATTATATGCGTTCCCCTTGGTACCAAACCGCACCGCTCTTGCTTTTCTCGATCCTGCTCTTAGGCGTTCCAGCACTACCGAGCACCGCGGCAGAAAATGGCAATAATCCACAGCCGACCGCGTCGACCACAGCGGAGGGCAGCGACCCCATCTCGCTCATCGACCGCGCCTTGCAAAGCGACGCCGCTTCGAATCGAGCGAAGGATCTCCTCCTGAAATTGCGGGATCGCGCGATCGCGCTGCAAAAACTGGAAATGGATCTGCAATTGCGGCAGCAGATCGCGGAGCAAAGCATCGCTGCGTCACGCGAACAATGGGCCACGCTGCGTCACACCAGCACGCCTAACCTGACGCAACAATACCGCGAAGTGGTTCAAAAGCAACCTGAAGCCGCCGCAGAGTGGTTACAACGCACAGAAGAGAAGTGGCTCAACGAGAAATCGCGTTGGGAAAACGAGATAGCGGCGCTTGAGCGACAGACCAACGATCCGCCCGCAGAACTCACCCGCCCAATCGACCCGCCGCCGGGAACCGCGCAAGCGGTGCAAACCATTGCCCAGCTGCTCCAATTGCGTTGGGAAAAAGCGCAACAGTTGTGGCAGACGGTTCAAAAGTTGGAAACCCAAGCCCGATCCCTGCGGCTTCAGATCGTTGAGAAACAGCTTGAAATCGCCACAGCCGCGCTTGCCGAAATCGACCGTTTGCGGCCCAAATCGAGCGAAGCGCAAGCACGCTGGCAAAACGATCCCCTCTGGCAACAGATTGCCGAGCGCAACGACGCTTTGAAAGCAATCCTGACACAGATCAACCAAAAAATCGACGCGCTCAAACAGTCTCAAGAGCAAACGCAAAAAAAACTGGAAGCATTCCAGCAGCAACTGAAGCGATTGGAAACCCGCGCCAAAACACACGGTTTGACACCGCTTCTGGGTTTTCAACTGATCGAACTGCGCAATGCGCTCACCGAGTGGCGCAATGAATTGGCACAGATGGCCCGCACGGCGAACGACGCCCTCAACGAATGGCAGCAGATCGAGATCGAACTGGTACAGGCGCAGCAACGCCATACCACTTTTGCGCAAGCGGTCGAAGCGCGCATTGCGCAGTTGCCGCCAGAAGAGCAAAACGCTGCGCGACAAGCTTTTCAGCGTCTCCTTGAGGCACGGCAGGCGACGCTGGCACGGATTGCGGCGTTGCGCAACACCATCACCCAAACGGCTTCCGACCTGGAAGCGACCACAGCCGCGGCAGATCGCTTCAGCCAAGAGGCACTCGCCACCCTTCAAGGGTTTCTCTTGTGGGCGAAATCGGCCCTTCCGTGGTGGTCGGTAGCCCAAAATGAACTGGGTGCGATCGTCACGCTCACGCTGCCGCTTCTCAAAGAACTCCCTAAGCTGGCCTCCTCGTGGCAGGACGGATTATTCGCCGCAGCGATCCCTTTCGTCCTGTGGTTGGTCTGGTGGTTTTCTCTGCGCTCGTTGAAGCGACAATGCACCCAGATCCTACCCAAAACGTTCCCCAGAAACGCCTCCGGAAGCCGCGCCACGGTTGCGTTGCTGCTGCTCTCCGCGCTCCAAGCGGCAGGCTTTCCGCTCTTTCTTCTCTTCCTAGCGCAACTGGTGCGCCACGCACCGGGTACTTCCCTTCCCGCGTTGGGCGAAGCGCTCACCCAAACCGCGTTCCTCTGGTGGAATTTGCACTTTTGGCGCATCGTGCTCACCGACCACGGAGGGCTACTGCAATACCGCTATCGCATTCCGGAAACCAATGCTTTACGGATACGACGCAACCTGCTTCTCTTCGTATGGGTAACCGCACTCATCGCCACGCTCGTCACATACCTCTATGCGCTTCCCCCTCATGAGGAATCGGGCACACCGTTGCGATCGGCACTCCTGATTGAAACCCTGTGGCTGACGCTCTTTTTCGCCTGGTTTTTCCATCCCACGAAACGCGCAGACCTCTTTCCTCGGCTTCCCCCGTTCGGTCGACGAATGCTGTGGCTCGTCCTTTTGCTGCCGCCGTTGGCGAGCACCCTATTGCTGGTGATCGGTTATCTCTATACCGCCGAGGCCGTTCTCATCGCCTACTGGCGTTCAATGTGGGCGCTTTTGAGTGTCGCGCTGGGCTACGACCTCGTCCGCGGCGTTCTCGATGACCGCTGGCGCACCGTTGCGCGGCGCAAAATGAGCGAAGCACGGACCGACACCACTGCCGAACCCCTCTCGGCGCAAGAGCAACAAAAACGTCTGGCGGAAACGAACCAGGAGATCGAAAACGGCAGTCGTCAATTGCAGCGGATCGTCCGCTGGAGCGCTTGGCTCACCCTGGGCGCGCTTCTCCTTTGGTTCTGGGCGCCGCTGTTACCGGCATTGACGCAGCTCGATGAGTGGGTGTTGTGGCGTTATCAAGAAGTGAGTGGCAACGAGACGTTGACCCTCACCGTAACGGTTGCCGATTTGCTTTTTACTTTGGTGGCACTCTTTGTCCTCACGCTGCTCACCCGCAACGCCCCCACGCTGCTCGAATTGCTCCTAGCGCAAACCCGTCGACTCGACGACGGCGCCAAATACGCGATCGTTACCCTTTTCCGCTACCTCCTCATCACCGTTGGTATGGTGTGGATTCTGAGTCGGCTGGGAATGCCCTGGTCGAAACTCCAATGGCTGGTTGCCGCGTTGTCAGTCGGTCTGGGGTTTGGTTTGCAAGAGATCGTCGCGAACTTCGTCTCTGGATTGATCATTCTCTTTGAGCGCCCCATCCGAGTCGGGGACATCGTCACGGTCGAAGGGATCAGCGGCAAGGTGAAACGGATGACGATTCGCGCCACTGTGATCGAGACGTGGGACAAACAGGAAGTGCTCATTCCCAACAAGGCGATCATCACAGGGAACGTCACCAACTGGACGCTTTCTGACCTGCAATCGCGCATCGTCATTCCGGTTGGGGTTGCATATGGCAGTGATCTCGACAAGGTGCGTCACGTGCTGCTAGAGGTCGCGCACGCGCATCCGAACATCCTCAAAGATCCGGAACCCAGCGTCGCGTTCATCCAATACGGCGCAAGCAGCATCGACTTCGAACTGCGCTGTTTCGTTGCGGATATCGGCGTTCGGGTGCAGACGCACACCGAGCTGGCGCTGGCGATCGACAAAGCGTTTCGCGAAAACGGAATTGAAATACCGTTTCCGCAACGAGATCTTCACCTGCGTTCGGTGGCTCCAGAAGCGCTTGCGGCGCTGCGGGGAATTCCCTCATCCCCCA
Source organism: Hydrogenophilus thermoluteolus (assembly GCF_003574215.1). Lineage (NCBI taxonomy): Bacteria > Pseudomonadati > Pseudomonadota > Hydrogenophilia > Hydrogenophilales > Hydrogenophilaceae > Hydrogenophilus > Hydrogenophilus thermoluteolus. The sequence goes on along the minus strand of NZ_AP018558.1, from coordinate 708,430 downwards.
CCGCGCCGTCTTGAAGACAGCTTTTGGCTTCGCCTAGAATTCCCATGCCCAGCTGAGCGCGACCGCCGTTTCGCGGTCGCGCCCAGTGGTACGATCGACCATTACACCGACCTTCATCCCTTCGGCAACGGTCCAGCGCACCCCAACGCCACGCACAGGGCTACTTCCCTCTTCCCCGTAATATTGCGCGAGCAGCGCTACGGTCTCGGCGAGTTCGTATTCGTACCCCAACCCCCAAACCGCAGTATTCTCGTCGCTTTGCGTATCCCGAGCCACGCCAACATTGAGATGGATGACGTGGGCGTTGGTACGGTACGTTGCCAACCCCAATGCACTCATCGTTTGATAGGTATCCTTTTCGTCTGTTGCGTGCGAACGCCACTGCCGGTGCCCCAGCTCGAAGAGCGCGCCGACCGACCATCCCGTGTCGGTTTGGACAGGCACCCATTTCACCGAAAGCGATCCACCGCGATCCCGCTCCCGCGATGCGTGATCCTTTTCCCGATCCCACGCGACACCAATCTCCCAATGTTCTGCTGGCGAGAAACCCGCCGCGACTTCCCACGCACGCACATCTCCCGCTTTGCTCCACCCCGCTTCGACCTTCTTTCCGCCAGCATCCATCGTGCCAGCATCGTCAACGCTCATTGGGGCTTCTGCAAACGCCAAGCCAGTGGCGATCAAACCGGCCGCAAAGGCCACACGCTGCCATAGTGAACCGTTCATTCATCTCTTCCTTGAAAAGGAAAAATCACAGCTGTTACTTTTTACACCCTTTTACGCGCGCAACGGCGTCCAGGAAAGCCTGACCGTGTTGCCGCGTCTTCTCGGCATTACCCGATTCGCTATTGAGGTGCATCTCTTCCAAGTCGTTCGCGATCGTTTCCCATTCGGACCGCAAACGGTGCACTGCAACTTCCAATGAGTAGGAAAGCATATGAACCTCATGGAGATCCATCGGGGTCAACGTCTGCTTCTTGAGATAACGCTGCAACGCGGCTCCGTCTTTGCGCAAATTTTCCCACGCTTCTGCTGCCGAGCTCGGCATCGACACCTCACGGTGCGCAGTTCGCCCTTCGGATTCAGACGCCTGAACGGCGATCCCATTGAATGCCAAGCTTACACCAAGAAACAAGACAGCCAGACGACTTTTCATGATATCACCCTCACTTTGACATAAAAACAATAACGATTATCGAGATCATTTAAACTATATCACAAAAAAATTAGGAATCAATTTTTCCCATTGCGCTCTGCAGATAGTTCTGCAAACCAAGTGCTTCGATCAATTCGAGCTGTGTATCAGCCCAATCGTAATGCTCCTCTGAGTCATCGAGCAGTTCGCACAAAAGATCGCGAGAAACGAAATCACGCACCGATTCACAATAAACGATCGCATCACGCAATTGCGCAATGGCGTCTTGCTCCAGCGCACGATCCGCTTCAAAGCATTCAGGAACGTTTTCACCTATCCGCAGCCGACCCAGATCTTGCAAATTGGGCAGCCCTTCCAAAAAGAGAATGCGCTGAATCAATCGATCAGCGTGCTTCATCTCTTCGATCGATTCGCGGTACTCTACTTGCGCCAACGCATGGTAACCCCAGTTCTGGTACATTCGCGCATGAAGAAAGTATTGATTGACGGCTGTCAATTCGTTTTTCAACGCCTCATTGAGGAGCTGAAGCACTTTAGGATCGCTTTTCATGATGGAGCTCCTTTTTTCAATCACACCGAGAAATGGGCGTTGGTCATTTTACCAAACAGCCATGACCACTCTTAATTTGACTGTGTCACAAAATTTTTCTTCACCCTCTACCTACGCGCTCTCCCGCAGCAGGGACACCTCAGAAGCTGCCGGGCGATGTGTTGGGCAATCCAATAGCGAATCGTTGCGATCGAGTCGGGTACGTGGCGTTGTGCTCTTGGGGCTACCCCGGGGGATATACCCTTGGGGTAAGGGAGGCGCTTTGCTGAGCGCACGGTTTTTTTTGTCAGGGTCTTTGAGTCGTTGCAGGAGCAAAAAGCCGTAGGCGGCAATCGTGAGCGTAGCATGGTGGTGAAACCCGCGCCAGTTGCGCCCTTCGTAGTGGCCAAGCCCTACTTCCTGTTTGAGTTCGCGGTAATCGCGCTCGATGCGCCAGCGCATCTTGACGGTATGAACCAGCTGCGTCAATGAGTAGGTCTCGGGAAGCGTGCTCAGAAAGTAGTGGCTCGGTTCGCTTTCCGTTTCCGGCCATTCGATGAGCAGCCACTCGGGTTCGCGAAGGGTGGATCGCCAATAGTCACGGTGCGCGGCTCGTACCCGCACCGCCGCAAAGCGTGAGCGCAACACCCCATTGCTGCCTTCGCGCCAGGTGACCGTCCGGTAGGCGCTCTGCGGAAGGCTCAGTGCCAGCGCCTTGACCGATACCGGTTCGTGCCCAGGGCTACGACGCAGGTTTTTGGCCGGTCGCCCCCGTCCTGTGTACGGTTCCGGTTGTAAGGGTTCGACCCCAGGCGGCCACACGGTGGTCGCTTCCCGTACCGCTACCGCGTAGCGAAGACCCCACGCGGTGAGTTGATCGCGAAAATGGGTGGTGTCGCCATAAACCGCATCGGCAAGTACGACCCCAGGGGGAACGCCTGCGGCAAGCGCCTCCGAGATCTGACTGAGTGCGATTTCGGGTTTCGTCGCAAACGTCACCGTTTCCGGCACCCCCGCTTTGTTGCGCCGCTCGGGGTCATTGGCCCACGCTTCGGGTAGGTAGAGACGAAAGGCAATCGGTAGGCTTCCTTTCTCGCTTGCCAAAGAGAGCGACACAGCGACCTGGCAGTTTTCGTTTTTACCCACCTGCCCGCAGTATTGCCGGGCAACGCCCACCGAGTGGCGACCCTGTTTGGGAATGCCGGTCTCATCGACGATCCAGTAGCACGCCTCATCGAGTGCCAGGTGCGGAGCGACGATTTCGCGCACTTTGCGCAATACCGCTTCGTCCGACCACGGAGATTTCGCCACGAAGTGGTGTAGCGCCTGATGCTTGGCCTGAACCCGCTCAGGGTCAAGGTGCGCGGCAATCGGTTCGATGCTTTTGCGCGCAATCGGCAAAAGAAGCCCCCGGCAGTAGTCCTTGAGCCCCGCATGTCGATCGGCGTGGCCCAGCACCTCAGTAAGCTCTGTGAGGTAGCACTCCAGTTCATCGATTGGTGTCATCGGGGGGCTCCTTCGGAAGGGGTCAAGATAGGAAGAGTCTAGCATCTTTTTTGACACAGTCAAATTAACAGGGCGTTGAAAAATCCCTCAAAAATCCACAATTTCTATGATACAATAACGCCATCTCGTTCTGGAAGCATTGCGAGGCAGCCATGCGCGGAGTGGAACGCCCGGAGACGCTCTTCAGTTACGTTTCGCTCGAGGATCGTATCCCTGCCGACCACCCGATCCGCAAGCTTCGGGCGGTGGTCGATGCCCTGCTGCGGCAAATGGACGACAGAATCGACGCCTGTTACGCCAAGCGTGGGCGTCCCTCGATCCCACCGCATCGGCTGCTGCGTGCGCTTCTTTTGCAAGCGATCTACTCGATTCCTTCGGAGCGGCGTCTGGTCGAAGCGATTGAATATAACCTCCTTTACCGCTGGTTCGTGGGTTTGGGCTTGGACGAACCGGTGTGGGACCACTCCACCTTTTCGGCAAACCGTGAGCGGTTGCTCAATCAAGAGATCGTGCAGGCATTCTTTCGTCAGGTGCGTGACTACGCCGAATTGCGCGCGGTGCTCAGTCACGAACACTTCTCGGTCGACGGCACCCTGATCGACGCGTGGGCTTCGCACAAAAGTCTTGCCCCGATCGACGAAGATACGGGGCCGCACCAGGGGCAAGGCAAAAACCCGACGGTCGATTTCACCGGTGAAAAGCGCAGCAACGCCACCCACCGCTCGACGACCGATCCGGATGCGCGGCTCTTTCGCAAAAGCGCCGGGGACAAAGCGCACCTTTGTTACGCCGGTCATGTGCTCATGGAAAACCGAAACGGGCTCGTGGTCGATGCCGAAGTGACGCTCGCTACTGGTACTGCCGAATACGAAGCGGCCGAAGTGATGGTCGAACGCTCGGTGCCGGCCAACGCCACGCTTGCGGCCGACCGCAAATACGACGCGGCGCGGTTTCTCGATGTGCTTCGACGCAAAGGAATCACCCCGCATATTGCGTGCAAGAAAGTGGGCAGCAACATCCCCGAGGCACTCACCCAAAGCGAAGCGTACCGAACGAGTCTCAAAGTGCGCAAACGCATCGAAGAGATCTTTGGTTGGGTCAAAACCGTGGGCGGGTTGCGCAAAGCGCGCTTTGTGGGACTGGCCAAAGTCAAAGTCCAGGCGCTCATCGCTTTTGCCGCCTACAACCTCGTACGACTTGCGAAGCTGAGCGGCTGGCCGCTCAAGGCAACATGAGGGAAAAGAGAGGAACGTGTGTGTTGTGCATGGGAAAAGCGACCGATTGGCGCGAAATTCCGACGCCATTCGGCCCTGATCACCGGTAACATGGCAAGCTGAGCAGGAGCCACCTGCCAGCGGCTGGCAAAAACTCCCAGAAAAGGGAGCGGTCAGGTGCGCACAGAGCATTTGTTCAACATCCTGTTAATTTGACTGTGTCAAAAAAGATGCTAGACTCTTCCTATCTTGACCCCTTCCGAAGGAGCCCCCCGATGACACCAATCGATGAACTGGAGTGCTACCTCACAGAGCTTACTGAGGTGCTGGGCCACGCCGATCGACATGCGGGGCTCAAGGACTACTGCCGGGGGCTTCTTTTGCCGATTGCGCGCAAAAGCATCGAACCGATTGCCGCGCACCTTGACCCTGAGCGGGTTCAGGCCAAGCATCAGGCGCTACACCACTTCGTGGCGAAATCTCCGTGGTCGGACGAAGCGGTATTGCGCAAAGTGCGCGAAATCGTCGCTCCGCACCTGGCACTCGATGAGGCGTGCTACTGGATCGTCGATGAGACCGGCATTCCCAAACAGGGTCGCCACTCGGTGGGCGTTGCCCGGCAATACTGCGGGCAGGTGGGTAAAAACGAAAACTGCCAGGTCGCTGTGTCGCTCTCTTTGGCAAGCGAGAAAGGAAGCCTACCGATTGCCTTTCGTCTCTACCTACCCGAAGCGTGGGCCAATGACCCCGAGCGGCGCAACAAAGCGGGGGTGCCGGAAACGGTGACGTTTGCGACGAAACCCGAAATCGCACTCAGTCAGATCTCGGAGGCGCTTGCCGCAGGCGTTCCCCCTGGGGTCGTACTTGCCGATGCGGTTTATGGCGACACCACCCATTTTCGCGATCAACTCACCGCGTGGGGTCTTCGCTACGCGGTAGCGGTACGGGAAGCGACCACCGTGTGGCCGCCTGGGGTCGAACCCTTACAACCGGAACCGTACACAGGACGGGGGCGACCGGCCAAAAACCTGCGTCGTAGCCCTGGGCACGAACCGGTATCGGTCAAGGCGCTGGCACTGAGCCTTCCGCAGAGCGCCTACCGGACGGTCACCTGGCGCGAAGGCAGCAATGGGGTGTTGCGCTCACGCTTTGCGGCGGTGCGGGTACGAGCCGCGCACCGTGACTATTGGCGATCCACCCTTCGCGAACCCGAGTGGCTGCTCATCGAATGGCCGGAAACGGAAAGCGAACCGAGCCACTACTTTCTGAGCACGCTTCCCGAGACCTACTCATTGACGCAGCTGGTTCATACCGTCAAGATGCGCTGGCGCATCGAGCGCGATTACCGCGAACTCAAACAGGAAGTAGGGCTTGGCCACTACGAAGGGCGCAACTGGCGCGGGTTTCACCACCATGCTACGCTCACGATTGCCGCCTACGGCTTTTTGCTCCTGCAACGACTCAAAGACCCTGACAAAAAAAACCGTGCGCTCAGCAAAGCGCCTCCCTTACCCCAAGGGTATATCCCCCGGGGTAGCCCCAAGAGCACAACGCCACGTACCCGACTCGATCGCAACGATTCGCTATTGGATTGCCCAACACATCGCCCGGCAGCTTCTGAGGTGTCCCTGCTGCGGGAGAGCGCGTAGGTAGAGGGTGAAGAAAAATTTTGTGACACAGTCAAATTAAGCTTCCCGGCAAAAATTCTGGTCATAGACCTCGCAATTGACCGCACGCAGTTGCGACTCCTGTGTCGCTTGGCGAAGGATATCACGCAGCGCAGAGACGCAGCGACCACATTTTGTCCCCACGCCCAAATTGGCGCACAAATCGCTCATGCGTACTGGTCCGCCAGAGACGGCTTCCCGCACATCGCGCTCCTTGACTGCGAAACAGATGCAAGCGTACATGGTACTCTCCTCAATTCGTCAGCCGCTTGACTGCAGGCAAGCCTTGGGTCGCCTGGTCGATGTCTCCATACAGAAGAGAATGAATCGCAACAGCAAAGCTACCCACGCTTGCATTTCGAACCAAAAGGCACGGTTTCCCCAACTGTTTGCAAAAATGCTTGACACGGTAATAAGCTTGGTGGGACACGGCGCCAACGGTGACCATGACCGCGTCGACCCCTTTCAGTTGCTCCGGTAAGCGCTGAAGCGCATCTTCTAATCCGCCGTCATGGAACCGGACCTCCAGCCCAAAGCGTTTTGCCAAATCACGAAGATGCGGGGTCAAATTTGTGCGCCCGCCGACACACAATACGCACCGGTACCGATATTGACATGCGTCACATTCCGCTTCGTTCGCGCAAAAACTTGTCGAAACCGATCCGGTTTGTTGCGATACCAATATCTGTTCGAGCACCGCGTGTTCCTGGCGTATCGTCTCTGCCTCTTCGCGCCAAAAATCCCGATCCCGCAATACCGTGACCAGTTCAGCTTCTAAGGTGTCGACACGGGCTTTGAGCGATTCGATTCGCGCCAAAGCCTTGCCGCCTTCTGCTGCCGCATCACGAAGCATTTCACATTCAGCCCGCCACTTCTGTATCAACCGCTCCCGCGCTTCTTCTGCGCGGTCGACCTGTGCTTTGAGGTTCAGTAAAGCTTGAGCCCGCTCGCCCAGCTGTTGGGAAAGGTCATGGACACGCGTCTGAAGTTTTTGGTTCTCTTGCACAAGACGGGTCCGTTCTTCCTCGAGCCATTTGAGTCTGCGCACATCTGCAGCTAGCCCAGCACCGATTTGGTGCGAGAGCATATGAAGGTCTTCGTAACAACGGTGGGCCAACTCAGGCGTAACCGAGGGATGCGTCACCACGGCCCAGAAAGCGCCCGCCACTTCTCCGCGCGCAAACGATTCGGTCCAGTACGAGCACAATGCTTCGTCATTTTTGATTTGGGCAATCTGAGTCAGCGCAACACGCCATTTCTCGTCCAGCCGCCGGTGCAATCGTTCACTGACCTCGTTACGCGTCTTCGCAAGACCAACCGCCGTCACATGCACTTCGAATGCATGCGTTTTGCCACTGACGTAGCCAAAACGTTTCAACAGCTTTGCCACCTCGGCCACGGTCAGGCAGGAACCAATCACGGGACAAAGGAGCTTTTCCTCCAACTCCCAGAGCCGTTTGCGCCCTTTTCGTACTCCGACCATGACGCTGCTCATCGGCAGGGACGCAGTGGATCTATCCATCTATCACCTCCTCATCACATACAGCACACGTCATCTGACAGCCCGTGCACGCGCGGCGCTCACGCCACAAACGTCGCCAAAGCTGTGTCGTCCCTTGTTTTCGAACGATCCGATCGGCGAAATAGAACCCTTGGACGCAATCGAAGCCGAGCGCTTCCGCGAACGCAAGGTCTTCCGCCCGCTCGACGCCTTCCAATACCAAAGTGGCACCACTCTCTTTTGCCACAGCGAAAAGATGTTCGAAAAAGGGGTTGTGTTTGCTCCCCTCTCTCAGAAAGGCGCGATCAAATTTGAGAAATGCCGCGTATTGGTATAGCGATCGCAATGCGATGCCGTGCGTTGGGGTCAAATCGTCAATGGCAACCGCAATGCCCCGTTCAGCCAACCGTTCGGCAAGGGTTCCGGAGATGGTTGCAGCATGAAGATGGCAACTTTCGTCAATTTCGACCACCAACCGTTCGCGTGCCGCAGCAAACAATTCGAGATAGGGGTCCACCCAATTTCCGCATTGACCTTGATGCCACGCGTCGGGCTCCAAATTGAGGAACAGAAGCCCTTTCTTGGGTGCCAACGCCAATTGAATCGCCTTGCACTTCCATTCGGCGTAGTGAAGCAGCATTGGATTGCAATGTAGCGCCGCAAAAAGCTGATCTGGCGGAATCGCCCGACCCCATGCTGAAAAACGTGCCAATGCTTCGTATCCAATGATTGCACCATCTTCGACACGAACAATGGGTTGATATTCGACCGCAGGCACACCCTCGATTACCGCAGCGAACAGAACCTCTGGTGCAAAATCTGGGCCAAGCGCCGATGCAGTTTGCCCCATCCGCTTCCCTGTCGCTCCTTCTACGCACCCGCTATAGGTCACTAGCGCCCCCAGTAGAGCCAATCCAACACAGACAGCGTTACCGCAACCACCGCTGCAATCAGGGTGACCCATTGTGAAACCCGTTCGGCACCGGTCCGCGCTCGGTTTGCCACTGCGACCACTCCCTGTTCCTTGATTCGAGAACATTATAGATAATGAGAATCATTATTGTCAATACCCGGAAAAAATGGCCATCGTTCGACGGCCATACCGATGCTGTATTGAGTAGAAGCGCAATACCCTAGCGCACAGGGAAACGTCGGCGAACCACTTCGTAGAGGGCGACCCCCGCGGCGACGGAAACATTGAGACTCTCGACGACGCCGAGCATCGGCAGGCGTGCCAGCAAATCGCAACGTTCACGCGTCAATTGACGAAGCCCCTCCCCTTCGGCACCCAAGACGAGCGCTAAAGGGCCGGAAAGATCGCACGCCAAGAGCCACTGGTCACCCTCACCCGCTAAGCCGACGACCCAAATGCCCGACGCTTTGAGCTGCTCGAGTGCCCGCGCCAGATTGGTGACGAAGACGACGGGTACGGTTTCGGCCGCACCACTTGCGACTTTACGTACCACCGGCGTGATCCCCACCGAACGGTCCTTGGGGACGATCACCGCACGTACGCCAGCGGCGTCCGCAGTACGCAAACATGCCCCCAGGTTGTGTGGGTCGGTCACGCCATCGAGCACCAGGTAGAGGGGGGGCGTGAGCAACTGACGCCCCACCGGATTCGGGTAATCCGCACTATTGGGTAGCACGGCGTCGAGCGTGATCGTCTGGACGTCCGGATCAAGGGTCGCCACTATGCCTTGATGGTGGCCATGCCCCGCCAACTTCGTCAACGACGCGCGATCCACCCACGCCACTGGTACGCAAGCTGCCTCGGCTTTCTGGATCAGGCCTTGCACACGCGCATCGCTTTTGCGCTCCACTGCCACATGGAGTTGCACGATGCGTTGCGGCGCGACACGCAGCATCGTCGTCACGCTGTGCCAGCCGTACGCCAGCGCAGTTTCCCGATCGCTGCGCGCCTTCACGCGTCGCCCTCCAGTCGCTCGATGAGGTGAAAATCGATTTTGCTCGTCGCCAGATCGGCCCGTGCCACCTGCACTTTGACGCGATCGGCCAAACGGTAGCGAACCTTCGTCCGTTCGCCAACGAGCGCATGACCCACTTCGTCGTACTGGAAGTAGTCGGCGCCAAGATCGGAAATATGGACCAACCCTTCGACGAAGACTTCGTCCAGTGTGACGAAGAGCCCGAACGGAACGACAGCCGAAACGGTACCGGTATAAACCTCCCCGATGTGCTCCTGCATGTAGTAGCACTTGAGCCAGTTCATCACCTCGCGCGTTGCCTCGTCCGCACGCCGTTCGGTCATCGAGCAATGCGCACCGATCTCTTCCCACGGTCGACTTGGGGTGTATTGGCTGCCCGCAAGCACTGCTTTGATCGCGCGGTGCACGAGCAGATCGGGGTAGCGGCGAATCGGCGAAGTGAAGTGGGTATAGCAGGGATAAGCCAAGCCGAAATGGCCGGCATTGTCCGGTGCATAACGCGCCTGTTTGAGCGAACGCAGCATCACCATCTGCAAGAGCGGCGCATCCGGCCGGCCTTCGATCTTTTCCAGTACCCGGGTAAAGTCTTTCGGTGACGGCTCGTCCCCGCCCGGAAGCTCGATGCCAAATCCCGCCAGAAATTCACGCAGTTTGGCAATTTTTTCTGGGTCTGGCGGTTCATGGACGCGATAGAGCGTGGGGTGTTCGTGCTCGGCCAAGAATTGTGACGCACAGACGTTCGCGGCGAGCATACACTCTTCGATGAGCCGGTGCGCGTCGTTACGCACCACCGGTTTGACGCCACGAATCTTGCCGTTGTCGTCGAAGAGAAACTCCACTTCGGTGGTTTCGAATTCGATCGCACCGCGCCGCTTGCGCGCTGCAAGCAGTACCCGAAAGACCGCGTCGAGCGTTTCCAAATGGGGCAGCAAATCGGCGACCGTTTCGCGCGCCGTTTTGTCCCCTTCGTAAAGCGCTTTGGCAACGATCGTGTAGGTCAAGCGGGCATGCGAATGGATCACCGCAGGGAAGAAGCGGTAGCGCTCCACTTTGCCACGTGGCGACACGAACATCTCGCAGACCATTGCCAATCGGTCTTCGCGCGGCACCAACGAACAGAGCCCATTGCTGAGCTTTTCTGGCAACATCGGAATTACGCGACGAGGAAAATAGACCGAATTCCCTCGCTCGTAAGCCTCTTGGTCAAGCGGCGTTTCCGGTTTCACATAGTGCGCGACGTCGGCGATCGCAACCAGGAGCCGAAACCCTCTCCCCACCCGTTCGCAGAAGACCGCGTCGTCGAAGTCTTTGGCGTTTTCGCCGTCGATCGTGACGAACGGCAGATGGCGCAAATCCTCACGGCCTTTCTGGTCATGGGGACGAACCGCATCGGGCAATCGCCGCGTCTGCGCCTTGGCCGCCGAACTCCAGACGAAAGGCAGATCGAATTTGCGCAGTGCGATCTCGATCTCCATTCCCGGATCGTCGTATCGCCCCAACACCTCGACGATCTTGCCGATTGGTTGCGCGTATTTGCTGGGAGGTTCGACAATCTCGACAACGACGACGTCTCCCGGTGCTGCTTTGGGTTTTCGCGATCGCCGACCGGCTTCGGGCGCGATCAAAATATCTTGCGCGATGCGCTTATCCTCTGGCGCTACCAGCATCACGCCGTGCTCGACGATCACGCGCCCTACGACCCGCGTGGTTCGCCGTTCGAGCACCTCGACGATTTTGCCTTCGGGCCGCCCCCGTGGGTCACGACCCGTGACCCGCACCATGACACGATCGCCGTGCAAGACCTCACGCATCTCCTTGGGCCCCAAGAAGATGTCGGGACCACCGTCATCCGGGATCACGAAACCGAATCCGTCGGGATGGCCCTGGACACGGCCGCGGATGAGCGCCGCTTTCTCCGGCAAAATCAGTGCACCACGGCGGTTGGTCAAGATTTGGCCGTCGCGCTCCATCGCCGTGACGCGGCGTTCGAAGAGCGCGAGTTCAAAGGGGCGAATTTCGAGCGCACTCGCCAACTCGCTCATTTTGAGCGGACGCCCGGCACGCTCCAGCGTCTCGATGATGTATTCGCGACTGGGTAGCGGATTGTCCCCGTAGCGCAACACTTCGCGTGCCAAAAACGGGTCTGCACGCCGTATTGGGGGAAGTGCTGCGGCAATCTCGGCCAAACGGTCGACGTCAAGCGGTGCCGCGCGCGCCGCTTCTTGGGTTGCCGCAAGCCGTTTTGTTCGATGAAGAGCCTGAGCATCACGGCCATCACGGGTACGTTCAGGCGTGCGGGACGGTTTCACCCCGTTGTCACGCGCTTTTCGGTTACGGGAACGTCGCGAAAGCGAAGTTTTTTTTCTTTTCTCGGTCATCGTTTACTCATTCGTATCCACAATTTGTCACTGCATGCCAGCGCCTTGACAGCTGGCCTACACTTCGTATAATAGCGTACTTCGTTGCCTGCCCAGGTGGCGGAATTGGTAGACGCGCTAGATTCAGGTTCTAGTGCCGCAAGGCGTGGAGGTTCGAGTCCTCTCCTGGGCACCACAATTTTTATGATAACCTCCCAACCAGATCGGTTCCGGAGGTTTTTTCATGTCCGCAAAGCGCCTCCTCCTCTTCGCATTCGTTGCGCTTGTGAGTGGCTGCGACGCCCTCTACGACGCGCTGGAAATTCCCAACCCCAACAAAGCCAAGGCCGAGGCGAAAGCGATTGGCGCGGCATGCCGTCATTCCGGACGTTCGCTCGAAGATTGCTACTACCTGCACCCCGACTTGGAGAAAGCCGCGATCTACGAGGGATGGCGGGAGATGAACGAATATTTGCTGGAAAAAGAGCTCCCTACCGTTCCGGCACAACTCGTCCCGAACGAGCCGCAAGTCACCGCCAAGCCTTTGGAACGCAACGAGCCATTGATCCCATCGCTTGCGCGCCCTGCAAACGGACAGAACGCGTCTGCACCCGCCCCTGCCGCTGCAGGCGGCGGGCATTGACGACGTCCGCTTACGGCGCGGGGTTGGTGTAACGCAAATGCACCGCGTCGATCGCGCTCAGCTGTTCGTCCGTGAGTTTGGTCTCCCAAGCGCGGACGTTCGCTTCCAGTTGCGCAAGCGACGTGGCGCCGATGATCGTGCTGGTGACGAGCGGATGGTGGTAACACCAACTGAGCGCAAGCGTTGCCGGGCTCATCCCCCACGCTTCGGCAAGCGCAGCGTACGCTTCCACCGCCGGGCGGACGTTGGGTTTGGTATATCGTTGTCCAAAATTGGGGAAACGGGTCAGCCGCCCGGACGCATTGGGATCTTTGAGGTACTTCCCAGTGAGGTGGCCAAAAGCGAGCGGCGAATAGGCAAGCAGCGACACCGATTCGCGCCAACACACCTCCGCTAAGCCCCCTTCGAAGGTGCGGTTGAGCAGGCTGAACGCATTTTGGATCGAGACGATCCGCGGCAACCCGAACTGTTGTGCCAGCTGAACGAACGTCATCACCCCCCACGGGTGCTCGTTCGAAACGCCGACATAGCGCACCTTTCCGGCTTCGACCAATTTGGCGAGCGCTTCCAGTTGCTTCATGAGCGGCGTGAAAGGCCGCTCCTTCTTCGGGTCGAACCGCCATTCGCCAAACATCGGTTGGTTGCGTTCGGGCCAATGCAACTGGTAGAGATCGATATAGTCGGTTTGCAACCGTTTGAGACTACCGTCGATCGCCGCCTGAAGATTCGCTTCGTCGAACGCCTTGGGACCTCCGCGAATCCAGTTGAGGCTTCGCGCAGGCCCGGCGGCTTTGGTCGCGAGCACCACTTTGCTGCGATCTTGCCGTTTCAACCAGTTGCCGATGATTCGCTCCGTCTCTCCGTACGTTTCAGCCCGCGGCGGCACGGGGTACATCTCCGCGGTATCGATGAAGTTGATCCCGTGCGCGAGCGCCCAATCGAGCTGCGCGTGCGCTTCTTTTTCGTCGTTTTGCTCGCCAAAGGTCATCGTCCCGAGACAAATGGCCGAAACGGTGAGGTCGCTGTTGCCCAACTGGCGGTATTCCATCTTGAATCCCTCTTTTCGTTACCGTATTGTCATGAACGATTGTACCTTATCGGTATAATGGCAACTGGACATTGGCTCGCTGCGAAGGAGCGGCTGCTTGCATGCGTTTTGCTGACTTGGGGCTGAGACCCGAACTGCTGCGCGCAGTTGAAGAATTGGGCTACGAAGAACCCACGCCAATCCAAGCGAAAGCGATCCCGGTGTTGCTCGCGGGGCGCGACTTGCTGGGCGCCGCCCAAACGGGAACGGGCAAAACAGCAAGCTTCACACTGCCCATTTTGGAGCGCCGTGCACCCTTCGCCAATCGCTCACCCAGCCCGGCGCGCCACCCGACCCGCGCGCTCATACTGGCGCCCACGCGAGAGCTGGTCCTTCAGGTTGCCGAAGCGGTTGCCCAGTACGGAAAATACCTGCCGCTCAGAAGCACCGCGATTTTCGGAGGCGTCGACTTCAAGGCGCAAGTCGAAGCGCTGCGCCAAGGGGTGGAGATCGTGATCGCCACGCCGGGACGACTCCTCGACCATCTGGAACAGAAAACGGTTCGCCTCAATCAGGTGGCGTTCCTGGTGTTCGACGAAGCAGACCGCATGCTCGACATGGGATTTCTCCCCGATATTCGCCGCATCGTCGAGCATCTGCCCGCAACCCGCCAAACAGCCCTTTTTTCTGCCACCTTTTCACCCGCGATCCGCAAATTGGCGGAACAGTGGCTCCACGACCCCGTTACCGTCGAGGTCGCCCGCCGCAATACGGTGAGCGAAACCATCGAACACAAGGTCTTCTGGGTCGCCCAAGAGCAAAAACGCCACGCGCTCCTGCAGCTGTTGCACGACCGGGAGGGCCAAGTACTGGTTTTCGTCGACACCAAAGTGGCGTGCGGCAGACTCACGGCATTCTTACAGCGCAACAAAGTCAACGCCCAAGCGATCCACGGCGACAAGAGCCAGCAGCAACGTCTGGAAACCCTCGAAGCGTTTCGTGACGGCAAATTGCGCGTCTTGGTCGCGACCGATGTCGCCGCGCGCGGGCTCGACATCGAAGGGCTGCCGTTCGTCGTCAATTTTGCGCTTCCGCCCAATCCAGAAGATTACATCCACCGGGTTGGCCGAACCGGCCGTGCTGGTCACACGGGAATCGCGATCTCGCTGGTCGACCCCAGCGAAGAGGAGCGATTGGAAGCGATCGAAAAGCTTCTGAAACAGAAAATCCCAGGAGAGAAATGGGAGTCCCCTGCAGCCCCGGCGCGTCCCGAAAAACGGGAACGGGTGCGAGACCGCCGTTCCCCGAAGGCCCAAATGGCGGTGGAAAGCGACGCGATGCCAACGGTGGTCCGCGACGAAATTCCAGCAACGTGGCGAGGGGCTCAACAACGAACGGATGCAGGAGACCCTACGCAACCTTTCGACTGGCAGACGATGGAAGCGCTCTGGGGGGGACGCCGCCGCGACCCCGTCCCGGTTTTGCTCGGGGGCTCTGGTCGCCGTGAGTCGGCCGAAGCTTGAGTCGCTGCAAAAATCGCCTGAGAAAAACCCGTTTTTCTTCGTTTCGATTTCCGGCTCTGTCGGGTATGCTGTCCGTGTCGTTCCTGGACCTTTCCCCGATGGTGTCGCTGCCCGAAACGAACGAACCGTTCCGCCCCGATTTTTCCGAAGGGGTCGAAATCGGCGTCTATTTGGCGCTCCTGGAACTCATCGACGAAGGTTTGTTGATCGTCAGCGATGAGCGTATCTTGGAAGTCAACAGCGCCGCGTGCCGGTGGCTCGAACGCAATTACCGTGAATTGATCCAAGCGCCTCTGGAATCCCTGTTTCCCTCCCCCCAAGCTTTTTTGCACGCCCGGGCACGTTGGTTCATTCAAAATGAAACCAAAGGAAGCATCACGTTGGCGTTGCCGCACGGACGCAAAAAGGTATTTCGCTTCACCGCAGCGGCACGCATCCGTCCGGGGATGCACGCGATCCTCATCGCACCGGACTTGCTTCACGAACAGTACCGCAGTACGTCGCTTGCCGAAACGTTTTGGATCCAACTCGCCGCTGCGAGCACTGAACCGATCTGGGTCCTCGACGAAACTGAGCGGCTGGTCGCGGTCAATGCCGCGGCACGCGCGCGCTGGCCGGCATGGCAGCCTCTGTTGCACCAACCGATCACCGAAGCGGTGACGGTGCATTGGCCGGAAGCAGACGAACCGCCGGTGGCCCTGATCGAAGGCATCGGACGCTACCCGTTGCGGGCGCGTATCCTGAACGGTCCCAACCCGGGTTGGCGTGTGTTGTTGTTTACCCCACACCGACATCCTCCGCGACGGTATGCAACCGATACCGTTTCCGCGTCCTCGAAAAGCGCGCCAGGATCGCATTCGATTACGGAGCAATTGGCGGCTGCGACCCCCGAGGACTTCACCCTGTGGCTTTCCCCGTGCGTCGATGTCGCTACCGGCATGCTCGTTGGCGCCGAAGGGGTCTTACGATGGCACGCTCCGCATCGCGGTTCGGTCGATGCGGAAACCGTCGCACCGCTCCTGCTCGATCCTACCGCGAACCGAGCCTGGCTGACCGCATGGCTCACGCATGCAACCCGCTGGGCGCGCCGATGGCAGACGCCGCTTGCGCTCAACCTCGACGCGCGGCAATTGCGGCATCGCGAAACCCTCACGCAGATCAAAACCGCATGGCGGACCGCGTCGCTCCCTTGGTCGCTGCTCATGTTGGAAATCGACGAAACCGCATTTTCTGCGCTCGATACGCATCAGTGTGCGCAGCTACTCGAAATGGGGGAAAAGGGGGTTCGGATCGTCGTCGATCACGTTGGACAAGGCACCAGCAACTTTGGTCTGCTCGCTCACCTTCCCGTTCATGCGATAAAGCTCGCCGCGACGTGGGTCACTCAGATTGGCCGCGACGAACGGGTAGAAAAACTGCTCGACGGCTTACTGCAATTCGGCAACGCGATGGGCTTTACGGTGATCGCCGAAGGCGTTGCGACCGCTGCGCAACGCGATTTCCTGGCCGCGCTCGGCTGCCGTTTCCAACAAGGTCCGATATTCGGTCCTTGGCAAGAGAGCACACAGCCACTGACCCTCAAGCAAACCGCGAGCCCGCAAGCATCCCATCGGCTGTGAGCCCCTGTGCGACTTCCACGCGCACACTCTGAGCTCACAGAGGTCAGCGCCGCGTACGCGAACGCTGGAGATAGCCGAGCCGTGCCATCACCGCGGTACAGGTGGGTTCGTCCCCGGTCAACCGGGCTGCTTCCGCCAAGAGAGGCGCCAATGTCTCCTCGCTGAGCAACGGATTCTGGCAATAATCGAAAAGTTGCATATCGAGCGCCAGCCGTTGCAGTGCCGAGCTTGTTTGCGCGACACCCTCAAACGGCGCATTGCGCATCACTTGCGCGCGCTCGTCACCGATAAAAGGCACCTGTTCACCGCGGGGATCGCTTTGCGCGTACACCGGCGCAGTAAGCAGCGACCACACGAGGACCGCCCCGAACCACCGGTACCGCATGCGAATCCACCCCCTCATCCCATCGTTTTCAACTCCGCGATGATATCGGCAACCACCTCGTGCGCGTTGCCATAGACCAAATGGCAATGGTCACGGTAGAAGAGTTCGTTTTCGATTCCGGAATACCCCCGTCCCTGTCCGCGTTTGATCACGATCACTTCGCGCGCCCGATCGACATCGAGGATCGGCATCCCGTAGATCGGACTCGACGGGTTGGTGCGCGCGGCTGGATTCACGACGTCGTTGGCGCCGATCACGAGCACGACGTCGGTTTGCGGAAACTCCCCGTTGATCTCGTCCAAATCGAAAATCTTTTCGTAGGGCACCCCGGCTTCGGCAAGCAATACATTCATATGGCCCGGCATGCGGCCGGCAACCGGGTGGATCGCAAACTTCACCGTAACCCCCGCTTCTTCGAGAAGTTGTGCCATCTCCCAGACTTTGTGTTGCGCACCGGCAACCGCCATACCGTAACCCGGCACGATCACCACCTGTTGCGCGTAACGGAGCGCCGCAGCGGCGTCGGTGGGGGCGTACGTCTTCAACCGTCCCGTGACGCTACCAGGCTCGTGCTCCGCAGCTTCGCCGGTGATCGGGGCAAAGAGGACGTTGCGGATTGGGCGATTCATCGCTTTGGCCATCAAGAGCGTCAAGAGGGTTCCCGACGCCCCGACGACGATGCCGGCAACGATCAACATCGGGTTCGCGAGCACGTACCCTTCGAAGCCGACCGCCAGCCCGGTAAAGGCGTTGAGCAACGAGATCACCACTGGCATATCGGCGCCACCGATCGGCAATGTCACAAGCGCACCGAGCGCGAGCGCCAGCACGAAGAAGAGCAGCAATCCGCCAGCGCTGGGCGCACCACTGACCCCCAAAGTCAAACCGATCCCCAGAGTCAGGATCGCCAAGAGCAGCACGACGTCGTTGTGGCCACGTTTGAGCCGCCACACCTTGCGGACGCGGCCGTCGAGTTTCGCCCACGCAACGAGGCTGCCGGAAAACGCGACTGCGCCGATCACCGCGCCCAGAATAGCGAGAACGCCCACCGAAGTCGGGAGACCAGTCTGAGCACCGAGCAATTCCACCGCCGCGATCGCCGCAGCAGCGCCCCCGCCCAGGCCATTATAGATCGCCACCATCTGGGGCATTTCGGTCATCGCCACCCGACGCGCCCAGATCCAAGCCAAACCACCCCCGACAGCGATCGCTGCGACCATCCAACCCAGGTTATGCAACCCCGGGGTGAAAAAGGTTGCCCCCACCGCGACCACCATCGCCACCCCAGCGATGCGCATCCCCTGCACCGCTGTCGCGGGGGCGCTCATCGCCCGCAACCCCATGATGAACGCGAACGTCGCCAGGAAATAGATCATTTCGATCACTGCTTGTCCCCCTTTTTCTGGAACATCGCAAGCATGCGATCGGTCACGACATACCCCCCGACGGCGTTCGCCGCACCCAGCGCTACCGCGAGTACGCCGATCGCGGTCTCGAGCGCCCCTTCGGCGTGGCCCAACACCACCATCGCTCCGACGAGGACGATGCCGTGGACGAAGTTCGAACCGGACATCAACGGCGTGTGGAGGATCACCGGCACGCGGGCAATGATTTCGTACCCAGCGACGGCTGCCAGCATGAAAATAAAGAGCGCAGAGATGCCATCCATTCGCTGCTACCCCCCCAACCATTCCCGGACGCGCTCATTGACGAGCGCGCCATCGCGGGTGATACACGTCGCAGTCACGATCTCGTCTTCCCACTGCCACGCGAGCGCACCATCCTGAACGTGCGGGGCAAGAAAATGCCAGACGTTTTTGGCGAACATTTCGGAGGCGTGCACCGGCATGCGGCTCTGGATGAAGGCCGGTCCAATCACCAGCACGTCACCGATCCACCGTTTTTCTCCCAACACCGTCCCTTCGACGTTTCCGCCTTGTTCAGCGGCGAGGTCAACGACGACCGCACCCGGTCGCATCGCTGCCAGCATCTCCTGCGTGACGATTTTGGGCGCGGGACGCCCCGGAACCGAAGCCGTGGTGATCACCACGTCGGCAGCGGCAACCGCTTTGCTGAGCACCGCGGTCTGTTGCGCCTGCTCCGCTTCAGTGAGTTCGCGCGCATAACCGCCTGCACCCACCGCGACGACTCCGGTATCGACGAATTTCGCGCCGAGTGACGCAACCTGTTCTCGCGTTTCGGGACGGACATCGTACGCTTCGACCATCGCCCCCAAGCGGCGGGCCGTAGCGATCGCTTGCAACCCCGCAACACCGCAACCGATCACGAAGACCTTCGCGGGACGGATCGTCCCAGCCGCAAAGGTCAGCATCGGAAAGAATTTCGGCGCATGGTCGGCCGCGATCAACGCAGCCTCGTAACCCGCAACAGTAGCTTGCGACGACAGGATATCCATTGGCTGCGCACGGGTGATCCGCGGCAGCAATTCGAGCGCGAATGCGGTGACCCGCTGCGCACAGAGCGCGTCGATCTGCTGCGCTGACGCCCAAGGCCGTAACGCCCCCACCAACACCGAACCGGGACGCATCGCTGCGATTTCGTCGAGTGTCGGCGGCATCACGCACGCCACGACATCGGCGCGAGCGAAAACCGCCTGTGGAGAATCGACCCACGTGACACCTTCAAAGGCCGCATCGGGCCAGTGGGCGCGAAGCCCCGCCCCTTTCGCGAGCACAATGCTGGCGCCCAACTGCTCATACTTCGCGACCAGCTCCGGGGTGAGCGCCAGTCGCCGTTCTTCGGGAACGGGCGCGGTGGCGATGCCCAGCGTCCATACCATGCATGACTCCTTTCTGGGAAGCCAAACCTCGCCGACCGCGCCGCGCTTTTTGCGTCACCGGCGCGCGCGAGGCTCCAATACCTCTTGCCCACCCATCCACGGGCGCAACGCCTCGGGAACCACCACACTGCCGTCGGCTTGCTGGTAGTTTTCCAGCACCGCGACCAACGTGCGCCCTACCGCCAGCCCCGAACCGTTGAGCGTATGCACCGGTTGCGGTTTCCCGCCCCCTGCGGGCCGAAAGCGGGCCTGCATCCGCCGCGCCTGGAATGCTTCCGTATTCGAGCAGGAGGAGATTTCCCGGTAGGTGTTTTGAGCGGGCAACCAGACCTCCAAATCATACGTCATCGCGGCACTGAAGCCCAAGTCCCCAGCGCATAATTTCACTTTACGATAGGGTAAGCCCAATTTAATCAAAATCGCTTCGGCATGCGCGGTGAGCGCCTCCAACGCGTCGTACGAACAGTCTGGGTGTTCGATCCGAACCAATTCGACCTTTTCGAATTGGTGCTGCCGGATCAGCCCGCGTACATCACGGCCATGCGAACCCGCCTCGGCGCGAAAACAGGGCGTCCAGGCAACGAATTTGAGGGGAAGATCGGCTTCGTCGAGGATGCGGTCGCGAACGATATTGGTCACCGGCACTTCCGCGGTGGGGATGAGGTAAAGCGATTCGGCGTCGGAGCGTGGCACCTGAAAGAGGTCTTCGGCAAATTTCGGCAACTGCCCCGTTCCGAACAGGGTGCGTGGCAGCACGAGAAACGGCGGCGCCACCTCTTCGTAGCCATGTTCGCGGGTGTGGACGTCGAGCATGAACTGCGCCAGCGCGCGATGGAGCCGCGCGACGTCCCCGCGCAAAAGCGCAAAACGGCTCCCCGAAAGCGCCGCGGCGATCTCGTTTTCCAATCCCCCCAGCCCTTCGGCGATCTCGACATGGTCGCGAACCGGAAAGTCGAACGAACGCGGCGTCCCCCAGCGCGAAACCTCGAGATTGTCCGCGTCGCTGGCGCCGTCCGGCACCAAGGGGTGCGGCACGTTCGGCAATTGCGCCAAGAACGCGTCGAGTTCTGCCAACAAGGCATTCAAGCGCGTTTCGTTGCGTTCGAGCGCCGCTTTCACTTCGGCGACCTCGCGCAGCAGTTCCGACGCATCCTCCCCTTTCGCTTTACACTGCCCCACCGCTTTCGACAACCGGTTGCGCTGCGCTTGCAACGTCTGCGTTTCGGCTTGCAATGCTTTGCGTTCCGCTTCGAGCGTCTCGAAACGGGACCAGTCGATCGTCCCGCCGCGCCGAGCGAGCGCTTTCTGAACGGTTTCCCAGTCTTGTCGCAACAATTGGATGTCGAGCATGATTTCCTTCCTGATCTTCGTTACGGTTACTGATGGTGTTCGTTGCGCCACGCGGCATCGAGCGCGCGCAACCGAGCCAATTTTTCTGCGATTTTCTGCTCCAACCCTCGATCCGTGGGTTCGTACCAATGGGTTTTGGGCATCCCCTCGGGCAGATAATCGACTCCCGGCGCAAACGCGCCGGGTTCATCATGGGGATAGCGATACCCTTTTCCCGCCCCGATCGCTTTGAGCAAGCGCGTCGGCGCGTTGCGCAGATGCATCGGAACCGGACGCGAACCATCCTGCGCAACGAACGCGCGCACGGAGTTGAAAGCGCGATAGAGCGCATTCGATTTCGGCGCGCACGCCAGATAGACAACCGCTTCGGCAAGCGCCAACTCCCCTTCCGGCGAGCCCAAACGCTCATACGCCTCTGCCGCGGCCACAGTCAGCGAAAGCGCGCGCGGGTCAGCCAAACCCACGTCTTCGCTTGCAATTCGTACCAAGCGCCGCGCCAGATAGCGGGGGTCGGCACCGCCATCGAGCATCCGACAAAACCAGTAGAGCGACGCATCGGGATCGGAACCGCGCACCGCTTTGTGCAGCGCGGAAATCAGGTCGTAAAACGCATCGCCCCCCTTGTCGAAACGACGCAGACGCGCACCGAGCGTCTCGGTGGCAAACTCGCAGTCGATTGTGGCGATCCTGCGCGCTTTCGCGGCGGCCCAAAGCCAGGCCAGATCGTTCAAAAGCCGCCGCGCGTCGCCGTCGGCCTGGGCAACCAGCATCTCGCGGACCGCGTCGTCGAGCGGTACCGCTTCGTCTGGAAAGCGCGCCGTCGCTCGGTCGAGCAACTGCCGCAATGCGTCTGGCGAAAGGGGTTCGAGCCGGAACACCGTCAGGCGGGACAAGAGCGCCGCATTCACTTCGAACGAGGGGTTCTCTGTCGTTGCGCCGATCAGCGTCACCACCCCACTTTCGACATGGGGTAACAGGGCGTCTTGCTGCCCCTTGTTGAAACGGTGGATCTCGTCGAGAAAGAGCACCGTGGCTTGCCCGCTCTGCCGCGCCGCTTCGGCAAGCGCCACCACCTCGCGCAGCTCTTTCACCCCTGCGGTCACTGCGGAAAGGGCAATGAACTGCGCGTCGCAACTGCGTGCCACCAACTGCGCAAGGGTCGTTTTGCCCACGCCGGGCGGCCCCCAGAAGAGCATGGAAAAGAGCTGTCGGCGCGCGGCAGCAAGCGTGAGCGGTTTTCCAGGCCCCACGAGATGGGACTGTCCCACCACCTCCTCGAGCCGCTGCGGCCGCATCCGTTCCGCCAACGGAACGGTTTGGATGGGGGGCGTTGTCGTACGGCTCACCGCGGCGTCTCCGCAGCAGCAGCACCCTGCGGGGTGCGCAACACGACGGCGTCCGGAGGCAACGTGAGTTGGAACGCTTCCGGTTGCGGCATTGTGCGTTCGAAGCGGGTAAACAGCAATTCGCTCGTCTGACCCAACGCGTCTTCGATCGTGAGCGCACGCAGACGCTCGTCTGCGATGGTGACCTCGACGCGGCGTACCACCGCGTCATCGGTTCGCGCCCGTAACGACCAGCGAAGCACCCCGCCTGCTTGGGTAAAACGTTCCAAGGTGAATCTCTCGGGCAGCGTCTCGGGTGCCAGAAAAAAAGCGAGTGGCCCGGCGCGTAACGCAGCAGGATCGAGTGGCTGCACCGTGGCTTGGCGAAGTTCTGGATCCCATACGGTGAGGGTCGTGCCGTCACTCACGGTCACCTGCACGAAAGGGCGCTCGATCGTCCAACGAAAACGTAACGGTTTGACGAATGCGAATACCCCTTCCAACTCCCGCCGCCGCCCGTCACTCCGGCGCTCGATCTGGCGAAACACCCCCTCTGCAGAGGTAACCCCTTCTCCCCAAGCGATGAGCGTTGCCCACGCCTTTTGCGTCTGCTCGTCCGCTGCCGATTGCGCCTCACTTAGGGGTATGAGCACGAATGAAAAGAGAAGCAACGCAACCCACCCCCTCAAAAACCGTTTTGCGCCACACGCCTTCATCCGTTTTGCTCCGGTACCAACACCTTGCGGTTGCCATTCGCTTCCGGCGGCGAAACCAATCCTGCCTGCTCCATCGCTTCGATGAGGCGCGCCGCCCGGTTATACCCGATACGCAAATGGCGCTGTACCAACGAGATCGAAGGGCGTCGCGTCCGCAAAACGATCTCGACCGCCTGATCATAAAGGGGATCACGCTCGGCATCCCCCGCGCCATCGCCCCACTCCGACCCTGGCACTTCGTCGTCATCGGCGGTGATCGCTTCGACATACTCCGGAGGCCCGAAGGATTTGAGGTAATTCACCACGCGATGCACCTCGTCGTCTGCGACGAATGCCCCATGCACCCGCTGCGGCGTTCCCATCCCGGGCGCCAGAAAGAGCATATCGCCCATCCCCAACAGCGTTTCGGCACCCATCTGGTCGAGGATGGTTCGCGAGTCCACTTTGGACGAAACTTGGAACGCGATGCGGGTGGGGATGTTCGCCTTGATCAGACCCGTAATCACATCGACCGACGGGCGCTGTGTCGCAAGAATGAGGTGAATCCCCGCGGCGCGCGCCTTTTGTGCCAAGCGGGCGATCAGCTCTTCGATCTTCTTTCCAGCCACCATCATCAAGTCGGCGAGTTCATCGACGATGACCACGATATACGGCAGCTTCTCGAGCGGTTCGGGATGCTCTGGCGAAAGCGAGAAGGGGTTGGGGACGTACTGCTCGTTCGCAGCCGCTTCGGCAATCAGTGCGTTGAACCCAGCGATGTTGCGCACGCCCAACGCGGCCATCAGCTTATAGCGCCGCTCCATCTCGCCGACACACCAGTTGAGCGCCTGCGCCGCCAACCGCATGTCGGTCACCACCGGCGCCAGAAGATGCGGAATCCCTTCGTAGATCGACAATTCGAGCATCTTCGGGTCGATCATGATCAACCGCACCGCTTCGGGTCCCGATTTGTAGAGCAGCGACAAAATCATCGCGTTGATCCCGACCGATTTGCCCGATCCGGTCGTTCCCGCCACCAGCAAGTGCGGCATCTTCGCCAGATCGGCGACCACCGGTGCGCCACCGATGTCTTTGCCCAAACAGACGGTCAGAGGCGATTTGGCATTGCGATAAACCGAAGCGTCGAGTACCTCCCGCAGCCGAACGATCTGCCGCGTGGGGTTCGGCACCTCGAGCGCCATGCAGCTCTTACCGGGAACGATCTCGACCACGCGAATCGAAACCAGCGAAAGCGCGCGTGCCAAATCCTTCGCCAGATTGACGATCTGCGCCCCTTTCACGCCAGTGGCCGGCTCGATCTCGTAGCGGGTGACCACAGGGCCAGGGATTGCGCCCACCACCGTGACGCGCACGCCGAACTCGGCCAATTTCGACTCGATCAGCTGCGAGGTCTCCGCGATCCGTTCCGGCGTGACCGAGCTGGGTTGGGGTTTGGGCTGGTCGAGCAACGCCAGCGGTGGAATCGGGGAATCTCCCGGTTTCGGCGCCAGGCGTGCCCCTTTTTCTACAGCCCCCTGAACGCGAACTGCGTGGGTTTCGACAGGCATCCTGTCCGAGGCGACGGACGTTTCGGGCGCAGCAGATGCAGCGTGCACTTCCGGTTTCGCGTCTGGTTCGGGTTCTGAACGATCCGGTTCATGGGCACCCGTCGGTATCGGTTCAACGTCGTGCGGCACCGCGTCCGCACCGGAGGGGTCGAGCGAGGGCTCCGCCGCCCAGCGCGGCTCCTCGATCGGTCCGAACGCCGGTGTCGGTTGCGCCGATCGTTTGGCGCGCTGCGTCCAGCGCAACCACAACGCACGCAGCGCACGATAGGCCCTAAAAGCCGCCATTTGCAGAGATTGCAACCCCTGTCGCCACACGCCCTGAGAATCGGCGTTGCCCGTCCGCGCATCCGTCGACGGGGCCACTATCGGCCCCGCTTTGCCTTCCCGCCAGCGTTGCCAACGCGCCTCCAGCCACCGCCCGATGGCCTCCGTGACTTCGCCCCAACTCACCCCCCAAGTCAGGCTGAACCCAACGAGAAAAAGCGCCAGGAGGAGCAACGTTCCGCCCACGAACCCCAACCGCAGCGCAACGAACTCACCCAGTGCATGCCCGAGCACCCCCCCCGCCCCTTGCGGCAGGCTGTCGCCAAAGCGATGAAAGCGCAAATATTCCAGCGCACTGGAACTCACCTGCAACAGCAGGAAACCGAGTGTGGTACCCGCCCACGACCATCGCCACTGCCACCAGTTGGCCAGCGAACCATCCGGATGCGCGTCGCCCGGTTCCAACGCGCGATGGGTGAAGGCGCGCCACCACCCCACGACGCCACGGACGAAGAGTCCGATCCACCACAGCGCCGACCAACCGAAGGTGAAAAACCACAGATCGGCAATCCAGGCACCGAGCCGCCCACCCGGATTCTGGACCGTGAGCGCCGTCCCGCTTTTCGACCACCCCGGATCTTCCGGGTGGTACCCCAGCAAAACGAGCGCGAAATAGGCACCCACCGCTGCCAGGAGCAGCCAACTCCCCTCATGGAGCAAGCGGGCGAAACGTCTCTTCGTCAAAACCGCGCCATTTCGTCGATCGCACAACAGCAGGCTATTATACCGAGCAATAAGGTACGAACTGGCGCATCCGCGCGCAGCCAAACCACTCGTACTAAAATCGCTTATTTCGCCACCTCGGGAACTCAGGGAGTGACATTGTGACGCAATCGACCAAAGGCCCCGAAGCCGTGCAGGAAGCGCGGGAAGAATTGAAACGCGCTGCGCTCGACTACCACGAACATCCCACCCCGGGTAAATGGGCGATCGTCCCGACCAAAGCGCTGTCGAACCAGCGCGATCTGGCGCTCGCCTATTCACCCGGCGTCGCCGCGCCGTGCGAAGCGATCGTCGAAGACCCGAGCGCCGCCGCACGATATACCAACCGCAGCAACCTCGTTGCGATCATCACCAACGGCACCGCGGTCCTGGGACTTGGCGACATCGGGCCGCTTGCCGCGAAACCGGTGATGGAGGGCAAAGCGGTCCTGTTCAAAAAATTTGCCGGCATCGACGCGATCGATCTCGAAATCAACGAAAAAGACCCGGAAAAATTGGTCGAAGTCATCGCCGCGCTGGAACCGTCTTTCGGGGGGATCAACCTCGAAGACATCAAAGCTCCGGACTGCTTCCTCGTCGAACGTAGGCTGCGCGAACGTCTGAAAATCCCTGTCTTTCACGACGACCAGCACGGTACCGCGATCGTCGTCGCGGCGGCGCTGTTGAACGCGCTCACCCTGACCGGAAAAAAGATCGACGCGGTCAAATTGGTCACTGCCGGGGCGGGCGCTGCGGCGCTTGCGTGCCTCAACCTGCTCGTCAAACTGGGTCTTCCGAAAGCCAACATCTGGGTAACCGACATCGCAGGCGTGGTCTATGAAGGCCGTACCGAACTGATGGACCCCGATAAAGCGCAGTTCGCCCAAAAAACCGTGGCGCGCACCCTTGCCGAAGTCATCGAAGGGGCCGACATTTTCCTGGGGCTTTCCGCAGGTGGCGTCCTCAAGCCCGAGATGGTGGCGAAGATGGCGGAAAAACCGATCATCTTCGCGCTGGCCAACCCAACCCCAGAAATCCTGCCGGAAGCCGCGAAAGCGGTTCGACCGGACGCGATTCTCGCCACCGGCCGTAGCGACTATCCCAACCAGGTCAATAATGTCCTCTGCTTTCCCTACCTCTTCCGCGGCGCGCTCGACGTCGGCGCAACCACGATCACCGACGAAATGGAGATCGCAGCGGTCCAAGCGATCGCGGCACTGGCGCAAGCCGAAGAGAACGAAGTGGTCGCTGCGGCCTACGCTGGGGAAAAACTCCGTTTCGGCCCCGACTACCTCATCCCCAAACCGTTCGACCCCCGTTTGATGCTCACCATCGCCCCGGCGGTCGCGCAAGCCGCGATCGCAAGCGGCGTGGCGACCCGCCCGATCGAGGATTTCGACGCGTATCGCGAACGGCTCCAGAACTTCGTCTATGCCTCCGGTACCTTGATGAAACCGGTCTATGCGATCGCGAAACGCGCGAAATTCAAGAAAATTGCCTACGCCGAAGGCGAAGAAGAACGCGTGTTGCGCGCCGCGCAAGTGGTGGTCGACGAAGGCATTGCGCGACCGGTGCTCATTGGCCGCCCCGCGGTGATCGCGCAGCGCATCGAACGCTTCGGTCTGCGCCTGCGCGAAGGGGTCGACTACGAAGTGGTCAACGTCGAAAACGATCCGCGCTATCGCGCGCTCTGGCAAGAGTACCACCAGATCATGGAGCGGCGCGGCGTCACACCCCAATTGGCGAAGATCGAAATGCGGCGACGGCATACGCTGATCGGCGCGATGCTTCTGCGCCATTGGGAAGTCCATGGACTCATTTGCGGTACGTGGGGCGTGCCCACGATGCACCTCAACTACATCGACCAAGTGATCGGCAAACGCCCCGGCGCCACTTGTTACGCCGCGATGAACGCCATTTTGTTGCCGAACCGCCAGCTCTTTTTGGTGGATACCCATATCAACAACGACCCCACCGCGGAACAGATCGCCGCGATCACCCGCATGGCCGCGCGCAAGATGATGCGTTTCGGCATCACACCCAAAGCGGCGCTCCTCTCCCACTCCAACTTTGGTTCTTCAGACGCGGCAAGCGCCGTGAAAATGCGCGAAGCCCTCAAAATCTTGCGCGAGATCGCGCCGTGGCTGGAAGCGGACGGGGAAATGCACGGCGACCTGGCACTCGACCCCACGATGCGCGCGGAACTCATGCCGCGCTCCACACTCACCGGCGAAGCCAACCTTTTGGTGCTGCCCAACATCGATGCCGCGAATATCGCGTACAATCTCCTCAAGACCGCTGCTGGGAACGGCATCGCAATCGGACCGATGTTGCTCGGGGTGCTTAAGCCGGTCCATATCCTTACTGCCACCTCGACGGTGCGGCGCATCGTCAATATGACGGCGCTCACCGTTGCCGAAGCGAACGTCGGGCCGCGTGCCGTCGAACCCACTCCGCCGATGAGCGAAATCCCCTTCACCACAACCGAATAGGAGTACGCCATGTCTGCACAACACCGCCGTTTGATCATCCTTGGATCGGGACCCGCTGGATACACCGCAGCGATCTATGCCGCGCGCGCCAATCTCGAACCGATGTTGATCACCGGTCTCGAACAGGGCGGACAACTGATGACCACCACGGACGTCGAAAACTGGCCCGCAGACCCAGACGGGGTGCAAGGGCCGGAACTGATGGCCCGTTTCGAAGCGCACGCTCGGCGCTTCGGTACCGAAATCGTCTTCGACCACATCCACACCGCCGTGCTCACCGAACGCCCGTTCCGGCTCGTTGGTGACGCCGGTGCATACAC
The DNA here is from genome assembly GCF_003574215.1 of Hydrogenophilus thermoluteolus. Taxonomy (NCBI): domain Bacteria; kingdom Pseudomonadati; phylum Pseudomonadota; class Hydrogenophilia; order Hydrogenophilales; family Hydrogenophilaceae; genus Hydrogenophilus; species Hydrogenophilus thermoluteolus. The sequence continues at coordinate 679,778 of NZ_AP018558.1, read as the reverse complement.
CTGTGACGCGCTGATCATCGCCACCGGTGCCTCGGCGAAATACCTGGGGCTGCCTTCGGAAGAAGCGTTCAAAGGCCGCGGGGTCTCCGCGTGCGCCACCTGTGACGGCTTCTTCTACAAAGGGCAAGACGTCTGCGTGATCGGCGGCGGCAACACCGCAGTGGAAGAAGCGCTCTACCTCGCCAATATTGCGAACAAAGTCTATTTGATCCACCGACGCGACCAGTTCCGAGCGGAAAAGATCCTCGTCGACCGCTTGATGAAACGGGTCGACGAAGGAAAAGTGGAATTGGTGCTCAACCATGTCGTCGACGAAATCTTGGGCGACGACACCGGAGTCACAGGAATCCGTGTCAAACACCGCGACAGCGGCGCTACGCAGGAACTCGCCGTCCACGGTGTCTTCGTGGCGATCGGCCACCAACCCAACACGCAGCTCTTCGAAGGGCAGCTCGAAATGGAAAATGGCTATATCGTCACGCGCGGCGGTCGTGACGGGAATGCCACCGCAACCAGCATCGAAGGAGTTTTTGCCGCTGGGGACGTTCAAGACCACGTCTACCGGCAAGCGATCACCAGCGCGGGGACTGGTTGCATGGCCGCGCTCGACGCCGAACGGTACCTGGACGCACTCGCCACTGGGAAATGAGCAGAGCGACCCCACCGAAGCGTGATTGGCGGGATCAACTGAAGCAGCTCGTCGAAGCGGGCACGCTGCCCCCCGCCGATCGTCGCCGCTACTGGCGCCAAAAGGCCCAAGCGGCGATCGCGCGTGCAGCGACCAAAAACACGCAAGCACAACAAGCCAAAAATTCCCCTGCGGATTCTGCAGCGACGGCCGCGCCCGATCAAACCCCATCCCCAGCGCTTTCGCCCGCTGAAGCCCGGCTGTGGCAGCGCTGGTTACGCGAAACCGGCGTCGCGCCGTTGCCGCCGCAAGATCGCGTCACGCTCGAGCGCCCGCTTCCGCCGCCGACCCCGCGGCAACGCGAACGCGACGAAGCGCAGATCAAAACCGAGCTCTTGTCGCCGTTGACGCTCGACGACTGGCTCGATCACGACAGCGAAACCTTCTTCCTCCGGCCAGGGGTTCCCCGGCGCATGATTACGGAGATGCGGCGGGGCCGTTGGACCATTCGGCGTCAGCTCGACCTCCATGGCCTCACCCGCGAAGAGGCGCGCACTGCAATGAGCGCATTCCTTGCCGAGGCGTTACGCGCTGGGGAGCGCTGCGTGCGGATCATTCACGGAAAAGGGTACGGCTCACCCGGTGGCGTGAGCGTTTTGAAGCACCTCTCGCGGCAATGGCTCACCCGGCGCGAAGAGATCCTAGCTTTTTGCGAAGCGGCTCCCCGACAAGGGGGAAGTGGCGCGTTGCTGGTGCTCCTGCGTGCCCCCAGCGCCAACCGGTAAGCTTACTTCGTGACGGGTAAACCCACTTCGCGCCCACTGCCACCGAGTAGCACCGCACCACCTCGCGCGATCAAATCGCCGATTCGTTGAGTTCGCCGGTGCGAATCCGAATCACTTGCTCCACCGGGGAAACAAAGACCTTGCCATCGCCGATTTTGCCAGTCCGCGCGGCTTTGACGATCGCGTCGACCACCGCCTCCACCATCTCATCGGGCACCACCACCTCGACTTTCACCTTCGGCAAGAAATCGACCACATATTCGGCACCCCGATAAAGCTCGGTGTGCCCCTTTTGCCGCCCGAATCCCTTGACTTCGGTCACCGTCAAACCGTTCACCCCCACCTCGGAGAGCGCCTCGCGCACCTCGTCGAGCTTGAACGGCTTGATCACCGCCTCTACCTTCTTCATCGCTTGCTCCTTATCACGGTTGGGCCGCTCGGGGCCGAAAATGGGACGTAACCGGGTGCCGCCAGTCGCGACCGAACGCACACCGAGTCACCCGCGGCCCCAAAGGTGCCTGCTGCCGTTTGTATTCGCTGGTAAACAGCAACTGCAACACGGAATCGACCACCTCTGGCGCAAAACCCGCAGCAACGATCTCCGCTACCGACTGCCGCTCCTCGATGAAACGTGTCAATATGGCGTCCAGTACCGCGTAAGGCGGCAAGCGCTCCTCGTCCACCTGGTTCGGACGCAGTTCGGCGGATGGTGGGCGCTCGATGATCCGCGACGGGATCACCTCCTGTTCCCGGTTGATCCAGCGCGCCAGACGATAGACCCACGTTTTGTAGACATCTTTGAGTACCGCAAAGCCCCCAGCCATATCGCCGTAGAGCGTGCAGTAACCCGTTGCGATTTCGCTCTTGTTTCCGGTGGTGAGCACCAATGAACCGGTTTTGTTGGAAATGGCCATCAACAACAACCCGCGAATCCGTGCCTGGACGTTCTCTTCAGTGGTATCCGCAGGCAAACCGGCAAAGAGCGGCGCAAGCGACGCACCAAACGTTGCCATCGCGGGTTCGATGGGAATCACCTCATGCCGAACCCCCAAATTCTGAGCGAGTTGCGCCGCATCCTCCAAGCTCATTGCCGCCGTATAGGGCGACGGCATCATCACCGTCCGCACCCGTTCTGCGCCCAACGCGCCCACCGCCAAACAAGCAACCAGCGCAGAATCGATCCCGCCAGAAAGACCGATGACCGCGCCACGGAAGCGATTTTTGCTCACATAGTCGCGCACGGCACTGGTCAGCGCACGATAGAGCACATCCTCGTCATCAAGCTGGGGTGCCGAATCGGGAACCGTTTGCCAACCGCCAGACGCCCAGGTCAAGAGCGCCGTTACCGTCTCGAATTGCGGGGCGCGCCAGACAACAGAACCGTCGGCAGCAACTGCGAACGACGCGCCGTCGAACACCAGTTCGTCCTGCCCCCCTACACTATTGACGTAGAGGACCCCTGCACCACACGATTCGGCGCGTGCGCGCGCCACTGCCTCCCGCTCTTTCTCTTTGCCCAGGTGGAACGGAGAGGCGTTCAACGCCACCACCAGATCGACACCCAACGGCTGTGCCACCGCGAGTGGCTCGGGATGCCAGAGATCTTCGCAGATCGCGACGGCAACCCGAACCCCTTGGCAGGTGACGACAAGCGGCGCGTCCCCCGGGACGAAATAACGGTGTTCGTCGAACACCGACGAATTGGGCAAGCGGTGTTTCGCGTACCATCCCAGCAACGCACCGTCATGGATCCACGCCGCTGCGTTTTCGCACCCCTTTTCGCGCCAGCGCGGCAAACCGACCAGCACATCGAGGGAACGCGGTAGCCGCGCGCAGAGCGTCGCGAAAGCCCGTTCGCATGCCCGCGCGAAATCGGGCAGCAGCAGATGGTCTTCCGGCGGGTAACCGCTCAGCGCCAACTCCGGCGTCACCAGCAGGTGTGCGCCCTGTTGCGCGGCCTCCTCAGCCGCGGCGACGATCCGGTCGACGTTCGCATCGAAATCGCCGACGACCGGATCGCATTGGGCGACGGCAATCCGCAAGGGACCGCTCATGCGCCTTACTTCGCCGCGTTTTTCACGCCGTTCAAGATCTCGGCTTTCGCCTCATCGACGCCACCCCAGCCCGTGACCTTCACCCACTTGCCCGGTTCGAGATCCTTGTAGTGCTCGAAGAAGTGCTTCACCTGCTCAAGGATCAATTTGGGAAAATCATCGAGCGACTGGATCGCGTCGTAGAGCGGCGTCAATTTACTTACCGGTACCGCGATCACCTTCGCATCGACCCCGCTTTCATCCTCCATCTTCAGAATCCCGACAGGGCGGCAGCGAATCACCACCCCCGGCGGAACCGGAAACGGCGTCATCACCAGCACATCGACCGGATCCCCGTCGTCAGAGAGGGTATGGGGAATATACCCATAGTTGAGGGGATACCGCATCGACGTCCCCATGAAGCGATCGACGAAGATCGCGTCGCTATCTTTGTCGATTTCGAACTTGATCGGGTCGGCCTGCGCCGGAATTTCGATGATCACATTGACATCGTTCGGCACGTCTTTGCCAGCGGAAACGCGTTCAAACGCCATGACATCACTCCCTAGTGGCTAAAAAAACCGTGTGCAATTATACGGGCAAAGCCGTCCGAACCCAGCCACCGATCGTGCGCAGCGCACGAACGGTTTCATCACGGCGTATGGCAGACCACCCCTTGCCAGATCGCGCCGCCCAGTTCCGGCGCCCGCCACAGCCCCCACAACCCGAATGCGACCACGACCAACCCCGCGCCCCACCGCGCCCACGGATGCTGCACCCAACCCCGAAAACGGTGCAACATCAAGCCAGCCAGCAGCAGATTGGGCAACGTCCCAAGCCCAAACGCCAACATCACCAACGCGCCACGCTCGGCACTACCGCTCATCAACGCTGTAGCGAGCACGCTATAGACCAAGCCACAGGGGAGAAACCCCCACAGCCCACCAAGGAGCGCCGCCTGCGGAATGGAACGGACCGGTAAGAGGCGGTGGGTGAGCGGCTGCACCCGGACCCACAGAACTTGCCCAACCCGTTCGACCGGAGCCAACCACTGCGGCTGCCCCAACAGATAGAGCCCCATCGCCACCAACAACAAGTTGGCCACGACGTAGAGCCCCAATTGAACGGGCAACACCGATTCGAGTACGGTCGCAATCGCGCCCAAACCGCCGAGCACCGCACCCAACACGGTATAGGTAGCGATCCGCGCCAGATTGTAGGTCAGGTGCAAAAGCCACCGCGCAGGGCCACTACCCGCGGCCGGGTTCGTCTGCAGCGACAACGCCCCGACGATCCCGCCGCACATGCCGAAGCAGTGAACACCGCCCAACAGGCCGATGAGAAAAACCGCCAAATAACCGCCGACCGAACCCAACACACCCCCCGCTCAGATCACTTTCGAATAACGGGTCCGTTCGCGGTCGGCGCGCAGGTACCGGTCGAAGACCATTGCGATCGCCCGCACCAAAAGGCGCCCTTTCGGCAATACGGTAATCCAACGGTCGCTCACCGTCACCAAGCCGGCTGCTTCCATTTCCCGCAAATCCGCCAACTCCGGCGCAAAGTAGTGCGCGAAGTCGATCAGATTCGCCTCTTCGACCGCGTCGATCGAAAGCTCGAAGTGGCACATCAACGCTTGAATGATGGAACGGCGCAACACATCGTCCGGGCTCATCGCCACCCCGCGCAACGTCGGCAACTCACCCCGGTCGAGCGCGTCGTAATAAGGCTCTTCCGTTTTGTGGTTTTGCGCGTAGTACGGACCGATCTTACTGATCGCCGAAATTCCCAGTGCGACCAAATCGCATTCGGCGTGCGTCGAATAACCCTGAAAATTGCGGTGCAGCCGCCCTTCGCGCTGCGCCACTGCCAACTCGTCTTCCGGTTTCGCGAAGTGATCCATCCCGATATAGACATACCCCGCGTCGGTCAGCCGTTCGATCGCCATCTTGAGAATCGCCAACTTTTCCGCTGCGCTGGGTAACGTCGCTTCGTCGATTCGGCGCTGCGGCATGAAGAGCCGTGGCAGATGGGCGTAACTGTAGAGCGACAGCCGATCCGGCGCAAGTGCGATCACCGCGTCGAGCGTTTTCGCAAAGCGCGCGACCGATTGATGCGGTAACCCATAGATCAGATCGAAACTCACCGAATGAAATCCCGCCGCACGCGCAGCCTCGAGCACCCCTTGCGTCTCCTCGAGCGACTGCACGCGGTTCACCGCACGTTGCACCACCGGGTCGAAATCCTGCACCCCGATGCTCATGCGGTTGAACCCCAGTTCGCGTAACAGAAAGACCTGCTCACGGCCCACTTTTCGGGGGTCGACCTCGATCGAATACTCCCCGTGCTCGATCAAGGTGAAGGTGCGCCGGATCGCTGCCCACAGCCGACGCATTTCCGATTCGTGCAAAAAGGTTGGCGTACCGCCGCCGAAGTGCAACTGAGCAACCGTGCGGCTTCCCGTGAGTTTTTCGTCGACGAGCGCCATCTCCCGTTCCAAGTAATCGAGATAACGCGACGAGCGGGAATGGTCTTTGGTGATGATCTTGTTGCACGCACAGTAGTAGCAGATGGTGTTGCAGTACGGAATATGGACGTAGAGCGACAGCGGCCGCTGTACGCCGGCAACGGCCCGACTCGCCAATGCTTCCCCATAAGCCTCCGGGCCAAACGCCTCGACGAAACGGTCTGCAGTCGGATAAGAGGTGTAACGCGGCCCAGCGATGTCGAAACGGCGAATCAACTCCGGGTCGAACACCACCGCTTGCGAAAACTGGCTCACGGTCACGCTCCTTGCGGACTCGATCACAATCCGATACTATGGCACAAAAAAGTGCGACTGTCTTTGACACACCTCAATGAGCGGCCACAAACCCCAACCCCTGGAGAACGCGATGCGACCCGCGGCGCTACCCGAACAATTGCGCATCGCCTGCGCGCAATGTAACCTCGTCGAGCTCTGTCTACCCGTCGGGCTACCGGCAAACGACCTCAAAAAGCTCGACACCCTGGTCTCGGTACGCAAACGGGTGAAACGCCACCAAGCCCTGTTCGAAAGCCAAGCCCCGTTCGAAGCGCTCTATGCCGTGCGCCTTGGCTCGTTCAAAACCGTCCTCACCCTCACGGACGGCCGCGAACAGGTCACCGGGTTTCAGATGACCGGGGAGCTCCTCGGGCTCGACGGCATCGGCAGCGGACGCCACGCGGTCACCGCGATTGCGCTCGAAGACAGTGAAGTCTGCGTGATCGAATACGCGCAGCTCGAAGCGCTCGCGCAAGAGATTCCCGCGTTGATGACCCAGTTCCACAAAGTGCTGTCGCGCGAAATCGTGCGCGAACAGGGCGTGATGACCCTTCTGGGCTCGATGCGCGCCGAAGAGCGCCTTGCGGCGTTTCTGCTCAACCTCTCGCAGCGCTTCGCTACCCGCGGGTTCTCGCCCAACCAGTTTCGCCTTCGGATGACCCGCGAAGAGATCGGATCGTACCTCGGGCTCAAACTCGAGACCGTCTCGCGTACGCTTTCCGCGTTTCAAGAAGCGGGCTATTTGCGCGTGGATCGCCGCGAAATCGTGCTGTTGGATCGCGAAGGGTTACGCCAACTCCTCTATCCAGAGCGCACAGATCCGGCAAACGCAACCGCGCCCTAAGGAAGTCCCCGCCCGTTTGTGGGTGAATGCACCTCGTCACTCATGGACGTACCGCCCAGGCGCAGCACCCAAGTTGGGCCAGGTTTCCGGATCCGCCGCCGTTTTCCGCTCCCCAGCTTCCCGTTGTAACCAAAGGACCCAGTCGGACCACCAACTGTTGGGCTGCGGGTCGGTCGCCGCAAACCACTCCTCGGCCTTCGGCACGAGCATGGCAAAGTCGCTCACTCGGTAGTGGCGCTTGGGGGGATCCTTCGGCGGATTCACGATACCGAGGATATGCCCCGAACTCGACAAAACGTACCGTTTGGGGCCCCGCACGTGTTTGAGCAACTGATAGGTCTGGCGCCACGGCGCGATGTGATCGTCTTCCGCACCCACGGCGTAGACCGGCACGGTGATCGCCCGTAGGTCGATCGGCTGCCCCATCAACTGCAACGCACCGGGACGTACCAAGCGGTTTTTCAGGTAGAGTTCGCGCAGATACCAGCAGTGCATCGCCGCTGGCATCCGTGTGGTATCCATGTTCCAGTAAAGAACGTCGAACGGCGACGGCTCCTCGCCATAGAGCCACCCGTGCACGACGTAATGCCAAATCAGCGAATTGGCGCGCAACAACCGAAACGCTGCTGCCATCTCCGCGCCGTCGAGATACCCCGTCAGCCGCATCTTGTGGCACAGATAGCGTACCGTTCCGGGATCGACGAATACCTCGATATCCCCTGGTGCAGAAAAATCGACCAGGGTCGTAAAGAACGTCGCGCTGGCAAGCGGCGTTTCGCTTCCCTGCTCCGCCCCCTTGGCGGCCGCGTAACTGGCCAGCGCCGTTCCTCCCAGACAATAGCCGACTGCCTGGACCTTGTCGCTGCCACTCAAGGTCCGTGCCGTCTCCACCGCACAATCGATCCCCAAGCGCAAATACTCCTCGAAAGTGGTCGCCGCCATTTCGGCAGTGGGGTTTCGCCAACTGATGATGAAGAGGTCGAAACCCGCATCGCGCAAAAAGCGCACCAGGCTTTTTTGCGGTGTCAAATCGAGTATGTAGAACTTGTTGATCCACGGCGGAACGATCACGAGCGGCCGCGCGTATTGATTGGGCGTTGCCGGATGGTAGCGAATCACCTCGGCCAACGCGTTCCGGGCCACCACCTGCCCCGGGGTGGTCGCCAGGTTCTCGCCGACACGAAAATCGTCGGTGCGTGACATCCGGACCTGTCCCGCAGCGACATCGGCCCAGAAATTTTTCATGCCTTGCCAAAGCGATGCGCCGCTAGTTGCCAACGCGCGACGTTGCGCCTCTGGGTTGCTCCAGAAAAAGTTCGTCGGCGCCAGCGCGTTGGCAAAGGTGCGATGCCAGAACGCCGCTCGGCGGCGCTCCTTTTCGCTCAGTCCCGGTGTCGCGTAGAGGGCATCCTGCATGAGACGCGTTGCGCCCAAATAGGCCTGCTGCCAGCCAGCCCAGAATGGATGAGTCTGCCACGCGGGATGATCCCAGCGGGTATCATCGGCAACCGGCGGAAACGGTGGGGGCGCATCGGCTTCCCCAAGCACACGCTGCCACACGAACTGCTGCCACCGCGCGCTATCTTCGGCGGCGCGCCACCACAACGCGTTGGCCTCGAGCGGATGCGCACCCCAAGCAAACAGCGCATGAAGGAGCGGCGCGCTCATTCCGATCGGATCCCAACTCTCCTCCGCCATGTGGTGGAGCACTTCGGCCATCCGTTCTGGCGTCGACTGGAGCGTCTTCACCGCACTCCCCTTTCCCTTTTCACCATTCGGCTATAATGGCTCAATCTAACACAAATGGAAGGAGCCTTGCCATGTTTCGCCATCTTCTCGTCCCCACCGATGGTTCCGAACTCTCGCTTGCTGCGGTCGAACGGGCAGTTGCGTTCGCAAAAGCCCTCAACGCCCGCATCACCTTTTTCTATGCGCAACCCGATTTTCCCCTTCCGGTCTATGGCGAGGGGGCGTTGATCGACCCCACCACGCCCGAACAGTTTCGTAAAGCCGCGCAAGAAGAAGCGAACACCATCCTCAACTCAGCGAAGGAAAAGGCCAGTGAGGCCGGAGTCGAAGCAGACACCGATACCGTGGTGAGCGACGCCCCTGCCGATGCGATCATCGACGCAGCGGAACGGCACGGTTGCGACCTCATCTTCATCGCGTCCCATGGCCGCAGCGGCATCGCTCGACTGCTTCTGGGGAGCGTCACGAACAAGGTCCTCTCGCACACCAAACTGCCGGTACTGGTCTATCGCTAACCAGCAACAGATCGCGCTGGATCCGCTCGAAAACAAGGCCTTCCTTGCGGAACAAGGAAGGCCTTGTAGTGCACGGTACGTGCGTCCGTGACTCAGCTTGTCTTTCGTTACGCTTCCGGTTTGTCGTTCATATGCCGCTTGACGAAACGATAGATGAAGCTCGCCATCACAATTACAAAACTTATCGTAAAGAGGCTCAACAACCCGATATCGGTGGTGAAGAACTCCCGCAGTGCGTCAGACATGATACCCTCCTTTACTCTTTGGGAACAATGGGTTGGATGAGCTCCTCTCTCTCTGTCGGGACAACAATGGTTCCGCTCAGTCGCCACTGGCGGGACTCGTCTTCGATGATCACGTGCCAACGCCCCATCGTCGGCAACGCGAGCGGGGCCCAGTAGCGTCCCTGATCGAGCACCAGGTTGAGCTGCTGGTCTTTCCCGCTCTGCGTCGGATGAACGAAACGCACGGTAATGAGATGCGGCGGATCGATCTTGAGACGCGCCGGGTCGAACCATAGGGTCAAACGCCCATCGTTCCATTGCACCCACGCGGCAAGACCCAGTTCAGCCGCCTTTGCAGTACGATCGATCCGCTGTTGAATCGCCAACCCTTCTTTGTAGTAATCGTCCGACACCAATCCGTCCCAACTCTGGATCGCCAATTTCAAGGTGTAAAACCCTGCGATGACAGCCACGAGCGGTGGCGCCATCAGCAACCACGGCCACCGTTGCTTGTACCAAGGCGTTCCTTTGGTGTCAGGTCGGCTCATTGCAGCGTTACTCCGTCACCAAGAAGGTTGCGTGCTCACGCGTGACATTTTCGGGTTCGTCCGCCACACGGATTTCGAACAGGATATCGTAACGACCCGGTTTCACCGCTTGCGCAGGCACCTGCACCGAAACAACGATCGATTCGGTCGCCGCAGCGGGCATCGCGACCGTTGTGGGGCCTTCCAGTTTCATGCCCGGAATTCCACTCACCGAAATGGTGTACTGCCGTGGCCGCTCGGCCATGTTCATCAACCGCAGCGTGTAGACGTTCTCGATCCACCCTCCCGGCAACTCGCGCGAAAGCGCCGCACGGTCACGCAGCACGTCTACCCGAACATCCGGGCGGGTCGCGATCTTATAGAACAGGATACCCGTAAAGAGCGCGAGCAAAACACCGTAAACCAGCACGCGAGGCCGCAAAACCCGACGCCACGCCTGCTCCCGGCTCCAGTGGTGGATCATGGCGTTTTCGGTACTGTACCGAATCAAACCGCGCGGATACCCCATCTTGTCCATCACCTCGTTGCACGCGTCGATGCACGCGGCGCATCCGATGCACTCATATTGCAGACCATTGCGGATATCGATACCCGTTGGGCAAACCTGGACGCAAATCCCGCAGTCGATACAGTCTCCCTTACCGATCGATCGAGGATCGACCCCCTTCTTCCGTGGGCCGCGTGGCTCACCCCGCTCTTCATCGTAAGTGATGATCAACGTATCGGGATCGAACATCACGCCCTGGAAACGGGCGTATGGACACATATATTTACAGACTTGTTCCCGCAGCACGCCCGCGAGCAAATAGGTGAACCCGGCGTAGAAAAAGATCCAGAACCACTCCCACGGACCAAAACTGAGTGTTGCCAGCTCTGCCAACAGCTCTTGACGCGGTGTGAAGTACATCACGAGCGTAAAGCCCGTCCATAACGAAAAGAGAATCCAAATCAGATATTTCGCACCGCGCCGAAGGATCTTTTCGGCGTTCCACGGAGCCTGGTCGAGTTTGCCCCGTTTGATGTGGTCCCCTTCGATTCTCTCTTCGAACCACATGAAGATTTCGGTGTAGACCGTCTGCGGACAGGTGTAACCACACCAAAGCCGCCCGGCGATCGTCGTGAAGAAAAAAAGCGCATACGCCGAAAGGATCAAGATAATGGCCAAGAAGAAGACGTCTTGCGGCCAAAAAACCCAGCCGAAGAGGTAAAACTTCCGTTCGACCAGGTGAAAAAGCACCGCCTGACGGCCATTCCAGTCCAGCCACGGTAAGCCGTAGAAGATCGCCTGCGTGAGGAAAACGAAGAACCACCGCCACTTTTGGAATGTGCCGCTCGTCGAGCGGACATAGAGTTTTTTGTGTTTCGCGTAGAGCGATTGCGCTTCGTTTTCTGTCTGTGCGCGTTGATCGTTGCGCGCAGGTTGTGGGTAAGATGAAGCAGAGCCACCTGCTTGCGCGGTAGGCGCTTTGCTTGAGGTCGAGCGAGGTTCCCCGGTTTGCGGGTTTTCCGTTTCTAGACCCATCATTATTTCCTTCTTTACTTATTTTCTCTAACTGCGACCGAAATCGCAGTAAAACCTTGGGGTTGGAAACAATGCACCTGCCGGCGCTGCCCGGAGGCAGCGCCCAGCAGGATCACTTGTGGCTGAGGCTCCAGACGTACGCCGTCAAGAGGTGGACTTTGTCTTGTCCGAGGAATTCGCCGAAAGCCGGCATCCGGTTGTTCAGACCGTTCATCACGTTGCTCATGATCTGCGTTTCGGACGAGCTGTAGAGCCAGATATTGTCGGTCAAGTTGGGCGCACCGATCACAGGGTTACCTTTCCCGTCGGGACCATGACACGCAGCGCAGTTTTCGGCAAAAATTTTCGACCCTAGTTGCGCACGAGTCGCGTCGTGCGCAAGCCCCGAGAGGGAGCGGACATAGTGCGCGACATTTTTCGCCCCCTCCTCACCCAACTGCGGGAACGGCGGCATCACCCCCATACGGCCATTGGTAATGGTCGCCTTGATGTAATCAGGAGAGCCGTCACCACCCAACCAGTCGTTGTCGGTGAGGTTGGGGAAACCTTTCGCGCCGCGTGCGTCGGCCCCGTGGCACTGCATGCAGTAGGTCTGGAACAGGCGCTTACCCATCCCCATCGCTTCAGGGTCAGCCGCAATCGCTTTAACGTCCATATTGCGATACTTGGCATAGAGCGGGCCATACTTTTCTTCTGCTGCCTTCATCTCTTTTTCCCACTGGCCGACGGAACTCCACCCCGCGATCCCCTTGAAGCTCCCAAAACCCGGGTAGATCACCAGATAGACGATCGCGAAGATCACCGTCAACCAGAAGAGATACATCCACCAGCGCGGGAGCGGATTGTTCCACTCTTGCAGGTTTTCGTCCCAGCTATGGGGTTGCAATTCCCCAACCTTGCCGGTAGCGCGCATGTTCGTTGCGATCACGAAGACGCAGAAGAGCAGCGACAGCGCCACCAGCACCTTCACGTACATATCCCAGAAGGGACTGATGAAATCAGCCATGATTCGATCCTCTCTCGTTATGACGTTCACCCGGTTCGTCGAGGAAAGGGATCTGAGCCGCTTCGTCGAACCCCTTTTTGGCGCGACTACTGTACGCCCACGCGACGATCGCCAAGAAGCAGACGAACGCCAATACGGTCACCAACGCGCGCCAATCATTGAGATCCATCGGCTCAGCTCCCTTGCCTCATTGCCGTCATTGGAAGTTGGAGAGCGCCCGACCCAACCCTTGGAGGTAGGCGATCACCGCGTCCATTTCGGTCTTGCCTTCGAGCATCTTCGGCGCGTTGGCAATCTCCTCTTCCGTGTAAGGATGCCCGAGCTTTTGCAGCGCCCGCATCTTCGCTTGGATCGTGTCGATGTCGCTCTGCTTGATCGGGCGGTTCAGCCACGGAAACGCCGGCATGTTCGATTCGGGCACGACGTCCCGCGGGTTGTTGAGGTGGGCGCGGTGCCATTCATCCGAATAGCGCCCGCCAACGCGATGCAGGTCGGGGCCCGTCCGCTTCGAACCCCATTGGAACGGGCGGTCATAGATGTACTCGCCCGCGACCGAATAGTGGCCATACCGTTCGGTTTCGGCACGGAACGGACGCACCATCTGCGAATGGCAGTTGTAGCACCCTTCGCGGATGTAGATATCGCGCCCAGTGAGCCGCAACGCGTCATAAGGTTTGACGTCGAGCGGTTTGCCGTCCCGGTCAATCGGCTTGGTGGTCGAGTGCTGGAAGAAGAGCGGCACGATCTCAACCAAACCGCCGATACTTACCGCGATCAACGTGAAGATGATCAGAAGCGGCAGACTGCGCTCGATGATGTCGTGTTTCGAATGAGCCATTTTTTTCTCCTCAACCGATCAGTGCGCTGCAGCAGGGGCCGGCAGGATGCGCTCTTCCACCGGCTGGGCACCGGCAATCGTCTTCACCACGTTGTAGAGCATGATCACCATGCCAGTGACATAGAGAAGACCACCCAACGCACGAATCGCCCAGAACGGATAAGAGGCTTTCACCGATTCGATGAACGCGTACGTGAGCGTACCGTCGGCGTTGGTCGCGCGCCACATCAACCCCTGCATCACGCCGGAGATCCACATCGACGCGATGTAGAGCACGATCCCGATCGTCGCGATCCAGAAGTGGAGCGTGACGAGCTCTTTCGACCACATTTCGGTCTTGCCGTAGAGCCGCGGGATCAGGTAGTAGAGCGAGCCGATCGAGACCATCCCCACCCAGCCGAGCGCGCCGGAGTGGACGTGACCGACGGTCCAGTCGGTGTAGTGCGAAAGTGCATTCACCGTCTTCACCGACATCATCGGCCCTTCGAACGTGCTCATCCCGTAGAACGAGAGCGAAACGATCAGGAACTTGAGGATCGGGTCGTCACGCAATTTGTACCAGACACCCGAGAGGGTCATGATCCCGTTGATCATCCCGCCCCAGGACGGTGCCAGGAGAATCAACGAGAAGAGCATCCCCAGCGACTGAGTCCAATCCGGCAACGCGGTGTAGTGAAGGTGGTGCGGACCGGCCCACATATAGGTAAAGATGAGCGCCCAGAAGTGCACCACCGAAAGGCGGTACGAATAGACCGGACGACCCGCCTGTTTCGGGACGAAGTAGTACATCATCCCAAGGAACGCCGCGGTGAGGTAGAAGCCCACGGCGTTGTGGCCGTACCACCATTGCACCATCGCGTCCTGCGCACCCGCATAGAACGAATAGGATTTCCACAGCGACACTGGCATTTCGCCGCTATTGACGATGTGGAGCAACGCGACCGCGATGATGAACGCGCCGTAGAACCAGTTCGCGACATAGATGTGGCTGGTCTTGCGCTTCGCAATGGTTCCAAAGAAGACGATCGCGTACGCGACCCAAATCAACGTGATTAGAATGTCGATTGGCCATTCGAGTTCGGCGTACTCCTTACCTGTGGTGATCCCGAGCGGCAAAGTGATCGCCGCAAGCAGAATGACCACTTGCCAGCCCCAGAAGGTAAAGGTGGCCAACGCGGGCGCGAAAAGCGACGTATGGCAGGTACGCTGCACCACGTAGTACGACGTAGCAAAGAGCGCACACCCGCCGAAAGCGAAGATCACGGCGTTGGTATGCAACGGCCGCAAGCGACCGAAGTGGAACCACTCACCGAGCTCGGTAAAGTTGAGCTGCGGCCAAACGAGCTGGGAGGCGATAAGCACCCCCACAGCCATCCCCACGATGCCCCAGATCACCGCCATGATGGCGAACTGGCGCACGACTTTGTAGTTATAAGTCGTTTGCGCTTCCATAAGACCTCTCCTATCCAGAGATACCCAAAACACCGGCGTCAATGCCGCCACCCATTAGGATACACCGATTGCAAAAAGAAGTTTTGACCTAAATCAACAAAGCGTTCTGATTGTAACAAAGCGATTCGGGTGTTGCCTTCAGGGAATTTGAAACTCCAGATAAAAAAAAGGGTGCGAATCGTTCGCACCCCCAACCCCAACAGAGAGACAAGAAACCCAACGGCCGCCACGTTGCGCGAACCGCAGAAACATTATATCCGTAACGCCTTTGCGGTTCTTTGACGCAGGTCAACAGAGGTTCATTTTTTCGTCTCGCGCGCCGCTGCGTCTGGACGGCTTTCCGGTTTGGTGGGTTCCTCGTCGAAAAGGATTTGGTAGGCCGGCCCCTCGAGGTCGTCGAACTGGCCACGTTTTACCGCCCACCAGAAGACCCCTCCGATGACCACCACCAAAACCAGCGAAAGCGGGATCAACAGGTACAAGATTTCGAGTTCCACCTCACACCCCTTGTTCCGGATCGACCGGAAGCCGCTGTAGGCGCAGTGCATTGAGCACGACGAGCAAAGAACTGACCGCCATGCCGATTCCCGCAAGCCACGGGGTCACCCAGCCCGCCATCGCCAGCGGTATCGCCACGAGATTGTACCCGAACGACCAGCGCAAATTTTGCCGAATGATCGCAAGCGTTCGTTTCGCCTGCCGATAAAGCAGCCACACACCCCAAAGCGAATCCCGCACCAGAATCACGTCGGCATGATGGCGGGTCAGATCGGCGCCGCTTCCCATCGCGATACCGACATCGGCTGCGGCAAGCACCGGCGCGTCATTGACACCGTCTCCGACCATCCCGACGACCGCCCCCTGCGCACGCAGCGCAAGCAGGCGTTCGTGTTTGGTTTCCGGCAAAAGATCCCCCTCGGCATCGGCAATTCCGACCGCTTGCGCGACCGCAGCTACCGCCGGTGCACGGTCCCCCGAATAGAGGTGGGGCGTCACCCCCGCCTGGACGAACCGGGAGATCACCTTAGGCGCCTCCGGTCGCAACCGGTCTTCGAGGAAAAAGAGGGCGAGCCAACCGGCTTCGTCGGCAAGCGCGACGACGGTCTCTGACGTCTGCCCATCCGCCCATTCCTGAGCGTAAGACGACAACGGGGCGATCCCCAACGTCGCTTCGACCCATGCCGGCCGACCCAGCGCAACCTGCCGCCCGCCGATCGACGCGGAGAGCCCACCGCCAGTTTCGTGCCGCAACGCGACCACAGCGTGCCGTTGCTTTGTTTCCACGTCAGCCGGAACTGCGCGCCGCAACGCACGCGCGATCGGGTGGTTGCTTCCCGCTTCGAGTGCGACCGCCAACGCAAGTGCCTGCGTTTCATCGCAGCGGGCAGGATCCAACAACCGCACCGATCGTAGCGCGGGCTCTCCTTCGGTGAGCGTCCCCGTTTTGTCGAAGATGCAGTCGGTCATACGCGCTGCGGTCTCCAAAACATGACCACGCGTGACCAAAACGCCACGCCGCAACAGCGCATCGGTTGCAGCGGTGACTGCAGCCGGTGTCGCCAACGCCAACGCGCAGGGACATGCCACGATCAACACGGCAACCACCGTGGGTACGATCTTTTCTGGCGCCCACCAGGCCCAAAAGAGCGCAGTGGCCACGGCCAACGCCAACACGGTACCCACGAAACGTCCCGCAAGTCGATCGGCTTCGGACGCGATGCGGGGGCGTTCGCTTTGCGCCCGTTCGACCAACCGACGAATACTCGCCAGACGGGACGCTTCGCCGACATGGGTCACTTCGACCACGACCACGCCGCTGCCATTGACGCTGCCGCCGATTACTTCGTCCCCGACCCGTTTCGGCACGGGACGGCTCTCCCCGGTCAGAATCGCCTCGATGGCGTCACTTTCTCCTTCGACCATCACGCCATCCGCGGGAAAGACTTCGCCCGGTTTGACGCGGATACGATCCCCAGCGGTGAGGCGGACCGCCGGCACGACCTCGAACGTTTGCGTTTCGGCGTTCCACCGCTCGGCCACCGCAGGCAGCGCGCGCGCCAGTTCATCGAGCCCGCGGACCGCACGCTGGCGCGCCGCCATTTCGAAATAGCGGCCCGTTAGCAAGAAAAAGGCGAACATGCTCACCGAATCGAAATAGACGTCGGCATAGCCCGTGAGCATCCCGAAAACACTGGCGCCGAACGCGATCAGCAGCCCGAGCGCGACCGGTACGTCCATTCCGATGCGACGCTGCTTGAGATCACGCCACGCGTTGCGATAAAAGGGGCCGCACGAGTAGAACATTACGGGAAGGGTCAGCAGGAACGAAGCCCAATAAAAGAGCTGACGGTAGCTGGGATCCATCTCGCCGTCGCCTGCGAGGTAGGTGGGCACCAGATACATCATCACCTGCATCGACGCGAAGCCCGCCACGAAAACCCGCCAGAGCATCGCACGTCGCTCGCGCTGGGCTACCGCTTCGCTCGTTTGGGGATCGAATGGATAGGCGCGGTAGCCGATCTCTGCAACCGCCTGCAGAATCCGCGAAAGCGACGTCTCATCCGGGTTCCAGCGCACGAGCGCGCGTCGGGTTGCGTAGTTGATCTCGACGTGCGTCACCCCTTTTTGGCGCCGCAGATGCTGTTCGTTGAGCCAGACACACGCGGCGCAGGTAATCCCTTCGAGAATCAGTGAAACTTCGCGCTCATGAGGGGACGCGGGACGGGAAAGCTGTTCGACCAGCTCCGGCGCGTCGAACGTCTCCAAGGTTTTCAGGACATCCGGCAACGCTTCGCGCACCGGCTCCGGCATCGCGTCCCGATGGCGATAGTAGTTGGTCAATCCCGCCGCAACGATCGCGTTGGCAACGGCTTCACACCCGGCGCAGCACATCCGCCGGGGCGTGCCGTCGATCGTCACCCAGTAATGACTTTCCGGGGGAATCGGCAAACCACAGTGGTAACAGGTCTCTTGGGTTTTAGCGGTTTCGTTCATGAACGGACGGGATTGCGCCACACGCGCGGGCGTAAGTGGCGATTGTACCCGATGACCCGTCCTTGCTGCGGGCACCTGCACCGGGCACTCCGCAGCCGGTAGGATCGGCGCGCCCCGGTCACACCTTACTTCGCGCTCATCCGGATTGCGCCGTCGAGGCGAATGGTCTCACCGTTGAGATACGGATTGCTCACGATGTGCAACACCAGCGCGGCATATTCGGCCGGTTTGCCCATGCGCTGCGGGAAAGGGACCATCGCGTGCAGCGACTGCTGCACCTCTTGCGGCATCCCCAGGAGCATTGGGGTCTCCATGATCCCGGGCGCAATGGTCATCACCCGCACCCCGTGCCGCGCCAACTCCCGCGCTGCCGGCAATGTCATCGCAACGATCCCTCCTTTCGACGCGGCATACGCAATTTGACCGATCTGCCCTTCGAACGCTGCGATCGACGCCGTATTGACGATCACCCCGCGCTCGCCGTGTTCGTTGGGCTCGTTGCCGATCATCCGCGCTGCCGCAAGCCGCATCGTGTTGAAGGTACCGGTCAGGTTGATCGCAATCGTGCGTTCGAAAGAAACGAGCGCGTGTGGTCCTTCGCGACCCACCAATTTTTCCGCCGGTGCAACCCCGGCGCAGTTCACCAAGACATCGATGCGTCCAAACGCTGCCACGCCCGCCTCGAGCGCCTCCCGCACCGAGGTTTCGTCGGTGACGTCACACGGGCAAAAGCGCGCAGCGGCACCCAGTTGCCCGGCAACCGCCGCCCCTTTTTTCGCATCGCGATCGAGCAACACCACTTTGGCGCCCTGCGCCACCGCGGCTTGGGCCGTCGCTGCGCCCAACCCCGACGCGGCACCGGTGATCACGAAAACGCGATCCGAAATCAACATCGGCTCCTCCTTTGTTACGTTAACGTCAACGTCACATCGTACCACAAAAAAACCGCCCCTTTGGGGCGGTTCACTGTTCGGCGGTCTCGCGATTCAGACAGAAAACGACGACCCACAGCCGCAGGTCGTCACCGCGTTGGGGTTGCGAATCACGAATTGCGCACCGTTGATGTCTTCGACGTAGTCGATTTCGGCACCCACCAGATATTGGTAGCTCATCGAGTCGATCAGCAACGTCACGCCGCCTTTTTCGACCACCGTATCGTCGTCCGCCACTTCCTCGTCGAAGGTGAATCCATACTGAAAACCGGAACACCCGCCACCGGTGATGAATACGCGTAACTTCAGATTGGGGTTACCTTCCTCTTCGATCAGCTCGCGCACTTTTGCGGCAGCGGCATCCGTAAATACCAGAACATCGTCGACGACTGCTTCGCTCATTGGGTCACTCCTTGTTCGTACCGATAGCAATAACTTAGCGTTTTAGTCGGAAAATTGCAACCCCCTTACGGGCTGACCGGCACCTGCATGAGCCCCGTCGTCTCCGGCAAACCGAACATCAGATTCATGTTCTGTACCGCTTGCCCCGCGGCCCCTTTCACCAAATTGTCGATCACTGAGAGAACCACCACGCGGCGACCGTTACCGGGGCGATGGACCGCGATGCGGCAGAGGTTCGCCGCGCGTACGGAACGGGTTTCGGGATGCGCCCCACTGGGCAGAACGTCGACAAACGGCTCTTCGCGATAGAACGTTTCGTACAGCGCCTGGAGGTCGACTTCCGTAGTGAGTTCCGCGTAGAGGGTGGCATGGATGCCGCGAATCATCGGGGTGAGATGGGGCACGAACGTGAGCTCGACATCTGTTCCGGCCAGACGGGCCAACCCCTGGACGATTTCGGGTTGGTGGCGATGCCCGGCAACACCGTAGGCTTTGAAATTGTCACTGGCTTCCGCAAAAAGGGTATGCACCTCCGCTTTACGTCCGGCGCCCGAAACGCCCGATTTGCAATCGGCGATCAACCCTTCGCAGCGCACCACCTGCGCTTTGACGAGCGGGGCAAGGCCAAGCTGCACCGCAGTGGGATAACAGCCAGGATTGGCCACGAGCTGTGCGGTACGAATTTCGTCACGGAAGAGCTCAGGTAGCCCATAGACCGCTTTCGCCACCCATTCAGGTGAAGCGTGCCGCATCCCGTACCAGCGTTCCCAAACCGCGACGTCACGTAAGCGAAAGTCCGCAGCGAGATCGATCACCCGAACCCCTTTCGCGAGGAGCTTTGGCGCCTCGTGCATCGCGATTCCGTTCGGCGTCGCAAAAAACACGACGTCACAGGCATCGAGCGGTGCTTCGTCCGGGTGGGAAAACGCCAGATCGACCCGTCCGCGCAGCGACGGAAAGAGCTGCGCCACCGGGGTTCCCGCTTCGCCGCGCGAAGTGATCGCATGCAACGTGACATTCGGATGACCAACCAGCAGCCGCAGCAGTTCGACTCCCGTGTAACCGGTTCCCCCCACGATACCGACGCGAATCATCGTCACTCCTTGCTTGATTGTCTGGTGACAGGATAACAAAAAAGCCACCGCAAGGTGGCTTTTTCGTCTGGAAAAGATCTTTTGCTTACCGCTTCGAGTACTGCTCGGCGCGGCGGGCTTTCTTGAGACCCACTTTCTTGCGTTCGACCTCACGAGCGTCGCGGGTCACGAACCCGGCTGCGCGCAATTGCGCTTTCCACTCCGGATTGTAGTCGATCAACGCGCGGGTGATCCCATGACGCACCGCACCGGCTTGCCCCGACTCACCGCCACCTTTCACGGTGATGGTGAAATCGAACTGCTCGGTAACGCCCAAGAGCTCGAGCGGCTGACGCACGATCATGCGCGCGGTTTCCCGCGAGAAGTAGCTATCGACCGGCTTACCGTTCACGACGATGCTGCCTTTACCCGGCTTCAGAAAGACGCGCGCCACTGCTTCTTTGCGACGCCCGGTTCCGTAATTTTGATTGACCGCCATCATGCGCTCCTCAGATATCGAGCGGTTTCGGTTGCTGCGCAGCGTGCGGATGCTCCGGCCCTGCGTAGCACTTCAACTTTTTGATCATCCGGTACCCAAGCGGCCCTTTTGGCAACATCCCTTTGACCGCTTTTTCCAGCACCCGCTCCGGATGCTTGGCCAGAAGCTTTTCGAACGTGGTTTCGTACAGCCCACCGGGGTAGCCCGAATGGCGATAGTACTTCTTGTCTTTTGCCTTGTTCCCCGTGACGCGGATCTTATCGACGTTCACCACGACGATATAGTCACCGGTATCGACGTGCGGGGTATAGATCGACTTGTGCTTGCCGCGAAGGCGCCGTGCGATTTCCGAGGCCAAACGCCCCAAAACCTTGCCGGACGCATCCACGACGTACCA
Source organism: Hydrogenophilus thermoluteolus (assembly GCF_003574215.1). Lineage (NCBI taxonomy): Bacteria > Pseudomonadati > Pseudomonadota > Hydrogenophilia > Hydrogenophilales > Hydrogenophilaceae > Hydrogenophilus > Hydrogenophilus thermoluteolus. The sequence continues at coordinate 658,534 of NZ_AP018558.1, read as the reverse complement.
GTCGCGCTTCACTTCATGCGGTTTGGCGGAAAAGGTTTTCATGTGCATCCTCTGACTGTCTCTTGTTTGGCCGCGGGCGCAGCCTCTTCTAGAAAGAGCGAGATCATAACGGAAAAGGTGCTGTGCTGTCAATGGCTTTCGGCGACGAATCGACTGGGAAGGAAGAGCGAAACCCGTGCGCCCCCATAGCGCTCACTGCCGAGCCACGCGATCGACCCTCCCAAGGCGCGGACGATGGTTTGCGCAACGTGCAAACCCAGACCGGCTTGCGGCAACAACGACGCGTCAGACGCGTTCGCTGCTTCCACCGACGCGCAGGCTCCCATCGACCCTGACGATTCGTGCGCACCCTCGAAGCCTGGGCCGTCGTCTTCGATCTCGATCCGCCAGCCCGAATGCCCCTGCACGACCTCTGGAACGACGCGAACCCCGACTCGGGCTCGGGCGTGCCGTGCCGCGTTCTCCAAGAGATTTCCCAGTAGCTCTGTCACGTCACGCGCATCGCCCACTACCTGGCAATGGGCAGGCCAATCGCAAGACCACTGCAGCGCTTTTTCCGCAAAAATCGTCGTCATCGCCGCTACGATCCGTTCGAGTACTTCGGCCAGATCGCACCGCTTGCCCAATGCGCCGCGGCTCGCTTCCGCCCGGGCAAGCGCGAGATAATGGCGGACGTGGGCGTGCGCCAACTCTGCCTGCGCCACGATTTCGTCTGCCCACGGCTGTTTTGCCTCTTGCCGAGCAATCTGCAAGATCGCCGCCAACGGCGTCTTCAACGCGTGCGCCAACTGCCCAGTCTGGCGACGCCCGGTCTCACTCTGCTCGCGTAAGGTCCGAAGCAACGCGTTGAACGTCGCGACCACGGACGCGAGCTCCGTGGGGTACGACCCCGCAACGAAGTGCGCTTCGCCCCGTTCTACTGCAGTGAGCGCGCGTTCGAGCCGCCGCAATGGTCGCACCCCTAACCCCCATTGCACCAAGCCACCGGCAAGCAAGACCACCACGACACCAGCCAGAATCGTCCACAACTCTTGTCGAAACTCCTCGTCGATCGCTTGAAGCTGCGCCTGATCCCGAGCAACGGTCACCCGCCACAACTGGCCCGCTTCCTCCTCCCAGCGAACCACACGAACCAGTGCCAAAAGCTTTTGTCCGTCTGGGCCAGCGAGATCCCGCAACAGTACCGGGGACCCTTTCCCCCAGTCAGCCCGCTCAGGGAACGCCAGACGGAAATCCCACAGCGACCGCGACGACCACACGGCGTCCGTTCGATCCAGCCGCTCGACTTGCCAATACCATCCCGAATAGGGGCGACGCCAGCGTGGGTCGGCAAGTCGTTCGGCAACCCGTTCCGGAAGGTCAAGCGGGGCGCTTTTCGCCAATTCGGGCAAATTGGCTGTAACGGCATCGAGCTGGAAGGTCAATTCGGCGACTTGCTGTTCCTCCAAATGGTCATGGAATTCATACTGGAGCCACTTGGCCAGCATGGCGATCGTCACCCCAGTGACGACCATCGCCACCACAAACCACTGCCAGCGCAACGACCGCAACATGGTCACGTTGGTCACACTCCCTTTTCCGGATCACCCTTGGGCAAGGTGACCCGGTAACCCATTCCCCGTTCGGTGACGATTGGCAGTTCGGGTAATTTTCGTCGCAACCGCGCGACAAAGACCTCGACGGTGTTCGATTCGGGATCCTCGCCGTCGCTGTAAAGCCGTTCCCGGAGAAAATCCTTGCTGACGATACGCCCAGCACGAGTCACCAACCCTTCGAGGAGCGACCACTCTTTCGCAGTCAAGCCGATCGGTGTTCCGTTTCGGGTCACTTGGCCGGCGATGAGATCGATCGCCAGATCGCCACACCGAATCACCCCTCTGGCCTCGCCGGTGGCGCGCCGCAACAAGGCGCGCACCCGCGCCACCAGTTCAGCGGGATGATACGGTTTGGTAAGGTAATCATCGGCACCAGCTTCGATCCCATCCACTTTTTCGTACCAGGCATCACGCGCGGTCAGAATCAGCACTGGCAGCATCACCCCCGCAGCGCGCCACCCCTTGAGAAGCGTGAGTCCATCGCGGCCGGGTAAGCCCAAATCGAGCACGATCAGGTCGTGTATCCCTTGCCGCACCCAGAGGTCCGCTTCGTTTGCCGTTGCCGCGCCATCGACGTCGAACGACGCCTCGTGTAACGTTTTGACCAGCTGTGCCCGCAAACTGGGTTCGTCCTCGACCACCAAAACGCGCATCTTGGTTACCTAGCTCATTGACGCTGCGCATCGTGCTTCCATTCTTCACTGCGCTTCCATTCCTTTCTGACGGACTTGGTCTTATCGCGGAGCAACGCCCCACTTTGGGCGTCATAGTAGCGCTTGATGAGCTGCCCGTCGGTAGTCAGCCATTTCACCTCATAGACCCAGCCAGACGGTGACCAGCCTTGGTCTTCGAGCTCCACTTCGACGAGATGGCCGCCGAGCTCTTCCCGCACCTTGGTGAGGATCGTTTCGAACGGCATCAGCTCGCCGCGTTGAATCGCCTCGAGCATCTGCACCCGTTCGGCTTTTTTGGAAGCGTAAGCAAGCGTGACTCCCAACCCGTCGCTGTTCCACTGGGTCATGCCAACAGAGAGCACTGCCACAGCGATTGCGCCCAAAAGATAACGACTGCGCATGGTTTTTCCTCTCTCCTTTTCGTTGAACACACGCCGATAGTATGCCGCAACGGGTGAACACTACCTGAACAGGGCGTTCAGCCCGCGTTCAGTTTGTCCCTCCACAATTCGAGCGTCTGTCTTCTGGGAGAAGCATATGAAACCCAAACATGTTGTCGCCATGATCGCGCTTCTGGCGAACGGCTTCGGATCTTATGGCCAAGAGCTACAGACGCCGAGCGATTTTCTCACCGCGTTCACCGCCGAGGCGCAGCGCCAAGACCCGCAATTCCGTCCGGATCCCCAAAGGGGCGGCGCTTTCTTTCGCAAACGATTTGCTCAGAACGACCGCATGCCATCGTGCAGCTCCTGCCATACTGAAAACCCCGTTCAAGAGGGCAGGCACGTCATCACGGGTAAGACGATCGCACCGCTTGCCCCGCGCGCCAACCCGGAACGGTTCACGAACCCGCGCAAAGTAGCCAAATGGTTTCACCGTAACTGCACAGAGGTCGTCGGTCGTGAATGCACTGCGGCAGAAAGGGCCGATTTCATCGCGTTTCTTTTAGGAACGTAAAGGAGCAAAAGCCATGAGCCGTTCGACGCATCTTCTCTCGATCCCACTCGCTCTTGCAGCCACCGTGACAACCACGGTAGCGAATGCGGATATTCGGGGCAATTGGATCGCCCAAGCGCCAACGCAATACCAGCAGGAGTGCGGCAGCTGTCATATCCCGTTCCCGCCACAACTCTTGTCGGCTGACGCATGGAAAGCGGTAATGGCCCAGCTCGATCGTCACTACGGCGACAACGCCGAAATTCCTGCCGATACCGCGCAGGCCATCACTGCGTACCTCGTCCGTTGGGCCGGACCGGAGCGCAAAGTAGGCTCGCCCCCCGGTAACCCGCCCAGACTCACCCAGACACGCTATTTTCAAAAAGAGCACCGAAAAATCCCGCGCGCCATCTGGTCGCGCAGCGACGTGCGCTCGCCAGTCAATTGCGGCGCTTGTCACCAACAAGCGGATCAAGGAATTTTTGACGACGAAACGATCAAACTATCAGGAGTTGAAAAATGGCGCGAGAACGATTGACCGTACCGATTTGGGATCTGCCTGTTCGCGTAGGCCACTGGCTGTTGGCCGGCTCGGTCGCATTGGCTTGGATAACGGGTGAGAGCGAAACCTTCCGTCTGTGGCACGCGGCTATTGGCGGCACCGCGTTGGGAATTGCCCTCTTCCGAATCGTCTGGGGGTTCATCGGTTCCCCGCCTGCCCGGTTTAGCGCGTTCGTCCGCCCGCCCAGCGAAGCGATCGCGTACCTGAAGACGCTCAGCACCGGTTGGACCACTGGGAATGTCCCACACTACACCAGCCACAACCCGGCTGGCGGTTATGCGGTGCTCGCGTTACTGGCGTTCGCAATCGTCACACCGCTCACAGGTTGGTTCACCTTCAACGAAATCGGTGGGGAGTTTTTCGAAGAACTCCATGAAGCGGTGGCCAACCTTTTCCTTGCCGTGATCGCGATCCATCTGGCAGGCGTTGCGGTCGGGAGTATTGCGCATCGCGAATCGCTTCCCAAGGCGATGATCACCGGCAAAAAACTGGCCACCCCCGATGAGGCGATCACAGCCGCTTACGGCTGGGGACTTTTCCCGCTGCTGCTGGCAGCTGGCTTAGGTGCCTGGTGGGCCATTCGATAACAGACCCAATCGCTGCGCCATGGCAAGCATTCGCCGTGGCGCAGCCGTTTATGATCCACCACGACAAGCGCCACCCCATCGGGGTGCGCAGCGAACCAATCCGACAGCTCTTCGGCACGGATGCGCGGCAACGGCTCCTCGAGCCGCGCTGCGAAATGCCACGCGCCATGGTGCCTTCCATCGACGAAGACCACCGGACGCCCCGCGTCGCGCAGCGCTGTGATCCGGGTAGCAATCGGCTGAGGATCGAACGCCCCTTGACTGGCCCAGGATGCGGTGGCGCTCAGCCAAACCACCACGCACCACGCCACCATCAGCGCGGCGATTACGGCAGCAGAAACGTTTGCTTTCGTTTCGCTGCGTCGCAACCACCAGAAGTAACTCAGTGCGATCCCGCCCAGACCCGCGCCGACCACGACCCAACGCGGGGTCAGCCACGCAACCGTCTCTTCCCAGCGGGGCACCCAGGGAGCAACCATCAAAACGAGCGCGGCAGCGGCAAGTGGCAAGACCAAAACGAAATGGCGAATAGCCGCGAAGGCAGCGTCGCGTTTTTCCCGTTCGTTCGTTTCATGCTGGACCGCATGCGCAGCAAAGGCGAACGCTACCGCAAGAAACGGCAAAAAGGGCAGCACATATTGCGCGCGCTTACCCGCGATCAAACTAAGCAGCACCACACCGGGCGCCAGCGCCGCCACCACGAACCGCAGCCCCCACTGACGCGATGCCCTCGTGGCACCCTTCCAAAGAACGCCACGCCATCCCAAAGGCCAGACCATCGCGATGATCACCGGCAGATACCACCACCACGGCGCTGCGTGGTCCGCACCCGCGCCCAGCCGTCCGATCCCTTGCGCTTCCAATACCGCCCAAAACGTCTCTGCCCCATTGCGCCAGTAGACCGCCGCAAGCCACGCCAGGGGCAACAATGCGCCCACCATACCCCACCCTACGGCGCGCGCCACGGTGCGCCACCGGTCGCGCCAGGGCAAATGACTGGCCCACCAAGGCAGCCCCAGAACGAGGCCGACGAAGGGAACGGCAACGAGCGGCCCTTTCATCAGTGCGCCTAATCCGGCCGCGAGCGCCAGCCAACCCCCTCCACGCCCCGTTTCCGCCAGCCGCAGCAACATCAACGCGCCCAGCACGACAAAAAAGGTCAGCGGCACGTCGAAATAGAGCGCACTGCTCCACGCCGGCCACGCGATGAAACCACTCAGTGCCGCAGCAGCCAACCACGGCGCAGGAGCGGTACGCAACGGTTCCCCCCAGGGCACGGCAGGCACTTTGGGCACACCCTGCTCAAGCTTTTCGGACGAGCGCACCGTCAAACGGCGCATCAGCGCCGCCACCGCCCACAGCACCCCCAATGCAAAAAACACAATGAGCAAACGTGGCCACCATGCATTGACGTCGAAAACGAGCCACCCCAGACGGATCAACCAGAAGAGAAGCGGTGGCTTTTGCACGTACGGTTCCCCTTCGAGAAGAGGCATGAGCCACACATCACGCCAGTGCATCTCCCAGGCAACGGCCAGGTAGCGGGTTTCATCGATGGGAAAAGGGTGACGAACGAAGAGGGCAACGAGCCCCCCCAGCAAACCGGCACCTACCGACCATAACAGCCACGTTCTGTTGCTCACGCTCTGCTTCCTCCGCTCTGAGATAGCGATGCCGGATCGTTCGGTACGCGCAACTGTCGCAAACGAATACGCACCTGCAAACCGCCATAAGGCGATTCCGACAACACCAACCCGTCACCTAACCGTTCGGCCAAATTGCGCACGATCGCCAGCCCCAACCCGACACCCCGCCCCGCTTCCCGGCTACGCGCTGCGTCAAGGCGGACGAACGGAGCAAAGACCCGCTCGCGCTCGGCTTCCGGGATACCGGGGCCATCATCGTCGACCTGCACGACCCACTCGTTGGATTCCGGAGCGAGTGAAATCCACACCCGCTGCGCATGGGCAAGGCCATTTTCGACCAGATTGTCCATGAGGCGCGCCAACAAACCGAAGTCAGTGGCAAGCGGGGCGGATGGTGGTACCACAAGCGTCACCGCTGGCCAATCACCATAGCGGGTTTTCAGCCACTGCACCAGATCGTGACATTCCACCGCAAGCGGCGGTGCGAGCGAATGGAGGTAGGCGTTCGCTTGATCGGCAAGGTAGGTCAGCTCGTCGAGGTCGCGCACGATTCCCTGCCGAACCTCGTCTTCAGGCAACAATTCCGCGCGCAAGCGCAACCGCGCAAGCGGCGTCCGCAAATCGTGTGCGATACCAGAGATCAGCAAGGTGCGTTCGCGTACCAGGCGTTCGATCTGTGCTTCCAACCAGGCGATGGTGGCGGCGGTTGCCCCGCGGTGCCTGGGAACGCCACCGTGCGCGGCAGCATCGTCGTTGGCTGCCACAGTTCCCTGCGCCACCACCGAAATTGCGGACAGTAGCGGCTGCATGACCTGACGCAAACCCCAATAGGCCAATGCACCACTTCCGGCTGCAACGACCAGCAAGGCCAAAAGCGCCCAGCCCATCCCTTCTCGGGACGGCGGCGGGGGCAGCAAGAGCGTCGCCGAAAGGGGGCGACCGTCCGGAAGCAGTACGGTCACCCCCTCCTGCTCAGCGCTCACCCACGCGACAGGTGCACCGATTCCCGGTAACGTCTCCGGCCACGGATCGCGAAGCGGCTGCACCTGGCTTCCCGGCGGGGGCAGCCCTTGCCAGACGAGCAAGGGCGGGAACGGCGTCGCCCCTTCGTACAGCCATCCACCGTTTGCCAGCAACTCGGCCGCTTGGGTCAATGCGTTTTTGACCTGCTCGGCAACGTGGGCCTGCCGTTCTTGGGCGATCATCGTCACCCAAAATCCCCACGAGGTAGCGACCAAGACCACGATGAGGAGGGTCAACGTCGCGACCAAACGGATCTGCAGTCGTCGCCACGCCTGCTGCCAGTCGTTGCTCACGAATCCTCCGCCGCTACGGATGCGCTCAACACGTACCCTTGTCCGCGAACGGCGCGCAAAAGGGGCATCCCGTCACGATCGTGCCCGAGCTTCGCCCGCAACCGACTCACCGCAACGTCGATCGCACGATCGAAAACGTCCGATTCACGCCCCCGGGTTGCGCGCATGAGGTAGTCGCGATGGAGCACCTCACCCGGATGGTGCACGAACAAAGAGAGCAACGCGAAATCACTCCCGGTGAGCGGCTGGATCGTCCCATCTACGGCAACCAGACAGCGACGCGCCACATCGAAACGCCACGGCCCAATCCGCCAAGCAGTTGGCGCCAACCCGTGCGGCGTTGCAGCTGCTCCCCCACCCAGCCCACGGGTACGGCGCAGAATCGCTCGTAACCGCGCTTCCAGTTCCCGCGGAAGAAACGGTTTGGTCAAATAGTCATCGGCCCCCATCTCCAAGCCGGCAATCCGATCGAAATCGTCGGCGCGCGCCGTCAGCATCAAAACCGGCAAGTGGGCAGTGGCGGGATTGGCACGGAGCCGTCGCAAAATGGTCGGACCGTCCTCTTCGGGTAACATCCAGTCGAGCACGAGGATATCGGGCAGCCCTTGCGCCAACACCCCGTCGAGCGCTGCACCGTCTCGCACCGCATGCGCTGCGAAACCGCGCCGATTGAGATCGGCAACGAGAAGCGTTCGCAACTCCGGGTCGTCATCCACGACCAAGACCGAGGGCAACCCCATCCGTGCTCCTTTTCGTCCGTGAACTTCCCGAAGTGTACAAAGAATTCCGCGACGCATCGCCGCTGTTACGTTTTGTTACGTTTTGACGTAACGGCGCAATCGTTCTGTTGCCGCCCAATGGTCTAATGACAACCGTCGGGACTAACCCGACCGATCGAACCCCATAACCTTTTTCAGGAGAACGCAAAATGGCACGCAAGCAAATCGCACGTACGACTCTGACATCCCTTCTGGTTTCTGGCCTTGTCGCCACCGCAATGACCAGCTGGGCACGTTCCCCGATGGACGAAATGCCTCATGGTCCCGGCATGATGGCGCCCAAAGAGATGGGGCCGCGCATGCCTGCCGACCCCGAAGCGTGGAAAGAGCGGATGGCGGAACGGCAAGCGGCAAAACTCGACCGCCTGGAGGTTCTCCTGCAACTCACCGAGGCGCAGAAACCGGCTTGGCAAGCGTTTCGCAAAGAATGGCAAGCGCTGCACGAAAAACGGTTCGAAGCGCATCGTGCGAAACAAGATGCGTTCCAGGAGACAGATAAGGTACTGGAGCGCTTGAAACTGCGCGAAACGATGCTCCAAGAGATGATCGAAGATGCGCGCAAAGAGCGCCAGATCGTCGAATCGTTCTACGATCAGCTCACAGATGCGCAAAAACGCATTTTCGACCAGGAGTTCATGCCGAAACGGGGCGAACACCGCAAACCGAAGCACCGGTAAGCTTTTTCACCCTTCCTAGGGACTTCTCCCCCCCGTTCGACCCGCTTGCCCACTGGGTAAGCGGGTTTTTTTCGACCACGCGCATGGATCACCGTGCGCACCATTGCGCCCCACACCCATTTTATGCAAAAAAAACGCCGCCACTTGAATGTGGCGGCGCACAATCCACACCAAAGGAGGAGGTGGAGGAGACACCCATGCACACCGGAAAAACCGTTTCCGTTGCGCTCAGGCGTTACTATACTGAACCGCGGGCCAGAATGCAAGCTTTTTTTGTGCATTGCACAATAATAATTTTTATTGATCATTAGCTATCGCTTATTCCCGATCGCAGACGCGAGGGGTAGCACGTTGGTTACAATCGGCAACATGGATCAAAGAGGAGAAAAGCATGGAATGTACGGTTCGTTGGGTAACGGCAAAGACGTTTCTCGCAGAGACCGGCTCGGGACACACGGTCGTGATGGACGGGGCGCCAGAGGCTGGTGGGCGCAACTTGGCCCCGCGGCCCATGGAGCTGCTGCTTGCTGGTGCCGGGGGATGCACGGCATTCGACGTCGTCGCCATTCTGGAAAAAGGACGGCAACCGGTGACCGGCTGCACGGTCACGCTCTCCGCGGAGCGCGCAGAGAAGGACCCCAAAGTCTTTACCCGAATCCGATTCCACTACCTGGTGAAGGGGCGTAACCTCGACCCCAACAAAGTCAAGCGTGCCGTTGAACTCTCCGCGGAAAAATATTGCTCCGCGTCGATCATGCTCGGCAAGACCGCGCAGATCGAGCACACGTGGGAGATCATCGACGAAACGTGATCAGCAAAAAACCGGTTCTTGCGAGATGGGCAGCAACGCCTCCTGCTGCTGCTCAGCACGATCCCCCGCTTGCTTGCGCCACAACTGGGCATAGTCCGAACGCTGCGGCGGGGGCGGTACGGGCAGGAAACGGGCCAATTCGACCAGCGCTTGCTGGTAAACGGGGCGTTTGAACGCGATCACCCCACCCAACGGAACCCAGTAATAAGCCCAGCGCCACGCGTCGAACTCGGGGTGGTGCGTGGCGCGCAAGCTGACCTGGAAATCCCGTCCGACGAAGCGCAGGAGAAACCACAACTGTTTCTGCCCACGGTAGCTGTCTCGCCATTGGCGCTTGATCCAACGGCGGGGCACATCGTACTTGAGCCAATCGCGCGTATGGCCGAGAATCTCCACATGTTCGGGTCTGAGACCGATCTCTTCATGGAGCTCGCGGTACATCGCTTCCACAGGGGTCTCCCCCTGCTTGATCCCCCCTTGTGGAAACTGCCACGAATGCTCACGGATCCGTTTTCCCCAAAAAACCTGATTACGCGCATTGACCAAGACGATGCACACGTTTGGGCGATAACCCTCACGATCGAGCATCGCGAATACCTCAACTTTTCGTTACGTGTTATTGTTCCACAGCGCCTCTCTTTCAGGAATGGGTTGACACGCGAAACAAAAATCCGTACCATAGCGGCTCTTCGTACGGTGCAACGCCGGGCAAACCAGAGTGGGTCGTTAGCTCAGCTGGTAGAGCAGCGGACTTTTAATCCGTTGGTCGCAGGTTCGAATCCTGCACGACCCACCAGCAAAGTCACGTTCCATGATCACCATTCGCGGTGCTCGCACCCACAACCTCAAAAATATCTCCCTCACGATTCCCGACAACCAGATAACGGTGATCACCGGCGTATCCGGTTCCGGGAAATCATCCCTGGCGTTCGATACCCTCTTTGCCGAGGGGCAGCGGCGTTACCTCGATGCCCTTTCGCTTTCCGCCAGACAGTGGCTCGACCAACTGCCACGGCCCGACGTCGACTGGATCAGCGGATTACGCCCAGCGATCGCCCTGACGCAACAGACCCTCAACGCTTCCCCCCGTTCGACGGTCGGCACGATGAGCGAGGTGCTTGACGCGTTGCGTTTGCTGTTCGCGCGGCTGGGAACGCCGCACTGCCCCCACCATCCCGACGAACCCCTGGCCCGTCATTCGCTGGCCGAAATCCGGGATACCGTACTGAACCGCTGGGAAGGAGCGCGGATTGCGCTGCTGGTTCCGAAACGCGCGCTTCCCAACCACCTCACCACCTTTGAGGCATTGCGCGCTGCTGGTTACGCACGTCTCTGGCATGACCAGCAAACGGTCGAGCTCGAATCGTGCTTCGGCCCCATCCCCGAAAACGCGGCGGTGGTGATCGACCGTCTGAAAGTTCGCCCCGAGCAGAGCGCGCGGCTCACTGACAGCCTGGAACACGCTTTGACGCTCGGTTCCGGAACCGCGCTGGTTTGTGACCTCGACCAGAGCGCAACGCTACGCTTCGATACCCACCCCACCTGTCCGCGGTGCGGTTTCACTGCGGCCGAACTCGAGCCACACCATTTGTCGTTCAATCACCCCGCAGGTGCCTGCCCCACGTGTCATGGCCTAGGCATGATCGAGCGCGCCCAGCCACCCCAAACGGCACCAGCCGACCCCCCACCAGCGGACCACACCCACCTGTGCCCCGATTGTCTTGGTACCCGTCTCAACCCCGCCGCTCGCGCGGTCCGATTCGAGGGCGCAACCTTACCGGAACTCGAAGCGCTGCCTCTCGAAGCGTTGCATTCTGCCGTTCGCGAATGGTCAGCGCACTACCACACCCATCCGGTTGCGCAACCGATCCTTCAGTTGATCGAGGTGCGCCTCCGACAGATGGTTGCGTTGGGGTTGGGCTACCTGACTTTGGCCCGACGCACCCCCACCCTTTCCGGGGGCGAACGGCAGCGGGTGCGACTCGCCACCCAACTGAGTAACGCGCTTTCGGGCGTGCTCTTCGTCCTCGACGAACCCACGAGCGGACTCCATCCGCGGGACATCCGGAAAGTGCTCACCGCGCTCGAGCAGTTACGCGACGCGGGCAATACCGTTGTCGTCGTCGAACACGACGCAACGACGATGCACGCTGCCGACCACCTGATCGAAATCGGTCCGGGTGCCGGAGCACACGGCGGAGAAGTGGTCTATCAAGGCGATTATCGCGGTCTCACCGCCGCGAACACCCCCACGGGCCACTTTCTGCGCAAACCGATCGATCTCTCCGCGCACCGCAAACCGATCGCGCCAGAGCACCCCGCCGTGTGGCATCTCGGCGTCCGCGTGCACAATCTCAAAGGCGACCCCATCGCCTACCCGGTAGGCGCCCTGATCGCTGTGTGCGGAGTTTCCGGCGCGGGAAAATCGTCACTGCTTTTCGACGCGCTCGAACCCTACGTTCGCGCCGTACTCGACAACCATCCCCGCGATCCTGTATGGGGCCGACTCATGCTCGGCACCTGTGCCGCACCGCCCAGTTCCGACGCGACGAGCGATGGACCACTGCCTTGGCAGCGCATCATCACCGTCGACCAGCAGCCCATCGGGCACAACGCGCGTTCCACCCCCGCGACATTCACCGGCATCATGACCGCGCTGCGCGAATGCTTTGCGCAGACACCAGAAGCACGCGCCCGCGGGTATACCGCAAGTCGATTTTCCTACAACGTCCGGGGTGGACGGTGCGAAGTGTGTCAGGGCGAAGGGTGGCGAAAAATCGAGATGCAGTTCCTTCCACCGGTGATCGAACCCTGCCCAGCATGCCACGGTGCTCGCTATAACCGCGAAACCTTGGAAATTCGCTACCGGGGGGTGACGATCAGCGAGGCGCTCACGCTTTCGGCACAAGACGCGCTGAAGCTTTTCGACAACCATCCTCAGATCCGCCGGGTCTTGACGACGCTCGTCCAGCTGGGGCTCGGTTACCTCCCGTTGGGGCAGCCGGCACCCACCCTTTCCGGCGGCGAAGCGCAACGGCTCAAATTGGCGCGCGAACTCGCTAAACCCGCCCCCTCACCGACGCTCTACCTCCTGGACGAACCCACCACGGGGCTGCATTTCGCCGATATCGAAAAACTGCTCACCGCACTCTTTCTGTTGCGCGACGCGGGACACACGCTGATCGCTGCCGAACACGACCCCGATTTTTTGCGCCACGCCGACTGGCTGATCGAGCTGGGGCCAGAAGGGGGACCGAATGGCGGGCATTGTTGCGTCCAGATGCCAGGACGAGACCAAACCATTGACGAAACAACGACAAAGCAATAGAATTGCGCGTTCTTCATTCCTTAGATTGAATAGACTGGAGCAGCGCCATGTATGCGGTCATAAAAACCGGCGGCAAGCAGTATCGCGTATCCGTCGGCGAAAAGATCAAAGTAGAACAGATACCGGCAGAAGTGGGCACAGAGCTCTCGCTGACCGACGTTTTGATGGTCGGTAGCGGTGACACGGTCAAAGTCGGAACCCCGTTGGTGGACGGCGCCGTTGTCAAAGCCACTGTGGTCGCGCACGGACGCCACCCCAAGGTCCGGATTTTCAAATTGCGTCGCCGTAAGCACTACATGAAACGGCAAGGGCATCGGCAGAATTACACCGAAATCCGCATCGACGCGATCGAAGGTTGATCGGATTTCCGGTTCTTGCAAGGAGTAAGCAATGGCACACAAAAAAGCTGGTGGGAGTTCCCGTAACGGTCGCGATTCCGAGTCGAAACGCCTTGGCGTAAAACGCTACGGCGGGCAGTTCGTCCGTGCGGGCAACATCATCGTGCGTCAGCGGGGAACGCAGTTTCACCCCGGTGAAAACGTCGGCTGCGGCAAAGACTACACCCTCTTTGCGCTGACCGACGGGGTTGTCGAATTCGTCGTGAAAGGGCCGAAGCAGCGCCGTTTCGTCAACATCCGGCCGGTGCAAGACAACGCCTGATCGGTACGGATCGGGTGCGCTTCGTCGCCCCGCGTAAGAGGTAGCCATGAAGTTTTTCGACGAAGCGCGCATCGAAGTGATCGCAGGGAAAGGCGGCGACGGATGTGCCGCCTTTCGGCGTGAAAAGTACGTTCCCAAAGGGGGGCCAAGCGGCGGCGACGGCGGCCGTGGCGGCAGCATCTATTTCGAAGCCGACCCCAACCTCAACACACTCATCGATTTCCGTTACACCCGCATCTTTCGCGCGCAAAACGGAGAGCCGGGCCGAGGACGTGATCAGTACGGTGCGGCCGGTGACGATCTCATCGTCCGCGTCCCTGTGGGCACCGTGGTGCGCGACGCCGACACGGGCGAAATCATCGCCGATTTGGCGCGCCCAGGGCAACGTGCGCTGATCGCGCGCGGAGGCCGCGGAGGCTTGGGCAACCTCCACTTCAAATCGAGCACCAACCGTGCTCCGCGCCAATTCACCCGAGGTGAACCCGGGGAACACAAACGGCTCGAACTCGAATTGCGGGTGATCGCCGACGTCGGTCTGCTGGGGTTACCCAACGCCGGCAAATCGACCTTGATCCGACAAATTTCCGCGGCCCGTCCGAAAGTGGCCGACTACCCCTTCACCACCCTCTACCCCAATCTGGGCGTGGTCCGCACCGACGTCGATCGCAGCTTCGTCGTCGCCGACATTCCGGGATTGATCGAAGGAGCGAGCGAAGGCGCCGGGCTGGGACACCGCTTCTTGCGCCACCTGCAGCGAACCGCGCTGTTACTGCACTTGGTCGACCTCGCCCCGATCGACCCGGAAGCGGATCCGGTTCGCGACGCACAAGCGATCGTCGAAGAGCTGCGCCGTTACGACGAAACGCTCTATCGGAAACCGCGCTGGCTCGTCTTCAACAAGATCGACCTGATCCCGGAAGCAGAACGTGCCGAGCGCTATCGCGCGTTCCTCGACCGGTTCGGCTCCGTCGACCGTTGGTTTGCGATCAGCGCGGCAACGGGAGAAGGGTGCCAAGCGCTCGTCTATGCGATTCAAGACGCGGTGGACGCCGCGAAAGCACACCAGACACCCCCCGAAGCAGACGACGCGGATTCGGATCCGATGGCGCGCGAATCGATGAACGGGGATACGATCGATGACCGGACATCCCGCGCGTGACGTCTCCGGCAGTCTGACGACCCCACGCGCTGCGCTCGCGCAAGCCCGCCGCCTGGTCGTCAAGGTCGGGAGCGCCCTGGTCACCAACGATGGCGCGGGATTGGACACACAGCGACTCTCGGAGTGGTCGGGACAAATCGCCAACCTCGTTGCGCAAGGCAAAGAGGTGTGCGTGGTCTCCTCCGGCGCAATCGCGTGCGGGATGCGCCGGCTGGGGTGGCACAAACGGCCCAAGGCGTTGAACCTGTTGCAAGCGGCCGCCGCTGTCGGCCAAGCGGCGCTCGTCGAAGCGTGGGAACAGGCGTTTCGCCCGCACCACCGCCACACCGCGCAAATCCTCCTTACCCACGAAGACCTGGCGGACCGCACCCGTTACCTCAACGCCCGCAGCACGCTCACCACGCTCCTCACCCTTGGCATCGTGCCGATCGTCAATGAGAACGACACGATCGTCACCGACGAAATCAAATTTGGGGACAACGACACGCTGGGCGCTCTGGTTGCGAACGCGATCGACGCCGACGCACTCTTCATCCTCACCGACCAGGCGGGGCTCTTTACCGCCGACCCGCGCAAAGATCCCAAAGCCACGTTGGTCTCCGAAGCGAACGCCGACGATCCGGCGCTGGCGTTGATGGCAGGTGGCGCCGGTACCGGGATCAGTAAAGGGGGCATGATCACCAAGGTCCGTGCGGCAGAACGTGCGAGCCGCAGCGGCGCGCACACCGTGATCGCCTCGGGTCGCGAACCGAACGTCATCGTGCGCCTGGCCACTGGCGAACCGATCGGCACCTGGTTGAAAGCGCGCGCCACGCCGCTTGCCGCCCGTAAACAGTGGCTCGCCGACCACCTCAAAACCGCTGGAATCCTCTGGCTCGACGAAGGCGCGGTGGCAGCGCTCAAAGCAGGCAGAAGCTTGTTGCCGGTTGGCGTCACGCGGTGTGACGGAGATTTCCCGCGCGGCTCGGTGGTTTCGTGCCGCGCGCCAGACGGGCGCGAAGTGGCGCGCGGGCTCGTCAATTACGCCGCGCACGAAACCCGCCGCATCGCAGGACAACCCAGCCAGCGGATCGAAAGTCTGCTGGGTTATATCGATGAGCCCGAATTGATTCATCGTGACAATCTCGTTTTACTTTGATTACCATTGGCGCAGTTGCATCGCTTTTCTGCAACCCACCCGGAGGGCACGCCTTGGACTGGACGATCCACCACACCATTTTGCTGAGCGCGTTGGGCGCAGGCGGCATCGTTGGTTTCGTTGCGGCGCGCAGCCACTTCTGCACGATGGGTGCGATCTCCGACTGGATCAACATCGGGGATCTTTCGCGTTTGCGTTCGTGGTTCGTGGCGATCGCAGTAGCCATCTTGGGGACGATGACGCTGGAAGCCACACAAGGGCTCGATCTCGACTCGGACACCTTCCCCCCCTACCGGAGCAGCGAACTGATCTGGTTGCGCCACGTATTGGGCGGCCTGCTCTTCGGCGTCGGAATGACGCTTGCGGGGGGATGCGCAAACAAAAATGTGATCCGACTGGGCGGTGGAAACCTCAAATCGTTGCTCGTCTTGGCGATCATTGCGGTAACCGCCTACTCTCTCAACTGGCTGGGTGGCTACGGCACCCTTTTCTATCCGTGGCTGGCTGCCACAGCGATTTCCCTCGATGGTCCGCAAGAACTCGCGCGTGTCGTGACCGGCAGCGATAGTCCATTGGCCCACTACGTGATCGGCCTCCTCCTTGCGGTCGCTTTGCTCCTTTTTGCCTTCCGGGACGCCGCGTTTCGCGCCAGCCGTCAGCTTGTCCGAGCGGGCATCGTGATTGGCCTGGTGGTCACCTTCTTGTGGTGGCTCACCGGTAGCGAAACGACGGGCAGTGCGTGGCGTGACTTTGCCGATTTTGCCGATGAGCAATTGAGCCGAGTCAATACCCAGTCGATGACCTTCATCGCGCCGTTGGGCGATCTCGCCTATTACTTGCAAGCGCCCAGCGCTTGGAACCGCTTGAACGTTGGAATCCTGGTGCTCGTCGGCGTCACGCTGGGTTCGTTCCTCCACGCTTTGGTCACACGCTCGTTTCGAATCGAGTGGTTTGCGGACCGCAGCGACCTGCTCAACCACCTAGTCGGAGCGTTTTTGATGGGTGTGGGCGGCATTCTGGCGATGGGCTGCACGTTCGGACAAGGGATCACCGGCGTTTCGACGCTTGCCGTCGGGTCATTTTTGTCCCTCGTCAGTATCGTCGCGGGTAGCGCGCTCACCATGAAGTGGCTTTATTGGAGAATGATGCGTGACCTCTGACACACCCCAGCACGCCATTCGCACAGCCATCGAAAAGATCGCCACGGGGCCGCACCTTTCCAAACCACTGACTCGTGACGAAGCCCGCGAAGCATTCGCGGCGATCCTATCGGGACATGCCACGCCCGCGCAGATCGGCGTTTTCCTGATCGCGCTGCGGATGAAACGGGAGACCGACGACGAATTTCTCGGGCTACTTGATGCGCTCATCAGTGAAACGAACCCGATCACGGTTGCGGTCGAATCGTTGGCGATTTTGGCCGATCCATTCGATGGCTTTGCGCGCTCGATGCCCGCTTCCCCCTTTCTCCCCGCGGTCTTGGCAGCCTGCGGCCTTCCCACTTTAGCGATTGGACTGCCCCGTTTGGGCCCCAAATACGGAGTGACCCACGCCCAGATTCTGAGTGCCGCGGAGATCCCCGTCGCGCGGACACCGCAGGAAGCCGCGGCAGCCGTCGAGCATTGCGGCTGGAGTTATTGCGATCAACACCAGTACGCACCGCGAATCGCCGCGCTCGTGCCGCTTCGCAACGAAATCGTCAAACGCACCGCGCTCAACACGCTCGAAACCTTGGCCAAACCGTTGCTCGGCAAGCGCGAAACCCATCACCTCTCGGGATATGTCCATTCCCCGTATGCCCGCCTCTATGCCCTGCTGGCGCGCGCTGCCGGTTTTACCTCGGCCGCGATCACGAAAGGTGTCGAAGGGGGCTTTCTTCCCCCGTTGAACAAGACCAGTGTGGTCGTCCGCATGCCGACCGAGGGGGACACCACGGAATCGATCGATCCGGGTGCGCTCGCAATCCAGCATGCAGTCCGCGCCCCCGAATGGCCTCGTGCCATGCCTGATCCCACTGATTCGCCCGATTGGCAACGCGACGCCGCCCATTATGCGGCGCAAACCGGAATCGCCGCGCTCCAAGGCGCGCCAGGCCCGACCGCGGATGCGCTGGTCTATGGTGCGGCGATCGCGCTCTGGCACACCGGAAAAGCCGGATCGCTGGCCGAAGGCGCTGCCCGTGCGCGCTCGGTGTTGCGCAATGGCGCAGCGTGGGATCGATGGGTTGCCGGCAAAAACTGACAAGCCTTTTCACAATCCTGCACCGAAGCGCCCAAAGGAGCCACATGATGAAACCCACATTACCTGACGCGGCATTAGCGCAACTCTTTACCGAAGCGCGGACCCACAACGGTTTCCTGCCAAACCCCATCCCAGATGAAACGTTACGCGCGCTCTACGATCTGCTCAAGTGGGGGCCAACGGCCGCGAACGGGTGCCCAGCCCGCTTTCGCTTCATCAAGTCGCCCGAAGCGAAAGCCAAACTCAAAGAGACCCTGGACCCCGGAAACGTCGAGAAAACCATGGCGGCACCGGTCACCGTATTGATCGGCTACGACCTCGCCTTCTACGAAGAGCTGCCGAAACTCTTCCCCCATACCGACGCCCGCGCCTGGTTCGCAAACAACGAGGCGCTCGCCCGCGAAACCGCATTTCGTGATGCTGCGCTGCAAGGCGCTTATCTGATCCTCGCCGCGCGCGCTCTAGGGCTCGATTGCGGCCCTATGGCCGGGTTCGACAAAGCGCGCGCCGATGAACTCTTTTTTGCCGGCACGACGATCCGCTCCCTCTTTCTCGTCAACTTGGGCATCGGTGACCCGAGTAAGCTATTTCCGCGCAACCCCCGTCTTACGTTCGACGAGGCATGTCAGATCCTCTGAGTGTCGCAATCGTTGGCGCGGGCCCTGCCGGACTTTCGGCGGCCTTGTGGCTCAAGCAGCTGGGTTATGCGCCTTTCGTACTCGAAGCGGCTGAAGCGCCGGGTGGAATCCTACGCTTCAATTTTTTGGCCAACGAGTGGGTATTGGGGCAACACGGGCTGACCGGCACCGAGATGAGTGCCCGCTTCGTCGCTCACGCCGAAGCGGCAGGGATCCCGATCGCATGCACGAGCAGCGTACAACGATTGGTTCCGGTCCCAAACGGGTGGCGCCTGTTTCTTCACGACGGCACACCGCGACATGCCGCCGCTGTGATCGTCGCCACCGGTTTGCGCTACCGCAGACCTGAGGCACTCGCAACCGTTGCTGGGATTGGGCAGTTGTCCGCATCGGAACTCGCTTATGGCCCCTTTGCGTTCCGCGATCTCGATCTCTGCCAAGGCAAGACCGTCCTGATCGTTGGTGGCGGCGACAACGCCTTTGAAAACGCCAAGATGGTCGCCGAGCTGGGCGGGTGCGCGATCATCCTCTGCCGATCCCGTCCGCGCGCGCAACGGCAACTGCACGAAGCGGTCGAACGCTTCGCCGACCGGATACGGGTGGTTATGCACGCCACCCTCCGTGCCGTTCGTCGGGAAGCGGGGAAACTCGTTGCGCAATGGCAGACCGCTCCCGACAAAGCGGAAGCCGCAGCGGTCGATCGCCTCCATGTCTTGATCGGCTACGCGCCTAACAGCGAATGGTTGGCCACCGCGCTGGGCGACACCGCAACGGCGCTTGCCCGCGACGAGGCGGGCTACCTCATCACCGACCGTTGGGGGCGAACGCCGCTGCTGCGACTCTACGCCGCAGGCGATCTCGTCGAACGCGATTTCCCCAATGTCGTCTCGGCGCTCGCAAGCGGTGCGCGTGCGGCGAAAGCGGTCGATATTGACCTGAGCAATCGCTGAATCGTATACTTCATTCTTTTATACCATTCGTGTTCGCGGTGCCGCATCCACCCCTCTGGTCGATGCGGTGAAACGGGAAAGCGGTGCGCACCGGTGCCCCCGGTGCAAAGCCGCTGCTGCCCCCGCAACGGTAAGGGTTTCGTCCGCACCATCACGCCACTGGCAGCACTGCTCGGATCGGGTGGCCTGACCGGGAAGGCGGTGCGGAAAATCGCCCGAGCCCGGAGACCGGCCGCGAACGGGTTCCACCGCCACAGCCACGGGGGAATGGCTGGAGTTGGGAGTGTTCGTTCATGTCGGCAATCGCTCTTTTGCGCCCGAAAAAGGGGCGTCATCTGCTTTTGATCCTTGGATTCGTCGCGACAAACCCACTTGCCGTTGCCCAATCGTCGGCGTTCGACCCGGTACTGCCGACGATCGCCGTCACCGCAAGCCGTATCCCCACGCGTACCGAGGCGTCGCTCTCTGCGGTCACCGTGCTCACCCGTGACGCGATCGAACAAAGCGGTGCGCGCACCCTTGTCGACTTATTGAGTCAGACCCCAGGGGTACGGATCGTGCAAAACGGCGGATCCGGAGCGTCGGCATCACTCTATCTGCGCGGTGCAGAAGCGCGTCATACACTGGTGCTCATCGACGGAATGCGGATCGGTTCGGCAACCTTGGGGACCGCAACGCTTGAAGCGATTCCGCTTGAGCTGATCGAGCGGATCGAGATCGTTCGCGGACCGGCAAGCGCTTTGTACGGATCGGACGCGATTGGCGGCGTGATTCAAATCTTTACCCGCAAAGGGACCGAAACCACCCAGCGCCGCGCGTTCGTCGGCCTGGGCAGTCACGAACAATACCAAACGAGCGTCGGCGTCTCAGGGGGTAACCCCGCGTTTCGGTACGCACTCGACCTGGGTGCCGAAGGAACCCAGGGGATCGAAGCGACCACACCTGCCAATTTCAGCCACCAACCCGACCGCGACGGTTGGCGTAACCGCTTCGCCAGCGCCAATCTCTCCTGGTCGCTCGCCAATGGCGGCGAAATCGCGCTCGCCAGTTTCGCGACCCGTGGCCGCAACGAATACGACGCCTGGGGTGCGGGAACGTTCAATGCGTTACTGCACAAAGATCTGACCAGCAACCAAGTCACCACCCGCCTGCCGCTCACGGAAGCATGGCTCTCCACGCTGCGCTTGGGCGAAACCCGCGATACGTCGAAAGCGCTTGCGAGCGCCAGCAACGTGAGTCGCTTCGCGACGGCACAACGCCAACTCAGCTGGCAGAACGAGGTGGCATTACCGCTCGGGGTACTGCTTGCCGCGTTCGATCTCACCGCGACTGAGGTGGACGCCACAACCCAATACACTCGGACCAGCCGAATCGTTCGTGGCTACCTCTTGGGCTGGCAAGCAGAACAGGGTCGTCACGGTTGGCAGCTGACCGCACGTCACGACGACGACAGCCAGTTCGGAGGTAAAACCACGGGCCAAGCCGCCTATCGCTACCAATTCACACCGGAATGGCAAGGTCGCGTAGCCGTGAGCAGCGCGTTCAAAGCGCCGACCTTCAATCAACTCTATTGGCCAGACACCGGTTTCGGCGGTGGCAACCCCGACCTGAAACCCGAGACGGCCTACCAAAAAGAGGTGGGGATCCGCTGGCAGCGTGGCGTCACCGCTGCGGAGCTGACGCTCTTCGATGCACGGGTCAAAAACCTCATCGCGGGCTGGCCGCCCGAAAACGTCGCACGCGCCCGGATCAAGGGGGCGGAGCTGACGTATGCAAGTCAATTCGGCGCGTGGCATTTCCGTATCAACGCCGATTGGCTCAACGCCACCGACGAAGCCACAGGTAAGCGGTTGCCCCGTCGCGCTCCTGCCGCGCTTTCTGCCGCGCTCATCTACGACGCGAAACGGTGGCAGGCGGGGATCGACTTCAACGCCCAACGCGCCCGCTGGGACGATGTCGCCAATACCACACGACTCGACGGCTACGGCCGAACCGACCTCTGGTGGCATTACGCGCTGACGCGGTCGTGGCGATTGGAAGCGGAAATCCGCAACCTGTTCGATCAAACCTACGAGACTGCCGCCACCTATCGTCAACCGGGGCGGACGTTCTTTGTCGGTTTGCGGTACCGCGACTAAAGCCTTCGTGCGCCGATGCCGTTCGCGCAACGCCGTGTCGCCCTACTGCTCCTGCTCGTGGGTTTGACCGGTGCAAGTTTTTTCTTGGCGCTTGGCGTCGGCTCGCTGCCGCTCCCCGTCACAACCGTCTGGGCAGCATTGTGGCATCACGACCATCCCGCGTTTCCCGTCGTATGGGGGCTGCGCGGCGCCCGCGCTGCCGCGGTGTGGAGTGCCGGCGCGCTGCTGGCACTCGCCGGGCTCCTCATGCAGACGCTATTGCGCAACCCTTTGGCTGACCCCTACGTGCTCGGCGTTTCGAGTGGCGCGGCGGTGGGAGCACTTGCGGCGATCGTGCTCGGCGCGGCAGGGCTGGGTGTTGCCGCTGCAGCCTTTGCGGGCGCGATCGTCGTGATGGCGCTCGTCTTCGCGCTCGCACACGGTGCTGGCCCTTGGTCGGCGACGCGGCTCATCCTCACCGGCGTGATCGTCGCGTCGGGCGCAAGCGCCGTGGTCGCGCTGCTGCTTACGTTGGCGCCGGAGCAGCGACTCCATTCGATGCTCTTTTGGCTGATGGGTGACGCAGCAAGCACGACCTTTTCGCCGTGGCCGATGGTGATGCTCATCGCGGTTTCGCTTTTGCTCGTCACTTGGGGGCGCGACCTCAACGCGCTTGCCTACGGGGAAGCGACCGCGCAGGCAGTCGGCGTCCCCGTTGCGCGGTTGCGGTGGGGACTCTACGTGCTGGCGTCGCTCCTGACCGCAACCGCGGTAACCCTCGTCGGATCGGTGGGTTTCGTCGGACTGATCGTGCCGCACGCCGTGCGCATCATGATCGGCAACGATCACCGCTGGCTGATTCCCTGCTGCATCTTTGCTGGCGGTACGCTCCTGATGGTGGCCGATACCGCAGCGCGAACGCTATGGGCACCGTTGCAATTGCCCGTGGGCATCGTGACGGCGCTCCTCGGTGTCCCGTTCTTTTTGTGGCTTCTGGTGCGCGCGCGCACCTAACGAAGACGAAAAACGCGCGATGCCCACCCCACCGCTCCTCACCGCCGACGCCCTCACGCTCACGCTGGGGCAACGCACGTTGTGCCGTGGCCTCTCCCTCTCCGTCCATGCGGGTGAATGGTGGGTCGTGCTCGGCCCCAACGGCGTTGGCAAATCGACCTTGTTGGCGACGTTGGCCGGATTGCGTGGGGCTACCGCCGGAACGATCACGCTTGCGGGTCGCCCCTTGACGCAATGGTCTGTCCGCGAGCAAGCGCAATGGCGCGGATGGCTTGCGCAGACCCCTTTTTTCCCGGGCGAAGCGACGGTGCTCGAAGCGGTGCTCGTCGGTCGTCACCCCTATTTGGGACGCTGGGGTTGGGAAACGGCGACAGACATCGCGATCGCCCGCGAGGCGCTCGCGGCGGTCGATCTGGCAGATTTCGAAGCGCGCCGTTTGCATACCCTATCCGGCGGCGAAAAACAGCGCGTTGCGATCGCGACCGTCCTGGCGCAACAACCGCGCGTCTATCTGCTCGATGAACCGACCAACCACCTCGACCTGCGCCACCAACGCCAGGTGCTCGAACAGTTTGCCGCACGCTGTCGCGCCGGAGCCGCAGTGATCACCGCACTGCACGATCTCAACTGGGCGGCGCGTTACGCAACCCATGCAGTTCTGCTCTCCCCTGATGGCGACACCGCAGTGGGCGAAGCCGCCACCCTCTTGACCGCGGAACGGTTGAGCCAGCTCTATGGCCTTTCGCTTGCTGCGTGCGGCAATCCGCCCCTGCGTCATTTCATCCCCGCTGAAAGGGGCTCGTGACGCAGCGCCGCTAGGTGGCTGCGCGCCGCTTCGAGCGCCGTACAGAGCTGCTCCGCCCCATCGAGTAGCCGCGGCGTCGGACGTTGCAAGAGTGCCGGGGGGATGAAAACCAGATTGTCCGCACGAACTGCGGTGAGTTGCGGCCACGCGCGCCACGCGTCGAGCCAATCAGGGCGTTCTTCCCCCATGCCGCTTGCGACGATCACCTCGGGGTCCGCTGCGAGCACGGCTTCGACCGAAACGGTGGGCGCCAGCGCATCAAGCGCTCCGAAGACGTTCACACCACCACAGAGGCGCATCACGTCGGTAAGGATCTGCTGCCCGCCAATCGTGCGCAGCGGGCGATCCCAGATTTGGTAAAAGATCCGGACTGGGGCACGCCCCGCATACCGCGCAGCCAACGCGTCACGACGCGCCAAGAATGCCTGTGCGGCCCGTTCACCCGCAGCGGGATTACCCGCGAGGTAGGCGAGATTGCGCAGGGTCTTGGCGATGTCGTCGAGCCGGTTGGGCTGGGAGCGATAGACCGGGATACCGAGCGCTTCGATGCGCGCCACGACGTCCGCGGGATTACCGCTTGCCCATGCGACGACCAGATCGGGTTGAAACGCCAAAATCCGCTCGAGATCCAATCGCGAATAACCGCCTACGCGCGGCAACTGCGCCGCGTCGGGCGGGGTGTCGCTATAGTCGACCGCCGCAACGACCCGGTCGCCGACCCCCGCGGCAAAGAGGTTTTCCGTGACGTGTGGCGCCAGACTCACGATCCGTTGTGCCGGGGTAGCGACCGCCACCGACTGCCCGGTGTCGTCGATGACTTGGATCGGTTGGGCCACCGCGCGCGTCCCCACTACGCCCAGAAGGCAAAAGAAGAGCGCACCGGCCCACACCAGGTGGAACCGTACCCACGCATAGGTGCAGGATCTCAACACAGCTCGATGCCTTTCGTTACCAACCCAACCACCCTGAAAGGAGAGTGTTCGCGCAGCAATCAGCCTTTTTCGAACACGAACTGCCCACCACGCACATCGACCACGATGGTATCTTTCGGGCCGAATCGTCCTTCGAGCAGGTACTTCGCCAGCGGGTTTTCGATGTGCTCTTGAATCGCCCGCTTGAGCGGCCGCGCGCCATAGACCGGGTCGTAGCCGACCTTGGCGATCTCCATGAGCGCCGCATCGGTGACCTTGAGCGCCATGTCGTGACGCGCCAGCCGTTTTTCCAACCGCTCGAGCTGAATCCGCGCGATACCGGCGATGTGCTCGTCTTTGAGCGGATGGAACACGACCACCTCGTCGATCCGGTTGATGAACTCGGGGCGGAAGAAGTTCTTCACTTCGGCCATCACCGCGAGTTTCAGTACCTGGTAGTCCCCTTCGTCCGCAAGCTGTTGGATGCGTTGACTCCCCAGGTTCGACGTCATCACGATCACGGTGTTCTTGAAGTCGACGGTACGCCCTTGCCCATCGGTCATCCGGCCGTCGTCGAGCACCTGCAACAGGACGTTGAAGACGTCGGGGTGCGCTTTCTCAACTTCGTCGAACAGGATCACGCTGTAGGGTTTGCGCCGCACCTGCTCGGTGAGGTACCCCCCTTCTTCGTAACCGACGTACCCCGGCGGCGCGCCGATGAGCCGCGCCACGGAGTGTTTCTCCATGAATTCGCTCATGTCGATCCGGATCAGATGATCCTCCGAATCGAAGAGGAATTCCGCGAGCGCCTTGCACAGTTCGGTCTTCCCGACACCGGTCGGCCCCAGGAAGAGGAACGAACCGTAGGGGCGGTTTTCGTCGCCCAACCCGGCGCGCGAGCGGCGGATCGCGTCGGAGACGAGCCGCACCGCTTCGTCCTGACCGACGACCCGACGATGCAGATACGCCTCCATTTTGAGGAGTTTTTCGCGTTCGCTCTGCATCATCTTCGAGACCGGGATACCGGTCATGCGCGAAACCACTTCGGCGATCTCTTCCGCCCCCACCTGCGTGCGCAGGAGTTTGAACGGAGCGCCGCTTTGCTCCGCCTCTTCCGCTTGCTTGAGCTGCGCTTCCAACTTCGGCAGCTCACCATACTGCAATTCGGCAACCTTGTCCCATTGCCCTTTACGCTGCAGATCAGCAATCTGTGCGCGTAACTGATCGATCCGCTCCTTGAGATGCTTCGTGCCTTCGATCCGCGCTTTTTCCGCCTTCCAGATCTCTTCGAGTTCACTGTACTCGCGCTGCAGTTTTTCGAGCTCTTCCTCGATCAGCTTCAACCGCTTCTGGCTTGCCTCGTCTTTCTCTTTGCGCACCGCTTCCCGCTCGATCTTGAGCTGGATGATGCGGCGTTCGAGCCGATCCATCGCCTCGGGCTTCGAGTCGATCTCCATTTTGATCCGCGCCGCTGCCTCGTCGATCAGGTCGATCGCCTTGTCGGGCAAGAAGCGGTCGGTGATGTAGCGGTGCGAAAGCTCGGCTGCCGCGACGATCGCCGGGTCGGTGATCTCGACACCGTGGTGGATTTCGTACTTCTCTTGCAACCCCCGCAGGATCGCGATCGTCTGTTCCACCGTCGGTTCTTCGACGAGCACTTTTTGGAAGCGCCGTTCGAGCGCAGCGTCCTTTTCGATGTATTTGCGGTACTCGTCGAGCGTAGTCGCGCCGATGCAGTGGAGCTCACCACGCGCGAGCGCCGGTTTCAGCATATTGCCGGCGTCCATCGCCCCTTCGGCCTTACCGGCACCCACCATCGTGTGGATTTCGTCAATGAAGAGGATCACGCGGCCATCCTGCGCGATCTCTTTGAGCACCGCTTTCAGCCGCTCTTCGAATTCGCCGCGATATTTCGCGCCAGCGATCAGCGCCGCCATGTCGAGCGCCAAGACCCGTTTGTCGCGCAGCGTCTCCGGAACCTCGCCGTTCACGATTCGTTGCGCGAGCCCTTCGACGATCGCGGTCTTCCCTACCCCGGGCTCGCCGATCAGCACCGGGTTGTTCTTGGTGCGGCGCTGGAGAATCTGAATGGTACGGCGGATTTCGTCGTCGCGGCCGATCACCGGGTCGAGCTTCCCTTGGCGCGCGCGTTCGGTAAGGTCGATGGTGTATTTGCTGAGTGCTTCGCGCTGCGCTTCGGCCTCAGGATTGTCGACCTTTTGTCCGCCTCGTACCTGTTGGATCGCCGCTTCGAGCGCTTTGCGCGAAAGTCCATACTCTTTGGCGAGCCGCCCCGTTTCACCCTTGTCTTCGGTGAGGGCGAGCAGGAACATTTCGCTTGCGATGAACGGATCGCCCCACTTCTGCGCCTCGCGGTCGGTGAGGTTCAAAAGATTCGCGAGATCACGGCCGATTTGCACTTCGCCGCCCGTGCCCGTGACCTGCGGCAACGCTTCGATCGCTTTTTGCAACGCGGCGCGCAGGCCGGGAACATTGACCCCGGCCCGTTGCAACAGCGACCGCGTGGAACCATCTTCTTGATCGATCAGCGCCAACAGAAGGTGTTGCGGTTCGATGAACTGGTTGTCGTTCCCAACCGCGATGCTTTGCGCCTCCTGGAGCGCTTGCTGGAATTTGGTGGTGAGTTTGTCGAAACGCATGGTTCGTTCCCTTTCGTTCGGAAATAGAGCTATCTCACAGTGTGGGGGCAAAAAAATCGATTTCAAGGGCGATTTGTATATTCCGTGGGTGCTCGCTATACTGAACGGCAAAGGCGCGGCCATCAATGGGAGGGATGATCATGAGCAGCAAGAAAACCACCACGAAGCCCAGCCCGACGGACGAACCGTGGGCAGCGATGATGAACGAATGGCTTGCGCTGACGCAAAGCGCGATGGCGCAGACGCAGCGGCTCGTCGCGTTGCAAAACGAGTTGGCTCGGACGCTTTTCGAGGAGAGTATCCGCGCGTCGCAAGCGCTCGCGGATACCAGTGACCCTTCGGCGCAACAGCAG
The DNA here is from genome assembly GCF_003574215.1 of Hydrogenophilus thermoluteolus. Classification (NCBI taxonomy): domain Bacteria; kingdom Pseudomonadati; phylum Pseudomonadota; class Hydrogenophilia; order Hydrogenophilales; family Hydrogenophilaceae; genus Hydrogenophilus; species Hydrogenophilus thermoluteolus. The sequence goes on along the minus strand of NZ_AP018558.1, from coordinate 630,977 downwards.
CAGCAACAAGCGTTCGCGCAGCGCGTCACCCAACAGGTGATCGCGGCAATGAACGAAGTGACGCAGCTCACCGTGAAGAGCCAAGCGGAGATGAATCAGTTTCTTACCCGGTCACTCGAAACGAGCGGCGCACTCTGGCAGCGGTGGTGGCAGCAGGGAAGCGCAGAACAGAAAGGTGCTGTCTCGCCCTTCCCGTGGGGAATTACCCAGGCTGGCCAGCCGCTCTGGCCCGACCCCAGCAAGACGCTCGAAGCGATGCAAGAAGCCACACGGATGACCACAGAAATGTGGCAAAAAATGGCAGGGATCGGTCAATCCGAAAAGCCCCAGCAATAAGGGGGGACGCGCCGCGGTTGCTGAAAACGCCCCGCGGCGGAACAACACGCGCCGCTAAAGCGCAACACCGCCCCAGGGCGGTAGTGTTCGCTGGCGCTCGCGCTCACCAGCGCGAGGCGCGTTCTTCGTCGCTTGCACGCGCGTCGACCCAGCGCGTTTCGCCCGACGCGGTTGCCTCCTTTTTCCAGAAGGGCGCGCGGGTTTTCAGATAATCCATCAGAAATTCACACGCAGCAAACGCGGCGGCGCGGTGGCTACTGGCGCAGCCGACGAAGACGATGCGGTCCCCCACCGCAAGTGGCCCGACGCGGTGAATCACCGTCACCGCGGTAAGCGGCCAACGGCGCCGCGCCTCGTCGACGATCGCCGCGAGCGCCTTTTCGGTCATACCTGGGTAGTGTTCCAGCGTCATCGTCGTCACCGCGCCATCCTCTTGCGGGTGCGCCCGCACGAGCCCCAGAAAGGTGGCGACAGCGCCCACGGTCGGGTCGGCTTCGTGAAGGTGCTGCGTTTCGACCCCCGGGTCGAAATCTTCGCTTTGAACGCGGATCGTCACTGCGTCCTTGGCCATCGCTCAGCCTCCCGTCACAGGGGGGAAGAAAGCGATCTCGTCGCCATCGGCGATCGGGTCGTTCCACGCGGCGATCTGCTGATTGCGCGCGCAGTGGATCTCCTCGCGGCTCAACGTCTCGGCCCACGCCCCACCCCGTGCGCACAGCGCTTGACGCAGATCGTCGACGGTTTGCCACGTTGCGTTCCAAGCGAGTGTTTCCCCGCTCGTTCCCAGCGCGTCGCGCACGCGCGCAAAGTATTTGATGGAAAGCGCCATGGGATGCTCCTTACGCCAATAATTCACTCATCGGCCAAAAGCGCACGCGGTCACCCGGAGCGATCGGCGTCCCTTCGGGCACTTCGACCAACCCCTGCGCCCAGACGAGCGAGGCGATCGTTGCCGAACCCTGATCGGGGAAGATTTCAGCGGCTCCGTCCCCATTCAACCGGGCGCGCAGGAACTCCCGCCGTTTGTCCGGGCGCGTCCACGCGAATGCTGCCGGCACTTCGATCACGTGCGGTAAGACGTCATCGACCCCCATGAGTCGGAGCAGCAGCGGCCGGACCAACAGCAAAAAGGTGACGAAACTCGAAACGGGGTTACCGGGCAAGCCGACGAAATGGGTCGCGCCGACGTGACCGAACGCCAGCGGCTTCCCCGGTTTGATCCGCAGTCGCCACAGGTCCAGCCGCCCAAGCCGTTCGACCGCGGGTTTCACGTGGTCCGCTTCTCCCACCGAAACGCCCCCAGTGGAGAGGATGAGGTCGGCGTCTTCGGCAGCACGCGCCAATGCGTCACAAGTGGCCTCGAGCGTATCGGGAATCGCCCCCAAATGGGTGACCAGACAACCCAGCGCTTCAAGAAGCGCAATCAATTGATAGCGGTTGGAGTTGTAGACGCCTCCTGGCGGCAACGGCTCACCCGGAGCGACCAGCTCGTCCCCGGTTGCCAAGAGCGCAACCTTGACCCGGCGAAAGACCGGCAGGTGCGCACAGCCCACGCTTGCCGCCATCGCGATCTCTTGCGGCCGCAAGCGGGTTCCCGCTTCCAGTACCCGCGCGCCGTGCGCCACTTCGCTCCCGGCGCGCCGCACCGCTTCCCCTGGTCGGGGCGCGTGGTGGAAGGTCACGTGGCCACCGTGCGCTTCGGTCATCTCCTGCATCACCACCGCGTCGGCGCCTTCGGGAAGCGGCGCACCGGTGAAGATGCGCGCCGCACCCCCAGGCTGCAACGGCACACCAACGGAACCGGCCGGGATGCGCTGCGTCACCGGGAGCGTCACGCCCGGTTCGGCAACATCGGCCGCGCGTACCGCATAACCATCCATCGCCGAGGTATCACGCTCGGGAATCGCGATCGGCGAATGGATCGGCTCGGCCAAAACGCGATTGCGCGCTGCCGCAAGCGCGACGACTTCGTATTCGGAAACCGGTCGGACTGCAGCCAACAGTTGGGCGCGAGCCGCCTCAAACGGCATCAAGTCACTCATGGTTGTCCTCGATCTCCTCTTCTTCCCATTGCTCGGCACTGTAGGCCAATTCGAGCGCCGCTTCGGCAACGGCTTCTGGGTGGTCCAGATCGAGCAAGGGCAACAGGCACTCCTCAGGAAGCGCCGACCGTGCTTGCTCGCCACCCGGGGTCGCCACGGCACGGATCATCGGCTCTTCTGGCCAGATCGGCGGTTTGCCCACTTCCGGGCGGTACACTTCCACTTTCGGGATCGGCGCCCGTTTGAAGCCTTCGACGACGACGAGATCGCACGGCGCCAGCAACCGCAGCTGCTCGGCGAAGGGGGGCTCCGGCGCACCGCGCAATTCGCTCATCAAAACCCAACGCGCGTCGGAAAGCATCAACACTTTGCTGGCTCCGGCTTCGCGGTGACGCCACGAGTCCTTCCCTGGGGTATCGAGGTCGAAGCCGTGGTGCGCATGTTTGATCGTCGCGACGCGCAACCCCTGGGCGCACCACACCGGGATCATGCGTTCGATCAAGGTCGTTTTTCCTGATCCGGACCAGCCGGCGATACCGATGACGCGCATTCCCCTCATCCGAATTCATGAAGCGATAAGGATAGCGGAAAAAGGAGGCAGCGGGAAGGCGCTCAGGGCGCGCCGTCGGAGTGAACGCCGCTTGGTGCCGCCGTTTCACGCGGCTCCGGGAACAGGGTGCGCAAGAAATTTTCCGCGACCGCGAGCGAGCGACTGCGGCGGAACGGGGGCAGGCTCGACCACAGAACCTTGCCATAACCACGGGTTGCCAGACGCACATCACAAATGCAAAGTACGCCATGGTCCCGTTCGCTGCGGACCAACCGCCCCGCTCCCTGCTGCAAGAGCGTCGCGGCGCGCGGCACTTGGATGGTGAGAAAGGGGTCACTGCCCGCGCGTTTCATCCGCGCAATCTGGGCCGCTAGGAGCGGCTCGTTGGGCGGTGCGAACGGCAAGCGGTCGATCACCACCACCGAGAGTGCTTCGCCCACGACATCGACCCCTTCCCAAAAACTGTGGCTGGCGACGAGCACAGCGCGTGGCGTCGTGGTAAAGCGCGCGAGCAGCGTCTCTTTGGGGGCGTCTCCTTGGGTGAGCACCACGAACGGTGCGTCGTCGGTCCCGCCCTGGGTGCGCAGCGTTTCGGCCACCGCGCGCATCGCGGCAAGCGCCGTGCACAACACGAGCGTCCGTCCGTTCGCAGCGGTGGCAAGCCGCCGCGCCACCTGAGCGACCGCTTCGCGATGCCCGGCTGCGTTCGGTTCGGGAATCGCGTCGGGAACGATCAAGAGCGCCTGCCTTCGGTAGTCGAACGGGCTTTCCCACCGCGCCGCCGTGCTCGGTTTTTCGGTGATGCGGGTAAGCCCCATCTGATGCCGGAAATGGTCGAACCGCCCCCCGACGGTGAGGGTAGCCGAGGTGAAGATCCACGCCGCGGGCGACGCGGCGATCAGATCCCGCACCGCTTCGGTTGCAGTAAGAGGTGTGCGGTTGAGCGTCAGATGGTGCGCGCTGGCGTCGAACCAGAACACCTCTTCACCGTTTCCTGTCGGTGCGGCCTGTTGCCAGGTGTCGAGCGCGCGGGCGAACCGTTTGGCCTTCTCCGCGAGCTTCGCCAACAGTTCGGTGCGTTCGGCAACCGCCGCAAGCGCCTGATGCACCGCCGACGCCGCCGCTTGCCAAGTGACGAGCGCTGCGACGAAAGGGGCGCTCTGTGGCAGATCGGCGATCGTCCCTCGCAGCGTCCCAGTGAGTGGCAACGCCAAACGCACGTCCCGGGTCGTCTTTTCGAAGCGGTCGACCACCGCCACGCCGTCACGGAAATCACCGCCCAGCGTCGACAACTCAACGCGCGCATCGTGGGCGAGACGCAATGCTTCGAAGGTCGACACCGACTCGCCGTAGTAATGGGGGAGCAGGTCGGGAAGCTGGTGCGCTTCGTCGAAGATCACCACGTCACACGCTGGCAAAAGCCCGGCAACACCCTCCTCTTTGATCTGCTGATCGGAGAAAAAGAGGTGGTGGTTGACGACGACCAATTCGGCATCGAGCGCTTCGCGGCGTGCGCGGAAGACGAAGCAGTCGTCGAAATGGGGGCATTCGCTGCCGACGCAGTTGTCGCGCGTCGAGGTGGCGTAGGACCAAGCCGGCGCATTTTCGGGCACCGTAGCACATTCGCTCTTGTCCCCGCTTTGGCTGTGCCGCGCAAAGCGGCGGATTTCGCGCAACCAGCCACCGGTTTCCGGCTCTAGGAAGCGCCCTTCTTCGAGATTGCGCTCGAGATGAAACCAACAGACATAGTTATTGCGCCCTTTGAGGAGGGCGCGTTTGACAGGTACGCCGAGCGCCGCGGTGAGCCGCGGCAGGTCACGGTGAAAGAGCTGATCTTGCAAAGTACGGGTACCCGTCGACACCAAGGTTCGCTTGCCGGAAAGGAGAGCCGGGGCCAAATAGGCGAAGGTCTTGCCGGTACCGGTGCCCGCTTCGGCAACCAGGATGGCGCGTGTGGCGATCGCGTGCGCGACCGCCACCGCCATCTCTTGTTGTGCTGCGCGCTGAGTGAAATCGCGCAGTTTCTGCGCAAGCCGACCCGAAGGCGCAAAAAGGTCACGCACCGCCTCGACCCACGCGTCGGTGGCTGGGGCATGCGCGCCTGTGGTGGGCGAATCGATTTCCGGCAGGGCTTTTTCCGGCACCATGCCCGGTATTGTGCCAGAAGAGACCCTGCGCGATCAGTCGCTGGCGTGCGCCGCTTCGAGGTACGCTCGGGTACGCATCTCCAAGAGGCGCGAGACGGTGCGCGCGAACTCGTTCGCGTTTCGCCCTTCCGGATAGAGGTCGTACGGTTCGACCGCCGCGGAGACGATCAATTTCACTCGGTGGTCGTACAGAACGTCGATGAGCCACGTAAAGCGGCGCGCCGCTTCGGCCTGCGCCGGGGACATCGCCGGAACGTTCGAGAGGATCACCGTATGGTACTCGTTGGCAATCGCGAGATAGTCGGCTTGTCCGCGCGGCCCGTCACAGAGCGCGGCAAAATCGAACCAGATCACCCCTGCGGCATTGCCGCGCGTGGGGATTGTCCGCTCGAACAGGGTGATCGTTCCGGGTTGCGGCAATACTCCGGTCAACGCTTGAAAGTCGGCAGCGAGTTTCGCGTCGTTTTCCGGTGTCAGCGGCGTCAGATAGAGATCGACGTTTTCGAGCGTCCGCAACCGGTAGTCGGTCCCGCTATCGACTTCGATCACGTCGCACATCGCTTTGATGCGCTCGATCGTCGGGAGAAAATTGACCCGCATCAGACCATTGGGATAGAGCCCGTCTGGGTGGTAATTGCTGGTCATCACGAGCACGGCGCCCTGCGCCCAGAGCGCATCGAGGAGCCGCCCAAGGATCATCGCGTCGGCGATGTCACTGACGTGAAATTCGTCGAAACAGAGCAACTGCGCCGTCTCGAGGATTTCTGCCGCGACCAGACGCAACGGATCGGGTTGCTTTTTGTGCCGTTTCAGCCGTTCATGCGTTTCTTGCATGAAGGCGTGGAAATGGACCCGCCGTTTGCGCACCAAGGGAACGTTGGCGTAGAAGAGATCCATCAGGAAGCTCTTCCCCCGCCCGACGCCACCCCAGAGATAGACGCTCTTGGGGGTTTGGTTCGCTGCCACCGGGGCGGGCGCAAGGGACTCCGCCGTCCCGCTACGCCCAAAGAGTTTGCCCATGAGCCGCTTGATGCCCGACGCACGCGCCGCCGCACCACCCGGCGTTTGCTGCCCGGATGCTACCCGATCGTCGTCTTGCGCCGAGCGCGCAAGCAACGCGTCGGCCAATTGCTGTAGCCTGAAGAGCGCTGCTTTCTGCGCTGGGTCTGGTTGGTAGCCGCGGGTAGCGATCGCCGCGTCGTACGCGGCAAGAAGCGGCCCTGCCCCCGCACCGGTCGCGGTGCGGGGTTGAACGGTTGGCATCTCCATTTAGAAGTGGAGCGGTCGCTTGTCGACGGCAAGCGCCGCTTCATGCACCACCTCGGAGAGGGTCGGGTGGGCATGGCAGATCCGCGCCAGATCTTCGGCTGCTGCGGCAAACTCGAGCGCGACCACCGCTTCGGCGATCAGTTCGGAGGCATTCGGGCCGATGATATGCACCCCCAAGATGCGGTCGGTTTTGGCGTCGGCGAGCATCTTGACGAACCCATATCCGGCCCCCATACCCAGCGCGCGGCCGTTCGCCAAGAAGGGAATTTTCCCAGCGCGGTAGTCGACGCCCGCCGCTTTGAGTTCCGTTTCGGTCTTCCCGACCCAGGCGATTTCGGGTTCGGTGTAGATCACCCAAGGAATCGCGTCGTAATTGACGTGACCCGCCTGCCCAGCGATCCGCTCCGCGACCATCACCCCTTCTTCCATCGCCTTGTGGGCGAGCATCGGCCCACGGACGACGTCCCCGATCGCCCAGACGTTGGGCAAATTGGTGCGGCAATGGTCATCGACGACGATCTGTCCCCGTTCATTGACCGTCAAACCCACTTTGTCGGCGTCGAGCCCGTCGGTGTTCGGAACCCGCCCCACCGAGACGATCAGCCGATCGGCTGCGAGCCGCTGTTCTGCACCGTCGGCGGTGCGGTAGCGGATCAGCACGCCGTCGCCTTCGACTTCGGCGCTGTCGATCGTGACCCCGAACGCGAACGAGAGCCCCTGCTTGGTGAGCAATTTCTGCGCCTCTTTCGCGATCTCTGGGTCGGCGGCGGCAAGAAACTGCGGTGCCGCTTCGAGGATCGTCACCTCCGAGCCGAGACGCCGCCACACCGACCCCATCTCGAGACCGATCACACCGGCACCGATGATCGCGAGCTTCTTCGGCACGGCCTGGAGCTTCAGCGCCCCGACGTTGTCGCAAATCACCTGGTTATCCACGGGGATGTTGGGCAGATGGCGCGCTTTCGAACCCGTTGCGACGATCACGTGGGTTGCTGCGACGGTTTTTTCACCCACCGCGACGCGCCATGTGTCGCCTTCACGGCCGACGAATCGACCGTGACCAGGGAGCAGCGTCACCTTGTTCTTGCGGAAAAGCCCTTTGATCCCCTGCGTGAGTTGCGTGACGATCGCGTCTTTACGTGCGATCATCTTCGGGACGTCGATTTTTGGCGCGCCGACTTCGATCCCTTGGGCGCTGAAGTCGTGCGCCGCGAGTTCAAAAAGATGCGAGGTGTGTAGGAGCGCCTTCGACGGAATGCAACCGACGTTGAGGCACGTCCCCCCAAGGCGCGGTTCCCCTTTCGGGTCGTCGTACGGGTTCGACTCACAGCACGCGGTCTTGAAGCCGAGCTGCGCCGCACGAATCGCGGCCACGTAACCGCCTGGCCCACCGCCGATCACAAGCACGTCATACTGCTCTGATGGTTGGCTCATTGTTGTTCACTCCCTGTCTTGGTGTTGGCCCCGCTGGCTTTTAGAGGTTGAGAAGGAGGCGTGCTGGATCTTCCAGCGCCTCTTTGATGGTTCTGAGCCCGAGTACGGCTTCGCGCCCGTCGATGATGCGGTGGTCGTACGAAAGCGCCAAGTAGTTGATCGGGCGAATCACGATCTGGCCGTTCTCGACCACTGGGCGATCCTTGGTGGCGTGAATCCCCAGGATCGCCGACTGCGGCGGGTTGATGATCGGTGTCGAGAGCATCGAACCGAAAACCCCTCCGTTGGAGATCGAGAAGGTACCGCCGGTGAGCTCTTCCACGGTGAGCCGTCCATCTTTCGCCCGTTGCCCGAATTCGGCGATTTTCTTTTCGATTTCGGCAAAACTCATCTGATCCGCGTCACGGAGAATCGGCACGACCAATCCGCGTGGCGACCCCACCGCGATACCGATGTCGATATAACCGTGGTAGATGATGTCGTCGCCGTCGACCGACGCGTTGAGGATCGGGAATTTTTTGAGCGCTGCGCACGCCGCTTTCACGAAGAAGCTCATGAAACCCAGCCGCACGCCGTACTCTTTCTCGAACTGCTCACCGTACTTTTTGCGCAGTTCGATCACCGGCAACATGTTCACTTCGTTGAAGGTGGTGAGCATCGCGGTCTCTTGTTTCGACTGCAGCAAGCGCTCCGCGATCCGCTTGCGGATCTTGGTCATCGGAACCCGCTGCTCAGGACGCTCGCCCGCCGGCATCGCCGCGACCGGCGCCGCTACAGGCGCCGCCGCTGCTGCCTTCGGCGCAGCTTGAAGCGCGTCCTCTTTGGTGACACGCCCCCCACGGCCCGTTCCGGTCACGTCGGTCGCCGAGAGCCCCTTCTCTTCGAGGATCTTGCGCGCGGCAGGACTGGCAACACCCGCGGCAGCAGGCGCAGCGGCAGCAGGCGCAGCTGCCGCAGGCTCGGCCGCCGGTTCTGATGGAGCAGGCGCCGCAGCGGGTGCTGCTGCGGGCTCAGCCGAAGCAGCGTTCGTCGTGGCTGCTGCTTGTGCTTCGGTGTCGATTTCGGCAATCACCTCACCCGAGGTCACCGCCTCACCATCTTTTTTGATGATGCGCACCAGCACGCCATCAGCAGGAGCTGGCGTTTCGAGCACCACTTTGTCGGTTTCGATATCGACCAGGTTTTCGTCGCGCTTGACCGCTTCCCCCTCCTTCTTGTGCCAGGTGACGAGGGAGGCTTCGGAAACCGATTCGGACAATTGCGGAACTTTCACTTCGATCAACATGGTGACTCTCCTCTTTTATTAGGCGTCGATGGGTCCAAAGGCGTTTTCGATGAGGGCTTTCTGTTGCTGGACGTGTTTGGCGAGGTACCCGACCGCGGGCGACGACGAAGCCGGCCGTGCCACGAGGAGCAGCCGCTTGCCTTTCCCGAGCATGTTGTCGAGATGCTGACGCGACAGCAGCCAGTACCACGCGCCCTGGTTGCGGGGCTCCTCTTGCACCCAGACGTACTCTTTCAACTGGGTAAAGGGCGCGAGCACCGCCTCGAGCGCTTTCGCCGGGAAGGGATAGAACTGCTCGAGCCGAATGATCGCGACGTCCTCGATCCCTTTCTCTCGGCGATACGCGGCGAGTTCGTAATAGACCTTACCCGAACAGAAGAGTACCCGTTTCACCTTCTTCGGATTGAGGTCTTCGACCTCGCCGATCACCGTCTGAAAGCCCCCTTGGGTGAAGGCCTCACGCGGCGACGCCGCTTCTTTCAAGCGCAATAGCGACTTCGGCGTGAAAACGACCAACGGTTTGCGGAGCCGGCGCAGCATCTGCCGACGCAGCAGATGGAAGATTTGCGCTGCGGTGGTGGGTTGGCACACCTGCCAGTTGAGCTCGGCCGAAAGCTGGAGGTAGCGCTCGATGCGCGCCGAGGAGTGCTCCGGCCCCTGCCCTTCGTAGCCGTGTGGCAACAACAGGGTGATGCCGCTCAGTCGTCCCCACTTCGATTCGGCCGAAGAGATGAACTGGTCGATCACGACCTGCGCGCCGTTGGCGAAATCCCCGAACTGCGCTTCCCAGATCGTCAGTTGGTTCGGTTCGGTGAGCGAATAGCCGTAATCGAAACCGAGCGTCCCTTCTTCCGAGAGGGTGGAATCGAACACGTAAAACGGCCCTTGCCCCTCCTGGATATTCTGCAGCGGCACATAGGTACCGGCGTCCCAGCGCTCGCGATTCTGGTCGTGCAACACCGCATGGCGGTGAAAGAAGGTGCCGCGCCCCACGTCTTCCCCGGAGAGGCGAATGCCAAATCCTTGCGCGACGAGCGACGCGTACGCCAGGTTTTCCCCAAACCCCCAGTCGGCCGGAATTTCGCCCCGCCCCATGGCTTTGCGGTCTTCGATGATCTTCTGCACCCGCGGGTGGAGTGCAAACCCTTCAGGAATGGCCGTCAGTCGTTCCGCAAGACGTTCGACTTCGGAAACGGGGATTGCGGTGTCGCACTCGTCGGTATAGGGCTGGCCTAGGAACGGCGTCCAATCGACCGCGTGTTTGCGCACGACGTTATTGACCACTGGGTTGTACAACAATTCACCACGATCGAGTGCGTCGCGATAGCGGGCGATGAACGCGTCGGGTTCGTCTTGCGGGATCACCCCCTCTTGCACCAGTTTTTCGGCATAGCGTGCGCGTGTACCCGGATGCTGCCGTACCTTGCGGTACATCAGCGGTTGCGTCACCGCCGGTTCATCCTGCTCGTTGTGACCGAGTTTCCGGAAGCAGACGATGTCGATCACGACATCTTTCTTGAACTCCTTGCGAAATTCGAGCGCGAGTTGCGTGACGAACGCGACCGCTTCCGGGTCATCGCCATTGACGTGGAAGATCGGCGCTTCGACCATCTTGAAGACGTCGGTGCAGTAGGTGGTCGATCGCAAATCGCGTGGGTCCGAGGTGGTAAACCCGATCTGGTTGTTGATCACGATATGGACCGTGCCGCCGACCCCATAACCCCGCGTTTGCGAGAAGTTGAGCACCTCTTGGTTGACCCCTTGCCCCGCAACCGCAGCGTCTCCATGGATGAGGATCGGCAACACTTCGTCTTTCGCAGTCCGAGTGCCACGCCGCACTTGCCGCGCATAGACCGACCCCAAGACCACAGGGTTCACGATTTCGAGGTGCGACGGGTTGAACGCCAACGAGAGATGGACCGGACCACCCGGGGTCAAGACGTCGCTCGAAAAACCCATGTGGTATTTGACGTCACCCGATGAGAGGTCGGAGGCCTTCTTCCCTTCGAACTCGTCGAAGAGCATTTTTGGAGACTTCCCGAGCACATTAACGAGTACGTTGAGCCGCCCCCGGTGGGCCATCCCGATCACGATCTCTTGCGCCCCGTTCCGCCCGGCAGTACGAATGGCTTCGTCGAGCGCGACGATCGCCGATTCGCCCCCTTCGAGGGAAAACCGTTTCTGACCGACATAACGGGTGTGGAGGTAACGCTCCAAGGTCTCTGCCGCGGTCAACCGCTCCAAGATCCGCTTCTTCTGGTCGGCGTCGAACTTCGGCCGGTTGCGGATCGGCTCCATACGCGCCTGCAGCCACCGTTTTTCTGCGGTGCTGGTGAGGTACATATATTCGACGCCGATGGTGCTGCAGTAGGTCTGCCGCAGCGCGTCGAGGATCTCACGCAGCGTCCCGGTCTGTTTCCCCAACCCCTGGAACGAACCGACGTTGAATTCGCGGTTGAGGTCCGCTTCGGTAAAGCCATAGGTCGAAGGTTCGAGCTCGGCAACCGCCGGTTTTTCGAAGCGCTTCAGCGGGTCGAGATCGGCGATGCGGTGCCCCATGAAGCGGTGGGCGTTGATGAGTTGGAGCGTCGCCACCTGGTACTGCCCATCATCCGAGCCCGTTTTGACGAAGCGGACCGGGCCCATCCGCCCGAGCTGCTCGAACGCGGCGACGATCGGCGAATGGGGCCGCTCTTCCACTTGCGGTCCTTGGGCACGAATCTGTTCGAAATAGGCGCGCCACGCTTCCGGAACCGACATCGGGTCGGCGAGGAAATGTTCGTAGAGCGCTTCCACGAACGGGGCGTTGCTGCCAAAAAGGGCGGAGTTCGCCAAAAAATCACGATACATGGCAGGTCTCTCTCGTTGCGTCACTTCCCTGGTTACACAAAAGGCACAAGGCGCCCCCCAGCGGGCGGCGCCTTGTCGTCAACCGTCAAACGGCGTTCTTCTCCTGGGTTCGTCTGGCATCACCGCTCACTCATCGGAACGACGTCGCGGCGCGGCGAACCGACGTAGAGCTGCCGCGGACGTCCGATCTTGTATTCGGGGTCGGTGATCATCTCTTCCCACTGAACGAACCAGCCCACCGCACGCGCGAGCGCGAAGATGCAGGTAAACATCGAAGTGGGGATACCGATCGCACGCTGCACGATCCCAGAGTAAAAGTCGACGTTGGGGTAGAGTTTCTTCTCGACGAAGTATTCGTCCTCGAGCGCGATTTTCTCGAGCGCCATCGCCAATTTGAAGAGCCGGTCGTTTTCGAGCCCCAGTTCGCCCAGCACTTCGTGGCAGATCTTACGCATCAGTTTCGCGCGCGGATCGTAGTTCTTGTAAACGCGATGACCGAAGCCCATGAGCTTGAACGGATCGCTCTTGTCTTTCGCGCGCTTGATGTATTCGCCAACGCGCGAGACGTCGCCGATCTCTTCGAGCATGCGCAAACACGCTTCGTTCGCCCCACCATGCGCCGGGCCCCACAAGCAGGCGATCCCGGCCGAGATACACGCAAAGGGGTTCGCGCCGGAGGAGCCCGCAAGGCGCACCGTCGAGGTCGATGCGTTCTGCTCGTGGTCAGCATGCAGCGTGAAAATCACGTCCATCGCGCGCACCAATACCGGATTCGGCTCGTACTTCTCGCACGGCGTGCCGAACATCATGTGGAGGAAGTTCGCGGTATAGCCGAGGTCGTTGCGCGGGTACATGAAGGGATGGCCGATGTTGTATTTGTAGGCCATCGCAACGATCGTCGGCATCTTCGCGATCAGGCGGATGAACGAAAGATCGCGGTGCTCTTGATCGGAGAAGTCCATCACGTCGTGATAGAACGCCGAAAGCGCCCCTACGACACCGACCATCACGGCCATCGGGTGGGCATCGCGCCGGAAGCCCCGGAAGAAGTGGTTCATCTGGTCGTGCAGCATCGTGTGCTGCATCACGTCGCGCTCGAATTTCGCGAGTTCGTCAGCCTTCGGCAGCTCCCCTTTCTTCAGGAGATAGGCGACTTCCAGGAACGAGCACTGTTCGGCCAACTGTTCGATGGGATAGCCGCGGTAGAGCAACTCACCCTTTTCTCCGTCGATATAGGTGATGGTCGAGCGACAGCTCGCGGTCGAGAGGAACCCCGGGTCATAGGTGAACACCTTCGCTTCGGAACCGAGCTTACGGATGTCGATCACTTCGTTCCCGTAGGTCGGGGTCATGATCGGGAACTCGTAGCTCTTACCGTCGATGGTCACCGTTGCGGTGCGTTGTTGCGTCATGATTCTTCACTCCTTTATGCGTTTGTCTCACCCCCTGGTGTCCCCAGGAGCTCCTGCGTTTGGCGACGATGTGCCGCCTGAATCTTCGCGATCAGCGCTTGCCAATCGCTACGCGGCGCGGGTTTGGTGCCATGGACCATCGGCCAGAGGTCGTGGTCTTCGAGCGCGAGCATTTCGTCCAGCGCCGCCAACTCGGCATCGCTCAGCTGGTCGAAGCCTTCGGCAAGAAAGGGGCGAAAAACGAGGTCGAGCTCGAGCAACGCCCTGCGGCACCGCCATCGAATTCGCCCTTTCTCCATCGCCGGCACCTCACACCATCCGCGAGACCATCAGGTCTTTGATCTTGCCGATCGCCTTCGTCGGATTGAGGTGTTTCGGACAGACATCGACACAGTTCATGATCGTGTGGCAGCGGAACAACCGATACGGATCGTTCAAATTGTCCAGCCGCTCGTTGGTTGCCTGGTCGCGGGTATCGGCGATGAAGCGGTATGCCGCGAGTAACCCTGCCGGCCCGACGAATTTGTCCGGGTTCCACCAGAACGACGGGCACGAAGTCGAACAACAAGCGCAGAGGATGCACTCGTACAAGCCGTTCAACTCTTCGCGATCCTGCGGCGACTGCAACCGTTCGCGCTCGGGTGGCGGATCGTTGTTGATGAGGTACGGTGTAATCGAGTGATACTGCTTGAAGAACTGCGTCATGTCGACGATGAGGTCGCGGATCACCGGCAAACCAGGCAGCGGACGCAGGACGATCGGCTGTTCGAGCGAATCGAGGTCCGTGAGACACGCCAAGCCATTCTTGCCATTGATGTTCATCGCGTCCGACCCGCAGACCCCTTCGCGGCAGGAGCGCCGAAACGCCAGCGAATCGTCTTTGGCTTTCACTTTCACCAGCGCTTGCAGGAGTTTTTTGTCGGTCGGTTCGATTTCGACCGAGATGTCCTGCATGTACGGTTTTTCGTCCTTGTCCGGGTCGTAGCGATAGATGCGGAAATGGACCACACGGTTGGTCATGGCTAAGGCTCCTTCGCAATCAGTAGGTGCGTTTCGCGAGCGCAATCGGCTGGGTATCGGGGTGCAACGGCTTGAGATGCACCGGTTTGTAAGTCAAACGATTCCCTTCGCGATACCACAGCGTGTGCTTGAGCCACTCTTTGTCGTTGCGGCCGTTCGGAAATTCCGGCGTATCGGGGCAGTCGTCGCGCACGTGTGCGCCACGCGACTCTTTGCGCGCCTCGGCCGAGACCATCGTCGCTTTCGCGACCTCGATCATGTTTTCGAGCTCGAGCGCCTCGATGCGCGCGGTGTTCCACACCATCGACTTGTCGTTGATGAAGGTGTGCTTGACCCGTTCCTCGACCTGCAGGATGCGTTCGACCCCCTCCTTGAGGAGATTCGCGAAGCGGAAAACGCCCGCATGCTTTTGCATCGTCCGCTGCATGTCGAGCAACACGTCGGCCACTGGCTCGCCGCTCGTTGCGGTGTTGAGGCGATTGATCCGCGCAAGCGACAGATCGGCCGCATCTTTCGGCAACGGCTTCAGACGCAGGTTGCCGCTTTGGATGTCTTCGATCACGGTCTCACCCGACGCTTTGCCGAAGACCAAGAGGTCCAGGAGCGAGTTGGTCCCAAGCCGGTTCGCGCCGTGAACCGAGGCACACGCGCATTCTCCTGCAGCATAAAAGCCGACGACCGGCACTTCGGGATCGTCCCCCTTGGGCACCACCACTTGCCCCTTGTAGTTGGTGGGAATCCCCCCCATCTGGTAATGCACCGTCGGCACCACCGGGATCGGTTCGTTGATCGGGTCGACCCCCGCGAACTGAATCGCGATTTCGCGAATCCCCGGCAACCGTTTCATGATCGTTTCCGGCGGCAGATGGGTGATGTCCAAGAGCACGTAGTCTTTGTTCGGACCGCAGCCACGCCCTTCGTTGATCTCGGTCACCATCGCACGCGAAACGACGTCGCGACTCGCCAGATCCTTGAGGTTCGGCGCGTAGCGCTCCATGAACCGCTCGCCGTTACAGTTGCGCAGGATGCCACCTTCCCCCCGCACCCCTTCGGTGATGAGCACGCCTGCGCCCGCGACACCAGTGGGGTGGAACTGCCAGAATTCCATGTCTTCGAGCGGAATTCCCGCACGCGCGGCCATGCCCAACCCGTCACCCGTGTTGATGAACGCGTTGGTCGAGGAGTAATAGATCCGTCCTGCGCCACCGGTCGCAAAAATGGTCGCTTTCGCGTGGAAGATCGCGACTTTGCCGGTCTCCATCTCCATCGCCGTGACGCCAAGCACATCACCGTCCTGGTCACGGATGAGATCGAGCGCCATCCATTCGACGAAGAACTGAGTATGCGCGCGCACGTTGCGCTGATAGAGCGCGTGCAACATCGCGTGACCAGTGCGGTCCGCCGCAGCGCAGGAGCGCATCACCGGCGCTTCGCCGTAATTCATCGAATGGCCACCGAACGGCCGCTGGTAGATCTTCCCTTCGTCGGTGCGGTCGAACGGCATCCCGTAGTGCTCGAGTTCGATCACCACTTCGTTCGCCTTACGGCACATGAACTCGATCGCATCCTGGTCGCCGAGCCAGTCGGACCCCTTCACGGTATCGTACATGTGCCAATGCCAGTGGTCGGGGGTCGAGTTGCCGAGCGACGCGGCAACCCCCCCTTGCGCGGCAACCGTATGGGACCGTGTGGGAAAGACTTTGGTCAGCACCGCGGTGCGCAACCCCGCTTCAGCGAGTTGCAACGCCGCACGAAGCCCCGCGCCACCCGCGCCGACGATCACGGCATCAAACGTATACTTTTCGACGTTCATCGTTTACAGCCTCCAAAGCACGCGGGCCACCCATGCCAGATAGCCGATGAGTACCAATGCGGTTGCCACATGCAGTGCGATCCGGATTCCGAGTGGCTTGATGTAGTCCATCCAGATGTCGCGCACGCCGATCCACGCGTGGTAGCACAACGACGCGAAAAAGAGGAAGGTGAGGAACTGCATCAGACGGCCCGAAAAGAGCGCATGCCAGTGTTCATAGGTCATCGCTGGCAACGTCAGCGCGGCAAACGCGAAAATCACGGTATAAAACGCCATATAAGCGGCCGTGATCCGCTGGATCAGCCAATCCTTGATGCCGTAATGGGCACCCACCACCAGTCGCTTCACCATAGCCAGACTCCCAAAATCACGGTGAGCGCCAAGCTCACCATCAAGACCACGCGGGCACTCTGCCGTGCCGGCTCCAGCTCGATGCCTTTGTGCAGATCGAGGAGCAAGAAGCGAACCCCGGCGCAAAAGTGGTGCAGATAGGCCCAGAGAAGCCCAAACAAGATCAATTTCACGAACCAGTGCCCGACGATCGCCTTATAGGTGGCGAACGTTTCCGGCGAGGTCAAACTCAGGTCGAAGAGATAGATCAGGAACGGCAAAAAGAGAAAGAGACCGCCCCCGCTGATGCGGTGCAGGATCGAAACGATCCCGGGCAACGGCAGCCGGATTTCTCGAAGATCGAGAAACTTTGGCCGGTTCTTCACTTGGGTCTGCATCATCGTCACTCCCCAGGTTGCACAACTCGAGCGCTCACTCGAGCGCCCCCCAAAACCACTCACGTCAGCTCATTGTAGTAGTGATACGACTCGGTTGCATAAAAACCCTTGCGCCACTCGACGGGTCGATCGTTATAAGTATAGGTCACCCGCTCGACAAAAAGGAGCGGCGAGCGCTCCGCGACACCCAGCATTTCGGCGGTCACTCGATCCGCCGCGACCGCCTTCAACCGCTCTTCGGCACGCACCATGCGCACACCGAAACGGTTCTCGAAAAAGCTGTAGAGCGAACCGCGCCACTCCTTGAGGGCATCCAACGAAAACGCCGCAAAGAGGTCTCCCGGCAGGTAGATCTCGTCCAAAACGAGCGGCTTTTGGGCAAAGCGCAATACCCGCCGGAAGATCACGATCGGTGACCCCAATGGAATCTGCAAGATTCGGGAAGCCTCCTGCCCCGCTTTGGCGCGCCAACAGTCGATGGGGACGCTCGTTGCCTGCACCCATTCGCCATCGTCGCGCCGCAAACGCAGAAAACGATAAAACTGCCGGGGGTCGCTGTGCGAGACGACGAACGTCCCCTTTCCCTGCTTGCGCACAAGTAAATTTTCGGCAACAAGCTCATCGATCGCTTTGCGCACCGTACCTTGTGACACACCAAACCGCGCCGCGAGCTCCTGCTCGCTGGGAATGGCTTCGCCGGGACGCCACTCGCGCGCTTCGAGCGACTTCAAAAGGAGCGCCTTGATCTGGCGATAGAGCGGACTGAATGCGGGTGACGGTGCCATAGCGCGAATTGGACCACAAAAAAAACGCGTTGTCTACTATGTCTTGTGTCTTATATAAGACATAAGTTACAATTGACATCAGTACCCCTTCTGCCTATCATAGCGCAGCTTCACCGTTTTCGTTCCATTCTGTCCACGCAAAAAGGGAGTAGACCATGGCCAAAGCCCCTGTTCGTGTCGCCGTCACCGGCGCAGCCGGTCAAATCGGTTACAGCCTGTTGTTTCGCATCGCTGCCGGCGAAATGCTCGGTCGCGACCAACCGGTGATTTTGCAGCTCCTCGACCTTCCGCAAGCACAGAAAGCGGTCCAAGGGGTGATGATGGAGCTCGAGGACTGCGCATTCCCGCTTCTCAAGGAGATGATCGCCACCGACGACCCGAACGTGGCGTTCAAAGACGCCCAAGTGGCCCTGCTCGTTGGCGCGAAACCGCGTGGCCCTGGGATGGAACGCAAAGACCTGCTCTCGGAAAACGCCAAAATCTTCACCGTTCAAGGCGCTGCGATCGGGCAGTACGCCGACCCGAACTGCAAAGTGCTGGTGGTGGGCAACCCGTGCAACACCAATGCCTACATCGCGATGAAAACCGCAGAAAAATATGGTCGGGTGCCGGCGAAAAACTTCACTGCGATGCTGCGCCTCGACCACAACCGGGCGCTGGCGCAGTTGGCGAAAAAAACGGGGCGTCCGGTCGACTCGTTCAAACACCTGGCCGTCTGGGGTAACCATTCGCCAACGATGTACCCCGATTATCGCTTCTGCACGTCGAACGGCGAATCGGTGAAAGACCTCATCAACGACGAAGCGTGGAACCGCGACGTCTTCATCCCCACCGTGGGCAAGCGCGGTGCCGCGATCATCGAAGCGCGTGGCCTCTCTTCGGCAGCGTCGGCTGCGAACGCTGCAATCGACCACGTTCGTGACTGGTGGCTGGGTTCGAACGGGGAATGGGTGACCATGGGCGTTCCTTCGGACGGTTCGTACGGGATTCCGGAAGGCATCGTCTTTGGCTTCCCCTGCGTCTGCGAAAACGGCGAATACCAAATCGTGCAAGGGTTGCCGATCGACGAGTTCTCGCAAGAGCGGATCAACAAGACCCTGGCCGAACTCGAAGAAGAGCGTAATGGCGTAAAAGACCTCTTGCGCTGATCGGGGCGTTTCCGAATAGAAAAAAGCAGAAGGGAGTTCCCTTCTGCTTTTTTCGTTCACGGCACCCTATGGTAGGATTTTTTCCCTATTGACGGCAGAACCGTCGACCGCAAGCGACAGCGATGACCCCATACACCAATCCCGTCACGATCCTCTTTGGCGCCACCCGCCGACCACAACTCATCCCCCCTGTGGTCCACTATTGTGGCCAACCCCGTTTCATGGAGAAGGCGCTCGCGTTACAAGCGCAAGAAGGACCGCGCTTCGACATCACGTTCGATCTCGAAGATGGCGCGCCCGCAGGCGACGAAGCGGCGCACGCCGCGCGCGCGGTCGAATACGTGATGAGTGAAACGAACCGTTTTGGTCGCGTCGGCGTACGCATCCACGATCGCACCCATCCCCATTGGTGGCGTGACTTGACGACGCTGCTCCCAGTAACCGCCGAACGGATCGCTTTCGTGACGCTTCCCAAAGCGCGCGCCTATGAGGACGTTGCGGTCGTCGCTGACGCCATCGCTTTCCTGTGCCGCAATGCGGCACGCACCCCGCCACTCCACGTACTCATCGAAACCCATGGGGCGCTCAGAGACGCCTATCGAATCGCCGCGCATCCGCTCGTCGAATGTCTCGACTTCGGGTTGATGGATTTCGTCTCCGAACACCTGGGCGCGATTCCCGCCGACGCGATGCGCACCCCGTTGCAATTCGAACACCCGCTGATTCGGCGCGCGAAAACCACGGTGGCGGCAGCGGCGCACGCGGCTGGCAAAGTGCCCGCGCACAACGTCTGCGTCGCACTCGACGACCCCAACCTCGCCTACCAAGATGCCCGCCGCGCACGTGACGAATTCGGATTCACGCGGATGTGGAGCATTCATCCCAGTCAGATCGGACCGATCGTCGACGCCTTCACACCGGACGCCGAGGCGATCCGCGACGCCGAACGAATCTTGCTCGCCGCCGCTGCAGCCGATTGGGGCCCGATCCGCGACCGGGGCCGTTTGCACGACCGCGCCTCGTACCGCTACTACTGGATGGTGCTTGCGCGGGCCCATCAGGTTGGGGTCCCCCTGCCGGAAACGATCGCGGCGTGGTTTGTTCCGGAGTCCAAGCGATGATTCCCTTTCACCCCTGGAACACAACCCGCCCCCGGCGCCACCACATGCGACTTGCCGCGCTGACGTACATAGCTGCTCTGGTGGCGACACCCGGTGCGGCTGCCCAAGGGGCGCCTGACGCACCTTCGCAGAGCGCTTTTCAGCAGTGCCTTGCCGACCTCAAACCGACCGCAGCAGCGCGTGGGATTCCCGCGGCGCTCTTCGACCGCCTCACTGCCCGGTTGGAGCCCGATCCACGTGTACTGGCGCTCCTCGATCGCCAGCCCGAGTTCGTCACGCCGATCTGGCAGTACTTGGCGAACCTGGTCGACCGCCGACGCATTGGCGAGGCGCAGGAGGCCCTTGCGGCAAACGGGCCGCTCCTGCGGCAAATCGAACAGCGCTTCGGGGTCGAAGCGGAGTTGATCGTCGCGTTTTGGGCCGTCGAGAGCAATTTCGGACGCAATTTGGGGCGTTACGACCTCATCCAGTCGCTTGCCACACTGGCGTGCTTCGGGCGACGGCAAGCGTACTTTCGCGGTGAATTCGTGACGCTGACCGAGATCATCGCGCGCGGTGACATCACGTCGTTACCGCCGCGGGGCTCTTGGGCGGGCGCGTTTGGCCACACGCAGTTCATGCCGAGCACTTTCGCGGTGTATGCCGTGGACGGGGACGGCGATGGCATCCGCGATCTCTACGGCTCGCTTGCCGACGTCTTTGCCTCTACCGCCAACTTCCTCAAACGCTCCGGATGGCGGTACGGGGAACCATGGGGCATCGAAGTGCGTTTGCCTCCCCACTGGCAGAGCACGGCGACCGGTCGCCGAGTGAAACGCACCACACGCGAATGGCTGGAGCTGGGGCTCACCCGTGCCGACGGCAAGCCGTGGGATCCCACGACGCTCCCGGAACGCGCCGCACTCCTCCTTCCCGCGGGCAGCAACGGTCCAGCGATCCTCGTTTTTCCCAATTACGACGTGCTTTACCGCTACAATGCGGCCGAAAGCTATACCTTGGCGGTAGGGTTACTCTTCGACGCGCTGCGCGATCCAGCGCGAGCCGCCCATTTCGACCCCAAGCAGCCGTTTCGGACGCCATGGCCGACGGACGAACCCCCATTGACGCGAAGCGAAACCGAAACGATCCAATCCCGATTGACCGCCCTTGGGTACGATCCCGGACCAGTCGACGGCGTAATGGGCGCCACCACACGCGAAGCCCTGCGCCGTTTCCAACTCGAATGCTTAGGCGATCCCGCCGCGAGCGGTTGGCCCGACGCGCGAACGCGCGCCGCGCTCACCAACGAAAACGTGGTCTGTCCATCAGCACCACACCGTCAGACGCAACGGTGATCGCGGGCTACGGCGCACGCGCGGAACTGGCGCCGGTCCGGGAAGCGACCGACACCGCTTCCCTACCGCAAAAGACGTTACCGCGCCGTCGCTAAGATCCGTTCGAGGACTTCGCGCACTTCGTTCGAGCGGACCATGGGGGCAACATGCTGCACCGCGGCAAGTGCGGCGCTCCGGTACGGTTCGCACCAGGTTGCGGCGTGTTCGAGCGTCCGCGCAATGCGCGCGGCAACGAGCGGGTTGCGCGCATCGAGCGTGCGCACCACGTCCGTCCACCAAGCCCAAGCCGCCTCGCCCGTCGCGGCACATACCGGCAAGTTGTGCGCAAAAAACGCCAAAACCAACGCATAGACCTTGTTGGGGTTGCTCCACCGAAAACGCGGGTGGTGGGTCAAGTCCCGGACGCGCGCAAAGAGGGTTTCGGGCGACTGCCCTTGCCACGCCCAGCGCGTCGCGTGCCGCTGCAACCATTTGTCGAAGACGATCGCATCGTCCTCATAGTGCTTGGCAAATGCCGCGAGGATGCTCTCGGCCACCGCTTCGTCGGGGTGCGCCAGTGCGGCGTCGAGCACGGCGAGCCGATCGCTCAAATTCGTTGCCGCGTGCCATCGCGCCGAAAGGTGCGCGGCGACGGCACTCGCGGCACCATCCGCCGCGCTCGCCATCGGGCTGCCACTGCGAATCGCCAACAATTTGAGCACGAACGCCACCAACGCACGACGGCCTGCCGCTTGCGGCTCAAAGCGGTAGGGTCCCGTCGTGTCCTGGCGTTCGAGAAGCGCCCACAACGTCTCCGCGGGGATGGCCTGCGCCAGGATTCGCCACCACGCAAGGAGCCGCGCGCGGACGGCCACCGGATCGACTGGCCGTGGCGTTTCGTCCCGAACCACCGCTTCACTGGGTGGCGTCAAGAGGCGCACACGGTAATTGGCGTCCAGTGACGCGTCGCATAGCGCCGCGTGCCAGGCGTTGAGGAACGAGCTGCCCCACTCGGCGGAGAAACGGCCATGGTCGTCGATCGCACCCTGCGCCGCCAGGTGCAGCACCTCACCGGCTTGCCAGCGGTTGAAGGGGTCGGGGTCGTGGGCAAAACGACGCAGCAGCCACGCAATCGGTTCCCGACCGTCGGCCGTTTCCGCCCAGCGTACCCGCACGGGCGCCGAAAAGCCGCGCAGCAACGACGGCACTGGGTCATCCTCTGGCATGGGCCCCACGATGCGCCACTGCTTGCGCGGGCGATCGAGCACCAACACGGCGCTTGCGTCGCGTCCCGAAGCGGCAAGCGATGCTTCGCCCGGACTTTCGGCAGTAAACGGCAACGCCCTGCCGCTGCGATCGATCCAACCCATGCGTACGGGAATCACGAGCGGCTTCGCGGCAACGTCCCACCCCGCGAGCCGTTGTTCGAGCGTCAGTTCCAACACCACGCGCTTTTCGGCACCGTGGTGCAACGGCTCAGGCGTCTCAGCCGCTCCCTCGGTCTCGACCCAGCGCCAATGCGCGACCACTTCCGGCGTCCCAGCCGCGTCGTACCAGTGCAAGAATTGCGACAAGTCTCGGCCGTTCGCATCCGCGATCGCGGCGACGAAATCTTCACACGTCACCGCTTGTCCGTCATGCCGTTCGAAATAGGTGTCCAACCCGCGGCGAAAACCTGCCTCCCCCACCAGCGTATGGAGCATCCGCACCACTTCCGCCCCTTTTTCGTAGACGGTAGCGGTATAAAAGTTGTCGATCGCGCGGTAGGCCCGCGGCCGCACGGGATGGCGCATCGGGCCGTCGTCTTCGGGAAATTGCACCGCTTTCAACACCGCGACGTCGTCGATGCGCTTCACCGCCCGCGCACTCGCCGCCGCTTCTGGCGTCGCCGCTGCTTCGGCGAGCCGATCCGCGGAAAACTCCTGATCCCGAAAGACGGTAAGCCCCTCTTTCAGGGTCAATTGGAACCAATCCCGACAGGTGACCCGGTTACCGGTCCAGTTGTGGAAATACTCATGCCCCACGATTGCTTCGACGTTGGCGTAATCGGCATCGGTCGCGGTCTCTGGCGTCACCAAGACATATTTGGCATTGAAGAGGTTGAGCCCCTTGTTTTCCATCGCGCCCATATTGAAGTCTTCGACCGCCACGATCATATAGCGGTCGAGGTCGAGCACCCGGCCAAAACGCCGTTCGTCCCAGCGCAACGCCGCTTCGAGCGAATCGAGCGCCCACTTGGCACGGTCACGGTGCGCCGCTGCGGTCCACACCTGAAGGAGCGCAGGGCGCCCATCGGCCCGCACCACCGTTTTTTCCGTCGCGACCAGATCCGCAGCAACAAGGGCGAAGAGGTAGCTCGGTTTGGGAAACGGATCATGCCAAACGGCAAAATGCCACCCGTTTTCGAGATCACCCGTCGCGACCAAATTGCCGTTGGCGAGCAACACCGGATAACGTGCCTTTTCCGCGCAGAGCCGCACTTGGTAGCGCGCCAGCACATCGGGACGGTCGATGAACGGAACGATACGCCGAAATCCTTCCGGCTCACACTGCGTAAAGAGGCCGCTCGCCGACTGGTATAGCCCCGAGAGCGCGCTGTTTTCCGAAGGATTCAACTGCACACGCGTTTCCACCCAAACCCGGTCGGGCAACGTGCCGGTGATCTCGATGGCGTCTTGCACCCGGTTCACCAAACCCACGGGCTGCGTGTCGGCCAATGCGTGGCGCGCAAAGTCACGCACGGCGACACGGTCGGCTGGCCAAACCGTCAATTCAGCCAGGGTCACTGCCGAAAAATCGCAATCGAGGCGCAACGAAGCGCTCGGATCCGACGCGACCCGCTCGCACGCGAGCCACGCACGGACCTCGGTCGCTTTTGCGTCGAGACGAAAATCGAGCACCACCTCGCGGACCCGCCACGCCGGCGGCTGGTAATCCTCGAGCCGAACCACGCCAGCCTGGGTGTCGACGTTCGCGAGCCCCTTGTCGCTATCGCTTGCTGTCATCGCCATTCACCCCACCTTCCAGTCCCACTGGACGATCCGCGTCTTTGCCAAGCGGTCGTGGAGAAAGAGCCCGTCCGGATCGAACCACGACCAGAGAATCCCCACACCGGTGCCGACGCTGGGCCACGCCAAGAGAAAACGGAGCCAGCACTGCCCCCAGGACGGCGGGTGTCCGTCGGCCGAGAGGATGCGTAATTTCCAGGTCTTCATCGCGAGCGTCGCACCGCGCCGCCGCCAATGCCAGACGAAATAGAGCGCGAGCACCGCAAAGAGGTGCACCCAGAGGAGCCAGCCCGGTGGCGTAACGTGGCGCACCACGCCCACGACGATCCATGGCAACAACACGCCACCACCGACCACACCGATCAAAAGCAGCAGCTCATAGAGCATCGCGGCGATGCGCCGGCTACGCGACGCCAGCACCGCTTCTTGAGTGATAGGCTCGGGCACGATCATTTCTTGCGAACGCAACCGACCGATTATGCCGCAACCTTCAGGGATTGACCAAACGACGCGGAACCGTTATGGTTACGGGTTTACCCGTATCCATATCAGCAAGGGATCGTTCCATGCAACTCACCGGCGCAGAGATCGTGATCCGCAGCCTCCAAGAAGAAGGGGTGCGTTTCGTCTTTGGTTACCCCGGCGGCGCGGTGCTGCATATCTATGACGCGCTCTTTCAGATCAATCAAGCCGAACCGGAGCGGGAGATCCGCCACGTGCTCGTGCGTCACGAACAAGCCGCAGTCCATGCTGCGGACGGCTACGCACGGGCGACGGGCGAAGTGGGGGTTGCGCTCGTCACGTCGGGGCCTGGCGCAACCAACGCGGTGACGGGGATTGCCACCGCGTACATGGACTCGATCCCGGTCGTGATCCTTTCGGGTCAGGTACCCACCCCGGTGATCGGAGAAGACGCGTTCCAAGAGGTCGATACCGTCGGGATCACCCGTCCGTGTGTGAAACACAACTTTCTGGTCAAGGACGTCAACCAACTGGCCGAAACGATCAAGAAGGCGTTTCACATCGCCCGCACGGGACGCCCCGGCCCGGTGCTCGTCGACATTCCGAAAGACATCACCGCGCAATTGGCGGAATTCCACTATCCGAAAACGGTCGCGATGCGTTCGTACAACCCGGTGGTGAAAGGTCATCCGGGCCAAATTCGCAAAGCGGCGCACGCGCTCCTTGCCGCGAAACGGCCGATGATCTACACCGGCGGCGGTGTCGTTCTGGGCAACGCGGCACCCGAGCTGCGCGCGTTGGTGAAGAAGCTCGGCTACCCGATCACCCAGACGCTGATGGGGTTGGGCGCGTTCCCCGGAAGCGACAAGCAGTTCCTGGGGATGCCCGGGATGCACGGCACTTATGAGGCGAACATGGCGCTGCACCACTGCGACGTCCTCTTGGCGGTTGGCGCACGCTTCGACGACCGCGTGGTCGGTAACGTCCCCCATTTCCTGCAAGAACCGCGCACCATCATCCACATCGACGTCGACCCCAGCTCGATCAGTAAACGGGTTCCGGTCGACATCCCGATCGTCGGCGACGTCAAAGTGGTGCTGAGTGATCTCCTCGCGGCGCTCGAAGCGCTCGATCGTCGCCCGGACGAGGCAGCGCTTACCGCGTGGTGGCAACAGATCGAAGCGTGGCGCGCGCGCAACTGTCTCGCGTACACGCCAAGCGACACCGTGATCAAACCGCAATTCGTGATCGAAAAGCTCTGGGAAGTCACGAAAGGCGAAGCGATCGTCACCTCCGACGTGGGCCAACACCAGATGTGGGCTGCGCAGTACTACCGTTTCGACGAACCGCGTCGCTGGCTCAACTCCGGGGGGCTGGGGACGATGGGCGTCGGGTTGCCGTACGCGATGGGTGCGAAACTGGCATTTCCGGAGATGCCTGTGGTCTGCGTCACCGGCGAAGCGTCGATCCAGATGTGTATCCAAGAACTGTCCACCTGCAAGCAATTCCGGCTGCCGATCAAGATCGTCAACCTCAACAACCGCTATTTGGGGATGGTTCGGCAGTGGCAAGAGCTCTTTTATAGCGGCCGCTACAGCGAATCGTACATGGATTCGCTCCCCGATTTTGCGGCGCTCGCCCGCAGTTACGGCCATGTCGGGATTCGTGTCGACCGCCCCGAAGCGGTCGCCCCGGCACTCGAAGCGGCGTTCACCACCCACAAAGACGAACTCGTCTTCCTCGACATCCAAGTCGACCCGCGGGAGAATGTCTACCCGATGATTCAGGGCGGGAAAGGGCTCACCGAGATGATTCTCGGTTCGGAAGAATTGTGAGGATCAGACCATGAGACACGTGATTGCACTGCTGGTGGAAAACGAATCGGGCGCGTTGTCGCGCATCGCCGGGCTCTTTTCGGCGCGTGGCTACAACATCGAATCGCTCACCGTCGCACCGACCGAAGACGAGAGCCTGTCGCGGATGACGATCGTCACCACCGGTTCGGACGACGTGATCGAACAGATCACCAAGCAGCTCAACAAACTGATCGATACGGTCAAAGTGGTCGACCTCTCCGAATCCGCGCACATCGAGCGCGAACTGATGATGGTGAAGGTCCGTGCCGTGGGATCAGACCGCGAAGAGCTCAAACGCCTGGCCGACATCTTCCGCGCCCGGATCATCGACGTCACCGACACCACCTACGTGATCGAACTCACCGGCAACCAGCAGAAGCTCAACGCGTTTCTGGCGGCGATCTCGCCCAGTCTCATCTTGGAGACGGTGCGTAGCGGCGTCTGCGGCATTGCCCGTGGCGAGCGTATGTTGAAAGCCTGACCGTTTTTTCGCTGTTCCTAATCAAAAGGGGTAACCATGAAAGTCTATTACGAAAAAGACGCCGATCTCTCGCTCATCAAAGGCAAGACCGTTGCGATCATCGGCTACGGCAGCCAGGGCCACGCCCATGCGCTGAACCTCCATGAGTCGGGGGTGAAAGTGATCGTCGGGTTGCGCCGCGGCGGCGCCTCGTGGGGCAAAGCAGAAGCGGCGGGGCTCACGGTGATGGAGGTCGCCGACGCGGTCAAACAGGCCGACCTGGTGATGATTCTGCTTCCCGACGAAGCGCAACCCGCGGTGTACCGCCGTGACATCGAAGCGAACCTGAAGCAGGGCGCGGCGGTCGCGTTTGCGCACGGCTTCAACATCCACTACAACCAGATCGTACCGCGCGCCGATCTCGACGTGATCATGATCGCGCCGAAAGGTCCGGGGCACACCGTTCGTGCCGAATACCTCCGTGGCGGTGGCGTGCCGTGCCTCATCGCGGTGCATCAGGACCAAAGCGGCAAAGCGCGCGATCTTGCCCTCTCCTATGCCGCGGCGATCGGCGGGGCGCGCGCCGGAGTGATCGAAACCACGTTCCGTGAAGAGACCGAAACCGACCTCTTCGGCGAGCAAGCGGTGCTCTGCGGTGGGCTCGTCGAGCTCGTCAAAGCAGGGTTCGAAACCCTGGTCGAAGCGGGGTACGCCCCCGAAATGGCCTATTTCGAGTGTCTGCACGAACTGAAACTCATCGTCGATCTGATGTACGAAGGCGGGATCGCAAACCTCAACTATTCGATCTCGAACAACGCCGAGTTCGGCGAGTACGTCACCGGCCCCGAAGTGATCAACGCGCAGTCGCGCGAAGCGATGCGCAACGCGTTGAAACGGATCCAGACCGGCGATTATGCGAAGATGTTCATCCAGGAGGGGCAGCTCAACTATCCGGCGATGACCGCTCGGCGGCGGCTCAACGCCGAACACCCCATCGAACAGGTGGGGGCGAAGCTGCGCGCGATGATGCCGTGGTTGGTGCAGCACCGCTTGGTCGACCAGAGCAAGAACTGATCGACCCATCTCGATTCGATTCACACCGAAACCCTCACCCTCCGGGTGGGGGTTTTTGCGTGCACGATGTGTACAATTGTCTGACTAAAACTTCATCCTATTCTTATGAACGAAACCGTCTTCCTCACCCTTTCGGGCATCGTCGCCAGCGGCATCTTTGCGCAGTGGCTGGCGTGGCGGACCAACATCCCCGCGATCCTGTTTCTCTTGTTGCTCGGTATCGTTGCCGGCCCAATCACCGGCATTCTCGATCCTGACGCACTTTTCGGTGACCTGCTCTTTCCGATGGTGTCGTTGGCGGTCGCGGTGATCCTCTTCGAAGGGAGTCTCACGCTGCGCTTTGCCGAAGTCCGCGGGTTGAGCCACGTGATCTGGCGGCTCGTTTCGGTGGGGATGCTCGTCACCTGGGCGGTTGCGAGCGGCGCGGCGTATCTGTTCGTCGACCTGAGCCCCGGCTTGGCAGCACTCTTCGGCGCATTGGTCGTCGTGACCGGGCCGACGGTGATCGTACCGCTTCTGAGGTCGGTGCGCCCGAAACGCGCCATCGCCACGATCCTGCGCTGGGAAGGGATCGTGATCGACCCCATCGGGGCGCTGCTCGCGGTGCTCGTCTTCGAATTTCTGGTGATGAGCGCACGCGCGCAAGGCGCACCGTGGACCGACATCTTCTGGCTCTTTGCCAAAGTAGTGGCAGCGGGCGCGCTCCTCGGGTTCATCGGCGGTCAATTCCTCGGGCAATTGCTGCGCCGCCATCTGCTGCCTGAATACCTCATCAACGCTGTGGTTTTGGCGCTGGTCGTAACGGTTTTCACGATCTCCAATGTGCTGGCGCACGAATCGGGGTTGTTGGCGGTCACCGTGATGGGGATCCGTCTGGCGAACATGCGCGGCGTGCCGCTCGACAACGTGCTCGACTTCAAAGAGACACTCACGATCCTCTTCATCTCGGTGCTCTTCATCGTACTGGCGGCGCGGATCGACTTCGCGACGATGGGCGCCGTCGGTTTTGGCGCGCTCCTTGTGCTCGCGGCGATCCAGTTCGTTGCGCAGCCCTTGAAAGTTTGGGTGAGTGCCATCGGCAGCCCCTTGCGCTGGCAAGAAAAACTGTTGATCGCCTGGATCGGGCCGCGCGGGATCGTCGCCGCGGCGATTTCGGGACTTTTCGCGTTTCGCCTACAAGCCGAAGGGATCGCTGGTGCGGAAACGATCGTGCCGCTCACCTTCATCGTAATCGTCGGGACGGTATTGATCGCAAGCCTCACCGCTGCGCCGCTCGCGCGTCGTCTGGGCGTAGCCGAACCCGAACCGAAAGGGGTGTTGATTGTCGGTGCGCATGCGTTTGCGCGTGCGCTGGCTCAGGTGCTGGTGAAACTTGGGTACCGCGTGATCCTGGCCGATACCGATTACCTGGCGATCCGCCAGGCCCGAATGTCTGGGCTGGAAACCTTTTTCGGCAACCCCGTTTCCGAAGCGGCAGACCGCAAACTCGACCTCAGCGACATCAATTTCCTGTTGGCGCTCTCCCCTTCGCCGGAGCTCAACGCATTGGCAGTCCTGCGCTATGAGCGTGAGTTCGGCACCGGTAACGTCTTCGTTTTGCAAACCGAAGGGGAACGCAGCGGTTCTGCGAAAGCGCGTCTCACCGAAGAGGTGTTGGGCCGTCGGCTCTTTGGCGAAACGGTGACGCTGGAGCAGCTACTTTCATGGGTAGAAGGTGGTGGCAAGATCTCGACGACCAAATTGACCGAGACCTTCGACTGGGCAGCGTACCAAAAACGCCTGGGAACGCGCGGCGTCGTGCTCCTGACGGTGACACCGTCGGGACTCCTCAAGGTGGTGGACGATCATTTCGCACTCAAACCGGGCGCTGGCTGGACGGTGGTTGCTCTGCTTGCGCCTGAGGCGGTCACGGCGTTGGACGAGGTGGCGTCAACCACACCCCCTGCCGATCCGCACACAGCAGCGCCTGCGCCGTCAGCCTGAACGTCCAGCAAGCGTGCTTTCGCGCACTGCGGTGCGCAGCGAGCTGCCGCAGCGCTTCGTCAAGGCGCGCCTCAGGCGGTGGCTGCCAACCGTTTGCCTGTAGCGCCCAGCGCAGCAGATTGCGCTGGCGATGCGCCGGAAGGGCACTAAAGGAATCGAGTCGCCACCGCCCCGCACCGTCCACAATCGCCGCGGCGTCGATTTCGGCCAGGTCCATGAGGCACGCGTGCGCCTCTTGCATCACGCGCGCGGTACGCTCGCTAACGGCGTCGAGCCCTGGCCAGGTACGGCGCAATGCGGGCAACAACGCATGCCGCAGCGCGTTACGACGCATCCCGCCGTGGGCCTTCGTGTCGAACGTCTGGTTGGTGGGATCTTCGTGCCAGGTGATTCTCTGTTCGCGCAGATAGGCAACGAGTGCGCTTTTAGGAGTGGTCAGCAACGGGCGCCACAGATTGAGACGAACCGTGCGACCGTCATACGCCGCAAGGCACGGGTCGCACGCCACACGGGACTCAGGTTCTGAACACACCAGCGGAAACGGCCCCCATGGGCGCATTGCGCCCAACCCCAGAACGCCGCTGCCACGCAGCAGACGGAACCAGAAGGTTTCCACTTGATCGTCGCGGTGGTGCGCAGTGACGACGGTGATGCGCAACGGCGTCAGCCGGTTTTCGGAGCGCGCCAGCTCGGCTGCCCAATCGTGCGCGAGTGTTGCGAGCGCCCGATAGCGCGCACGCCGCGCCGCTGCCTCCAACCCCAAACGGGAGCACAGGTACGCATCGACCGTGACGCGCGCGGCAAAGAAAGGGACCCCCCATGCGGCGCACTGCTCGGCGCAATGGGCCAACCACGCGTCCGCTTGCGCTTGCAGCCCGTGATGGACGTGCGCAGCGGCAAGCGGCACCGCCCGGCGCTGAAACGGCGGTTTACCGGCGCGTCGCGCTGCTAGGAGACCATGCAGCAACGCGGTACTGTCTGCACCCCCGGAAAACGCGACCAAGAACGCGTCGCTTTCTTGCTGCGCGGTATCGAGCGCCGCCCACGGCGGCAACCGGGAGGTGCGCCTACGCGGCGACCTGGAAGCGCCCATACGCGGCTAGCCGTTCTTGACGGCGCGCCAACAAGGCTTCGCGCGAAAGGGCCTGGAGTTCGGACAACGTCTGCGCCAGGTGCGCGCCCAGCGTCGCGTACATCTCTTCGGGGTAGCGGTGCGCGCCGCCAACTGGTTCGGGCACCACCGCGTCGATCAACCCCAACTCTTTGAGCCGTGGCGCGGTGATGCCCAGGATCTCCGCTGCGTCGGACGCCTTTTCGGCGCTCTTCCAAAGGATCGAGGCACACCCTTCGGGGGAGATCACCGAATAGATGCTGTGCGCCAGCATCGCGACGTGATCCCCCACCGCGATCGCGAGCGCCCCGCCCGAGCCCCCTTCACCGATCACCGTGACGATCGTCGGGGTTGCGAGCTGCGCCATCTCGTAGATCGCGCGCCCGATCGCTTCCGATTGGTTGCGCTCTTCCGCGTCGATTCCCGGAAAGGCGCCCGGCGTATCGACGAAGGTGAAAAGCGGCAAGCGAAACTTCTCCGCCAATTTCATCAGGCGAACCGCCTTGCGGTACCCTTCCGGGCGCGGCATCCCGAAATTGCGCCGAATCTTCTCTTTCGTGTCCCGCCCTTTCTGATGACCGATCACGACACACGGCTGCCCTCGAAAGCGCGCCAGCCCCCCCACGATCGCCGGATCGTCGGCGACGTGGCGATCCCCTTTGAGCTCGACGAAATCGGTAAAGAGCGCCGCAACGTAATCGAGCGTATAGGGCCTAAGGGGATGGCGTGCCACTTGGGTCGTTTGCCACGCGTCGAGCTTGCGGTAGAGATCTTCGAGGAGTTTGCGCGCCTTCTTTTCCAGCTTCTCGATCTCTTCGCTGAGGTCGACCGCACTCCCCTCCTGGGTACGGCGCAATTCCCCGATGCGCTCTTCCAGTTCGACCACCGGGCGTTCGAATTCGAGAAAGACCCGCTTCATCTCGCTCATGAGTGACTCACCCCTGCCGCGGCGGGATATAGATCGTCGCCTCTCCTTCGACCACAACCGTCTCACCAACCAGACAGAGCGTTTCGAGGACGACGCGGCGCTTTTCAGGCACCACCTCTTTCACGGTGACCCGGGCGACGACGGTATCGCCCACATGGACCGGCGCGCGGAAACGCAGCGATTGACTGAGGTAGATCGCCCCGGGCCCTGGAAGCTTGGTGCCCAATACCGCAGAAATGAAGGCCGCCGAGAGCATCCCGTGCGCGATCCGCTCTTTGAATTGGGTTTGCGCCGCGAACTCCGCGTCGAGATGCACCGGGTTGGTATCCCCAGAGACCCCTGCGAAAGCCAAGATATCGGCTTCCGAAACGGTACGGCCGATTTCGGCAACCATTCCGGGTTGCAAATCGGCGATGTCGTACCCCAAAGTGGCTGCGAAATTGCGCGCCATCGCGTTCTCCCTATGCGCAGTTTTGATTCGAACTATTCTAGCATGCCGCGTTGCGGTAAAAGCGGCTCGGTGCCAGGGGTAGCGTTAGAATGGACGTTGCAACCAGCGTGAAGGGGTTCCGCTACGGTAGACTTATGGCTGAGCAGAGAAGCGCAAGGAAACCGTGATGACAAACGACGCAACGCACAAGACCTGGTCGGGCCGGTTCGACGAACCGGTTTCGGAACGGGTCAAACGGTACACGGCAAGCATCCCGTTTGACTGGCGCTTGTGGCGCCACGACATCCAAGGGTCGCTCGCGCACGCGAGGATGCTCGCCAAGCAAGGGATCATCAGCACCGAGGATCTTGCCGCGATCGAACGCGGTATGGCGCAAATCGCGCAAGAGATCGAAAGCGGTGCGTTCGAATGGTCGCTCGACGACGAAGACATCCACCTCAACATCGAACGGCGCTTGACCGCGTTGGTGGGGGATGCGGGTAAACGGCTTCATACTGGCCGCAGCCGCAACGACCAGGTGGCGACCGACATCCGTCTCTGGTTGCGCGACGCGATCGACGAGATCCGCAGCCGCATTCGCACGCTGCAAACGGCACTCTTGGGCCTTGCCGAACAGCATGCGGCAACGCCGATGCCCGGATTCACCCATCTGCAGGTGGCACAACCGGTCACCTTCGGCCACCACCTCATGGCCTACGTGGAGATGCTGGAGCGCGACTGGGAGCGGCTCACCGATTGCCGCCGCCGCACCAACCGCTTGCCGCTGGGCGCTGCCGCACTTGCCGGCACCACCTACCCGATCGATCGGTGGGCCGTTGCCGAAACGCTTGGGTTCGAAGAGTTGTGTCGCAATTCGCTCGATGCGGTGAGCGACCGCGACTTCGCGATCGAATTCTTGAGTGCGGCCAGTCTGGTGATGATGCACCTCTCGCGCTTTTCCGAAGAATTGATCCTGTGGATGACGCCCCGCTTCGGTTTCATCGACTTGGCGGACCGCTTCTGCACCGGCAGCTCGATCATGCCGCAGAAGAAGAACCCAGACGTTCCCGAACTGGTGCGGGGCAAAACCGGACGCGTCTATGGCCACCTCGTCGCGATGCTCACGCTGATGAAGGGGCAGCCGCTCGCGTACAACAAAGACAACCAAGAGGACAAGGAGCCGCTCTTCGACGCCGTGGATACGCTGAACGATACGCTCGCGATCTACGCCGAGATGGTCGCGGGTATCCGGGTGAAGCCCGAAGCGATGCGCGCCGCGCTCCAAGAAGGGTTCGCCACCGCAACCGATCTTGCGGACTACCTGGTGAAAAAAGGGGTGCCGTTTCGCGATGCCCACGAAATCGTCGCGCGCGCCGTGCGCGCCGCGGAACGGCAGGGGATCGACCTTGCCGAGCTCCCGCTCACCACACTGCAGCAGTTTTGTCCCCAGATCGAAGAGGACGTGTACGAGGTGCTCACCATCGAAGGGTCGCTTGCAGCACGCGCCCATATCGGTGGCACCGCACCCGAGGCGGTGCAAGCGGCGATCGCGCACGCGCGGGCACGAATCGCGCAACGCGGGTAGCCCGCGATTGGGCTCGGGAGAAGAAACGGCAAGCCGTCATGATCGACTGGTCCACATACCTTCCGGCCCTGTTCGGCCACGCCACCCAAGTCGCCGAAGCCACTGCGCTTGGCGGGCAGTTCGACCGCCATTGGCGCCTGACCCTTCAGGACGGAACGCGGTGGTTCGCCAAAACGGCCCCTGCGGCGGCGGCCGACCGCTTTGCCGCCGAAGCCGATGGTCTCTCGGCACTCGCGCAAACCGGTGCGGTGCGGGTGCCGGAGGTGATTGCGCACGGAGTCGATGCCGACAGCGATACGGCGTACTTGATCCTGACGTGGCTCGACCTTCGGCCGCTTTCCGCAGCGCGCGCCGAAGCGGCGGCACGGGCGTTGGTGGCGTTGCACGAAGCAGCCCCTTTTCCCGACCGCTTCGGCTGGCATCGGGACAATTATTTAGGGGCAACGCCGCAGCAAAACGGTTGGGAACCCAATTGGGCCCACTTTTTCGTAACGCGGCGCATCAAACCGCAGCTTTCCTGGGCCAAACGCAACGGCTTTTCCCGGGACGCAGCGGCGCGCCTCGAAGAAGCGCTGGAGGGGCTGCCGGCACTCTTTCTCGAATATGCCCCTCGAGCGGCGCTCCTGCACGGCGACCTGTGGTACGGCAACATCGCCGAGAGCGCCACAGGTGAGGTGGTGCTGATCGACCCGGCGGTCCATCAAGGCGACCACGAAAGCGAATTGGCGATGATGGAGCTCTTCGGCGGGTTCCCGCCCGCGTTTTACGCCGCTTATCGAAAACTTTCGGGGCTTCACCGCGACTACGAACGGCGAAAACCGCTTTACACGCTCTACCACATCCTCAACCACTTCAACCTCTTTGGCAGCGGGTACGCTCGTGAGGCGGAGCGGTTGATCGCGCGGCTCACCGGTGGCTGATGAACGGCGCGTCGACACCCTCCGGGAGCGGCGCGTTGCGGCTCAGGTGGCGACCACACCCGCCTCTTGCAACAGTTTTTGCAATTCGCCGCTTTGGTAGAGCTCGCGCGTGATGTCACAGCCGCCGATGAATTCGCCATTGATATAGAGCTGCGGAATCGTCGGCCAATTGGAGTACTCTTTGATCCCTTGCCGGATCGCCTCATCCTCGAGGACATTCACGGCAAAATAGTCCTTGACGCCACAGAGGTCGAGGATATGGACGACCGTCGCGGAAAAACCGCACATCGGAAATTGCGGCGTTCCTTTCATGTAGAGCACCACCGGGTGCGAAGCGATCTGTTGGCGGATGGTCTCTTGTACGTCGCTCATCGTGTTCTCCATTGGGGTTTGCATCGAAAAACAGACGGTTCCTGTTCTGAACCAACGACCTATTTTACTCGTTCGGACACCGTTTACGTCCGCCGCTGACCCGCTCGTGGCCTGCCAGGTCGCGCCACGTCTGGACGTGCAACAATCCGGCATCGAGAAGTCGGCCACGAACCGCGTATCCTTGGGTATAGCCGTGTTCGCACAACAACCACCCGCCGGGCGCCAGATAACGCGGCGCTTCTGCAACGATCCGGGCGATCGCCGCAAGGCCTTCGTGCTGCTCCACCAACGCCTGCCGCGGCTCGAAACGCAGATCGCCTTCGTTGAGGTGGGGGTCATCCTCGGCCAGGTAGGGGGGATTGGCGACGATGAGGTCGAAATGCTCATCCCCCAGCCGAGAAAACCAGTCGCTTTCGACGAACGAGACGCTCGCACCCAACCGCTGCGCATTGTGCAACGCGATGAGAAGCGCCGCACGCGAGCGATCGACCGCAACCACCTCCACGTGGGGCAGCTCCAACGCCAGGGTGATCGCAATACAACCGCTGCCGGTGCCCAGGTCAAGGATGCGCAACGCGGCACCGGCACGTTGATCGGCGACCGCAAGCGCAACATCGACCAGGGTTTCGGTGTCCGGACGCGGAATCAACACTGCGGGCGAAACGTGAAAGGTGCGGCCGTAGAATTCTCGCTCGCCCGTCAAATAGGCCACCGGCTCTCCAGCGGCACGGCGGGTCACCAGATCGCGAAAGCGGCGCCATGCCTCTTCCGGAAGCGTCCGTTCCGGATAGGCCAATAGCGTCGCGGTACGCACCCGCGCCGCATGCGCAAGGAGTATGCGTGCGTCCAGCGGATCGATCCGTTGCCGCGCCCACGCCAACGCCTCGCCCAACGTGGGCAACGCAATATCGTGCGCCGCGTCAGCCATTTTCGTTCGCTTCCCAGGCCGCGAGCGCTTCGGCACGCGCCTCACGGCGCAGCGGCTCGATCACCAGATCGAGCGCACCGTCGAGAATCTGCGGCAATTGGTAGAGGGTCAAATCGATCCGGTGGTCGGTCACCCGTCCCTGCGGAAAGTTGTAGGTGCGGATCCGGTCGGAGCGATCGCCACTGCCGACGAGCTGCCGCCGCACCGCTGCGGTGGCCGCTTGTTGTTCGGCACGACGCCGCTCAGCCAACCGCGCCGCGAGTACCGCGAGCGCCTTCGCCTTGTTGCGGTGTTGCGAGCGATCGTCTTGGCATTCGACCACGATCCCGGTAGGCAGGTGGGTGATACGCACCGCCGACTCGGTCCGGTTCACGTGCTGTCCGCCCGCGCCAGAAGCGCGAAAGACGTCGATGCGCAGCTCTTTCGGGTCGATTTCGGCAACCGCTTCGGGATCCTCCTCCGGCAACACCGCGACCGTGCACGCTGAGGTATGAATCCGCCCCTGGCTTTCGGTCACCGGCACGCGCTGCACGCGATGCCCGCCCGATTCGAACTTCAACCGCCCATAGACCCCTTCGCCGCGAACGTGGGCGATGAGCTCCTTGTATCCCCCCAGATCCGATTCGCTCGCCGAGACGATCTCGACCTGCCAGCCTTGCGCTTCCGCGTAGCGGGCGTACATTCGGAAAAGATCGGCAGCAAAGAGTGCGGCCTCCTCACCCCCTGTTCCCGCGCGAATCTCGAGGTAGACGTCGCGCGCATCGAGGGGATCCACGGGCACCAACGCTTCGGCTAGCTGCGCTTCGAGCCGTTCGCGCTCCGCGTTGAGCGCGGCCAACTCTTCTCGCGCCAGCGCGGCAAGCTCCGGGTCGTCGCCGCTTGCGGCCAACTTTTCCGTCGTGGCGATCTCATCACGAAGCGCCTGGTAGCGTTGCCACAACGCCACCGGTTCCGCCAACTGCGCCCGCTGTTGCATGAGCGCGCGGAGCCGCTCGGGATTGGCCGCGGTTTCCGGATCGCTCAACGCCCGGTCGAGCTCGTCGAGCGCATCAGCTATGCGTTGGAAGCGTTCGATCCACGACGCCTTCATCGTTGCGTCTTCTCCCAACCAAAGAGTTGTGGCGCCCAGCGGCTCAACGCCTGACGTGCTTCCGGCGGGGCTTGACGAAAAAAGGTGGTTGGCGCATGCAACCATTTGTTCGTCAGCGCGTGGGTGAGCGCCGCGATCACCGCTTCCGGATCCCCGCCCGCCCGCAATTTCGCCAATGCCCGCTCGCGTTCTGCGGTGGCGATCGTCTCTGCGTGGGTGCGCAACTGGCGAATGAGCGGCACCATCTCTTGCGCGCTCACCCACTGGGCAAACTCGGCCAGGCGGGCGTCGATGATCGCTTCGGCGTCCCGAACCGCCTGCGCGCGGCTTTCCCGTCCCTCCTGCACGATTTGCGCCAGATCGTCGACCGCGTAGAGGAAGACGTCCTGCAGCGCGCCCACTTCCGGCTCGATGTCGCGCGGCACGGCAAGGTCGACCATCACGAATGGACGGTGGCGCCGCTGCTTGAGCGCCCGCTCGACCATCCCCAACCCGATCAACGGCAACGGGCTGGCGGTACTGGCGACGACCGTATCGAACTCCGGCAACAGTTCGGGCAACCGATCGAGCGGATGCGCCTCGGCGGCAAAACGAGCAGCCAGTTGCTCGGCCCGCGCCACCGTCCGGTTCACGATCGCGATCCGCTGCGGCTGCCCTGCGGCGAAATGGGCGACGCACGTTTCGATCATCTCCCCTGCACCGACGAAGAGCACCCGCTGCTCCGCCACCGGCCCGAAAACCCGTTGGGAAAGGCGAACAGCGGCGGCGGCCATCGAGACGACGTTGGCACCGATCGCGGTTTGGCTGCGCACCTCTTTCGCGACCGAAAGCGCCATCTGCATCACGGTCTGGACGTGCTTGCCGAGCGTCCCCGCCGCTTTCGCAAGACGCAGCGCCTCTTTGAATTGCCCGACGATCTGGGTCTCGCCCAGGACCATCGAATCGAGGCCCGAAGCGACACGAAAGAGGTGTCGCACCCCTTCGCTATCCCGATGAATGAAGAGGTGGGGTGTGACCTGCGCCAGATCGGCGTGGCGGTGGGCACAGAGCCACGCGAAGACCGCGTGCGGGTCGCTCGCCGCGACGTAACATTCGGTTCGGTTGCACGTCGACAAGAGCGCCGCTTCGTGAACGCCGATCCCCGCAGCGACGAGCGCGCGCAAAAGCTCGGGTAGCTCGGACGGAGCAACCGCAAGTTGTTCACGCACCGGCACCGGCGCAGAGTGGTGGTTGAGGCCAATCGCGAAAAAGGGCATGGGGCGCATTATAGCGAATCGCCAAGCGGCTCCCGTTGTTCGAACCCGACAACCCCATTACAATCGGTTCATGCGCATTTTGATCGTCGAAGACGACCCGGTGATCGCCGAAGGGTTGGCGCGGGCACTCAAACGCGCGGGATACGCCATCGACCTCGTCGCCGACGGCTCCGCTGCCGACGCTGCCCTGGCCGCGACCGAATTCGATTGCGTGATCCTCGACCTCGGATTGCCGAAATTACCCGGAATCGAGGTCCTCAAACGGTTGCGCGCGCGGCAAAACACCACCCCGGTCCTCATCCTGACCGCCCAAGACGGCATCGAAGACCGCGTACGCGGGCTCGACGCGGGCGCCGACGACTACCTCACGAAACCGTTCGACCTGCGCGAACTCGAAGCGCGCGTGCGTGCGCTCACGCGCCGCGGCGCCGCGGCACCCACCCGAGTCAAAGTGGGGCGGCTCACGTTCGACACCGGCGCCCGCCGCGCCTATCTCGACGACGAACCGCTCGAACTCTCGGCACGAGAGCTGGCGATTCTGGAATACCTCCTGTTGCGTCCCGGGCGGTTGGTTAGCAAAGAGCAGCTCCTGGAGCACCTCTGCGGCTGGCACGAAGAGGTCTCGACCAACGCGATCGAAGTCTACCTCCATCGGTTGCGCAAAAAGATCGACGGCAGCGGTGCGGTGATCCGGACCGTACGCGGCGTTGGCTATTGTCTCGACAGCGACCATGCCGTTTCTGATTCCTAAACGACGCGCCGAACCCAACTCGCTCTTCGGTGAGATTCTCGACTGGATGCTCGCGACGCTGCTCCTCTTGTGGCCGATCACCATCTTCATCACCTATCAGATCGCCACGGAGATCGCCCACCGGCCGTACGATCAGGCCCTTGCCGAACGCGCCCGTTTCTTGATGCGTTTCGTCCTCTTTGCCGACGGAAAACCCAGTTTCACCTTGCCAGCACCGGCGCAATGGATCTTGCATGCGGGCACCAACGCCACGCTCTACTACGAAGTCCGTACCCCGGAAGCCCGCCTTGCGGGCAACGCGCAACTGCCTACCCCCTCGTGGCTGGCCGACATCGACGTGCGCTTCCAAGACATCGACTACCACGGCGAACCGTTGCGGCTGGCCACCTTGGTAGAACGCAAACACCACGACGGCGGGCAGACACTCGTCGCGGTACAGGTCGCGGAAACGGTAAAACAGCGCCAGGCGCTCGTCACCGAGGTGATCACCGGCGTGATGATGCCGCAATTCATCGTGATCCCGATCGCCGTCGTGCTGGTGTGGTTCGGCCTCACCAAAGGACTCGCACCGCTCAGGCGCCTGCAGGCACACCTGACCCGACGTCGCCCAACGGACCTTTCGCCGATCGACCTGGAGCGGGTACCCGAAGAGATTCGCCCGCTCATCGAAGCGTTCAACCGCCTGATGGCGCGCCTCGAGGAAAACTTGGCGGCGCAACGCCGCTTCATTGCCGATGCGGCGCACCAAATGCGGACCCCGATCACGGGGCTCAAAATGCAAGCCGAACTCGCCCGGGAAGCCGAAACCCCGGAAGAGCTGCGTGCCGACCTCGAAAAGATCATCGCCGCTGCGGAGCGCACCGCCCCCCTCATCAACCAATTGCTGACGCTTGCCCGCACCGAATCGAGCTCGGAACAGGTCCACCGCTTCCAGCCCACCGACTTGGTGGCGTTGCTGCGTGAGGTCGTTGCCGATCTCTACCCGAAAGCGCACCGCAAACGGATCGCATTGGCGCTGGAAGAAGGACAGACCCCGTGCACCATCGACGCCAATGCGCTCATGCTCGGGGAGCTCTTCAAGAACGTGATCGACAACGCGATCACCTATACGCCACCCGGCGGCGACGTGACGATCCGCGTCTGGCAGGAGGGCGCAACGATCCACGTCGCCGTCGACGACACCGGCCCGGGCATCCCACCGGAGGCGCGCGCGCGCGTCTTCGAACCTTTCGTCCGGCTTCTGGATTCGGAGCGATTGGGCGAGGGTTCTGGCTTGGGCCTTGCGATCGCACGCGAAATCGCCGAACAGCACCAAGCCACGATCACGATCACCGAGCCACCCTTCGGGCGCGGCACCCGGGTACGCGTCACTTTTCCTTGCGGTTCGCTACAATAAAATCTGGCGACATCACAGTATCCCATCCCCCACCCAAGGAGAGAGCAATGGTCGCGCTCAACACCCCCGTCTGTGATTTTGGCTGGAAAGCGGTCGATTTCGACCTCATCGGCGTCGACGGCAAACGCTACACGCTGGCCGACGTGCGCGGCGAAAACGGTCTGCTCGTGATGTTTATCTGCAACCACTGTCCCTACGTCAAAGCGGTGCTCGACCGGATCATCCGAGACGCACGCGAGCTCCAGGCCTACGGCATCGGTTCGGTGGCGATCATGAGCAACGACCCGGCCGACTACCCGGAGGACTCGTTCGAAAACATGCAACGCATCGCCCGGGAAAAGAATTTCCCGTTTCCCTATCTCTGGGACGAAACGCAGGAAGTGGCAAAATCCTACGGCGCGGTCTGCACCCCGGACTTTTTCGGCTTCAACAAAGACCTCGAACTGCAATACCGCGGACGACTCGACGCCTCGGGGCGGCAACCCGCACCACCCGATGCGCGCCGCGAACTCTTCGAAGCGATGGTCCAGATCGCCCAGACCGGTCAAGGGCCGCGTGACCAGACCCCATCGATCGGCTGCTCGATCAAATGGCGCGAACCGCAGTGAATGTTTCAGCAAACGGCTTAGCCGCGACCACGGCGCCGCGGCCACCGCGTATCGTCGTCGTGAGCGGCGTCTCCGGTGCCGGCAAGACGGTGGCGCTGCGCGCGCTGGAAGACAGCGGTTTCATCGCGCTCGACAACTTGCCGGTTCCGTTCCTCGTTCCGGTGGTGACCCACATCCTCCACCACGCGCTCGCTACCCCTTCGGCGGAGCGGCGGGAAGGGATCGCAGTCGCGGTCGACATCCGGAGCGGCAACCTCGACGCGCTCCCCGAAGCGCTCGCCGAACTGACGCAGCGCACCGGTATCGCCCCAGACGCGCTCTTTCTCGACGCACGCGACGACGTGTTGCTTGCCCGCTTTTCGGAAACCCGCCGTGCCCATCCGCTCGCCACGGGCACGATGACCGTCGAAGAAGCGATCGCACGCGAACGGCATCGTCTGGAACCCATCGCGCAAGCCGCCCAACGCCTCGACACCAGTCACCTCTCCGCGCAACAGTTGCGCCGATATCTGCGGGAATGGCTACTCCCCGACGGCGCCCCGCGCGCGCCGATCACCCTTACCTTCGAATCGTTCGCGTTCAAACAAGGCGTGCCGCTCGACGCCGATCTGCTCTTCGACGCCCGCTGTCTCCCCAACCCCTATTACGATCCGACACTGCGCCCGCTCACGGGGTGCGATGCACCGGTTCAGGCGTTTCTTGCCGCGCAGCCTTTGGTCACCCGGATGGAAGCGGATATTGCGGATTTCATCACCCGCTGGCTTCCCCATTACACCGCAGAACAGCGCAGCTATCTCACCGTCGCGATCGGGTGCACCGGGGGACAACACCGCTCGGTTTACCTCGTCGAACGCTTGGCCGCCCGGTTCATCCCATCGGCACGGGTACTGGTCCGCCACCGTGCGCTCCACGAAAAAGCCCCTTGCGGGGAATCCCGCAAGGGGCAAACGCAACGAGAATGAACTCTGCTCGCTGCAGAGGAGGAATCAGAAGCGGTAGCCGCTTTCCCCGTGCGCCACGATATCGAGCCCTTCGCGCTCCTCTTCTTCCGCGACGCGCAAACCACCCGTAAGCGCCGCCGCGATTTTGTACGCAACGAACGAGACCACGCCGGACCAAACCAATGTGACGATTACCCCTTTGGCCTGGATTACGAGTTGCGACGCAATCGAAAAATCGGCGCTACCGGTACCACCCAGCGACGGTGCGGTAAACACCCCTGTGAGTAATGCACCGACGATCCCACAAACCCCATGCACACCGAAGACGTCCAGCGCGTCGTCAACACCCAACCACCGCTTCAGCTGGTTGACGCCCCAGAGCCCCACCACGCCGGCTGTCGCACCGATGACGAGTGCGCCCATCGGGCCAACGGTGCCCGCCGCGGGTGTGATCGCCACCAACCCAGCCACCGCGCCCGAAGCGCCGCCCAACATCGAGGGTTTCCCCTTGAGGAGCGCCTCACCCGCCAACCAGAGGAGAATTGCCGCTGCGGTTGCAAACAGGGTGTTCAGGAACGCGAGCGCTGCGGTGCTGTTCGCCTCCAGCGCCGAACCAGCGTTGAACCCGAACCAACCCACCCAAAGCAGCGAAGCGCCGACCATCGTCAGGGGCAAAGAGTGGGGCGTCAGCGCCTCACGGCCATACCCAATGCGCTTACCCACGAGATACGCGCCGACCAAACCGGCGATCCCCGCGTTGATATGCACGACCGTACCCCCCGCGAAATCGAGCGCACCGTCGCCCAGCAACCAACCACCTGGTCCCCACACCATGTGGGCGATCGGCAGATAGGCAAAAGTAAGCCAGATCGCCGTGAAGACGAGCACCGCGGAAAAACGCATCCGTTCCGCAAACCCGCCGACGATCAGCGCCGCGGTAATGCCCGCGAACGTTCCTTGAAACGCGATGAAGGCCATCTCCGGCAGCTTCACCCCCTCGCTGAAGGTATCCGCTAGGCTTTCGAGCGTAACGCCGCTCAAAAAGAGTTTCGCGAACGACCCAAAATACGGGTTACCTTCGGTGAAAGCGAGCGAATAGCCATAAATGGCCCACAGCACCACTGCAAGGGCAAAGGTGGTCATCACCTGCATCAGCACCGAAAGGACATTTTTCGCCCGCACCATCCCGCCATAAAAGAGTGCGAGCCCAGGCATCACCATCATCAACACCAGAAGCGTCGACGTGAGCATCCACGCCACATCCCCTTTGTTCACCATTTCCATCGTTTCGCTCCTATCCATTCCTCACAATGCTGAGGCGTCGGTCTCGCCCGTACGAATCCGAACGACCTGCTCGAGCGGCATGACGAAAATCTTGCCGTCGCCCACCTTTCCCGTTCGCGCCGCCTGGACGATCGCATCGACCACCTGATCGAGCTGCTCGTCCATAACTGCGACATCCACCCGGACCTTGGGCAAGAAATCGACCACGTACTCGGCGCCGCGGTAGAGCTCGGTATGCCCTTTTTGCCGACCGAACCCCTTCACTTCGGTGACCGTCAGTCCGGTAATGCCCGCCTCGTTCAACGCTTCACGCACTTCGTCGAGCTTGAACGGCTTGATGATCGCGCTGACCATTTTCATGATCCGCTCCTCTCAAAAAGTTTTGCCAACACTGAACACCACGCGCGAATCGGCAAGTTTCGAACCGCTGACGTTGGTGTCGACGTAATAAAGCCCCCAATCGAATCCGCCGTAGCTGGCACTCACCCCTACCTTCCAGTCGGTGTAGTCGGCGTTGCCGGTGCCGCGAACCACCTGCCGTCCGACGTGGGCCAACAATTTCACGCCAGGCATTACCTCAGGCGCCACGGTGAGGTCGTAATATTGACTGCCGTCGGAATTGGGC
This sequence comes from Hydrogenophilus thermoluteolus, assembly GCF_003574215.1. Lineage (NCBI taxonomy): Bacteria > Pseudomonadati > Pseudomonadota > Hydrogenophilia > Hydrogenophilales > Hydrogenophilaceae > Hydrogenophilus > Hydrogenophilus thermoluteolus. The sequence goes on along the minus strand of NZ_AP018558.1, from coordinate 586,656 downwards.
GCGCCGAAGAGATCGGTGAGCGCATAAGAGATTTTGAAGGTCGCCGGGCCGTATCCCATTGCCCCATAGACCTCGGTGGTATGAGGCGTCTTGAGCCCAGAGGCTGCTTTCCACGCCACCGAGTAACTTCCCGGGTAGTAGTACTGGAGCAGGCCGACGTCGAAAGCAAGGTCCCCCATCGACCAGCGCTTGCCGCCGTAGAGATCGAGCTCGACGCTGTTGGAACTGCCCGGCGCCGCATCAGAGAGCCAGGAAACGTTCGATCCCCAAAGACCAACGTACCAACCGTCGGCACCCGTCCAATCGACGCCGGCTTGCAACGCCACTTTCTCGTTGGTCTGCGAAAAGCCACGGTAGACGTAATCGCTCACCAACGCCACATTGCCGGTGACCGCGCTTTGCGCCGCCGCACCATGGGAAAACAGCGCTGCGGCCACCGCGACGGCACCGCATCCCAGAACCAAAGCCTTCGCTTTCATGGTTTTCTCCTCAGTTGCACCAATCGCAACCTTAGGTGAGCAAGTGGCGTGCCAAAGAAAAAAATGATGAGAAATCAACGAATTTCGCCACAGAGTGCGCGCCATTGAAGCGCACCGTTTTATTGCGATGCACCATTGCACCAAAACGGTGCATGACGAGAATCCGTGCGCCAAAAAAATGCACACACTGCACCAACACACGCGTTAGGACTCATCAACCGCGACGTCGGCACACAACACGGCGCTGCCATCACGGCGGGCACAGGCCAGTGTCACCTCCCAATCCCGGTCGGGCAACGCCAGATAGGGTTCGGAAGCAACGATTTGACCCGGTCGCGCGATCGCGCTGCGAAAATAGCTGCGATGCGCCCACGACGCCCCTTCACCCGCTTCAAGCGGAGCGTAGCGCACAGGATCCAGCGGTCGCCGCCAGCGGCAATGGATCGTCGCTCCAAGCTGCATCCCGTGCCGATTGAGGCAATAAAGGCGCAAGAGCGGCTCTGGCGCCGAGTGACACACCCAAGCCCCCAGCGGTTCGCCCCTCGCCCACCGCGTCACAATCTCGGCAAACCAATCGAAAAGGGAGGGGGGCACGACCGGATCGGGCAGGCGGTCCCGGTCGCTGAGCAGCCACTCCTGTTCGCGCGCAGCGCCTTCGCACAGCCAATGTTCCCACGGCGCCGGAACCCCATAGCGATACCCTTGCACCAAATCGACGCCCGCATCGAGCGCACGTTGCGCTTCGTCGGAGTGCTCCACCCCCTCGGCCAGCGCCAACGCCCCTGCTGCATGGATGAAACCGACGAGATGGCGCAAACTCCGTTGCAGGGACCGTCGCTCCCCTGCCCGGACGAAGAGGGAACGGTCGATCTTAACGATATCGGGTTCGAGCACGAACAAACGTTCGAGATTCGAGTCGCCCGCGCCGAAATCGTCGAGCGCAACCAGACACCCCAACGCATGATACTGAGCGACTGCCTGCTGCACCACGGTCAGATCGGCGATCGCCGCTTCCAACAGTTCGAGAACCAGCGTTTCGGGCGGAATCGCCAGTTGGCGTAGCAGGGCTGCGAAGTGGTCCGGATCGACCACGTCGTGCCGGATCGCATGTGGTGAGACGTTGAGAAAGAGCCAAGTTGCCTCGAAGCGCAACCGCGACCAGACCCCAAGATGACGTAAGCGGGCCGCCCGTTCCCGCGCCCATGCCGCTTCGTCGTCTCCCTCCGCGGCAAGATAGATGGACGGGGAAACGACACGCGTTCCGTCCTGCACACGTAGCAGCGCCTCCCACCCCACCACGCGACCGTGGGGCACACTCCAAATCGGTTGCGCGACACTGGTGAGTGTCATCTCATGCGCGGACATCGGACACCCCCCGCCACCATTCCCGGTAAAGCCGCATCGCCGTCTCGGTGAGCTGCGGTAAATGGTCGGGGATCGCCGCGACGATCGCCTCGGGCGTCTGCACCGATGCGCTTGCCCCAACTCCCTCTTTCGCCCAATCGGCACACCAGCGGTGAATCATCTCCTCGGTCATCTCCACGTGGCATTGCAACGCCAGATGGGGACCGATCGCAAAAGCCTGCCGCGCACAATGCGCGCTCGCAAGCCACCCAGTTGCCCCTTCGGGAATCGCAAAGGTCTCGCCGTGCCAGTGAAACGCGACGAACCGCTCGCGTGCTCCCAGCCACCGCGCCCCCATGGTCGGGTCGGTCACCCACACCTCGCCCCAACCGATCTCCTTCGTCGGGTTGCGCGTGACCTTCGCACCCAGCGCTTTCGCCAACAGTTGCCCCCCCAGGCAATGGCCGATCACCGGCACGCCGACCGCGATCGCGCGGCGCAACAAAACCAAGAGCGGCTCGATCCACGGCAACGGATCATTGACGCTCATCGGCCCACCCATCAAGCACCAACCGTCATACTGTTCCGGATCCCTCGGAAGCGGTGCCCCTTGATCGATCGCGATGAGGTGCGTTTCTCCTCCTTGCGCTGCGACGAAATCGGCAAAGGTTCCCGGCCCTTCGATCGGGGAAAAGCGTACAATCGCAATCTGTTTCATCGCTATCTCCTGTTCCCATCCGTTCGAACAAATAGCAAACCCCATGCCAACCGCACCCACGCTGCACTGGCTTGCGCTTGACGCGTGCACCTCGACCAACGACATTGCCGCACAGCAGGCCGAATCGCTCGCTCCCGGCCATTACCTGGCCGTCACTGCCCAACGGCAGACCGCTGGCCGCGGACAAAGCGGCCGACGCTGGACGATGCCGGAGGGTGCCGGAATCGCATTCTCGGTGGCAACCCGCCTCCCGCCCCAGACGAACCTCGAAGGCCTTTCGCTTGCGGTGGGCGCGGCGCTTGCCGAACGATTGGAACTGCTCGACCTCCCCGTTCGCCTCAAATGGCCGAACGATCTGCTCGTTGCGGAGCGCAAACTCGGCGGGATCCTCGTCGAAGCGCAATGGCGGGGGCAAGCGCCGCCGATCGTCGTCGTCGGCGTCGGTCTGAACCATCGTGCGGCACCACGACTCGACGACCGAGATCCCTGGACATTGCCCCCCACCGCGCTTGCCGAGCACCTCACGCTCGTTCCCCCTGCTGAAACCCTGCTGCAGACGCTGGTCGGCGCAGTGGTTGCCGTACTCGAAGACTTCCGCTGCGGCGCAGGCTTCACCCCTTGGCAAGCGGCGTGGTGGGCCCGTGCGGCGTGGCGCGACCGTTGGTTGCAACTGCTGCCCGCGCACGAAACGACAGAACCGCATCTCGTCCGCTTGAGCGGCGTCAACGCCCGGGGGGAACTCCAGGTCACCACTGCGGCAGGGGCACACCAGACGCTGACCTCCGCCGCCGCGCGCATTCGCCCTGTGCCGCTCCTCCTCGATCTGGGAAACAGTCGCGGCAAATGGTATTGGCGGGACGACGCGCAAGGGGCGTTTGCGTACGACGACACGGCACTCGAAGCATGGTGGCAGCAGCTCACCCCGTTGCTGTCCACGATTCCGTGCGTCGTCGGTGTCAGCGTCACCACACCGTCCCGTACCCAGGCGATCACTGCCCGCTTTGCCGCGCATCGCATCCCATGCCATTGGATCGCGCCGAGCCAGCACGGTGCGGGCGTCCTTAACCAGTACCGCAATCCCCAACAGCTGGGCGCCGATCGCTGGGTCACCGCGGTTGGAGCATGGCACGCTGGGTTGGCGCCAGCGGTGATCGTCGGTTGTGGCACCGCGACCACGCTCGACTGGCTCGACGAAACCGGCGCGTTTCGCGGTGGCGCGATTCTGCCTGGCATCGACGCGATGTTCGCTGCGCTCGCAGCCCGCACCGCGCGACTCCCACAGCTCGACCCGCGCCGCGCCGTCGACCAGATCGCGACGGCTCCGTTTCCCCCCACCGATACCGAAACCGCGATCGCCACCGGTGTCTGGCTGGCGCAAAAGGGGGCGATCGCGGCATTCACGGCGCAGGTAGCCAAACAGACTTCGATCCTGCCGCGCGTGATCCTGCACGGCGGCGCGGCACCGCTCCTCTCCCCCCACGTAGACATCCCGCATGAGGTGCGCGATAATTTACTTTTCCTGGGCCTTGCCGCGCTTGCGTGCGCGCAGCCGGAGTCGCACCCCCCTCAGACACCGCCCGAACCACCGACCGGCCCCTCTGCACCGTCAACACACAACGAGGAGACATCATGACCGAACCCACCCGCATCCTGCTCCCCGAAAACGAGATCCCGACTCACTGGTACAACATCGTCGCCGACATGCCCAACCCCCCCGCACCACCGCTTGGGCCAGATGGCAAGCCGGTGACGCCCGAACAGATGGGTGCAATCTTTCCCGAACCGCTCCTTGCGCAGGAGATGAGCAGCGAACGGTGGATCCCGATCCCGGACGCGGTGCGAGACGCTTACCGCATCTGGCGTCCTTCGCCGCTCGTGCGCGCGGTCCGGCTCGAACAAGCGCTGAACACCCCGGCCAAGCTTTTCTTCAAGTACGAAGGCGTCTCGCCCTCTGGTTCGCACAAACCCAACTCCGCGGTTCCTCAGGCCTACTACAACCAACTGGTCGGCATCAAGCGGCTCACGACCGAGACCGGTGCCGGTCAATGGGGCAGCTCGATCGCGTTCGCCGGCCAAAAATTCGGTCTCGAAGTGCGGGTCTATATGGTGAAAGTGAGTTACGAGCAAAAACCCTACCGCCGCATCCTCATGCAGACCTGGGGCGCCGAGGTCTTCCCCAGCCCATCGCCCCACACGCAGACGGGGCGAGCGATCCTCGAACGCGAACCCGACAATCCCGGTTCGCTCGGCATCGCAATCTCCGAAGCAGTGGAAGAAGCCGCGAGCCGCGCTGACACCAACTACACCTTGGGGTCGGTCCTCAACCACGTGCTGCTGCACCAAACCGTGATCGGACTAGAAGCCAAAAAACAGTTCGAACTGCTGGGGCTTTACCCCGACGTGATCTTTGGTCCGTGCGGCGGCGGTTCGAGCTTCGGCGGCATCGCCTTCCCGTTCTTGGCCGACAAAATCGCGGGTGACAAACGGGCGGAGCAACTGCACTGTGTCGCGGTCGAACCCGCCTCCTGCCCCACCCTCACGAAAGGGGTCTATGCGTACGATTTCGGTGACGCGTCGGGATTCACGCCGCTCATGCAGATGTACACGCTGGGACACGACTTCATGCCCCCTGGCATCCACGCGGGCGGTCTTCGCTACCACGGCGATTCGCCCCTCGTCTCCCAGCTCTACCACGAAGGGTTGCTGGAGGCACGTGCGGTGCCGCAAGTCGCGACATTCGAAGCGGGCGTCCTCTTCGCCCGCACCGAAGGGATCCTCCCCGCGCCGGAGTCGTGCCACGCGATTCGCGCTGCGATCGACGAAGCGCTGGCGTGCAAAGAGAGCGGCGAACCAAAGGTGATCCTCTTCAACCTCACCGGACACGGCCACTTCGACCTCTCCGCGTACGACAAATATCTGCGCGGCGAACTCGAAGACTTCGAATACCCCGCCGAAGCCATCGAAGCGTCGCTGGCGCATCTCCCCAAAGTCGCTGCGCCGACCGCGTGACCGCAGTTGCGGCAGTCGCAAGCAATGCGGTTCGCGATCGCGCTCCTCTTGGTGATCAACGCGCTGCTTTTCGCCGCGCAAAGCGGCCTCGTCTCGCTTCCTGAACCGCCGCGGCCGCAACCGCTGCCGCAACCCCTGCGCAGCGACGCGCTCCAACTCGTTGCCGCAACCGTAGTCGAATACACGCCGGATGGCGCGCATACCCACCGCGACGCAGTAGCGGCAGCCCAATCGCCAATAACACCCCCCCAAACGCCCCCCGCTACTGCACGATCGGAAGTGGCTGCGCGCCCCGCCGACCCGGTCACTGCGGCACTGGCCGGCGCAGCGCCGGAAACCGAAGCAGCCGCACTGGTGGCCCCTACCGCACCCCCCCCTCCAGCGGTCATTACGCACGATACGATCGCGCAAGACAAGCCTCAACCCTCTCTGGAAGCGGTAGCGCCGGCACAGGAACCTGCCGCCGCTTCGGCACCGCAACCACCATCCACGCCGACTCAGCCCGCATCCCCTTTGCCTGAGCACGCCGCGCACGAAACGCATCCAGCTTCCAACACTGTGGCACCACAACCGCCAACAACACCAACAGTCAAAACGCCCGTGCTGCTTTGCCGCCGAACGGACGCCACTGCGGACGAACGCCGCATCTTGGACGAACTGGCCCAGACCGTACCCGGTGTGCAACTCACCGCAACGGCGGAACCGGTGGTCGAATCGTGGTGGGTGGCTACTCCGAAAGCGGCCAATGAAAAACGGGCCCGACAACAAGCGGAAACCCTGCGGCAAAAAGGGGTAACCGATCTCTTCATCGTGCGGGACCCCGGCCCCCATCAGTGGCGCATCTCCTTGGGTATTTTCCGCACCCGTGATCGCGCCGAAAATCTGGTGCGGCTGCTGCGGCAAAAAGGGGTGAGCGAGATCGAGATTCTGCCCCGAACCCAATCGGAGCACTTCACGATTCTGGCCAAAGGGCCCGAACCGGCCCTGGAACGCTTCTTGGGTCGAGCGCAGGCCCGGTTACCCCGCCACAACTGGGAGGCGTGCCGATGACCCCAAAACCCTACCTCGTCGGGCTCACCGGCGGCATCGGCTCCGGTAAAAGCACGGCAGCCGAACACTTTGCGCACCTGGGCGCGGGTGTGATCGACACCGACGCGATCGCCCACGAACTCACCGCCGCAAATGGCGCGGCGATCCCCGCGATTCGTAAGGCGTTCGGCACCCAGGTGCTCACCCCAACCGGTGCGTTGGACCGAGCGGCGATGCGCGCACTCGCCTTCTCCGACCCGGCAGCACGCAAACGGCTGGAGGCGATTCTCCACCCGATGATCCGCGATATCGTCACCCACCGGATCAGCGCGCTGGCGCCCCACCACCCGTATCTCATCTTGGTCGTGCCGCTTCTTGTCGAAACCGGGGCGTACCAAACGCTCATCGACCGCCTTCTGGTGGTCGATTGCCCGCAGGAACAGCAGATCAGCCGGGTCAAAGCGCGTTCGGGGTTACCTGAGGAACAGATCGCCGCAATTTTGGCGGCACAAGCCTCGCGCGCCGAGCGGCTGGCCGCGGCGCACGATGTGATCGACAATAGCGGCGACCGCGCCTACCTCGAAGCGCAGATCGAAGCGCTGCACCGGCAATACCTCGCTGCAGCGGGAGGTACTGTGGCAGAAGGCGCAGCGCCAGGCGGCGTAGCAGCAGAAGGCGCTACGCGGGGAGCCGTACGATGATCCGTTTCGAATTCCCGCTCACCGAACAGGTACGCACCTGGTTGCGACTGGAGGCCACGTGGAGCCGTTGGCGCCACTTCGCTCAGGCGAACACCCCGGACGACCACCACGCCGCCCTGATGGCGCTCTTCGAATGCGTCGATATCGCCGGACGCAGCGACCTCAAGCGGCACCTCATCGCCGCGTTGGAGGCCCTCTGTGCCGCACCGACCGCTCAGGAAACGACGAGCCAACGGCCGCGCCGCATCGCGCTGCACGAACCGGTTGCCCAGGCGTTGGCACTGATCGACGCGTTGCGCCAGCAACCCGGACGGATCGACCACGTGATGCGCGCGCAGCCGCTTTTGAACGCGCTGCGCACCCGCGCGCACGTCTCAGGCGGCGTCTGCGCGTTCGACCTCCCGACCTACCACTTCTGGCTCAACCAGAGCGCCGAAAAACGGCGCGCCGATCTCGACGCCTGGGCGCAACCGCTGCACCCCCTCCTGGACGCGATTGCCTGCGTCTTGGCGCACCTGCGGGCACAAAGCACGCCGCAGACCCATACCGCAGCCAACGGCTGCTACCAGCAACCACTCGACGGGAGACTCCCCCGCCTCATCCAAGTGTGGATCGACGCCGCGCATCGCGTCGTTCCCAAGGTTTCCGCGAACAAATACCAGTTCAACCTCCACTTCATCCCCGTGACCGACGAAGGCGGCATCGGCACGGAAGCGGTGAGCACCCAAACTTTTCCCTTCGCGCTCACCCTCTGCTATTGACCCCGCAACCAACCGCGGATCGCCGCAATCCCGTGTGCCCCCTGCATGTGCGCCTGCGGCAAATCGGCTGCCGTGAGCCCCCCGATCGCAAAAACGGGCACGGGGGGCGCCGCGATCAACTGGGCAAAGCGCGACCACCCCAACGGTGAACACTCCGGATGGGTCTGGGTCGCAGCGACTGGCCCCACCACCCAATAGTCGGCGTCCAGCGCTTCCGCCACCGCCCGTTCCGAGGCATCATGGACCGAAACGCCTAAAAGCATCCCGTCCTGCGCTACGGGCCGCCCCGCACCGCATGCCAGAAGCGCCCGCGCCGCCTGCGCCGAGAGGTGGCACCCATCGGCACCCACCGCTTCCGCCCATTCGGGCGGCCCATTGACGACGATCCGTTCCGCACCCGCTTCGCGTGCGATCGCCACCAACTGCTCGATTCCCAACCGGGCGCACGCTGTCGCTGCGTCACCACCCGCCTCCGCCCCCGGATCGAGCCGCTTTTCCCGAATTTGCGCGATCACCGCGCCGTGGGTACGCGCCGCCTGAATCGACGCCGCCCATCGCGCCGCAGCGTCGTGCCACGCCGGCGAACCCACCGGCGCGCCTCTCGATGCGGCCGTAACCTGAGAGACCACCATCAACCGCGGCAGCACAAGCGCCTCGGCTACCGGCGTGTTCGCCGGAAGCATCGGCGCCACCGACCACGCGCCGGGCGTCTGCCACGTCAGCGCCGCATGGACGTGCGGTTGCGGCGTACCACGCCACCCCCAGACCTGGAAAAAGTGCAAGGTCACATCGGCGTGCGCGTAGCGGTGGCGGCGACACAACCAGGGGGCGATGCGCGCTGCGGTTAGCTCAAGCCCCAACTCTTCGCGCAGTTCGCGAATGAGCGCCTCACGCGGCGTTTCCCCCGCTTCGATTTTCCCGCCAGGAAACTCCCAATAACCGGGATAGAAGGTGTCCGGCGCACGTTGCCCGAGGAGCACCGAACCCGACTCGTTCCACAGCACGGCCGCGGCAACCGCCACGCGCTTCATCGCTCGTGCCCTTCGGTGCGCTCTGCACCCAGTCCATGCCGTCCCGCCCAATCGCGCGCGAATTGCCACGCCACCCGGCCAGAACGCGACCCGCGCTCGATCGCCCAGACCAGCGCCTCTTGCCGTGCCGCCGCGATCTGGGCGTCGCTCGCACCAAAATGGCGCAACCAGGTCGCCACGATCTCCAAGTATGCCGCTTGGGAAAAGGGATAGAACGACACCCAGAGCCCGAAGCGCTCCGAAAGCGAAATCTTCTCTTCCGTTGCCTCGGCGGGATGCACCTCGCCGCCTACGTGTCGGGTCGCTTCGTTTTCGCTGAAATACTCCGGCATCAGGTGGCGGCGGTTCGACGTCGCGTAAATCAGCACATTCTCGGGCTGCGCCCAAACCGAACCGTCGAGCACGCTCTTCAACGTCTTGTACGCTGCCTCTCCCGGCTCGAACGACAGATCGTCGATGAAGAGCACGAAGCGCCACGGGGCGTCTGCAACCCGCTCCAACAGACGGGGCAGTTCGACGAGATCCCCTTTTTCGATCTCGATCAAGCGCAACCCCTGCGCGGCATATTCGGTCAAGAGCGCTTTGACAAGCGACGACTTGCCGCACCCGCGCGCTCCGGTCAGCAACACGTTGTTCGCAGGCAACCCGCGCAAAAACTGCTCGGTGTTCGCCACCACACGCGCTTTTTGCGCGTCGATCTCACGCAGATCGGCCAAACGGAGTCGGTGTGGATGGCGCACGGGCTCCAAGCTCACCCGAACCCCAACCCTCCGCAACCAAAAAGCGTCGGCAGCGGCCCAGTCGGGCGCTACGAGCGGGGCCCCAGGGTTCGTCGCTTCGAGCGCCACCGCAATCCGCTCCAAAATGGGAACCATCGCTTCCCATGCCATCATGTTGCGATCGAAAACCATTGCGTTCCTCCACACGAACACGCCGCATTGTACCGATCCCGGCGCGTGTGACGCGCTACGGCCGCCGCCGCGTCGCCCACCACACGATCCCAACCAGCACCGCGACCACGAGCAACTCGATCCCAGCCACCCACATCGCACAATCCTCCCCGCGTTCGTTTATACTGCCCCGATCATACGCCACAAACCCAACCGTTTGGGAACCCGAACCGTGATACGACGCCGCGCAATCGAACCGCAAAAGGGGCCTTTTCGCCTACGCATTCGCCGTTTCCCGCCCCAGCGCTTTCCGCGTGCACGCCGCTTCCTTGCGCCCCTCCTCTTTGTCGCGACGGCGCTCACCGGCTGTCAAACGGCTCAACAGCCACCGCTTTGCCTCCCCGAAACGGCGCACGCACCGATCGAGCAGCCTGCGGCACCCAAACCGGTTCCGGGCACGCTCACCGCACAGCCCAGCGACTGGGCGGAACTTCCCGGCACCGCGCACGACACCCTAGAAGGCGCACTCACCGCGTTGGCCCGCGCCTGCCCCACCCTCAGCAACCGGTACCGCGAATGGCAGCCTCTGTGCGCGGGTTTGCCCACGAACGCCCCGTTACCCGAGCAGCGGGCGTGGCTCCAGACCAACCTGCAACCGTGGCAACTCACAGCCCACACCGCCGATGGCCAGCGCACGACGGGACTCCTGACCGGCTATTTCGAACCGGTGATCGCCGCAAGCCGCACGCCACGCCCGGACTACCCCTTTCCGATCCACGCTCCGCCGCCGGACCTGGTCACCGTCGCGCTCGAAAGCGTCGTACCCGAGACCCGCCACCTTCGTCTCAAAGGGCGGCTGGTCGGCAACCGCGTCGTGCCGTACTACAGTCGCGGCGAAATCATCGCGATGGGCACACGGTTTCCTGCTCCCGTCCTCTTTTGGGCGAAAGACCCGCTCGACCTCTTCTTCCTCCACATCCAAGGCTCGGGGCGCCTGCGCTTGGCGGAAGGAGGCGAAGCGCGCATCGGCTATGCCGACCACAACGGCCACCCCTACCGTTCGATCGGACGGCTCTTGGTCGCGCGCGGCGAACTGCCCCTCGAACGCGCGTCATTGACTGGAATCCGCGCGTGGCTCGAAACCCACCCGCACGCGCGCGATGCGCTCCTAGCGGAAAACCCCAGCTACGTCTTTTTCCGCGAACTTCCGCCCCCAAGTAGCGACCCCGCCGACGGTCCCGTAGGCGCGCTCGGTGTGCCGCTCGTTGCGCAACGCAGCGTCGCGGTCGACCCGCGGTTCCTGCCGCTTGGCGCACCGCTGTGGCTCTACGCCCCGAACGCGCCCCAACCGCTCGCGCAATTGGTCGTCGCGCTCGACACCGGCGGCGCGATCCAAGGGCCTCTGCGCGGCGACTTCTACTGGGGGAGTGGGCACGCGGCGGGCGCACGCGCGGGACGCACCAAAGCAGACGCCACCTGGTGGCTGCTTTGGCCCCGGGGCGCCAATCCGCCGGTTACCCGCAACGCGCCGCTTGCGGCAACAGCACGGTAAAGACGGCCCCCCCTTTGGGGCCACGTCGATAGCGAACTTCACCGCCGTTTACGCGCACCAGCTCATGCACCAGGTAGAGCCCAAGCCCGGTCCCGTTGGCGCGGCCGGAGACGAACGGCTCGAACAGCCGCTCGGCAAGCTCGTCGGCTACACCAGGTCCGTCATCGGCCACCGTGAGGCACACCTGCTCGTTCGCTGCCGAGACGGTCACCTGCACCGCGCCCGGTTGCGCCGAGGCAAAGGCCAACGCGTTGCGAACCAAGTTGTCGACGATCGTCTGGAGATGGCGCACATCCACCCACGCCGCGATCGCGTCGCTGCCCTGCACCGAAACGCGCGTTTGCTCCGGCTGGGGCAACTCCGAACACCAACGGCGTAGCCACGCTACCAACGGAACCGCCTCAGGGTTTGGGGGCTGCTGTCTTCCCAGCAGCAGCACCTCGTCGATCAGATGGGCGATGCGCGCCGCGTTGCGCTCGGCCAACGCAACCAGCTCCCCGCGCTCGCTGCTCGTTGCGGCATCGCGCAAGAGGTCGAGCGCCTGCATCACCCCGGCCAGAGGGTTGCGCACCTCATGCGCCACCCCAGCAAGCAGCAAACCCAGCGACGCCAGCCGCTCCTGCCGGAACGCGCGCTGCACTCCGGCAAAATCGGAGAGAAAGAGCAACCACACCCCGTTGCGATCCGGCATCCCGCCTTTCAGTCGCCACAAACGCCCGTTCTGGCGCCACCACCGCTCCTCACCAGGATGAATCGGCTCAGGCAGGACTTCGGTAAGCGGCTTGTCACTCGGGTCTTCCCCCAACCACGCCACGACGCGGGGGGAGGCGTAGCGGACCACCCCCTGCGCATCGACCCACAACACTCCGTCCGCGAGCTCCTGAACGATGCGATCGTTTACCGTACGCTGCCACGCGAGCAACGCCTGTTGCGCCTGGTGCGCCGCCTCGGTTTGCCGCAGCCGCGTCCCCAACCGCTGCGCCAACCACGCCGCAACGAAAAGCGCACCGCCGGCCGCACCGACCAAAAACGGATCGGTTGCCGCCCACCCTTGCCAGAGCCGCCACAGGTTCTCCCCGAGCAAAGCGAGCGCCGCGACCGCGGCATGAAAGAGCGCGATTTTCGGCACCGCTTCGAGTGCCGCTACCACAACCAGCACGAACAACAGCGTCGGCAACCCGGACGCATAGCCGCCGCTCGTAGCCAACAACACCGCAAACGCAAGGGCATCGACCACCGCGGCCGCCACCGCCTTGTGCGCGCCAGCGAGTGTCGCACTGGGCCAGACCGTCAGTGCCACCGCAACGGCCAGATAACACGCCGCGGTGAAGAAAAAGAGCGAAGGCGCCTCCCGCCCCAACCCCATCGTCGGGCCACCGACCAAGAGCAACCCGGCAATGACCAACCGCAGCGCGTCGCTGGCGCGTTTCAACGTCCCGGAACGCGACAGAGCAGTGCCGTCACCGGGATCCAAGTTGGCGGTGTTCATCACAACAGAAGTAACGCCCGTCCCGCGTCTTGGCTTCGCTCTTGGGGATCAGCACACCACAACGGGCGCACGCCACCAACGCATCTTCCCGCACCGCATTTTCCGGCGCGTCCGCTGCAGCAGGGGGTTCTTGCGTCCGACCCCACCGCCAGCCCCATGGGCGCTCCTGCCTCGGCGCTTGCGGCGCCTGCCAACGGCGTTGGATCCACCAGAGTACGCCCGCCACCACCACAAGCAAAACCAAGTATTTCATCACGCTTCCTTGCCTTTCCGGCCACAACCGGCAACCAACCGCTGCCCCGCGGCATCGAGCGTTTCATCGCGCTTCGCGAAACAAAATCGGATGACGCCGTCGTCGCGGTGGTCGTGGTAAAACGCCGAAACCGGGATCGCCGCAACCCCTACCGTCTCGGTCAGCCAGCGGACGAACGCCGTATCGGGTTCGTGCCGGAAATCGGGATGGTGCGCCAACTGAAAGTAGGTTCCCTGTGCGGGCAGCAGGGTGAACCCCGCTTGCGTCAGCCAACCCCGCAAACGATCCCGTTTTTGCTGGTAAAACGCCGCCAACCCCTCATAGTGCGCCGGTTCGGCCAGATAGTCGGCCAAGGCCCACTGCTCCGCGTGACTCACCGTAAAGACGTCGAACTGATGCACCCGGCGAAATTCCGCCATCAGCGGTGCCGCGCCCACCACGTACCCGATCTTCCAACCGGTGACGTGAAACGTCTTGCCAAAACTGAATACCGCCAGCGCCCGCCCCGCAAGCCCCGGTTGCCGCAACACGCTCTCGTGTCGCGCTCCATCGAAGACGATGTGTTCATAGACTTCGTCGGCAAGCACCATCGCGTCACTGCCGTCGAGCCGCTCGGCGAGCGCCGCCCAATCGGCTTCGCGCCAGATTGCGCCCGTGGGGTTGTGCGGCGTATTCACCACCACAAGGCGTGTCCGCGCGGAGAAGCAGCGATCGAACGTCCCCCAATCGGGTGTATAGGTAGGGGGAAGCAGCGACACGTAGCGCACCACACCACCCGCGAGACGCACCGCAGGCGCGTAGGAGTCGTACGCGGGTTCGAAGAGGATCACCTCGTCGCCCGGATGAACCAAGGCGTGGATTGCCGAAAAGAGCGCCTGCGTCGCCCCGGCGGTCACCGTGATTTCACTCTCAGGGTCCACGCTCAACCCATAACAGCGGGCGAGCTTCGCCGCGATCGCCTCACGCAATGCCGGCACCCCAGCCATTGGCGGATATTGATTCTTACCCGCACCCATCCAATACGCCACCCGCTCCAACAGCGCCGGGTCGGGGTCGAAATCGGGAAACCCCTGCGACAGGTTGATCGCCCCATGCGCCTGCGCGAGTGCGCTCATCACGGTGAAGATGGTCGTACCCACCTCGGGGAGCTTACTGCGCGGCGTCACCGATGCGGTAAGCCGCGCACCGCTCTGTTCAGGTTTCGGGATTGGCACCACTCATCGCCTCCAAGATTTGCAGCACCGCGATCGAATCCTCTTCCCCTTTGCCCGACCCCACCACCGCGTTGAAGAGCTGCGCCGCCACCGCAGAGGTAAGCGTCGGCACGTTCAAGCGGTGCGCCTCGTCGAGCACGATTCTCATATCCTTCTGGTGCATCCACGCCTTGAACCCGGGCCGGAAGTTGCGCGCCAACATCCGCGCGCCATGGTTTTCGAGTACCTTGGAATAGGCCGAGCCCCCCAAGAGCGCCTCGCGAACCCGCTCGGGATCGACCCCTGCCGCGCGCGCCAAGTTGAGCGCTTCCGCTACCGCGACCACCGTGACCCCAGTGAGCACCTGATTGCACGCTTTCGCAACCTGCCCGGCGCCACTCGCGCCCACGTAGGTCACCCTCTTGCCCATCGCTTCGAAAAAGGGCAACGCCTCCTGAAACGCTACCTCGTCGCCGCCCACCATGATCGTGAGCGTGCCTTCGATCGCGCCCACCTCGCCCCCGGACACCGGCGCATCGAGCATCCGCACCCCTCGTTCCGCAAGCTGCGCGGCGATCTCCTTCGCCGCACCCGGCGCGATCGTGCTCATATCGACGTGGATATGGCCCGCTCGCGCTCCTTGCACGACACCGTTCGGCCCCAACGTCACCTCAGCAACGTCCGGCGCATCGGCCACCATCGAAATCGTCACCGGCACCGCTTCGGCCAACGCCGCAGGCGACGCGGCTCCGTGCGCGCCTGCATCGAGCAACGGCTGCATCGACTCCGAACGCCGCGCCCAGACATGGACTTCGAACCCAGCCTTCAGCAAGTTCAGCGCCATCGGCCGCCCCATCAGCCCCAGACCGATAAATCCCACTTTTTGTTTTGCCATCGTGATCCCCTCCTGCATCTGCCGTATCCACGGGTGGTACGGTCCATTATCGCATAGAGCCCATCGCGCCAAAATCGGGCACAATAGCGCCATGCGTGCGCTCATCATCGACGACGAACCGGATCTGCGCCTCACCCTGAAGGGGTTGCTCGCCCGCTTGGGGTGGGAGGCCGCCACCGCCGCCACCTGCACCGAGGGGCTCGAACGCGCGCGCCGTGAACCCTTCGACCTGGTGCTCACCGACCTGCGCCTGCCCGACGGCAACGGGATCAAGCTTGTCGAAGCACTGAGCCAAGAAAAACCGGAGCTTCCCGTTGCCGTGATCACGGCATACGGCGACATCGACACCGCGGTGCGCGCGACCAAGCTCGGCGCGATCGACTTCCTCACCAAACCGGTCGCGCGTGAACGGTTGGCCAAACTGCTCGACGCAGTACCCGCGCCGACAGCGCCCCCCCCATCGCACGAGGCCGACCCTCAGACGCAACTGATCGGCACCAGTGCAGCAATCACCGCAGTGCGTGCACAAATCACCCGTTTCGCGAAGAGCCTGGCGCCGGTCCTCATCCAAGGGCCTTCGGGTTCCGGCAAAGAGCGCACCGCGCGCCTCCTGCACGCCCTCTCCCCGCGCCGCCACGGGCCGTTCGTTGCCGTCAACTGTGGCGCGATCCCCGCAGAACTCATCGAAGCGGAACTCTTCGGCGTCAAAAAAGGGGCCTATACCGGCGCCCACCGCGACCGCACCGGGCTCATCGCCAGCGCAGCGGGCGGCACCCTCTTCCTGGACGAAGTGGCCGAATTGCCGCTGCCGCTCCAACCCAAACTCCTGAGGGTGCTCCAAGAGCGCACCATCCGCCCGCTTGGCGGCACCGAAGAGATCCCTGTGGACGTCCGATTCGTTGCCGCAACGCACGTCGATCTGGCTGCCGCAGTGGCCGAAGGGCGCTTTCGTGAAGACCTCTACTACCGCCTGGCGGTCCTGGTGGTCGATCTTCCGCCACTGACCGCGCGCCGTGAGGACATTCCGCTCTTGGCCGAACACCTGATCCAGCGCATCGCGGAACGGGACCAGCTCCCCCCGGCGCCCATCACCCCGGAAGCGCTGGCGTGGCTGCAGCAGCAACCCTGGCCCGGCAACGTCCGCGAACTGGAAAACGTACTCGCCCGTGCGCTCGCGCTCAGTGACGGCGCGATCACGCCACAGTGCCTCACCCAATGCACCCGCGCGCACCCTGCGGCACAGCCCCAACCTGTGGAACAGCCCCCTCAGGCCGACGAGCCACCGCTCACCCCCGAACGGCTGCGTGCCGCGTTGGCAGCGTGTGGCGGCAACCAATCGCGCGCGGCGCAGCAGTTGGGCATCACGCTGAGCCAACTGCGCTACCGCTTACGGAAATGGGGTATTTTCTGAACCCGCGCCCTGTGATTCGTGGGGTAGCTCCAGCAATGGGGGCAAAAGTGTGTGTTCAATCCCCATGCGCGTTTCGGCAAACCCCCGAACCGCGTTGAAGACCGCAAAGAGTAGCAGCGTACCTTCGCGAGCCAGCAGCAAATCGTCGGCAAACGCCGCAGGATCGACCAGATATTCATGAACCAGCCGGTTGCGCAACAAACGCACCTCGAGCCACTGCTCGGCACTGGGCAAAACCCCCAGCCGCTCGGCGCGGTTGAGCACCTCGATCTGACTCCCTGGCGTCTCGGCAATCGCCAACAGCCAGCGGGGGAGTAATTTCGTGGCTATGGTATCCTGCATCCGACCAAAGCGCGAGACGAACGCTTCCAACCGTTCCGCTCGCTCCCAATCGTCCGCTAATCCCCTGACCCAATCGACAGTGATCGGATCTTGGAAGAGCCGCTTCCAGCTAAAGGCAAGATGCCCCCCTTCTCGCCAAACAATCGTGAGCGTAGCAACCAAGCGATCAACCGGCAACAACGCCACACTCACAACAGCTTCCCTGTTCGTAAAGCCTCGGCATGAATCGGGAGGCGATCAACCGAGGGATCGAGCACCAAAAGATCGATCGGTTGCTCCCCTAGCCGCATCTGCAACCGGGCCAAACAACGCAACGCCTTGCGTTCGCGATCGGCAATGGGCGTTGCCGACTCCACCAGCAAATCGATATCACCCCCTCGCGCAGTGGGGTCAACCCGAGAACCAAAAAGCCAGACCCGAACCCCCGCCCCAAACACTTCACTGACGGTTGCGCGGATGGTTGCCCGATAATGGTCGGAAAGACGCAGGGACATTGCTATCATTACGACTGACAGTTTGACAGAAACCATTCTATAGCAAACCCAAACGCTTGGCCACACACGCTCACCTCACCCCCACCGCGGAAGACCGCCGCATCGCGCGCTGGAGCACCGCGGCAATTGCGCTTTCCATTGCGGAGGCCGCGATTCCGCTGCCTATTCCCGGAGTCAAACCGGGGCTTGCGAACATCGTCGTGCTCTGGGTCGGCTGGCGTCACGGCTGGCAAGCGGCGGCATGGGTGAGCCTTTTGCGCGTCTTCGCCGCGAGCATCGCGTTGGGGCAGCTTTTCGCGCCGGGGTTCTTCCTCGCGCTGGCTGGCGCGATCGCAAGCCTTGCGACGCTTGCCGTCGCGCTGCGGCTTCCGCGGCGTCTCTTTGGCCCAGTCACCGCATCGCTCCTCATGGCGTGGGCGCACATCTGGGGGCAACTGATCCTGGCTCGCCTCTGGCTCGTCCCCCACGACGGACTCTGGTGGCTGCTACCGGTGTTTCTGGCCACAGCGACGCTCTTTGGCTTGGCAAACGGTTTGATTGCCGCGTACTTGTTGGCTCACCAGCCTAACGACCCAGATTCTGCCGCGCCTGCTTCCTGAATGCGACCCTACGCCAAAGTGGATCCTTACATGGACACCACATCGACTGCGACGACTTTGCACTGACCAATCAAACCGGTGATTGAGCACATGGATCCGGTGGCGAGCATCCCTACTTTACTTGGTTCGGCAAGGCCTAGTAACATCACTTTTGGGTCGTCTCATTGATTAAACGAGATAGCGGCAGCTTTGGCAAGACCTCTTGTTTTGGGTAATCAGCTAGTAACCACTCTACCACCGGCACCTGCAACCCATAACACAAACCCTTTCAAAATACCGGCGAATAATGTTTCGTTTGGCATGCTGGCGGTACCTAAATAAGCCCTTCATCTGCTATCCCGTCTGGATACCTGAGCATCCCTCCATGCATGCCATGGCAGATCCGGCCAATCTATGCGGCCTTTCCCTAGTTCTGGCCATTCTTCGGCAGCCTTTTCGCACAGACCAGGATGGAACATGCTGCACAGGCGTTGGCCGTACCATGCAGCCTGTTCGGCATCGCCCCGGTACGCATAAGCCAGGACTGCGCGCCAAAGTAAACCAGGTAGCGGATAGCGGCGTGTAGCCTGGACCAAAGCGGTCAATTCCTCGTCAGTCAGTGAAGACATATCGGCACTTGGACGGCTGATCCAGTTAAGCCGATCCAGCAACCCCGGATACAGCGTACGAGAAAACGGGTGCGCTTGCGGCAACACCGCCTGAACCGCCGTAGGGCCTTGCTGACGCAGCAGGGTGTAGAGCTTTTCTACCTCCACATACCCCCGCCAAAAGGGGTACGCAACTGTACCAACCAACACCAACCACATCACGCCAGTCAGCACAGAGCGGCGCAACGTCACCGGCTGCCCCGACTTACCGACTAGATATCCAAGAAGCAGGCACAACAACCACAGAAAAAAACCGTAGTGCAACGGATATTCCAACAAAGCGTGTACGAACATGGCCGAGCACATCAGCCATGCAAACAGTTGGGCCGGCTCTCGGGCCGCTCGCCATGCCCGCCACCACAGCCATACCACACCGACAGCAACTGCTCCGCCCACAGGAATACCAAACATGAGCAGCAAATCAAGCACTGTGTTGTGGGCGTGTGCCGCAATTCGATAGTCGAAGGCACCGTAGATGGGGCTAAGACGCAGATGCGTCTCGGCCATCGCGGTTAGGCCATGCCCCCACCAAGGGGAATCCAGAATGCTGGCCCAGACCATCGCCCACAACCGCAGTCGAGAACTATCGCTGGTGAGGGATCGATCCTCAGGAGGTTGTGGCAACCCAAGCCACTCTGACAACGGCGGCATTAGCACCTGCAATACCAACAACAAAACGATAGGCGCGATCGTCCAAATCAGTAGCTTAGATCGAATGGAGCGCTGTCGTATCCATAGCCACCCTGCCACGAAGATGGGGGCAAGAATCAAATTGAGCATTGCAGTGCGTGAGCCGCTCAGGTATATACCCAGTACCAGCAATACCAGAGTTCCTCCGGTGGCCCACTCCGCCAACCGACGCATGTGCGGTCGCTCATACGCCCGCTGAAGCAAGAACAAACAACTCCAGAGACCGAGAATCAGTAGCGTGCCAAAATTGTTGGCTTGGGCAATATTGGAAGCAGTGCGCCCCCCGCCAGGGCTGGGAAAGAAAAATGCCGGATCCCAGTCCCCTTTGGCAAAAACGCCCACCCATTGCAAAAACGCAATCAGCGCGGAAAGAGCCGCGGATAACGCTACTGCCCAAAAAATGCCGTCCATATGACTGGCATCCTTCCGCTGCGCGCCAATATGGAATGACAGCAGCGCGATAAAAACATATACCCCCAATATCCACGCCTGATCCAGCGGCGATTCCCCCCAGATCGTGTGCATGGCTGCCATCAGTATAATAACTGCACAAATACTATGGAAGGCAATATCGATACGTGGGGCGTGATCCAGGTGAACCGATGCCAGCAGCAGTACCGCGGCAGCGAAAAGAAATTCGTTGTGGAATGTTGTCCATGGCGCGAGGTGGAGCGGGAAGACGAACGCGAGTCCTAGCAGCAGCACAGCCCCGGCAACAGCAAACAAGCAGAAAAGCCGTTTTAGGTCGATCATGGCTGATTACCAAGAAAAAACAGGGTGCCTACCGGCACCCTGCAGGTGAAGAGCTCTTGGGGAAATCCGGTTACGTTCCACTCAAGCTACAGTTACCGGAATTAAGCTGACAGACCGCGGTTTTTGTTCCAGGGCTTCTTGGGGTTCCGGTGAGCGTTGTGTCACTGAGCGTCACTGTTGTCGGGTTCCACGATTGGCAAGCACCAGTATTTGGTAGTGTACCTGAATTAGGTAGAAGCGACGAATCGTTATTTGCTATCGCCGCCACAATCGCATTGGCGTAGCCCTTTGCTTCCGCCAAACAGGCATTTTCCGCTGATTTTTTCGTATAAGACCTATATTGGGGAATCGCCACCGCCGCCAAAATCCCGATGATCGCAACGACAATCATCAGCTCAATAAGGGTAAAACCCTGTTGTACCCGTTTCATGATTACCTCCTATGCGTTAGAACAGTTCGGAACGCCCCATGCGTCCGCACCTAGAGTAAAGCAATAACCGTGCCAAACACGAATGCTTAGCGGCAATAACAGCCAATTGCTTCTTGCAAAAAGATTTTTTGTTTTGTACCGCTTGGTGGCGTCCGTGTTGTGCGTGGCGGAGGCGTCGTGCGTGTTAACAATCCTGCGCACTTTTGTTAACAGCATCCCGCTCATAGACCACCTTCCCCACCCGCGCTATATGGGCGCGCAGGTCGGGGTTCGTCACCGCGTCGAGCCAGCAGAGGTCGACTTGGTACGGTAAGGGGGACTCTTCGAACGCACGTGCGAGTCGCCCCAGCGCGAAGAGGTCGAGCGTTGGCGCTTCGAGCGCCAAGTCGATGTCGGAACCGGGGCGGTGGGTGCCTTTGGCGCGGGAACCGAAAAGAATCGCGCGCACGACGCACGGTTCCGTTGCCAGGATTGCCCGCAGCATCTCGAGCGTTCCCGGAGAGAAGCCGCCAAGGGGCGGTGCGGTTCCAGAGGCGGTCGGTTTCATCGCGCAGCAAGTGTCTCTTGAAGCACCAGGAAGAGGGGATAAAAGCGGGTGATCACCGCGTCGGCGATCGCGTGGGCAAGCGCCTCGTCGTAGGTGTGGCTGGTGCGGTTGCGGGCGTCGACCATCGCCAGCCACCCTTCGCCGTCATCGATCAGTCCCAGTTGGAACGCTTCGCGCAAGGTGCTGCGTGCGCCCACCAGTTCGGTGATCCCTTCGTGGGTGAGATAGTCTTTGAGGGTGTGCCCTGCCGTTTCACTACCGTGCCTCTCTCCCCCCCACCGGCGTCACCGCAAAGAGCGCGGCGATCTCCGCTTCGGTGAGCGTCCAGCCGCCCTGCCCTTCGCTTCCGGTTGCAGCGGCCGCGAGCGCCGCTTTCTGCGCTTGCAGTTTCAGGATCTGCTCTTCCACGGTGTTGGCGCAGATGAGTTTGTAGATGAAGACCGGTTTGTCCTGGCCGATGCGGTGGGCGCGGTCGATCGCTTGCGCTTCCACCGCGGGGTTCCACCACGGATCCAGGAGGATCACGGTGTCAGCCTCGGTGAGGTTGAGCCCGGTGCCGCCTGCCTTGAGGCTGATGAGGAAGACGGGCACTTCGCCGCGTTGAAAGCGGGCAACTACCTCGTCGCGGCGGCGGGTGGTGCCGGTGAGCATCGCGTAGGGGATACCCTGCGCGGCGAGGCGCGCTTCCACCCGTTTGAGGAGCTGCACGAATTGCGAAAAGATGAGCACTTTGCGCCCCTCTTCCACCAGTTCTGGGAGCGTGGCGTCGAGCCAATCGAGTTTCGCCGACTCATCCACCCGTTTCGCCTGCGGCGCGTCAACGAGTGTCGGGTCACAGCAGCACTGGCGCAGTTTCAAAAGCGCGTCGAGTACCGTGATCTGGCTTTTCGCAAGCCCCTTTTCGGCAAGGGCCTGACGCACACGCGCCTCCATCGCGATGCGGATCGCCTCATAGATTTTGGCCTGTTTTTCTCCCAGGATCACGCTTTCGACGATTTCGCTCTTGGGCGGCAGTTCCTGCGCCACTTCCGCTTTGGTGCGGCGCAGGAGAAAAGGCCGGATGCGGCGACGCAGAAGCGCCAAGCGCTCCGTGTCGTGGTGTTTTTCGATCGGGGTGCGGTAGTGGCGGGTGAACGATTCGCGCGGCCCCAAGAAACCGGGCATGAGGAAATCGAAAAGCGCCCAGAGTTCGCCCAGGTGGTTTTCCATCGGGGTGCCGGTGAGGCACAACCGCTGTTCTGCGAAGAGCTGCCGCGCACATTGCGCCACCCGTGCACGCGGGTTCTTGATCGCCTGCGCTTCGTCGAGGATCACCACCGACCAGCGCTGCGCGCGCAACCGCTCGATGTCGCGCCACAACAAGGCGTATGAGGTGACCACCAGGTGGTGCGCCCCGAGCGTAGCTAGGGTGTTGTCGCGCTCGGCGCCGTGCCACGCCGCGACGCGCAGTTCGGGGGCAAAGCGCGCCGTTTCGCGCAGCCAGTTGCCGATGAGGCTCGTGGGGGCGACGACGAGCGCCGGCGCGGTGAGCCGCCCCGCAAGCCGCTCGATCTCCAGATGGGTGAGCGCCTGGAGCGTCTTCCCCAGCCCCATGTCGTCGGCCAAAATTCCGTGCAGCCGATGGCGCCGCCAGAATTGCAGCCAGGCCACACCCTGGTGCTGATAGGGACGCAGCGCCACGGTGAGCGTCGCGGGGATCTCGACCGGCGCGGGGCCACCGTGGGTGTGCAGCTCGTCGAGCATCGAAGCGAATGCCGGCGGTTTTTCGGGCCAGAGGGGTTCGGGAATCGCTTCGAGCAGCGCCACGTCGAAGCGGGAAACGCGCGCCCGCCCTTTGCGGTGGGGTTCGCGGCTCAGCAACTCCGCCGCGACGCGCAACACCGGTTCGAGCGGCGCGAGCGGCACGCGCGCGCAGCGGTTGGTTGTCCCGGGGAGATCGAAGATGAGCGCTTCGGGCCAACCGTCTGCGCCGTAGCGCGCGAAAACCTCAGCGGCGATCGTCTCCACCGGCACACGCGTCGATTCGTCCAGGATGACGTTGCCTTGCCATTCGAACCAGTCCGGTTCGTCGACAAGCGGCATGAGTTTCACTTCGGTGAAGCGCGCTTCTACCGTTTCGGGCCAAAAATCGGGTTCCGAGACGATACTGGGATCAAACTCGGCCAACGCAGCGGGTGGTTGGTCACGCAGTTCGAGCCACTGCGCAGCAGACCAGCGCGGCGTAAGGCGCCGGTACTCCGTTGCCACGGCGCGCGGTTCGCCGGCAAAGAGCGCCACCGCGTCGAACCAAACCCGTTCGCGGTCGCGGCGCCGTTTTGGGACGGTCAAAACCGCTTCGCCAAAGGGGTGGCTGAGCGTTCCGTCCGCGAACACCGTCACCGGGCCATAGACCACTTGCGGTTCGATCTGCCGCTGCCCCCCGTCGCTGGTGGTGAGATGCAGAAGAAAACGCGGCGCGTCGGGCACCGAGATCTGCGCTACCGGTTTGGGGGGCGGCAGTTCGGCGGGCAACACCTCGCGCCAGCGGCGCGCGAATGGATCGACCACCTCGGGCGGGATCGCGGGCAACGTCTGCAACTGCGCAAATTGCGCCCATGAGACTCCTTCGGGGAGCGCAAACGCTCCGACGCGGCGCGTGCGGGGGCAGAGGTAGTGCCACGGCCAGGTGTTGGTGATCAGCAAGCAGCCTTCCAGTTCGTCCGGGATGCGGTACGCGCCGCAGAAGCGGCCGCGCGCGTCTTCCCGCCATTGCCAACCCAGGACGGGTTGCGTTTCGCTCCAGGTCAGGGGCAGGCCGTAGGTGTGGTCGCCCCAATAGGCGCGGCCGCTTGCGACGATCGCTTTGAGCGCCTCACCCAGCCACTGCGGCACGGAAAGCATCGCACTTACTTGGGTTGCTTCGGCAAAGAGCAGGCCGTAGAGATCGGCCAGGGTCAGATGGCCCTCCAAGCCAACGAGCAGATGACGCGCCTCCCAACTCACCGCGGTACCGCGGATGAGGCGGTGCGCGTCGCGTTTGTGCGCCCGGGTGCGCCACGCGCTCCAGCGCACTTCGTGGTGAATTACGTCGACGTCGAAGACCAGCCGTTCGCCGTCGGTTGGCGGTTCGGTCTGCGCTTCGGCAATGCGCTCAAGCTGCGCGAACGCAAGCGATTCACGCGCCGGACGTGGCGATGCGCTCGCCCCTTTTTTGGGTTGTTGCGCCTGAGGGCCGTGCAGGAAGAGATGAACCAGATGCCCAAGCTCGCCAGCCATGATCGTTCGCAGTGCGCGCCAAAAGGGGAAGTATAATCGGGCGGTAGCGCAAAGACAACGAGCGAAATGGAGGCTTGAGTCATGGCTGGACACTCCAAATGGGCAAATATCCGCTTTCGTAAAGAGCGCCAAGACGCCAAGCGCGGACAGATTTTCACCCGGCTGATCCGGGAAATCACCGTCGCGGCGCGCAACGGCGGCGGTGACCCGGAGTTCAACCCGCGGCTGCGTGCAGCGATCGAAAAAGCGAAAGAGCACAACATGCCGGCGGAGAACATCGAGCGGGCGATCAAGCGCGGGACGGGGGAACTCGAAGGGGTCAGCTACGAAGAGGTGCGCTACGAAGGGTACGGCCCGGGCGGCGCGGCGGTGATCGTCGACTGCATGACCGACAACCGTACCCGCACCGTGGCCGAAGTGCGCCACGCCTTCGCCAAACATGGCGGCAACCTGGGTACCGAAGGGTGTGTGGCGTTTCAGTTCACCCATTGTGGTCAAATCATCCTGCCGCCAGAGACACCCGAAGACAAGGTGTTGGAAGTGGCGCTGGAAGCAGGCGCAGACGACGTGCTCACCCATGAAGACGGTTCGATCGAGGTGATCACTCCGCCGTACGAGCTCGACAAGGTGAAAGCCGCGCTCGTCGCGGCTGGGCTCGAGCCCGCTGCCGCCGAGGTGGTATGGAAAGCGCAGAACGAGATCGAGCTCACGGGTGACGACGCCGCGAAGATGCGCAAGCTCCTGGATGCGCTCGAAAGTCTGGACGACGTGCAAGCCGTCTATACCTCGGCGGTTTTCGACGAAAGCGAATGACGCGCGGGCAAACGCTCTTGGGTGTCGATCCGGGGTTGCGCCGCACCGGTTATGGCGTGATTCGGTGCGACGGCGCGCAGCTTGCCCACCTTGCGCACGGCGTGATCACCGCCCCCACCGCGGCACCACTCCCGGAGCGGCTCGCGGCGCTCTTCGATGCGCTCACCGCGCTCATTACCAAATACGCCCCCGACGCGATCGCGGTCGAACAGGTCTTCGTCAATACCAACGCGCAAGCCACACTCCTCTTGGGACAGGCGCGGGGGGCGCTCCTTGCCGCAGCGACCCGCAGCGGCGCGCCAGTCGCGGAATACACCGCATTGCAAGTGAAACAGGCGGTGGTCGGCTACGGTAAAGCGCAGAAAGTGCAAGTGCAGGAGATGGTGCGGCGGCTTTTGGCGCTTGCCGAACCGCCACCACCCGACGCCGCGGACGCGCTTGCCTGCGCGATCTGCCATGCCCACCAGAGCCGCCATCCGCTTGCCGCCGCGGCGCTCGCCAACGTTTCCGGCGTCACTCGGCGCAAAGGACGGCTGCGCTGGGACGCCGCGGCGCTGGCGCAATTGAGCCGAAACGGGGAGCAACGGTGACGACCATGCGCGCACCCCCCCACACCTCCGCCGCAGGTTCGAAGACGCCCACCATTGCCACCCCAGCAGCCCTGTGCGCGCAGCTGGAAACCACGCTCTTTGGCAAAGGAGCAGCGCTGCGCTTAGCGCTCGCGGCTTGGCTTGCCGATGGGCACGTGTTGATCGAAGATCTGCCCGGCGTGGGGAAAACGACGCTGGCGCGGGCGCTCGCGACCGCGTTTGGCTTTTCTTGGCAGCGGCTCCAAGGGACACCAGACTTGTTGCCTGCCGACATCACCGGGGGACTCGTCTGGGACGCGGCGAAAGCCGAACTGCGTTTCGTCCCCGGACCCATTTTCAGCGAAGTGGTGCTCTTCGACGAGCTCAACCGCGCCAACCCCAAGACGCAGAGCGCGCTCCTCGAGGCGATGCAGGAGCGGCAGGTGAGTATCGAAGGGCAAATCCACCCGCTTCCCGATCCGTTTCTGCTCATCGCGACGCAAAACCCGCTGTCGCAGATCGGCGCAAACCCGCTACCCGAAGGGCAGCTCGACCGCTTTGCGGTGCGGCTGACGCTCGGCTACCCGCCGCGCGCCGCGGAGCGGCAACTCGTCCGCCACGCGTTGGACTGCAGCGAAGCGGTTGCCACACCACCAGCGCATGTGACCCGGGAGACGTTTTTGGCGTGGCGCGCGCAGGTACGCACGGTCACCGTTCGCGAGGCGCTCATCGACTACGCGCTCGATCTCGCGGCGGCTTCGCGCCGTCATCCCGCGCTGAAGCTGGGGTTGAGTCCCCGCGCGGTGGTGCAACTGCTGGAACTTTCCCGTGCTTGGGCCTTTCTCAGTGAACGGACGTTCGTGTTGCCCGACGACCTGCAGGCCGTCTTTCGTGCCGCCACTGCCCATCGCCTGTGGGCCAAGGCTGACGCGGCCCAGACGCCCGAAGCGGTTGCCGTCGAGTTGCTCACGACCACGCCGGTACCCCATTGACGCCCACCCAGCGAACCTTGTGATCAGCAAGACCCTGTGATGCCTTCTGCCGACACGGTTGCCCCCGCATCGCCTTTGCCACCCCGCTGGATCCACTGGCCGCGCTGGGTACGCCGCCGCCACCGCGGTACGCGCTGGCAGTGGAACGCATGGCAGGTGTTCCTGCTGCCCACCCCGTTTGGCTGGGTCTACGGCGGTGCGCTCGTTGCGCTCTTTCTTTTTGCGGCGAACTACCAGTTGTCGCTTGCCTATCTCCTCCTCTTCGTCACCTCGGCGTTCGGGGTCACCGCTGCGGTGCAGACGGTGCGCGTCGCGCACGGTGTCACGTTCACGGCACAACCGCCCGAATGGGTCTTCGCCGGCGACCCCGTCACCTGGACCCTGCACTGGCACGCCCCGCTCGACGCGCAAGGAAGCGCCTTGACCGTGAGTGCGGTAACGCCAGACGGTCACGTAGTTGCCCGCCGGGTGCTCTTCGACGGCGCCGCAGGGGCCGTGACGTTGGCGCTCCCTACGCACCGCCGCGGTGCGTACCCGGCGCCCTGCTTCGCCCTTTCGACGACCTTACCGTGGGGGCTTTTTCGTGCCTGGGCGGTTTGGCACCCGCCGCTTACCGCATGGGCGGTACCACGACCGTTGCCCGACGCTCCACCGCTGCCCCGCACGTTCACGCCGCGCGCCACCGCTTTGGCACTCGGGCGCGAGCAGCCGGGCGAAGGGGTGGATTGGGGCGATTGGCGTGCCGCGCAGCCCGGCGAACCCCTGCGCCGCGTGCACATGCGGCAGTTGGCGCGCCGGGGTAACCTATGGCTCGCGGAAACGACCGCCCCTACCGCGCCCAGCGACGACACGGTTTGGCTGCGGTTCGAAGCGGCAGCCGGTGCGAACCTCGAGGAAAAGTTGGCGTGCCTTGTGGCATGGGTGCTGCACGCCGACGCGCTTGGGCTTCGGTATGGGTTGGCGTTGCCCGGCTTTTCCCTGGCTCCTCAACGCGGCGCGGCGCACAAAACGGCTGCACTCATCCAGTTGGCTCAATATCAGGAGCCGCGATGAGCGGGCAAAGTAGCCGCGGAAGTTTTCGTATTCGCCAGCGGTGGCGGCTCCTTGGTGGCATACTTGCGCCGCCCGCGTTCCCATTCGCCGCCTGGTTGCCGTGCGTTGCCGCGGGCACCCTGGCATGGGGTTTACACGCCACGGCGCTGCCGCTTCTATGGAACGCCGTGGTAGCGCTCCTGATGGCGGGGGCGCTGGCGCGCTTTCTGCTTGCCGTACGCTGGCCGCGCTGGCTGCCCACCGTGGTTGCTCTGGCGGCGCTTGCCGCGATTCGACCGATCTATGGGTACGGATTCGGGCAAGAGACCGGTCTGGCGCTCCTCTTTGCCGCTTTTTGGCTCAAAGGGTGGGAAGCCACGACTGCGCGCGACCTGCGCGCATGGGGGCTCACCGCGCTCTTTCTCCTGGCTGCGGCGTTTCTGCGCAGCCAATCACCCTTTTATGCGGTTGCGGTGCTCACCGGCTGGCTCGTGGTCGTGGTCGGCTGGGCGCAAGCGGCGCGGGTGGAATGGGGGTTGGCGACGACCTTGGGCCAGCTGCCCATGTTGGCGCGTCATACCGC
Organism: Hydrogenophilus thermoluteolus; assembly: GCF_003574215.1. Classification (NCBI taxonomy): domain Bacteria; kingdom Pseudomonadati; phylum Pseudomonadota; class Hydrogenophilia; order Hydrogenophilales; family Hydrogenophilaceae; genus Hydrogenophilus; species Hydrogenophilus thermoluteolus. The sequence continues at coordinate 558,155 of NZ_AP018558.1, read as the reverse complement.
GCTGACGTTGGTGGCAAGTCTACCGCTCGTGCTCCTTCTCTTCGTGCTCGTGCCCCGGCTCGATCGCCCGCTCTGGGGTGTGCCGCAGGACGCCGCGCAGGCGCGCAGCGGCCTATCTGAGACGATCGCACCCGGTGCAGTCAGCGCGTTGGCGCTATCGGACGCCGTCGCGTTCACCCTGACCTGGGAAGGAGCGGCCCCGGCCCCTTCTGAGCTCTACTTTCGCGCCGTGGTCCTCACCCATTACGACGGTACGACGTGGCGCCCCGCACCCGAAGAGACGCTCGAACGCGAAATCGCGCAACAGCGCGCCCGCACCGCCCCTGCCGCAGTGGAAGAACCCCCCAAAGCCGTTCGCGAATCCTTCACTTCCGCCCTCGAGTCCCAAGGCCCCGCGGCAGCAACCGTTGCCGAGCGCAGCGCCCGCGGCGAAGCGCCCTCGGCCACCCGCCACTTTGCGCTGCTGCTCGCCCCGCAGCCGATCCCTTGGCTTCCCGCCCCCGAACGGACGGTGGCGCTTCGCGGAGCCTCGGTCGCGCTCCCCTGGCGCGACGGCCGGTGGTTGAGCGCCCACCCCCTCATCGAACGGACCCTCTGGTCTGGCGAAGCGCAACTGACCGACCGTTGGCCAGAGCCCCTGACCGCAACCCAGGCGCGGCAACTCACCGCGCTTCCTCCGAACCACAACCCACGGGCGCAAGCGCTCGGACGGCAGATCGCCACCGACCACGCAAGCCCCGCGGCGCGGCTTGCGGCGATCGAAGCCGCGTTTCGCGCCGTGAACCTGCGCTACACCCTCTACCCGCCCCTCATGACGGAAAACGCTGCGGACCAGACGCTTTTCGACGCCCAAGCCGGTTTTTGCGAACATTTCGCGAACGCGTTCGCGGTAGTCGCCCGTGCTGCAGGACTGCCGACGCGCCTCGTTGCCGGTTACCAAGGAGCGACCTTCAATCCGGTGGATCGCAGTTGGGTGGTGCGCCACGCCGACGCCCACGCCTGGGCCGAAGTATGGCTCGACGGCGAATGGCGGCGCGTCGACCCCACCCGCTGGGCCGCGCCCGCACGCATCACGCTGGGCAGCGACGCCGCGTTGCGCAGCGAACTGCCACTGGTGCGCGCCGCCTGGCTCGATCAACCGTGGCTTGCAACGCTGCGCCAACAGCTCTGGGCGTGGCAACGGCAGTGGGATTTGTGGGTGGTCGGTTTCGACGCGGTGCGGCAGCGCGCGCTGCTCGCCCGTCTGGGGTGGGAAAGCGGCGATTGGCGCTGGGCGGCAGGCGGCGCGGTGCTCGTCGCAGCAGCGACGGCACTCCTTCTCTTCGTTCGCCTTCCAGAAAAACCGCGTGACCCCGCGCAACGCGCTTGGGCCCGGCTCACCGCGACGCTCACGCGCCGCGATCTTGCGCCGCGCGCGGGTGAAGCGCCGCTGGCGTACGTGGCGCGAATTGGCGACGCACTGCCACCACCGCTGGCGGCGCGCTTTACTCAGCTTGCGCAGCGCTACTTGGCGTACCGCTTCGGCGCAGCCGATGAAACGGCGCAGCAATTGGCGCGCGATCTGCGACAATTACGGCGCGCGCTGACCCGAAGCCGCTGGCCACGGCGCCACGGCGTGCCTAAGCGCCCGATTTCGTCCAAAACGGAAGATGGTAGTGAGACGCACGATGACCCAAACTGAAACTTCCGAGAACACCATAGCCTCGGCGCTCGTTGCGACGATGCAAGCGATGCGCACGCACGGACTCAACGTCGGCGCCGCGGGCAACGCCAGCGCCCGCCACCCCGAAAGTGGCATGTGGATTACCCCCACTGGTATCTCTGCCGAGACGCTCACGCCCCAGCAGATCGTCTGGGTCGATGCCACAGGGCAGGCGCACGGCGCGTGGCGCCCTTCGAGCGAATGGCACTTCCATCTGGCGATCTACCGCGCTCGGCCCGACGTCGGCGCGGTGGTCCATTGCCATTCGCTCGCAGCGACGGCGCTCGCGTGCCACCGCCGCGAGATTCCTCCTTTCCATTACATGATCGCGGAATTTGGTGGGCAGACGGTGCGCTGCGCCCGCTATGCGCGTTTTGGCAGTGAAGCGCTTGCCGATGCGATCGTCGAAGCGCTCGAAGACCGTCTGGCGTGTCTCTTGGCCAACCATGGCCTAGTCGCTGTAGGTCGTGACCTCGCGCAGGCGCTTCATCTGGCCGAAGCGCTGGAAACGCTCTGCAAACAATACCTCTTCGCGCACGCGCTCGGCGAACCGGTCTGGTTGAGCGACGCAGAGATGGCAGACGTGCTCGACGCCTTTCGCAGCTACGGGCAACAGCCGCGTACTACCGGAGAGCACTTATCCGAATAGGTACTCCGGGCACGCGCTTACGGCTAGGCGCCTGCGTAAGGTCAGGAGCCACCATCGAAGAAAGGAGTTACGAGAGCACTTCCACGATCTTGCCGCCCAGCTCGTAGCGGTATTGCGCAGCCTCCCCTTCCGTGCTGGGCAACGCTTCGCAACGCCGCACTTCGAGCCGCACCCGCAGCGGCCGACTGTCAGCCCCGGGCGTAGCCGGTGGCTGATCGACCTGAACGGCCAGCACTTCGTGAAGCGCCGGAACGTAATTGCAGCGCAACGTCAGGCCGCCTACCGATAGCTCCGTACAGGTGGCCTCATGACGTTCGCCATGCGCCGTGATGAGGTGCGCCTTGAGCCCACCTCCAGGCACGGGGATACGGCGGTCTCGGCGTCGTTCTGCGTGCGAAAGGGGCATTGCGAATACTCCCCGAAGAAAACGGTGCACCCATTATACGCAGATGGTAGCACGAGTCATAAGCACAAGCCCCCTGGGCGTGCCTCGCGGTCACGACGGACGAAACGGTGTGCGCTTAGCATGTCTCGCATGCCACCGCAACGACGTTCCGCTGGCGTTTGCTGAATTCGACGCCGACAAGATGCACCGGTACTCCCTGGCCGCGGTACTTTTCGGCGTAGCCTTTGGCACGAAGTTGCGCAAGCGCCGCTCCTTCGGGTTCGTCCGCGACCACTTTGAATTCGAAGAGGTAGATCCGCTCCGGAAGCTTCACGGTAAGGTCGATGCAGCCGTGGTGGGTGACGTCCTCAGCAATGAGTTCCAGCCCCAGCGCCGCGAGGTGGCTATAGAAGACGCTGGCCCAGTACCCTTCGTAGTGGGTGATGGGGTTTTTGCGGTACCAGTCGTGCGGGATGCTGGTGTAGAGGCGCTGGAAGTGGTCACGCAGCCGTTCCAGGTCGCCTGCGCGCATCAGGTTGATGAGCGCTGTGACGCTTGCCGTGGGGCGCGTGGGTATGAGCGCTGCCGTAAGCGCCCGGTTCAACGCCATGCGCACTTCGCGGTTGGGTAGCTTGAGTTCGTATTCGGTAACGCCTGCGGTGACGTGTACGGCGCCAATCGTCAGGTAGCCCGTCTGCCACAGGATCGCTTCGGGTTCGATCCCGTCGACGTCGAACGCCGACAAGAGCTCCTCGGTGGCATAGAGCCCTTCCAATTGTGGGGTGAAGAAGCGCCGCGCTTTGAGCAGATCGATGAGGAAGGTGGGGGTGCCCGTTTCAAACCACCAGGCGCGAAATTCGCGAAAGAAGAATAGCTGCAGTACGTCGAAGGGGTTATAGACTCGTTCGTTGCCGCCCCAGGAGTAGCCGTTGTACCAACTGCGCACCGCTTCCCGGGAAAGGGGTTTCCCTTCGGCTGCAGCAGCGGCAAATTCGGGGGCGAAGACGGTGTCGAGGTCTGCTTCGGTGTAGCCGCAGATCGTGGCAAAGGGTACGCTTAGGGTAATGTCGGCAAGGTTGTTGAGGCCCGAAAAGATCGAGACTTTGCTGAATTTGGAAACACCGGTGAGGAACGCAAAGCGGATGTGGGCGTCTTGCCCTTTGATCACCGAGTAGAGGTTGCGTAGCCCTTCGCGCATCGCACGGGCAACCTCAGGCGTGGTGAGATTGTCGAGGATCGGTTTGTCGTATTCGTCAACCAGCACCACGACGCGCCGGCCCGCTTTTTCCGCGACGCGTTCGATGAGCCGCTTGAAGCGCAGGTGGGTGTCCATCGGGGGCGGTTCGATGGTTACGCCCAGCCGGTCGGCGTTGTCGCTCAAAAGCACGTGGATGTGTTCGTCGAGCGCGGTGGCCGTTTGCAGCCGTCCTTCGGCGAAGCTCAGCCGCACCACCGGGTAGCGGACGTTCCAATTCCAGCGGTCGTGAACAAAGAGCCCGCGAAAGAGTGGTTCGTTGCCAGCAAACAGTTCGGCGAGCGTGTCGAGAAAGAGGCTTTTGCCGAAGCGTCGCGGACGGGAGAGGAAGTAGTATTTCCCTTCACTGACAAGCCGCCAGGCGTACGCCGTTTTGTCGACGTAGTAGTAGCCCTCTTCGCGGATTTCGCGAAAGGTTTGGATCCCGATGGGGAGTTTGCGACGCACAAGGGAGGCCGCGCTACTGGTCATGGTCGTTTCCTGCAAGCCGCCTGTTGCGACCATTTTCGCACAAATAGAAAACTTCCTTCATGCGCCAAACTCGCCAACTCCATTCCGATACTTTGCCGCTCCACGTAAGTGCGAGCATGATGAGATCGAACTTATGAACCTTGCTGCAACGCGTACATGATCCCCCAGACGCGCGCGTACGCTGCGTGCAGGTCATGATCTCGACACTGTTTTTGAAATTGTCGTAGTCGATGGCAAGGATACGGTTGGCGATCTCCTCGTCTTCGGTGTCGCGCCGGGCCTCGTAGCGGTAGCAGGCCTGGCTGATCCGAAAGGCTTGACAAGCCGCCCGGATCGACAGCCCGCGCTGCTGCACGGCTCGTTGTGCCATCTCGCGCCGGCGAGATGGCTTCACCACTTTTTTGCAAGAGCCTCCGCCACGACCTCGGCCTTGAGCTTTTCCTCGACGTACATCTTGCGCAGCCGCCGGTTCTCCTCCTCCAACTCCTTCATGCGCGCCATGAGCGAGGCGTCCATGCCGCCGTACTTGGCCCGCCACTTGTAGAAGGTCGCCGAGCTGATGCCCAGTTCGCGGCACAGATCGGGCACGCTCAGACCAGCCTCCGCCCGCTTGAGCGCGTCGATGATCTGGCTGTCAGTGAAACGCGATTTCTTCATCGTAGAGATTCTCCTTCGAGACTCTCTACTTCTCAGCGCACTGGTTTTGCGGGGGGATTACCGGCTCGAGCAATTCGCGGATGTACGTCTCCCTGTCTTCCTCCTGAAACAGGATGTGTTTTTTCTGCATTTCGTCTTTCGTGATGCCCCAAAGCTTGCTCATTTCATGCGAGGGCGTGTTCGAGACGATGAAGGACTCGAGCACAACATCAGGCTGCCCCAGCCGCTTCTCGATCTCCTTGACCGTTTCGTAGAAGCTGATCTTGGGATCCTGGAGGCCGACGTTGCGGATGCCTTTGGGGTCCACAAAGGTCACGCGCTGCCGCTCGCCTTCGGGCTGCTCTTCGACCTGCCAGATGATGAAGTCCGGGTGGAAGTTGCCAGCCTCGAAGAAGCCGACGCCACGGCCCTTGCTCAGGTTGCGCAGCAGGTAGAGCTCCCGTTCTGCAAAATAGTCGGGGTTGGCGTCGTGGAACGCCTTCAGGTCCTCGATGAACCGGCGCTCGCCCTTGTTGAGCGGGGCGGGTGAGATTTCCACTACACTGCCGTCCAGGAACAGCAACGGCTGGTAGAGGTGTCGCTCGAACCAGATCGCTTTGAGGCCACGGAACTCCCAGTCCTTCAGATTCCCTTGCTCGATGGCCTCTTTCAGCTCTTTCAGTTTTGCGACGATTTCCTGCTTCGATTCCTCGATCAGGATCCGATAGCCGCATTCGGCGCCATCTTCACTCAGGATGGATGGGAAGTTGGGATCGTCCTCGGTGAGTTCACGGTACTCCAGGTGCGGAAGTTCCCATTCGCGCTTGCGGAAGGTGTAGTAGCGCTCCACGTACTTGCGCAGCAGGGCCTGGGCGATCTCCTGCCATACGCGCACCTTTTCGAACGCGTCGAAGGCCAGCTCCGACGCGGGGATCAGCAGCCGGTACCAGCTGGTGTCCATCAGCAAAGCAGCGATGCCGGAACGGGGCAGGTTGAGGTTGTACCAGCCACGCTCGGCCTTGAAACGTTCGAGGTCGAAGTACAGCTGGTCGAGGTCCAGGAAGGCGATGTGCTGCTTCGTCAGGTGCGCCTCATTGGGGGCGCCTTCGTCCTCGCTGCCCGATACCCCGTCGGACTTCATGGCCTGGATCTTCGGGTACCAGTTCAGCACCACCTGGTTCTTCTGCAGATAGGCCGTGGCGGGCTCAAGGTCGGGGCGCGGGGGCTGGAGGGTCGGAACCGGCCCCAGCTTGCGGAAGGCGTCGCCAAATTCGGTCTTGACGCCGTTGATCTCTTTCTTGAGACGGATCGTCTTGAGCGGCTTCGTGCCCAGGTTCCGGATGACCGGCAGGATGAATTCGATGCGTTCTTCGTTGGCGGGTAATCCTTCATCTTCCAGGAACTTCCGGAACTGTTCCATGTAGTCGGCACGGACGCCGAAGATATGCAGCGTTTCGAGCAGGTCGATGTACCTGGGCCGTTTCAGCGCCGCGGGGAGGGTTGCACGCACGCTGCGCTTGAGGCTCATGCCGTAACCCTTCAACCGCACACCGCGGCCGAAGAGCTGGATGATCTGCGCGCCCTCGCTGCGCCCAACGTTCATCAGTCCCATGGTGCTCACACGCCAGCTGCTCCAGCCCTCGGTGAACTTCTTCGAACCAATGAGCACGTTGATGGCGGAGTGCGGCTTGTCCAGCTCGTGGAACAACGATCCGGAGAATTCCCGCTCGGCGACATGCAAGCCGCTGGTTTCGCACAGCTTCACCAGCTTGGTGTCGTCACCGACGTTGATGACGCCAAAGAACGCGTTGTCGCCCACGCGCACGCCGATTTCGCCGGCGGCACCCTTCAGGTTCTCGACGTGCAGCAGGCCGCCTGCGGGAGCGTTGAACAGGGTCGCCAGTGTTTCGTCGAAGATCTGTTCGGGCGACAGACCGCAGGTGTTCAGGTAGGCGAAACGGCCCGTGAACAGTTTCTTGCCGGTGGCCGTCACCAACCCCTCCTTCAGCACGCGTCGGATGCGCTCGGTGCTGTCCTTGCGATTCGCCACGTAGGTGGCCAGGAACTTCAGGATGGCCACGACGTCGGACACATCCTTCTTGTCCTCCTTGCGTACGGCGTTGACGCTGCCGCCCACGAAGACCCACAACGGCTTTTCGATGTTGAACGGGCGCAGGCTCGCTTCCTGTTCCCGGTACAGCCGCTGCTGCTGGAAGAACGACAGCAGGCAGGCGGTGAGGTAGGTCCTCATCCATTCCTCGTTGCGATCGTCCTCCAGGTTGAGGATGTGATAGTCCTTGCCGAAACCGTCGCCGTAGAACCAGCGATAGGAATAGTCGAACAGCGTGCTGCGCGCGTAGAGGTCGGTCAGCTGTCGGTTTCCGGCCACGGCCTGGCCGAAGGTGGCGGAATATTCGAACGAGAAGCCCTTTTCGCACAGCGCGTTGCGGAACTTCATCCAGGCCCCGTCGCCGCCTGCCGAAGCACCGCGGTGCCCTTCATCGACGAGGACAAGGTTGTTGCCCTCGAAGGCATCCACCGCCACTGTCTTCTCGCCCGTCTCCTCCTTCAGCTTGGTGACCTCCAGGATTTCCACCGCACGACCGGCGAACAGGCCGCGTCCGTCCTTGTTGAAGATCTCCGCCTCGATACCCGACTTCTGGAACTCGCGCAGATGCTGCTGCGACAGCCCCTCATTGGGCGTGAGCAGGATGATCCGGTTCAGCTCGCGCGAAAGACCATGTGTTTCCAGAAACCGCTGGTACTGGAGGATGTTGGCATGCATGAGCAGCGTCTTGCCGCTGCCGGTGGCCATCCAGAAGGCGATCTTGTTGAGCTGGAGACGGGGATCCTCGGACTCCTCCAGTGCCGTGATCCGGTCCGCTTCCGGGAGCGTCTCGTTCAGCGCCGCAATGCGCGCGTTGAGCGCCTGCCGCAGGCCGGCGGGGTCGCGGAAGTAGCGGTCGAGGTAGATCTCCGTGAACAGCAGCGCCAGGTACTGGAAGTACTTCCAGACGATCGGTTCTTCGCCCCGGGTGATGCGCCGGTCGTTGAGGTGTTGCGTGACCGAAACGATGGCCTGGTCGTACTCCAGCAGCTGCTCGTCCGTCAGCTCCGGCCTGTTCTCCGGGGGCAGATGCAGGCAAAGGGCCTGGTGGAAGCGGTGGATGTTGTCCGCGTCCAGTCCTTCCAGCGACTCATCCTTCAAATGGACGGCAAGCTGGTCGAAACGCTCGACCCCGAACAGGCCGAGCAGCCACTGGTTGAGGGCGAGCTTGCGGTTGAACGGCAACGACGCGCGGGCCGCGGCGGCCCGGTCGCGCGCAGACGCCTTGGGCGAAGCTGCATCGTTCTTGCGAGGACGTCCGCGCGGCATCAGGCAGCCTCCTTCCGCTTGTCGCTCACTGGATAGCAGCTACGGCGTTTGTTGATCATTTTTGATAACAAAGTGATCGACAAGGCGCCTTGTTGTGAATGGGTGAGCATCAAAACACCTCCCTGCCTTCGGCGATGTTGAGCAGCGCCGGAAAGACCAGCACCGCTGAGCGGCGCCCGCTGGACTCCATTAACTCTTTGATAATCTTGTGTTTTTTGAGGACGCCCAGAAACCGCCGGGCGGTCGGCGCCGGGATGCCGGCCATCTGGACGAAGTCCGAGGCGCTGAAGATGGGGCGGGCAAACAGCCACTCCAGGGCGTGGACCGCGTACTGGGAGCGGGTCATCTCCGGCAGGCGGAGTTTGAGGCTCCCATGCAGTTCGAGGATGGCCTGCGTACGACGCAGGTTCTCCTCAGCCTGGGTCCGCACGGCTTCCAGGAAGAAGCCGCACCATCCCGTCCAGTCGTCGTCCCGGGAGACGGCCAGCAGCCGTTCGTAGTACTCGTCCCGGTGTGCCTCCAGCCAGGCGCTGAGGTAGAACATGGGCCGCCGAATCAGGCCCTTCTGCCACAGGAAGAGGGGCACCAGCATACGCCCCAGCCGGCCGTTGCCGTCCAGGAACGGGTGCAGGGCCTCGAACTCTGCGTGGAGGATGGCAAGCTGGATCAGCCGGTCTGGCGCCTCCTCGTGCAGGTATCTCTCCCAGGCGCTCATGGCATCGGGTAGCTTGTCGGCGCCGATGGGGACGAACCTCGCCTGCTCGATGGCGCAGCCGCTTGGGCCAATCCAGTTGGGAATGCGCCTGTACTCCCCCGGCGCCTTATTTTGGCCCCGCACCCCGTCTAGCAGCACCCGGTGCATCTCGCGGATCACCCGCTGGGACAGGGGCAACTCTGCCAGGAGTCGCTCGGCCTCGCGCATTGCCGCACGGTAGTTCAGTACTTCGCGGATGTCCTCGCGGCGCTCGGGGGAAATGTCCTCCCGGCCCGCCTCGAACTCCAGCACCTCGCCCATCGTGGCCTGGGTACCTTCGATACGCGACGAGAGCACCGCTTCCTGGGTGGTCAGCGGCGAGAGCAGGATGTCCGGGTTCGGCACGGCGGCCAGCATGCCATCATAACGGGCGACTGCCGCGGCCGCCGGACCGATCAGCGGGATAAGCCGCGGCCAGTCCAGCTCCCGCGGGGGGAACCGGCCCTCGTGGTAATGGACCGGAGCCATTACACCCCCTCCATTTCGAACATCAGCCGGAAGAAGTCCTCCTCGATCAGGCGCACCTTCCAGGTGTCATCCGGGGCCTTGAGGTTTTCCAGGTTGTTGTCGCCGTTGACGTAGATCAGGTCGAATTCGCTGTCCTTGCTGGAGTAGCCCTGCTTGCGGAACCATTCGTCCAGCACCAGGTTGTCGCGCTCGATGCCTTCCGGATCCTCCCCGCCCGGGCGCTTGCGCCAGATGACGAGGGTGCGGCGGCCGTCCGGCGTGGTGCCGGTGACGGTGCGGAACCACCACGGGCCGTCCGGGTCCTCCTTCAGGCGTCCGTCCAGCAGCAACCGGCGCGGCGCGTCCGCCGGCAGGTCCGGGTCGTCGTCGCGGCGGAACGCGGCGCTGTAGGCGCGCGGCGCGGCGATGTGGTCCACCTTGAGGCCGATCAGCCAGGTGAAGGTCTCCAGCAGGTCGACATTCACCTCGCGGGACTCGTCCGAGCCCGGGCGCTTGACCTTCAGCCTGTAGGCCGTGGGGTCCATGAAGGCGGACACGTTCAGCAGCGACTGGCTGCCGCGCGTTTCCACGTCCAGCATGTAACGCAGCAGGTATTGCTCCCGGAAACCGTCCGCCCCCTGGGCCTGCGGGCTGTCGAGCAGGCTTTGCTGTGCCTCGGTGCGCTTGAGCTCCAGGTTGTTGAGCGTGTCCTCGTAGGATTCGAGGCGGATCACTTTCATGATTCGGGGGCTGCGTTCGGCTTCTTCGGTGGTGGGAAGACGTGCGGGCTTGCCATCGCGCCACTCCGGGGTGAACGTCACCTTCTTCAGACGGGGGAGCAGAACGGTATCGAAGTATCCGGCTTGTTCGATGAGAATGAACTTGCGGCGTCCACCATCTTCGCGATTGAGGTTGATGGTGGCGTGGCCAGCGGTTCCAGAACCGGCAAAGAAGTCAAGAATTACCCCAATCCGGCCCGCGGTCTGCGATATGAAGCGGGCGGGCAAGGTAGTAGGTTTGGGGGTTGGGAAAAGCCCTGTCGCCCCAAAAAGCGCGGCAATCTGTTTTTCTCCGTCCGTATAGTCGTGAAAGAATGACTTGGCTACATTTGTTTCTACTTCGTGAAGAAAACGCTTGTATCGGGGTATCTTTGTTTCGTCGTCACCCCACGCAATTCTTCCTTGGCGATCAAGGGCTTCAAAGCTATCTCGGTTGTTAGTTGGCCATGAATATGGCCACCGCCACCCGGTTTTTGGGGAAGGGCACGGCTTGCCAGTCTTTGGATGTAATGGTTTATAAAAGCGATAATTCGGGTCTTCTGGATCCCGTGTGCTTGGTGATTGCTTCTGAGCCGGCGCTGACGCATCGGCTTCTTGCCAAACTACCAGCCGCGCATCTCGAATCCGCGCTTCGCTCTCGGGTACCAATTGCCCGTGCATATCTCGATACTCAGCATGGCAATAGTTATAGATGCCGCGCCACGGATCCTGTTTCTTGGTTTCTTCATTGTACTCAAGGCCCAGTTCCTGAAGTTCCGCCTTGTATTCGGCAATGTGCTGCTGAAACAGCTCTTGGATTGCCTGCTCAACGTCCTCAATAGACGGATAGTGCGGATTGAGCCTATTGATAAGCTCCATCATCTCGCGATACCCGGGCTTGGGTTCGCGAAATAGGTCCGGGGCCTGCTCGGCTGAGGCGCGGTCACGGGCATAAACTTCCACGTACTCATGGTTGGTTGAATACAGTGGTGACTGGCTGTGCGTCGTGTTTTGCGCCCAGATCAGTTCCTCGATCCGGTTCTCTCGCCCAAAGTTGAGATCCAGGACGGCCTGCAGCGAATCCCGCTCGTTCTCGTCGATGTTCGAGAACAAGGCGCCGTTTGTGGCCAGAAGTTGGTGCGCCAATTGCACGCGGTCATTCATCATCGTGAGCCAAGAGGCGTGCTTGTAGTTGTCCTTGTAGGGGAAGCCGTCACCCTGGCGGTTGTAGGGTGGGTCAATGGTTATCGTGTTGATAGAGGATTTGTAGGTGCGCTGAATAAGCGACAGTGCCTGAAAGTTTTCGCTGTTAATCAGTACTCCGTCTGTCAGAGACGCCACATCCGCAAGCTGCTCGAGCAGGCGTGCCGTGAAGCGCGCATCAAAATGCCTGGTGTCAATTGCCAGTGCAGGGTTTGCCTTGAGGAAATCCACCGTGAGAGGCGAACTGTATTCGGGGGTTGCCAAGTCTCCTTTGATCTCGTCTATCGCACATAACCGTACCCATTCCTCCCGCTGCGCGTCGTTCGCGGCTATCTCCGGATAGAACTCCTCCGGAATCACACCCAGCCGGATGCAATAGCGGGTCTCGACGACAAACTTCTTCTTCAGCCACAGCTTCTTCTGGAATTCTTCCAGCTGCGCCAGGAAGTCGATGATCTTGTGCGCGATACGTCGGATGACCTTGATCTTGGACAGGTACTGCTCGACGCGCGGGGCGGTTTCGCTTTCCACGTCGTCGAGGTGCATGACCTCGTTCTTGATGTAGAAGTCCAGTTCGCGCCGCAGGAAGCCGCCCAGGTCCTTGTGGATGAAATAGTCGAAGGTGTTGCGGGCGGTGTAGCGGTCCAGATGCACGCGCAGGCGGGTGTTCTCCGAGACCGTGCCGTCGGCGCGCACGTGCTGCGCGCCCAGGGCCTTGATCCAGTCGGCCAGCGCCGGGTCGTCGAGGGCCAGGATCGCGGCCTCGGCCTCGGCGTTCAGGTCCTTCTGCTTGGCCGGATCGGGCTTGTAGGTGAAGCGGATCACCAGCTCGCCATCCTCGATGGCCGCAAAGGGCGCGGGGGCCAGCCGGAAGCGGCGCTCCTTGCCGGCCTGTTCCTTGACGTTGCCGTGCTCGCCCTCGGCGGCGTCCGCCAGCTTGAAGTGGACGCGCATCGGGTTGGCTTCATCCTCCGGGCGAAGGCGGAAGGCGTAGTCCCGCAAATATTCGCTGGTCTTGATGTAGTACTGGTCCGCGTTGGCCCAGTGGAGCTTGACCTCCTCGCCTTCGTAGGGGATGGCGTAGACGCCGGGCTTGTAGACGCGCTTGCTGAGGAAGTCGCCCTCCGAGTAGTAGCGGCGAAAGAAACTGTAGAGATGGTCGTAGACCTCGGCTTCCAGCGCCCCGGTGTCCATGTCCAGTTCGGCCTTGTCGGCGGTGTGGTACTGGGCGAAGGCTTGCTTCACCTGCGGCAGCAGGTCCTCGTCCAGGAACTGCGTCACCTCCGCGTTCCGTGCATGCAGGATGCGGTAGATGCCGAAGTCCAGCTCCGGCTGGTCGAGCTGGAACAGCTCCTTGAGCAGGGTTTTCAGTTTTTCGTATTTCTGGCTCATTGCGTGGTGGTCCTGTTGAATCGTTGGCGGGCGCGTCGCTTCGTCAGACGACGGCCCAGCGAATGGTGAAGAGTGTCTCGGCCTGCGCCTCCTCGCGCTCAATCAACGCCAGCGCTTCCTTCACGCCCATCGGCACGATGCCGTCGGCGGTAACCAACCCTCGGCGTTTCATCTCCTCGTGCCGGTACGGATCACGGCGGTTGGGGATCATGGCGTACTGGGCCTTGAGCAGTTGCGACTGCGCCTCGACCGACAGGTTGCCCTCGGCCTCGTATCGGCGTTTGAAGGCTTCGCGGTACTTGGGCAGGACGCTGCCGAAGTTGTCCAGGCAATCGGTGACGCCGGGGATGAAGTGCTTGACCAGCGCCCAATGGCCCATGCGGTAGACGCCGGCTTGGAAGACCACCTCGTCGTGCAGCCTCTCCTGGTCGGGTGAGCGCTGCCGGTAGGCGGCGATGAACACCTCCAGCGCATCGGCCAGTTTCGGGGCGCCGTCGTCAAAGGCCAGCAGCGAACGCCAGTTGGCAGCCAGTTGGATCAGGCGCTGATGTTCCTTGTCGGAAAACGGCGCGCGCAACACCTTCTCCAGCGTCTTGACCTGGCTAGGGACACGCTGAACAAATCAGCATTTTACTGGAAATGAGCGAGAGTGACCGCATCCCTTCGACATTCACACCTCGGTGGGCAAGAAATGTCTTTTTTGCCGCCATTTTCGGCTGGCTTTCGCCCCGTTTCTCGGCGAATTTCCTCATTTCGCCCCTCTCAGGACGCACCTTGGGCGTTGAGTGCAAACAATTGCCGCTTGGCGATCAGCAGATTCGCCAACCCAAAGAGCGTGTAGAGCTGCGCAGTGTTCTTCGCCAATCCCTTGTAGCGTACCTTCTTCATGCCGAAGAGGTTCTTGACGATGTGAAACGGGTGCTCGACCTTGGCACGCACGCTTGCCTTGAGTTGCTCGATCTTGTCGATCAATCTGCCCATCGCCGTCTTCGGCAGCGCCTTGCGTTTGCCCGGACGCATCGCGACTTCCCATCGAACCTTGCCGTTGCGGTTCTCTTGCCGCTTCTCGACGCCCTGGTAGCCCGCATCGCCAAAGGCCACTTTCTCTTCTCCATGCAGCAGGGCATGGGCTTGGGTGACATCATTGGTGTTGGCCGGGGTGGTCACCAGCGTGTGGGTGATGCCGGTTTCGGCATCGACGCCAATGTGGGCTTTCATGCCAAAGTACCACTGATTGCCCTTCTTGGTTTGATGCATTTCCGGATCGCGCTTGCCGCTTCGGTTCTTGGTCGAGGACGGTGCGGCGATGATCGTGGCATCAACGACCGTGCCTTCCTTGAGGATCAAACCCTTCTGCGCCAGCACGGTATTGATGGCAGCAAAGATGCGCTCGGTCAGATGGTGCTTTTCCAGCAGGCGGCGAAACTTGAGCAGGGTGGTGGCATCGGGCGCAGACTCCCGCGACAGGTCGATGCCAACGAAGCGCCGGATGGCCTGGCTGTCGTAGATGGCGTCTTCGATCCCTTCATCGGACAATCCGAAGCACTGGTGGGCAATATACATGCGCAGCATGCGTTCCACGCCAATCGGCGGCCGGCCTCGTCCGGTTCCCTTCGGGTAGAACGGTTCGATCTCAGCCACCAGCGCCGACCAAGGCGTTACCGCATCGATTTCGGCAAGAAACCGGTCGCGCCGCGTCACTTTCTTCTTGCTCGCATATTCAAGTTCGGAAAAGCTCGCTTGCATCGTCAAGTGCCTATCAAATGTCAGTACTTCAATTGTCGCATGTCAGGGATGAGTTCGGCCCATCGATCTGCGAATAAATCAGTGTGTCCCAAGAAGTCTCTTAGCGGCAGCCTCCTGCGCTTTCGGGCACTCCGAGTTTGCGCAGGATGTTCTCCAGCGGGCAGAGCCCAGTGAACGCACTCTGGAAGAGGTTCGCACCCACGAACGCTGTGAACCACAAAAAGTTTTTGCTGACGAAAAGGGGCGAACCTTCCACGCCGAGCGCCAACGACAACAGCACGAAAAACCCGGCAAATGCGCGAACCCACTGATTGATGGTCATTTGCTTCATTGCAGCCTCCTTGTTTTTGAACCAACCTTTGTCCCAACGACCAACGCCATTTTGTTACCGGTTACGCTACGCAATCACGGATCATTCCGCAACAGCGGCAAGTTCAGCGACTCGTTTGCGTTTCGCCGCGTAAAACAGCATCGGAATCACCACCAGCGTCAACAAAGTTGAGACGAAGACGCCAAAGATCAAACTGATCGCCAACCCCTGGAAGATCGGATCGTCGAGGATGAAGAACGCCCCGATCATCGCGGCGAGCGCGGTAAGTGCGATCGGTTTCGCGCGCACCGCGGCGGAACGGATGATCGCCTCTTCGAACGCCATTCCCTGGCGAACCTGCTGGATCACGAAATCGACGAGCAGAATCGAGTTGCGCACAATGATCCCCGCCAGCGCGATCATCCCAATCATCGAGGTAGCGGTAAACTGCGCCCCGAGGAGTGCATGACCGGGCATCACCCCGATGATCGTGAGCGGAATGGGCGCCATGATAATGAGGGGCGTTCCGTAGCTCTTGAAGTGCGCGACCACCAAGAGATAGATCAACACCAACCCGACGGCGTACGCGGCGCCCATATCGCGGAAGGTCTCGTAGGTGACCTGCCACTCACCATCCCACTTCACCGCGTATTCCGCGTACGGATTCTTCGGTTGCTGGATGAACCATTCATTCAGCTTGCCGAAGAGACCGGGGCCGGAGAACGCCAGCCCATCGAGCGCCGCACGCGCGGCAAACATCCCGTAAAGCGGCGAATCGGTGCGACCGGCGACGTCGGCGGTCACATAGACGACAGGCAGCAGGTCTTTGCGGTAGATCACCTGCTCACGCGGCCGCTCGACCAGATCGACCAGCTCGCCGATCGGCACCAACTGCCCTTCGCGCGAACGGACCTTGAGCGCCAGCACCCGCTCGATGCGGTCTTTTTGCGCCGCGTTCATCTGGATGCGCACCGGCACTTCGTACTGGTTGTTGCCCCCAAAGAGCGACGTGGCCGAATCTCCCGAAAGGGCGACCCGAATGGTCGAAACGATCTGCGCTTGCGCCACGCCGTGTTGCGCCGCTTTCGCCTGATTGACCACCAGCACCAGTTCTGGCGCGACCTCTTCGATAGTGTCGTCGACGTCGACCACGTCGGGCGTCGTCTCCAGCACCTGCCGAACTTGCCGCGCCACCGCGATCTGCCCTTCATAGCTCGGCCCGTAGATCTCAGCGACGATCGGCGAAAGTACCGGCGGCCCCGGCGGGACTTCGACCACTTTGGCGGTCGCCCCGTAGCGCGCCGCGATTCTCTGCACGATCGGGCGCGCAGCCATCGCGATCTCGTGGCTCTTGCGGTGGCGATCGCGGCGGTCGACCAGGTTGATCTGCAGGTCGCCCATCTCCGGCATCTGCCGCAGATAGTACTGCCGCACCAACCCGTTGAAATTGATCGGGCTCGCGGTACCCGCGTACGCTTGCCAATCGCGCACCTCGGGGATCGCCGCCGCCAGCGCTTCACCCATCTCTTGCAGCGCGCGGCTGGTCATCTCCGGCGGGGTGCCGAGTGGCATATCGACCACCACCTGGAATTCGCTCTTGTTGTCGAACGGCAGCATCTTGAGGATCACCGCTTGCAGCACCGGTAGCGCCAGCGCCACCGCAATGAGCGCCATCACCGCAAGGCCCCAGGTGAAACGGACCCACGCCCCGTATTTCGGATGCATGATCGGGTTGAAGATGCGACGAAAGAGCCGGTCGAGCGCCGCGGTGATGCGATCGTCCTTCGTTTCGTGCGGGTGGGCGTCACCGGCTGACGCACCGACGTTCCCCAACCCGCCGGGGAGCAATTTGCCCGCGAGCCACGGGGTGACGATGAACGCAACAAGGAGCGAAAGGAACATCCCCATCGACGCATTGATCGGAATCGGGCTCATATAGGGCCCCATCAGGCCGGTGACGAACGCCATCGGCAAGAGGGCCGCGATCACGGTGAAGGTGGCGAGGATCGTCGGCCCACCCACCTCGTCGACCGCATGTGGAATCACGCGCCACAGCGGTTCCCCGGGCTTGAGGTGGTGCCAGCGGTGGATGTTCTCGACGACGACGATCGCGTCATCGACCAGAATCCCGATCGAGAAGATGAGGGCAAAGAGCGAAACGCGGTTCAGGGTGAAACCGTACGCCCAGGAGGCGAAGAGCGTAGCCATGAGGGTGAGGGTCACCGCAACGCCGACAATCACCGCTTCGCGCCATCCTAGCGTTACGAGCACCAGCAGCACCACCGCACCGGTGGCAAAAATCAGTTTACCGATCAACGTATTGGCTTTGTCGGTCGCGGTAGCGCCATAGTCCCGCGTCACCTGCCAGGCGATCCCTTCGGGAATGATCTGGTTTTCCAGAAGCTGCATCCGTTCGACCAGTGCATTGACCACGGTTGCGGCGTTCGCACCCGGTTTTTTCGAGACCCAGATCGTCACCGCAGGCTGCGACGCGCCCGCGGGCATGCCCAACGTCTCCGCCCCGGCTTGCCCGGCGCCAAACCAGACGTAACGGCGTGGCTCGTCTGGACCGAGCGCCACCTCGGCAACATCGCGAAGATAGACCGGTCGCCCTTCGACGACGCCGACGACGATATTGGCGACATCTTCGACCGAATCGAAATACAACCCCGTGCGCACGAGCACTTCGCGGTTGTCCTGCGTGAGCATCCCGGCAGGCAGCGAGACGTTGGTAAGCGACAGTGCCGTTTTGAGCTCATCGACGGTGAGGTTGTAGGCGTTCAACCGCACCGGGTCGAACACCACACGCACCACCTGCCCCGGGCCGCCAATCGTGCGCACGTCACGTGTTCCTTCAACCCGTTTGAGTTCGAGCTCCAGCGCGTGCGCAACCCGCTCCAAGTCGTACCCGGCTCGTTCGGGATCGCGCGTAAAGAGCGTGAATGCCGCGACGGGAACGTCGTCGATCCCTTTCGGCTTGACGATCGGTTCGCCGACACCCAGGTTGGGGCTGAGCCAATCGCGGTTCGACATCACAGTGTCGTAGAGGCGCACGAGCGCGGTCTCGTTCTTCACGCCCACCTGGAACTGCACCGTGATCACCGCAATCCCAGGACGCGAAACGCTATAGACGTGATCGACGCCGGCGATGCGCGACAACACCAGTTCCGCGGGCCGCGCGATGATCGCTTCGACGTCTTTCGCCGACGCGCCGGGCCAGGGCACCAGGACGTTGGCCATCGTCACGTCGATCTGCGGCTCTTCCTCTTTCGGCGTGATGACGATCGCGAAAAGCCCGACCAAGAAAAGGACGAGCGCAAGGAGTGGTGTGATCGCATTGCGCTGAAACGTGGCCGCAGTGCGCCCAGAAATGCCAAGCGGATTGCCCGTGGTTTCACCAGGTAAGATCGGTGCACTCATCCCAAGCTCCTCACGACCGATCACCGCTGTCACGCGCCGTTTCGGCAGCGATCAACCCCGCTTTCACCGGGTCGAGCGCAACACGGTCCCCAGCTGCGAGCCCAGCCAGAACCTGAACGTGCGCCTCATCGACGCGATCCCCCAGGCGAACCTGGCGCAAGCGCCAACCGTTGGCGGTTTCGACATAGACTGCGGTCAATTCGCCACGCCGTAGGATCGCTTGCGTCGGCACGACGAGCCGTTCCCCACCCGCTGCGGAGATCTCCATTCGGGCAAACGTCCCGGGAACCAGCCCATCACCTGCGTCTGGCGGAAGATCGGCACGCACGGTCTGCGTCTGCGTCTTCGGGTCGACCGCGGGCAGCACCGTCACCGCGGTAGCGTTCCAAGCACGCGCTTGCCCGGGGACTTCGACGCGGGCAGCAAGAGGCTGCCCCAACGCGCGAATCCGCTCTTGCGGCACTTGCGCCACGGCGCGCAACGCGCCCGGCTGGTAGAGCAAGAGGAGCGGCTGCCCGGGCTGCGCCATATCGCCCTGGTTCCCGTAGCGCTCCGCGACTATCCCATCGAACGGCGCCTTCACTTGGGTATAGGCGAGCGCCGCTTCGGCGCGCGCCAGCTGTGCTTGCGCCGCGTTGCGTTCCGCTTGGGCCGCATCGAGTGCGGTGCGCGCCGAATCGAGACGCGATTCACTGATGAATTTTTGGGCAAAGAGGTTTTTCGCCCGTTCCCATTCGGCACGCGCCTGCGCCAGGTTCGCTTCGGCCTGCGCCAAGCGCGCACGGGCCGCAGCCACCTCTTGGCGCACCGCCGTGTCGTC
The DNA here is from genome assembly GCF_003574215.1 of Hydrogenophilus thermoluteolus. NCBI lineage: Bacteria > Pseudomonadati > Pseudomonadota > Hydrogenophilia > Hydrogenophilales > Hydrogenophilaceae > Hydrogenophilus > Hydrogenophilus thermoluteolus. The sequence continues at coordinate 538,831 of NZ_AP018558.1, read as the reverse complement.
GAGCACGAAAAGGAGATCGCCCGCTTTGACTTTCGTGCCCGCGTCGACGCGCACCTCGACGATGCGCCCAGCAACCTCGGGCGCCACCCGCGCCTGCAAGACCGCTTCGATCACCCCTTCGGCAACGATGCGTTCGCGAACCTGTTGCCGTTCGACGACACCGACCGCAAGCGCCGCATCATCCTGCGCCGCCTCTGGCGCGGTTTGCGCCCAAGCGCCCGCTGCCAAAAAACCGACCACACCCAGCATCACAACGTTTCTGAGTATTATCATTTTCTAATACTCCGCCGCCAAAAAAAGTCCCGCTTGGGACACTGATCGATTCTCTCTACCACTGAGAGAAGATGGTCGGGGCGGCGGGATTTGAACTCGCGACCCCCTGCACCCCATGCAGGTGCGCTACCAGGCTGCGCTACGCCCCGACACCTTGCGAATTATAGCATAGCACGCTGGTCACACAATAGTTTTGTATTCGTTCAGTCAGGGCTATCGCATTTGCACCCTCGGACTAAGACTTAGAAGGGAAGCGTAGCAATCGGAGTCACATTCAGCGGTTTTTGTCTAGAACACCAGCTGAGCATGGGATACTGGGTCTCTTGACGGAGAAGCAAGCGCACAAACGGGTTTCAAGCACGCTGAGCGCCTTGAGCGCGCGCTGCCGCCATAGCCAAGCTACACGACCTCGCGATAGAGCACGCTGGCAAAAATGCCAGGGAGTTGCGCCATGCGCCGCTTGACATAGTCGGCATAGGGGTTGATCAACGTCGCTCTTGCCCGACGTTGCACCGCTTCGCTTTGCCGCTCATCCCGACGCAGGATAGCGCACACGGTATTGCGGGAGTGCCACGTCATGCGGGCAATCGCACGAATGCAGTGCCCTTGTAGAGGCAGGGTAACGAAGGTGGGTCAATTTCGATGGCCAAGGTGGGTCATTTTTACATGGCCGTCGACAGTTCGGTGGCCCAACGCGCCGCAGCGCACGACGCACGGTTCGCTGCAAGCATCACACCTCTTCAACAATCTCATGGAGATAACACCCCTTTTGTCGCGTTTCGCGTATCATGAGGAAGACCGCTCGGTTGAGTATGACGCACTCCTTGCGTCTTGACACAACACAAGGATGCCCCAGCTTCGTAGGGAGTACGTCTCAAACCGGTATTTTTCTGTCATTTACAAGCTAAGCTGACACAAATCAATTTCATTATCCTCGCAATCTAATCAAGTCAAATTAAATGCTCTTTGGGCCACCTAATATCGATATTTAGTTTGAAATCAGAAATAGTGGAAAAACCGCAGACAGCCATAATAGCAGAAAGCTCATCTCGCCAGCGGGAAAAGAGATGGGCAACACCTTGGGCACCGCCTTCAGCAAGCGCTGCAACAACAGGCCGTCCAATCAAAACCGCATCTGCACCCAACGCCAGTGCAACCGCAACATCGTGAGCACTGCGAATACCGCTATCCACCAAAACTTTCACACGATTAGCCACAGATGCGACAATCTCTTTCAGTACATATGCAGTTGGAATCACTCGATCGATGACACGTCCACCATGATTCGACACAATAATTGCATCACACAATGATTCATCGCAGAGACGAGAGGCATCTTCAGGATTGAGAACCCCTTTTATGACAATGGGCAGCGAACATTTTTCACGCAACCACTTGAGATCATTCCATGAAAATGCCTGTTTCAGAACATCAGTAAGAGACCCCCGAGGCGGAACACCGGAAAGATTAGGCTGCGGGCAGTTTGCCGGAACGGAAAAACCAGCATCAATAGCCGCTTTAGGTGTCCACTTGACCGGCGCATCGACAGTAACGACCAGAGCCTCATAGCCAGCTCGCTGAACTCGCGAGATCAAAGACAGCCACTCTGCGTGAGATCCATAAGGGTAAAACTGAAACCAAAGAGGGCCTCTAAGTTCTTCGCGTAAAAAATGACTAGAAATAAGTTCTAGCGGAGTGGTTGCATGACAAGAGAGTATAAAACCGAATTGCTGTGCAGCAGAAGCCAATGCAACCCCAAGGTCACCATGTTCATGGACCATGCCAAGATATGCCATTGGAGCAACCAAAAAAGGGGATGGCCACTTTTTTTCAAAAAAATCGATCTCCAGTGAGACCGATCTTGGCGATGACATCACTCGAGGTACAATCTGAAACCTTTTCCATGACAGCTCATTTTCTCTCAAAGTAACAGAATCGTCCGCACCAGAAAAAAAATATTCATAAATTCCTGATGAAAGAATATCTTTCAAATTTTGATACGTTGTGCTCATAGAGTATCTCCCCATAGGCGGAGAAGATTATGATAAATTCCTGTGAGTGCAACCGTTTGCTCGCACTCACCAATAGCACTTCTGAGACTCAAAATATTCTTATCCAGCTCAAACAAGATCTTGCGCTGCTCAACATTTCTTACCATGCTTTCAATCCAAAAAAAGCTTGCCAACCTCACCCCTCTAACAACAGGTGAAACAGAATGAAGAGATCCACCTGGGTAAAGAATGGCATCGCCAGCCGGTAGCTTTAATCGATTTATACCAGAAACGTCATGAACAATAAGTTCACCGCCATCATACTCGTCAGGATCAGACAAAAACAAAGTACACGAAATATCTCCCCTAACCCAAAAACTATCATCATGGGAATACAAGATTGCCCCATCGATATGTGGGCCATATGTGGGTGCCTCAGGGCGATATCTATTGAACATTGGATTGAAGATTTTTTTAGGCAAAGCAGCTGCAAAAAAAATTGGATTTCTCTTTAACGCATCAAGAACTATTTTCCGCAAACGTTTTGCCTGTTCGCTCCCAGACTGAAGTTGTTCATTGTTCTTCACCAATTGAGCCTGGGTGCCAGCAGTTTTTTTGCCTTCGATCCAGGGCGTGCCGGGCGACTCGAGGATAGTGCGCATCGACTGGAGTTCGTCCTTGCTAATCACTTCTTTCAGGTGAATAATCATCTGGCACTCCTCATTACGCCCGACACAACATCTACGGATCAGAAAACGGAATTGATGCTCAAATATACCCTACGCGGCTCCCCAGGGCTGTAAAATCCACGGTATAGGGCATCGGCGTAGAGCTCATCAGTCAAGTTCGTCACTGTCAACTTGAGCGCCGTATTCGGATGAAGTTGATATTCAACCATCGCATCCCAAGTGGTGAAGGACGAGGCAACCACGCTTCTGTTCCCAACCGGACTTTGTTTGCTTCGGTGGGTCATACCCAGACCGACGCGCCATTTGTTGTCGATGCGATAGGTCGTCCATGCACTGGCACTGTTTCGAGGAGTCAACCCCGGCCGGTCGCCTTCCCTCTGAGCATTGCCGGTGCAAGTGGATTCATTGCATTCATCGATTTCAGCATCTGGAATCCAGGTATGATTGTAGAAAAACTCCCATCGCGGCGTAATCTGGCCTGCAAAGCTTAGCTCGACTCCAGTTGCATGCCGTTTACCAGAGAGCAGCATTTGAGTGGCTGCAGTATCAGGATCGGTATTGCGCTCGTTGTACTTCTCACTCCTAAATAAGGCTAAACCAACAAGCGCTCTCTGATTGAATAGCTCCCACTTTCCGCCAACTTCCAAGTTACGGCTTTTTTCTGGGGGAGTGTTTGCAGCTTTTTCATTGTTGCTACCGGGAGCAAAATTCCCAAGAGAAAACTGATAGGTATCTCCAGAAGTATTATAAGACTCACCATAAGAGACATAATAAGAAGAAGACGTGTTCGGCTCGAAAATTAAGCCAAACCGAGGACTAAAAAGATTATCGGCACGCGACCCACTGTTGGTGGACACATAATCGTAATAATCCGCATTGAATCGATCGAAACGAACGCCCGCTACAACTTTCCATTGTTTAGAGAGCGAAACGATATCTTGTAGATAAACACCAATCGATTGGGACTCGAATTCATTATAGATCCACGTCCGAGTATCAGCACGATAAGCTCCATCGTTTGGATTACCAACGGTGGTTGTCGCCAAAGGATCACTTAAGGCCAACGATCCGCCACTATTATTATTGTTTCTTTTTGCATTTTCATGTGTGATATCGACACCCGCCATTAGATGATGTTTGAACCCACCTAACTCGAATTTGTTGCTATAATCACTTTGCAATTGAAAGATATCACTAATACCTCTTCTCCCCTTGAAGCTATTCCTAGTCAAAACCGTTGCGTCGGTTGGCATATTATCCAAACTTACTGCTTTTCCATCTGGTTGTAACGACGCATTAGCAAAACGGACTACCGATGCCCACAAGTCACGTTCGTATTTACCATATCGTAACGTGGTTTTCAGTTCCTCATCGACTGAAAATTTTACAGTGTGGCCAACGGTGACAACGGTTTGTTCGGTCTGATTGTAATCGCTTCTGAATCCATAAAAATTCTTCGAGTCGAGAACAGGAACAATTTTCCTATTGAGTTCTCCATTGTTGCCCGTGAGCAGCCATGGATGGTTGTAGATTGGACGTTGATCGGTTTTTAGATGGTACAAATCGACCATCAATTCGTGACCGTTACCGAGCAAGTTTCGCCAATTCAAAGCTACACCATTTCTGTTGTCTTTTGAACCCCATTGATCCGCACTTTGGGTCATCAAATTCAAACGTACCGCACCATTTTTTCCAAAATCTTTGTTCAAGTCAGCCTGCAACCGGCCAAAACGTCCATCACCAATCTTAGCCTCCAACTGATAGTAATCAGCAAAAAAGGCTCTTTTACTAACTTGGTTCACAACACCACCAGTCGACCCTTTCCCGAACAGCATCGATGCAGATCCCTTGATCACCTCAACTCGATCCGTTGCAAACGTATCTCTCGTGATCAGAGAGGCCTCCCTCATTCCATCTCGTAAAATATCTCCTGCTTGCCCAAGAGAAAAACCCCTCATCAGAACATCTTCTTCTCCAGTTTCGCCTGCTTGGAATGTAACACCTGACGTAAACTTGAGCACATCTCGAAAATCGTCCAACTCCCGATCGTTAAGAAGCTTTTCGGTCATAACTGTAACATTTTGTGGAATATCACGGATTGCTTGCACCCCTTTTCCTATTCTAGTAGTATCGACCTTAAGAGAATTTTTTGACTCAATCTCTTCAGGAATCGAGTCAGCAATGACATTGACTGTTCCCAATACTGCTTCATTATCGACAATACCTTCCTGAGCAATTGCGTATGTATTTGTTGCAAACAAAATTGACCCTAAAAGAAATTTCGGCGACACTTTCTTCTCAGATTTCATCTCTGGCTCTCCTTTATTTATTAAAAAATTTTTTAACAACAACAAATGAGAAAACATATTTCAAGATATCATTTCACCTCCGGTTCGGTTACCAACCCCACAGATTGAATTCCACTTCTAGAAACTAGCGCCAATAGCTGAACAACCTTTTCGTACGAAACAGATCTATCTCCCAGCACTTGAACTCCAGGAATATCAGACTTACTCGAGATGTCTTCCAAACGGGCTTCCAGCTCTTGAAGGTCGACCACGTCGTTATTCCAAAAATACGTTCCATCACTAGCCACTACAATTTTTACAGGCTCTTCAGTCTTATCAGCATCCATCGTCGCCTTGGGCAATGAAACGGATATAGAATGCCTGATAACAGGTATCGTTACGATGAATACGATCAACAAAACCAGCATAACATCGATAAGCGGAATCATATTAATTTCTGAGTTAAGATCACCCCCGTTTTCATCTATTATCCCGTGCGACATATTTAATCCCCCATTCACTTTTTACCTATTGCTACCTCTATCATCACATGCATTGCGTTATATCACTTTTTCCAACGCATACCGGATAAATAATAGGAATGAATTTCATGCGCAAAGCGGTTTATCATATGGACCGCGATTTTTTGCCCGCGAACTATTGCGTTATACCCCAAAGCCGCTGGTATTGCTACAGCCAAACCTAGAGCGGTCATGATCAAAGCCTCACCAATTGGGCCAGCAACTTGGTCGAGAGATGCCGATCCATTAGTACTTATGTTCATCAATGCGTGATAGATACTCCAAACAGTTCCAAACAACCCAACGAATGGAGCCGTCGATGCCACCGATGCCAATATCCACAAGCCAGATTGCAACTTGAATACTGATCTATCTATTGCTTGGTTTATTGCTCGCCCAATCCATTCACTTGGGTCTAGTTTGTCATGAAGTTGGGTTTTTTTATTATCGGCACTATTATCACCCTGCAAATGATTAGCGGCTATATGTGCATTTCGCGCAATCATTGCAAACGGGTTGTCATTTTCGTTGCCTAGCTTTTCTATTCCTTCAATAACATCTTCAGAGTGCCAAAAAACATCTACACGCCTATTTTGTAATTTTACTCTACCAATTTCTATCAATTTTATTAGAATAACGATCCAGCTTGCAATGGACATCAGCAGCAAGACGATGGCTATGCCTCGAATGATTTCGTCACCTTGCCACCAAAGATGTTCGATTCCAAATTTGCTAACCATACCTTCCAACTTTTTCTCCCCAATCATTTGAGCTCAAACTTAATAGGTATCAGATGCCACATGGCGACAGGAATCCCATTTTTCTTCCCAGGCTTAAACTTCCATTTCTTTACTGCCTCCTCTGCTGCACGATCTAATCGTAAGTAACCACTCGATTTTTCTACCTGAACAATCGATGCGTGCCCATCCTCCTCGATTAACGCCCGAATGATCACAGTCCCCTCTTCACCCAGACGACGTGAGGCTGTTGGATAATCTGGCGGTGGATTATTGAGATAAGCTGCGTAAGCCGACGGTTGCTCCACTATTGGCATTGCATTTTCTGCCTGTTCTACCATGAACTCTTTTTTAATTTCGTTGACTTCGCTACCATTTACTTTACTTTCGAAATTAGATTCGTTTTGACTTGAAACATTATCTTCAATTTTTTTATTCATTTTATTCAACACGTTTTTTTTCTCGGTTCTTTTCTTATTCGTCTTTTTTTCGATCTTTCTTTCCTTTTTCTTTACCTGATCTTTACTGGTATTATCTATTTTTACATCTTTTTCATTACTGATTAAGCTATTATCATTTAATTCTGCTACCTCTGCCTTTTTTTCAACATCATTATGTTTGGCAACACTCATCAATGTTACGTTCACAATTTTTGGCGATTTTTCAACATTATTTGCTATCGCCACTGTTGTCTTCGACATCATAAAAAGTATCGCCGCTACATGTACTGCAGTTACTACAATTCCAATAATCCAGTTCATTGTCATTTTTTTATTCCATATTCGATGGCGTTGCCATTTTTTCGCGCTTTCGACCTGCTCATGCAAACGCCGTTGCCTATCTTCCAAACCGTTATCTCCTTTGCACACAAAGTGTTCACTAGCAACCATTCACAATTGAGCCATTCGCTCATTGAAGAACTGCCCACAGGAGAAGTCGCACGTTTCTGCCCAAGGAGCCTCTGCTGCATCGACTGCACTCCAACGCACGATTCAACGGTACGATCCTGCACCTCTGTTCCAACTTCGATCCAGCGATCATCTACTGTTCGGCGCCCCCTGATCCACTGTGCCGCATCATGATGGCGTACTCTTTATTGTTAGTGTCAATATTATAGATAATGAGAATTGTTATCGTCAACACCAAAACGAATGGGGTTATGTCTCCTCTTTTGTTTCCACACAACAACACCGCAAGCAACCGCGCCAACTGCCAAACTTCCCACCAGAATACTGACATCTACCCAAAGCGGATCAGTCTCCTGGGGTATGCGCTTTCATTACGGAATAGCGTCACTTCGCGAAGTATGGCTGCCAATTCAACTACGACTTCATTGCGAAGACGCGGCCACAACGAGTCATGGTCAAAGCTGTTTTGCCGCGCGTACCGGTACCGTTCGTCCGCCTGAGAGAGCGAACTGTTCTTCTCGAGCATCTTCCCCCTTGGCCGACCATGTACGTTCCGATCACTTTGAGCTGTTGGGCAGCAGCGTTTGCATCCACGAGCGGCATCGCTCATCAGTACGATTTACCACCATATCCGTGCTTGTACCAAAAATTACATTGCGAATGAGATCGATTGTATTTTACACACTTTCTGTGACGCAGCATCATTCCCCAGCACGCCGGGAACAGGTGAAGTCGAGTTCACCAAGGATCAAGGTTGTTGAGTCGGGGTTTTTTCCAGCACGGCATTTAGATACCGAACCACCGCCGCAAGCGCATGCTCGACTTCGGCAAGCGCTCCGCACCAGCTCGCCAGTTGCTCACTCACCGCCTCATCCGCCAGTGCGCTGAGCCCGAGCAATTGTCGCACCTCGTCATGCGACCTGCCCTCCCCCAAAAGCAGCCGCCGGATGCGCCGCAACAAGAGGATTTCGCTGCGGCGAAAAAAACGCCGCGTCCGCCCGCGCGGGTGGTCCACTGCAAACTCCCGTTCCCACTGCCGTAAGAGCCGCTCCGGTACGCCGACGAGCTCGGCTGCCTCTTGCCGCGTGAAAAACGGTTTGGCGGGCACTTCCGGCAAATCAGACCACTGCGGGTTCACGTTCCGGGTTTCGTTCGACGAGGTCATGGTGGGCGACTGCCTCTTTGAGTTTGTTGCTGGCGTGAAAGGTTACCACACGCCTCGGTTCGATCGGAACGACCTCTCCCGTTCGCGGGTTACGCCCCGGGCGCTGCGGCTTGTCCCGAACCTCGAAAACGCCAAACCCGGAAAGTTTCACCGTTTCCCCGGCAACCAGCCGTTCGGTGATCGTCTCGAAAAAACACTCGACCAATTGTTTGGCCTCGGCACGGGGAATCCCCACCTGCTCGACCAGTACCTCGGTCAGTTCTGCTTTCGTCAATTCTGCTGCCATCGTATCCTCTGTCGCTCCAACGCATTCGCGATCACTGACGCAGGGTTGCGGCACATTGGGCGGCAAGCGCGTCGACGATCTGCACCACCGCTTCGTCGATCTCGGCGTCGGTAAGTGTTCGCTCCGGATGCTGCCAGCGGAATCGCAACGCCACGCTCTTCATCCCTTCCGGCAACCCTTTTCCTTGGTAGACGTCGAACACCCAGACCGATTGCAGCGCTTGCGGCGCAGCGGCACGCGCCACGGCGATCAGTTCGGCGGCAGAGCGCCCTTCGGGCACCAAGAACGCCAGATCGCGTGTCACCATCGGTTGCTTCGAGAGCGGTTGGTATTCGGGTTTGCGGCGCGCGAGCGCCCATTCCAGCTCGATCTCGAAAACCACCGGCGCCGGTTTCAGCTCCCAGTGGCGTGCCCATTTCGGGTGGAGCTCTCCGATCACCCCGATCTGGGTTCGCTCCTTGCCCTGAACCAACCAAACCGACGCCGAACGCCCCGGATGGAGCGCCGGGTGTTCGACCCGTTCGAACGCGAGCGTTTCCGGTGTGAAGAGCGCTTCGAGATCCCCTTTGAGATCGAAGAAGTCGACCGCACGGTGCCCCGCCTCCGTCCACCCCGGCTCCGCGGTTCCCCAAGCGATCGCCGCCAATTTCAGCGGCTGGTGATGGGCGAGCGCGGCATCGAGCGCGTCTTGGGTCACCGCAGTAATCGGCTCTGCCGAAAGAAAGCAGCGTCCGATTTCGAAGAGCCGCACGCTTTCGACTTGCCGTTTGCGGTTTGCCGCAACCGCCTCCACCAACCCGGGAATGAGGGAAGAGCGCATCACCGCAAGCGGCGCAGCGATGGGGTTCGCCAACGCGATCGGCTGTGCGTTGCCCAGCACCTCGGTCTCCCAACGCTTCTCGACGAACGCGTAGGTGATCGCTTCACTGTAGCCACGCGTGCACAAGAAATGGCGGACCGCATGGCGCGCACGGCGGGTTTCGGGCGATTGCCCCATCACTGCGGAGATCTCCGGCATTTGCGCTGGGATCGCGTCATAGCCGATCAACCGCGCCACCTCTTCGGCCAAATCTTCCGGAATCGCCAGATCGAAGCGCCAGCTTGGTGGCACCGCGGTGATCGTCTCACCGACCACCTGAGTGGCCACCCCTTCGCGTTCGAGCCACCGCGCGGCATCGTCTGCGTTCACGGGAACCCCCAAGTGGGCGGCAAGCCGCGACGCGGTGACGGTGATCGCCGACCGCACCGGTAAATGAGCGGGCGTTTCGGCAACGACCACTTCGCTCGCTTCGCCCCCAGCAATCTCAAGGATCAACGCGGTTGCCCGTTCCAGCGCACGGCGGCACCCTTCTGGATCGACACCGCGTTCGAAGCGGTGCGCCGCGTCCGAATTCAGCCCGTAACGTCGGGCGCGCCCAGCGATTGCGCTGGGAGTGAAATGGGCACTTTCCAGAAAAATCTCGGTCGTCGTCGTGCGCACGCCACTTTCGAGCCCGCCCATCAGACCGGCCAACGCCACCGGGCCTTGGGCGTCGGCGATCACGAGGGTCGCGGCGTCGAGCGTCACCTCGTCACCGGTCAGCACCGTCAGTCGCTCGCCGTCTCGAGCCCAGCGCACGGTGATGTCGCCTGCCAACTGCTGCGCGTCGAACGCGTGCAGTGGCTGGCCCAATTCGAGCATCACGTAGTTGGTGACATCGACCAGAAAATGGATTGGGCGCAAACCCGCAGCGCGCAGACGCCGTTCGATCCATTCGGGCGTTGGCCGCGTGGGGTCGACGCCGCGGATCCAGCGCCCGAGATAACGGGGACACGCTTCTGGCGCGTCGAGACGCACCGCTCGCCCGGCGGTAAAGCCTGCAGACGGCACGAGTGGTGCTTGCGGCGACAAGGGATGGTCGCGCTCGGTTACCGTGCCCGGCGCCCACGGCGGGGTCACAGACGTATTCGTAAGTGCCGCCACTTCGCGCGCAACGCCCAAGACACTGAGGCAATCGGCGCGGTTTGGGGTCATCTTGAGCTCGATTACCGCATCGTCGAGTTGCAGGTAGCGGCGAATATCGGCACCAACCGGCGCGTCGGCAGGGAGTTCCATCAACCCGGCGTGGTCGTCGGAAATGCCCAACTCCCGCGCCGAACAGAGCATCCCGAACGACGCCACCCCGCGCAATTTGGCTTGGCGAATGGTCAAGCCGCCCGGCAGCTGCGCACCGACGAGCGCGCACGGCGCTTTGAGCCCCACGCGAGCGTTCGGTGCGCCGCAAACGATCGCAAGCGGCTCGCCTTGCCCGACATCGACCGTACAGAGACGCAGCTTGTCCGCGTTGGGATGCGGCGCCACTTCGACAATCTCGCCGACGACCACGCCAGTGAAGGGCGGTGCAACCGGCTCGACACTTTCTACTTCGAGCCCTGCCATCGTCAACCGCTCCGCAAGCGTCGCCACGTCGAGCGGCGCGGCGTGCTTCACCCACGATTCCAGCCAACTCACCAGAATTTTCATCGTCGATTCCCTACGCGAACTGCGCCAAGAAGCGCACGTCGTTCTCGAAGAAGAGCCTGAGGTCGTTGATCCCGTACTGCAACATCGCCAACCGGTCGAGACCGAAACCGAACGCAAAACCACGGACCTGTTCGGGATCGAAGCCACCGTTGGCAAGCACCGTAGGATGAACCATGCCGCAGCCAGCGATCTCCAACCACTTCCCTTTGAGCGCGCCGCTCATGAACCGGACGTCGATCTCAGCCGACGGTTCGGTGAATGGGAAGAACGAAGGCCGAAAACGCACTTCGAGCGCGTCGGTTTCGAAAAAGGCGTGCAGAAACGCTTGCACAACCCCTTTGAGGTGGGTAAAGGCGATGGTCGGCCCAACCCAGAGCCCTTCCAACTGATGGAACATCGGCGAATGGGTTGCGTCCGAATCGACGCGATAGACCCGCCCCGGCGCGATGATACGCAACTCCGACGCGGCACCATGCGCCGCAACATGAGCACGCATCGCCCGGATCTGAACGGGACTGGTATGCGTGCGGAGCACCACGTCCGTGCGCCCTTCGAGGTAAAACGTGTCGTGCATCGAGCGCGCGGGGTGATCTTCCGGCGTATTGAGCGCGGTGAAATTGTGCCAGTCGTCTTCGATCTCAGGACCGTCGGCAACCGAAAACCCCAACGACGCGAAGAGAGCCTCGACCCGCTCGAGCGTGCGCCAAACCGGGTGCGGGGCACCGACCGAACGGCGGCGTCCCGGTAGCGTGACGTCGATGGCTTGCGCGGCAAGTGACCGTGCCAACTGTTCTGCTTCCAGACGCGCCCGCGCCGCTTCGAGCAACGCTTCGATCTCGGCTTTGGCCGCGTTGATTGCCGCCCCTTGCGCTTTGCGCTCCTCTGGCGGGAGCTTACCTAAGCCTTTCAACGCATTCGTGATGACGCCGTTTTTCCCTAGAAAACGCGCTTTGGCGTCTTCCAGCGCCGCGACTGTCGTCGCCGCAGCAAATGCGGCTTCTGCCTCCCGAACCCATTCGCTACCCATCTTCGTTCCTCACCAACAAAAAAAGGGAGGCGCGCCTCCCTTTTTCGTTTCGCGCCACCGCAGTCGCTAGCGACTTGCGCGTCCTCCGATGGCGCAACACAATCAAGCAGTCAGGTGCGCGCGCGCTTTTTCCACCAACGCACCAAACGCGGGTTTGTCGAAGACGGCAAGATCGGCCAACACTTTACGGTCGACGTCCACTTGCGCTTTCTTCAAACCGTTGATGAATTCGCTGTAGGTCATGCCGTGTTCGCGCGCAGCCGCGTTGATCCGAGTGATCCAGAGCGCACGGAACTGGCGTTTGCGCTGACGGCGGTCACGGTAGGCGTATTGCAACGCCTTCATCACCGCCTGTTTGGCTACCCGATAGACGTTCTTGCGGCGACCGCGGTACCCTTTCGCGAGCTTCAGAACTTTTTTGTGGCGAGCGCGCGCCGTTACCCCACGTTTTACCCGAGGCATCTTGCTTCTCCCTTATGCGTACGGCAACATCTGTTTGACCAAGCCCATGTCACTGGGATGAACCTCGACCATCCCACGCAACCGCCGCTTGCGGTCCGGACTTTTCTTGGTCAGGATGTGGCGCTTGAACGCTTGGGAACGCTTGATGCTACCGCTACCCCGCACTTTGAAGCGCTTCGCGGCTCCTTTTTTCGTCTTCATTTTGGGCATTGTTTCTGCTCCTTTCCGATGTGGCACCAGGCGCATCGCACCGGATGCTTGAGAGCCCGACGGCCACTTGTTCAACGAATCGCTTGCCCGCGCAAGGGGCAAGACCCGCTATTTTACCTTTTTTTTGATCGGTGCGATCACCATCACCATTTGCCGGCCTTCGAGCTTGGGCATCTGTTCGACGACGCCGATATCCGCCAAATCTTGTTGGATTCGCTCCAACTGGCGTAGCCCAAGCTCTTGGTGGGCCATCTCCCGTCCGCGGAACCGCAAGGTCACCTTGGCTTTGTCCCCGTCGGTCAAAAAACGGCGCAAATTGCGCAATTTGATTTGGTAGTCGTTTTCGTCGGTACCCGGACGGATTTTGATCTCTTTGACCTGGATCTGTTTTTGTTTGGCGCGCGCTTCCTGCGCCTTTTTCTGTTCCTGGTATTTGTATTTTCCGTAATCCATGATTTTGCAGACCGGCGGATTGGCCATTGGCGCGATCTCCACCAGATCCAACCCCGCTTCGTCCGCTGCAGCAAACGCTTCGCGCAACGAAACGATCCCGACCTGCTGCCCATCCGGGCCGATCAATCGTACCTGCGGCGCGTCGATCTCGTCATTGACGCGCACCTTCTTTTCCTGAGCGATGGCTGTCTTCTCCCTATGAAAACCTCAACATTCGGTGCTGCGACTGGCTATCCGTTCCTGGGCGCGCGCTAGGAACGCCGCCACCGGCATCGCTCCGAGGTCGACACCGCCGCGGGCCCGCACCGCAACCTGGCCACTGGCTGCTTCTTGGTCCCCCACTACCAACAGGTAAGGGACCTTTTGCAGACTGTGCTCGCGAATTTTATAGGTAATTTTTTCATTGCGCAAATCGGTTTCGCACCAAAGCCCTGCGGCACGCAGCTGCTTCTGCACGGAGACGGCGTAGTCGGCATGCCGTTCGCTGATCGGCAACACCACCGCTTGCACGGGGGCGAGCCAGAGCGGCAACGCCCCGGCATGGTGTTCGATGAGAATTCCCAGGAAGCGCTCGAGCGAACCAAAGAGCGCCCGGTGCAGCATCACCGGACGGCGACGCGAATTGTCTTCGGCGACGTACTCGATATCGAAGCGCTCCGGCAGGTTCATATCGACCTGCAGGGTTCCGCACTGCCAGTCCCGACCGATCGCGTCGCGCAGGACAAACTCGAGCTTGGGTCCGTAGAACGCCCCTTCTCCTGGGAAGAGCTCGTATTCCAGTCCGAGCCCGGTCACCGCGTCGGCAAGCGCCGCTTCGAGTTGATCCCAGACCGCATCGCTGCCGATCCGGTTTTCCGGGCGTGTCGAGAGCTTGATGCGCACCTGCTCGAATCCGAATTCACGATAAATGTCGAGGATCAACCGCACGACTTCGGCACATTCGGCCGTCATCTGCTCCGGCGTGCAGAAGATATGCGCGTCGTCCTGCGTAAAGTGGCGCACCCGCAATAGGCCGTGCAACGCCCCCGAAGGTTCGTACCGATGCACCTTGCCGAACTCGGCGACGCGAAGCGGCAAATCCCGATAGCTGTGCAACCCATGTTTGTACCAGGTGCACGCACCGGGGCAGTTCATCGGTTTCAATGCAAAGACCCGCTCGTCTTCGGTTTGGGTCACGAACATGTGATCGTGGTAGTTCTGCCAATGGCCAGAACGTTCCCACAGCGTTCGGTCCATCACGTCCGGCGTGTTGATCTCGATATAGCCCGCTTCGAGCTGCCGCTCGCGCATGTAGTTGATGAGCTTTTGGAAGATGCGCCACCCTTTCGGATGCCAGAAGACCGAACCGGGCGCCACGTCCTCGAAATGGAAGAGGTCGAGCTGAACCCCCAAGCGGCGATGATCGCGCTTTTCTGCCTCTTCCAATTGCTTGAGGTACGCGTTGAGCGCCTTTTTGTCGGGCCACGCCGTTCCGTAGATGCGCTGCAACTGTTCGTTGCGTGCATCGCCACGCCAATACGCTCCAGCTACCTTGGTCAATTTGAACGCTTTGAGTTTTCCGGTATCGGGAACGTGCGGCCCGCGGCACAAATCGATGAAATTGCCTTGCCGGTAGAGGGAGATGGTCTCCCCTTCCGGGATCGACGCGATGATTTCCGCCTTGTAGTATTCGCCTTGATCACGGAAAAAGCGAATCGCCTCGTCTCGATCCCACTCTTCGCGCACGACTGGGATCTGTTGCGCCGCGAGCGCCTTCATCCGCTCCTCGATGCGTTCCAGATCCTCGGGCGTAAATGGGCGCGGAAAGGCAAAGTCGTAATAGAACCCGTTCTCGATCACGGGGCCGATGGTCACCTGCGCTTCCGGGTAGAGCTCCTTCACGGCGTGCGCCAATAGGTGCGCGGTCGAATGGCGGATTACCTCCAGCCCTTCCGGGTCGCGCTCGGTGACGATCGCGACGTTGGCATCTTCGGTGATCGGATAGGTCAGATCGACCAAACGGCCATTGACCTTCGCGGCCACCGCGGCTTTTGCCAACCCCGGACCGATCGCCTCTGCGACTTGAAGCGGGGTGACAACCCCTTCGAACGCTTTCACCGAGCCATCCGGCAAAGTCACTGCAACCATCGTACCCCCCAAACAAAAAATGCGGCCCATGGGCCGCATTTCATCGAATCCTGGTAGGCGCGATTGGACTCGAACCAACGACCCCCACCATGTCAAGGTGGTGCTCTAACCAACTGAGCTACGCGCCTGTGGAGTGCGAATTATACGAAGTTCTGCGCCGCAAGGCAATACCTTCTGAACAAAAAGTGCGATTGCCGGATGCACTCGCGATTCACCCGCTTTTGCGCTATATTGGAATGGATCCCACTATGTGACGCGAAGGAGCAGACAATGGACCCCAAACAACTGGCGCGACGTGAGATCACCTTGCCATCGGGCAAACGGTTTCGCATTTTCGACCTTTCCGCACTGGAAAAAGCGGGCATCGGCCCGATCAGCCAACTGCCCGTCTCGATCCGCGTGGTTCTGGAAGCACTGGTGCGCCATTGCGACGGCATGCGTGTCACCCCAGAACAGGTCACGGCGCTCGCCAATTGGCAACCCAACGCCGAACGCACAAGCGAGATCCCATTCGTCGTCGCACGGGTCGTCTTACAAGATTTCACCGGCGTACCGCTTCTGTGCGATTTGGCCGCGATGCGCAGCGCCGCAGCTCGGTTACAGAAATCGCCCCAAGCGATCGAACCGATCGTGCCGGTCGACCTGGTCGTCGACCATTCGGTACAAGTCGATACCTTCGGTAGCCCCGCTGCGCTGCGTAAAAACATGGAGCTGGAATTCGCGCGCAACCGTGAGCGCTACCAATTCATCAAGTGGGGCATGCAAGCGTTCGACACGTTCGGCGTTGTCCCACCCGGCATCGGGATCGTCCACCAGGTCAATCTGGAGTATCTGTTCCGCGGCGTGCGCCGGGGTCAAGACACGGATGGCACCCCCACGCTCTTTCCCGATACGCTGGTGGGAACCGACAGCCACACGACGATGATCAACGGGGTCGGCGTCGTGGGTTGGGGTGTCGGTGGCATCGAAGCGGAAGCGGCGATGCTCGGGCAACCGGTCTATTTCCTCACCCCCGACGTGATCGGTGTCGAACTCACGGGGCAGTTGCCCGAAGGGGTCACCGCAACCGATTTGGTGCTCACGATCACCGAGATGCTGCGCCGGGAAAAGGTGGTCGGCAAATTCGTCGAATTTTTCGGCGATGGGGCAGCCACGCTCTCGGTTCCCGACCGGGCGACCATCGCCAATATGGCACCCGAATACGGCGCAACGATGGGGTACTTCCCCGTCGACGACAAGACGGTCGAATACCTGGCGCGCACCGGGCGCACCGCCGAGGAGGTCGAAGCGTTCGCCGAATATTTCAAAGCGCAAGGGCTCTTCGGCATGCCACGTGCGGGCGAAATCGCCTATACCCGCACACTCCAGCTCGACTTGCGCACGGTCGAGCCGTCGCTTGCCGGTCCAAAACGGCCGCAAGACCGGATCGCGCTCAAGGCGATGAAAGCGCAGTTCGAATCGCTCCTTGCGGCGCCCCGCGAGCAAAACGGGTATGGCCTCGACGCGCAAGCGCGCGCCAAACGGGTTCCGGTGACGCTGCCGCTCGCGCATGCGGGACGACTCGAAGGCGACGCCCCGAGCGACAAAACCCTTGAAACCACGGTCGGTCACGGGGATGTGCTGATCGCCGCGATCACCTCCTGCACCAACACCAGCAACCCCGCCGTTTTGATCGCTGCGGGCCTGGTCGCGAAGAAAGCAGTCGAACGGGGCTTGACCGTGTCGCCCAAGGTCAAAACGTCGCTTGCGCCCGGATCGCGTGTCGTCACCGAATACCTGGAGAAAGCGGGACTTCTGGCGCCGCTTGCGCAACTTGGGTTCGCGGTGGTGGGTTACGGTTGCACCACCTGTATCGGGAACGCAGGAGACTTGGCCCCGGAACTCAACGAAGCGATCCAGAAAGAAAACTTGGTGGTCGCTGCGGTGCTCTCTGGCAACCGCAATTTCGAAGCGCGCATCCACCCCAACATTCGGGCCAACTTCCTGGCTTCACCGCCCCTCGTGGTTGCGTTTGCGCTTGCCGGGCGCGTCGACATCGACCTCACCAGCGAGCCGATTGGCACGGATCGCGCCGGGCAACCGGTCTTTCTGCGCGACCTCTGGCCGACGAGCGAAGAGATCCACGCAGCGCTTCCCTTCGCGCTCGACCCCGAGGTCTTCCAACGCCTCTACCAAGATTTCACCGCGCACCACGACCTCTGGAACGCCGTCGAAGCGGCGAGCGGCGACGTCTACGACTGGCCGCCATCGACCTACATTGCCGAACCGCCGTTCTTCAGTAATTTCTCCCTCACCCCGGCGCCGGTGCCTCCGATCACGAACGCTCGGGCGCTGCTCCTCTTGGGCGATTCGGTGACGACCGACCACATCTCACCCGCTGGGTCGATCCCCGAGTCGTCTCCGGCCGGGCAGTGGCTCCTTGCGCACGGCGTCCCGAAAGCGGAGTTCAACAGCTACGGCGCGCGGCGCGGTCATCATGAGGTGATGATCCGTGGCACCTTTGCCAACGTTCGCATCAAGAACTTGATGATCCCGCCTCGCCCGGACGGAAGCCGCGTCGAAGGGGGGTACACCCTCCTGAACGGTGAAATCGTCCCCGTTTACGACGCTGCGATGCATTACCAGCGCCAAGGGATCCCTACCCTGGTTTTCGCGGGCGAAGAGTACGGCACCGGCTCGTCGCGCGACTGGGCAGCCAAAGGAACTGCGCTCCTTGGGGTACGCGCGGTGGTGGCGCGCAGTTTCGAACGGATCCATCGTGCCAACCTCGTCGGAATGGGCGTCTTGCCGCTACAGTTCCTCGGTGACGACTCTTGGGAAAAACTGGAGATTACCGGCGACGAAACCTTCACGATCGAAGGCATGGAGACGATTTCGCCGCAGCAACAGCTGACTCTGACGATCACCCGCGCAAACGGCGAGGTGGTCCGCGTACCGGTACGCTCGCGGATCGACACCGCGATCGAGGTCGAGTACTATCGCCACGGCGGGATTCTTCCCTACGTGCTGCGGCAAATCCTCGCAAAGGTCTAATAGATGGCGCGCGTCGGTTTACCGGTCTGGCGCGCCCTTTTTTGGGGCGCGCTCATCGCGGTTTTCGGTCTGGCACTCCTGCCGCTTGCCGAACTCCCTCCGCTTGCCTTTTCGCTCTCAGATAAAGCCCAACATGCGCTTGTCTTCACCGCACTTTGGTGTCTGGGCGCGACGGCGTACCCCGACACTCGGGGGCTGCTTGCAGTGGCGCTTTTGGGGTACGGCGGCGCGATCGAAACGGCACAAGCGCTGACCCCCACGCGCCAAGCGGAGTGGGCCGACTGGCTCGCCGACGCAATCGGCATCGCATTGGGGTGGTGGGCGATGTCCTGGGCGGTCAGGCTGCGGCAGGCGGTTCCGTAGGCGGTTCGGTTGGCGTCCCATCGGGGTCGTTTGCGGGCGCTATCGGCAGTTCCGGTAGCGGCGGCAACCCCACCTGGGCACGCAATTCGTTGCATTTGGGATTTGGACGCCCGTCTTCGAGATAGACTGGAAATTCGCGACAGGGCGACGGGCGCTGGGAATAGATCGCACACCGCACCGCTTGCCCGACCGTTCCGGTAAGCGCAATGCAGCGTCGCGTTTTCCCGTTCGTCCCTTTCATGCAACGCAGCCACGGATTGAGCGGTTCGGTGAGCGACGCGGGAACCCAGCCGCTCGGCGCGTCGTCCGCCTCTGCCCAGTAGAAAGAGATGCGAAAATGGGTACAACAGACACCGCAGTGCATGCAGGGATTGTTGGCGTCCGTGGCAAATTCGAGAATCGGGGTGCTCATGGTTCCTTGCTCATCGTCGTCAAAGGGGGTAATCCGTGACGGCGGCGCGCACGGGCACACGCCTCGTCGCCGATGCCAAGCGGCGCCAGCGGCGCGAATTCCCGACACGGCGACGGACGGTGCTCGTACACGGCACACCGCACCGCGGTGCCAATTTCGCCGATGAGCGCAGCGCACCGCGGTGGCGCCGCATCAGTACCGCGCATCCGGACGAGCCGCTTCGTCACCGGCACGATCCATTCGCTCAGTGTTGCCGCTTCGCTCACGTGAAAATCGACACGAAACGCGGCGCAGCACGCACCACACCGCGTACAGGCATTCTGCCCCTCGGCTTGTTTGCGCCCGGGCAATGACTTCTTTGCCGTCATCATGCGTTCCGGGGTTCCGTTGCTCCGGGTTGGCCACGCACGGGGTCTGGCGACCACCTTGTGAGATCGGCCGTAACCCGGTAGAGCGTTTGCCCCGAATCGTGGTATTTGCGCTCGAATGGGGTCATCGGCTCACCATCTGGCACCCATACGCTTTTCTGCGCCGCGATACTGCTACGCGCGAACGCGACGACCAGTTCTTCGGCGAAAATCGCCCAGTTGGTTCGGCATTCGAAGCGCCCGCCAAGTGTGAGCACCGTTGGCCAAACAGGGTGGGCATACCAGCGACGTTTCAAATGACCGATCTTGGGCCACGGGTTGGGATAGAGCCACCAATGCGCCGCGACGCGAACGCCGTGCGCCGCCAACAAGCGCCAGAAGTCGATCACGTCGGCACGCAAAAAGAGGAGATTCTCTGGCCAGAGCGCGGGTGGCAACGGTTTGCGGCGCATGAGGCGCACCTCTGATTGGTCGATGCCGACCACCAGCGCCTTCGGGTGCGATTGCGCAAGGCGCAGCGTCGACCACCCAACCCCACACCCCGAATCGAGGATCACCGGTTGCGCCCCGTCCCAACGGGCGCAAAACTGCTCGAAAGCCGCTTGGTTGTAGGGCGCAATGGGCTTTCGGAACGGGGATGCGAGATGGCGATCGACCACCGCCACCAGGTGCTCATGAACCCCCTGTTGGGCGCTCTGTGGAATACGTGATGTGCCATAACTCATGGGGCGCGATTTTATTGCTTTTTTTCCGTTTTTTGGTGATAATTCCGGTTTTCCATCATCAAACGGCGGCCACAATCGCCGTCGGCCTATTGCGAGGTAACCCCATGAAAGAAGGTATCCACCCTGACTATCACGAAGTCACCGTCACCTGCTCGTGCGGCAACACCTTTGTCACCCGTTCCACATACGGGAAACCCACGCTGCACGTCGAAGTCTGTTCGAACTGCCACCCGTTCTACACCGGCAAACAGAAGATCGTCGACACCGCCGGGCGCGTTGAACGGTTCCGTCAGAAATACGGGCAAATGGCACGGTAACCGTTTTTTCTGCACGTCACACGCTGGGCAGCTCCTCTTCGGCTGCCCAGTTGCTTTCTCCACCCATGTTTTTCGACCCGCCCCCATATCGCGAACCTGCGCTCTGGGTGCGGCACCTTTTCGGCACCGCCGGCATCGTCCTGCTGATCACGGTCTATCTGCTCTTGGGCCAATTCCATGCCCCTTGGCTCGGAGAAGATCTGCGCCATTTTCTCCCTACATGGATGGTATTCCAAGGGCAGATCGTCCCAGCGTCCCTTTCCCATCCTGATCTGACCCCTTGGGGTCCGCTCTACGCCTGGAGCGCCGCGATACTGGGCAGTGTCGCCCAAGCACTTGGCTTGCCGTTCCATGACGGCAGCCGTCTGGCCACGCCGCTGTGGTTGGCACTTCAGACCGGATTACTCGCGAACGCCGTGAAACGGCTACAAGGCAAATCCGGCGCAATCGTCGCCGCGATCGCAGCACTTTCGCCTTTGGGTTGGTTGGTTTTCGCCCACGTCCACACGAGCGTTGCCGCAGCGAGCGCCTCCGTCGCTGTGCTCCTTTGGGCTACTACCGTATGCGCACCACGGCGCGACCGTTTGACCGGTTGGACCGTCGGCACACTCTTGCTTTTTTGGAGCAGTGGACTGCCTGGTGTCGTCTTGGCGCTCGGCGCACTGCCGCTGGCGTACTCGCGCGGCACCACCGAACAGCGCGAGGCATGGACTTTCCTTTTCGCTCCACCCGACGCAGCACCGAGCCACACCGCGCCACGTTCCGCTCCCTTGGGGGCGCTGTTTCGCTTCTGGACGGGTGCCGCACTCCTTGCTGGAATCGCCACCGTTGGAATCTTCCTTTGGAACCCTTCGGTTCAGGCGTGGGCACGAACCACGCTGCAGTCATTTTCCACTACCCCAGAATTTGAGGGACTGTTCAGCCGAGGCGGGTGGACGCTATGGCCCTTGTGGCTGGTAGCGTTTTGGCCCATTCGCTGCTACGAATTGTGGCGCGTCCCCGAAATTCGTCCAGTCTTCCTTTGGCTACTCTGGATGATTGCGGTGACGCTCACCTGCTTTCCGGTGGGCGAAAGCACGTTCCTGGTTTTGTCTCCGCCGCTGGCGTACGTGGCCACGTTACGCCTGTTGCGCTTTGGGCCAAGTACCACCGCAGCGTTTGCGTGGTTCACGCTCGCGATGACCGTCGTGCTCGTTGTACTGGTTGCAGCGATGCTCAGCGCCCAACTCTTCTCCTGGCCTCCTGGGTTGGCGCGCCACATCGCCCGTGCCACGCCCGAATTCGCTCTGGACGCGGCGCCAATGCGTCTGGCCACCGCCGCATTCGGACTGCTCCTTTGGGCCGTACTCGTCTGGCGACTCCCGCGCCAGGCCGTGCGCGCCGCAGCGCATTGGCTGTTGAGCGTCGTGCTCCTCTGGTGGCTCACCGTTTCGCTTCTCTATCCCTGGCTCGACGCCGCCCGCAATCTCGTACCAGCCGTGCGCACGCTATGGCACAACCCCGTGGTGGCCGCGCACCGCTGTCTGGCGCCCGGCCCGCGCATGGGCGCCGATCTCGTCGCCGCACTCCAATACACGGCTCCACCCACGGCAACGGTTGCACCAGATTGTCCGTTGGTCGCCCTTCGCTTGCGGGTTCGGGAACACACCCCGCAGGCGTTGGCCGAATGGCGGCGGTGGGTGCTCGCGGATGCGACGCGCGGTCGCGGTAAACTCGCCGAATGGTGGGTGGTGGTACCGCGCGGCGCCACGCCCTTGGCCACCCTGAGTGATCAATAAAAGAAGGAGAAGCGCACCATGGCGACACAACGCGCGCAAGCATTACCGTTCGCTTTGGGTTGGCAACCCATAGAACAGACCGCGGCGCACGGCACGTTGCGCGAACACGCGACCCGCTGGCGTGCATTTCCGATCCGCGAGCAACTCCAACACGACCGGCAGCGCGTCTCGGCGTTGACCTGGCACGTCGGCGACTGGCATCTCGACCTCAGTAAGCAGGCATGGGACGTCTCTGTCTTGCAGGCATTACTGGACCTCACACACGCCACCGCGCTTCCCCAAGCGATCGCGGCACTCTTTGCGGGGGAGCCTGTGAACCTCACCGAACGGCGCGCCGCATTGCACATGGCGTACCGGGGAAGCGCGCAACCCCCAGCCGCGCAGCGCGACCGTTTTGTCAGCGAGGAAACGCGCCTTGCTGCTTTCGTTGCGGCGTACCGTAGTGGTGCGCTCGAAGGGTTCAGCGGCGCCCCCCTCGACACCGTGGTCAATATCGGCATCGGTGGCTCCGACCTTGGGCCGCGCCTCGTCTGCGAGGCGTTCGCCCATTGGGGCATCGCGCGCCACGGCACGGTCCGCTTCGTCGCGAACCTCGACCCGAGCGATTTCGTAACGACCACTGCGGAGCTCGATCCGGCGCGTACGCTCTTTCTCGTCACCTCGAAGAGCTTTTCCACGGCGGAGACCTTGTCGAACACGCGTCTGGCGCGATTGTGGCTCGCGCGCCATTTCGGCGTCACGCCGGACGATCCGCGTCTCAACGGCCACTTCGTCGCGGTGACGAACGCGGTCGAGAAGGCCGAAGCACACGGGTTCGATTCCAACCGGATTTTTTGGCTCCCCGAATGGGTCGGCGGGCGCTACTCACTCTGGTCGGCGGTGGGGTTACCGATCGCGCTGGCGTACGGGTGGGAAACTTTTGCGGCGCTGCGCTCGGGCGCAGCCGAGATCGACCGCCATTTTCAGAGTGCGCCGCTCGAGGCGAACGTACCGGTGCTCCTCGGGCTCCTGAGCGTCTGGCTCGCTACCTACCTGGCGCAGCAACAGATGGCCGTGCTCCCCTACGCCCACGGGCTGCAACTGCTCCCAGCCTGGTACCAACAACTCGAAATGGAGAGCAACGGCAAACGGGTGCGTTTCGACGGTTCCACCGCACCCTATCCCACCGCGATGGCCGTCTGGGGAATGGCCGGCACACTGGGCCAGCACGCTTTCCATCAGTGGTTCTACCAGGGAACGCAACCCATTCCTATCGAGTTCGTCGCGTTTGCACCCGAACCTGCTGCAGCAGACGACGATCCGTTGCTCCGTGCCCGAGCCGATGCCGAAGCGGCGCTGGCAGCCAACGCGGTTGCGCAAGCCGAAGCGCTGCTGCTCGGCCGCAGCGAAGCCGAAGCGTTCACACAAGTGCGCGCTCAGGGGCGGACGGAAGCTGACGCGCGTGCGCTTGCGCCCTTTCTGGCGATCCCGGGTAACCGCCCCAGCTCCTTTCTACTGGCGTCCCGCCAGAGACCCGAGACGCTCGGGCAGCTGCTCGCGCTCTATGAGCACGCGACCTTCGTGCGCGGTTGGCTTTGGGGCGTCAACCCGTTCGATCAGTTCGGCGTCGAATTGGGCAAACAGATGGCGCGCCAAATCGAAACACGGTGCGACGCGCCACACGATCCTTCGACCGCTCAGCTCCTCACCTGGCTGAAAAAGGCCGCGCGATAGCGGCGCAACTCCTCGATCGACTCCATGATGTCGGCCAGCGCCGTGTGCGCACTCTCTTTCTCGTACCCTTCGAACACTTCTGGCGCCCACCGTTTGGCCAACTCTTTGATCGTAGAGACGTCGAGGTTGCGGTAGTGGAAATAGTGCTCCGCTTTCGGCATGTAGCGGTAGAGAAAGCGGCGGTCTTGGCAGATCGAGTTGCCGCACATCGGGCTTTGTCGCGGTTGAACATACTGCGCCATGAACGCAACGAGCTGCGCTTCGGCTTCTGCTTCGGTGACGGTCGAGGCGCGCACCCGGTCGATCAGCCCTGAGGCGCCGTGGGTCTTCTGGCACCACGCATCCATCGCGGCCAACACCGCGTCGGACTGATGCACCGCGATTGGCTCCAAAACGCCCACGACGTTCAAATCGTTGTCGGTGGCCACCAGCGCCACTTCCAATATCCGGTCTGTGTCGGGATCGAGCCCTGTCATCTCCATGTCGATCCAGATGAGATAGGGACTCACCGGCTCTTTCGTACCCATCCTATTTCCTTTCTTGCTGTTGGACACACGACACGCTAAGATAAAATCATCCGTCCGCCCAAAGGAGCTCGCAAGATGAACCGTTTCGCTGCCGCGTGCGCCATTGCTCTGAGTATTCTCGGAGGCTTTGCCACCGCCCCCGCCGCGCTTGCCAACCCTTTTCCCGATGCGGACCTCGAACAGGGAAAAGCTTATCACGAGAAACTGTGCGTCGCGTGCCACACCCGCCGTTTTGGTGGTGACGAGGGTTCCGGGGCTTACCTGCGCGAGAATCGCCGAGTGCATCGGCCAGAGGCGCTCACCCAAATGCTGACCGCCTGTACCACCAACCTGGGCCTTGATCTCTTTCCCGAGGACGAATACCACATCGCCGGGTACCTCAACCAACGTTTCTACCGTTTCGGTCTTGAATGACACCGCCCAAGCATCCAACGCCCCCGCTGGAATCGGGGCTCGTCGTGGCGGCGCACGGCCGCCATTTTTGCCTCCAAGAAACGCCCAATTTCACCGCGCCACTCATTCACGCGCTGACCCGAGGAAAACGCAACGACTACGCGTGCGGCGACCGCGTCGCGTTTCGCCGCATCGCTGCCGACGAGGCCGTGATCGAAGGACTCGAGCCGCGCACGACGCTCCTTTATCGCGCCGATACGGTACGGGAAAAGCTCATCGCCGCGAACGTCGATCTGACAGTGATCGTGACCGCACCCCAACCGAGCTTTTCTCCCGAAGTGCTCACCCGCTGTCTGGTGGCCGCCGAATCGCAAGGGATCGACGCCCTCATCGTACTCAACAAATGGGACCTGCCGGAGCGCGACGACGCCCTGGCGCGACTCATGCCGTTCGCGCGGGCCGGTTATCCGGTGATTACCTTGACCGCGCACGAATCGGTCGCTCCCCTTGCCGAACGTTTGACAGCACGCCATTCGGTGCTGGTTGGGCAATCGGGCATGGGCAAATCGACGATCGTGAACGCCCTGGTGCCCGAAGCGCAGGCGCGAACTGGGGCAATTTCCCGCGCTTTGAATTCCGGTCGCCACACCACCACCTTTACCCGCCTCTATCCGCTGCGCGACGGCTGGATCATCGACAGCCCAGGGTTACAGCGCTTTGGGTTGGCGCACGTTGCGGAAACGGCGCTCGCTACCTATTTCCCGGAATTTCGGCCCTTCCTGGGGCAATGCCGCTTTCGCGACTGCACGCACGACGAAAAAACGCCCGGCTGCGCGATCGCCGCGGCGGTAGCCGACGGAGCGATCGCTGCCGAGCGTTGGCAGCACTATCGAACGATCCGGTTGGAACTCAGAGCCGTTCGAAAATGGCGGTAATCCCTTGCCCACCACCGATACACATCGTCACCAGTCCATAGCGCCCCTGGATGCGATGGAGCTCATAGATGAGTTTGGTGGCGAGAATCGCGCCGGTCGCCCCCACCGGGTGACCCAACGCGATCGCGCCGCCATTCGGGTTGGTCTTCTCAGGGTCGAAGCCACACTGCTTGAGCACGGTCAGCGCCTGCACCGCGAACGCTTCGTTCGACTCGATCACGTCGATGTCGTCGAGCGTCAATCCCGCCTTCTTCAGCGCCACTTGGGTCGCCGGAATGGGGCCCTCCCCCATCACGTCGTTCGGCACCCCGGCCACCGCATAGGCAACCAGCCGGGCAAGCGGTTTGGCGCCCGCTTTCTCTGCCTGTTTGGCATCGGCCAACACCAGGAACGACGCCGCGTCGTTGATCCCAGAGGCGTTCCCAGCGGTCACCGTCCCGTCCTTCTTGAACACGGGCTTGAGTTTCGCCAAGCTTTCCATCGTCGTGTTCGGTTTGGGATGTTCGTCGGTATCGAAGACGATCTCCCCTTTGCGGCTCTTGATCGTCACCGGGACGATCTGATCCTTGAAGCGCCCTTCGGCGATCGCGCGGGCCGCGCGCCGTTGCGATTCGAGCGCAAACGCATCCTGCTCTTCGCGAGTGATGCCCCACTTCGCCGCAAGGTTTTCTGCGGTCACACCCATATGCCCCACGCCGAACGGGTCGGTGAGCACTGCCACCATCGCATCGATCGCTTGCGTGTCGCCCATCCGGGCGCCGTTCCGCAGCGCTGGCAACAGATACGCGCCGCGCGACATCACTTCGACCCCGCCGCCGATCGCCAGATCGACGTCACCCAGCAAGATCTGTTGCGCCGAGGTAACGATCGCTTGCAACCCGGAACCGCACAAACGGTTCACCTGCATCGCCACCGAATTCATCGAACAACCCGCTTGAATCGACGCAACCCGCGGCGTGTAGGCGTAGCGCGATTCGGTGGGAATGCAGTTGCCCACCGTGATGTACTCGATCGTCTGCGGATCGACCTGCGCGCGTTCGATCGCCGCTTTCATCACGATCCCGCCAAGGTCGGCTGGCTCCATCACCGAAAGCGTCCCACCGAACGTCCCAATCGCCGAACGTACCGCACTCAAAACCACGACTTCACGTGCCATTTTTCCCTCCCTGGGTCAAAAGATAGGGCCAATTTACCACGAAATGATCGGATCGGTCGACGACGGCTGCGCGCCGCCCTGCGTTGGCTCGAGCGCGTCAGGAACCGGCTCCTTCTCTGCAGTGTCCGGCACGAGCTTCTTTGGGTCGCCCCCGACGCGCTCGGTGACCGTTTGCGCCGCACGACGCACCGCTTGCGCCATCGGCCCATCCCAATCCGGATCGAAACTGTCCTCCGGCCCCAGCACCGTGAGCGCCAAAGCCAGATGGCCGTTGTGGTCGAACACCGGAGCGGAAAAGGCGTTGATACCGGGAATCGGCTGCCCGACTACCCGCGCCATCGCGTGGCGCCGGACCTCTGCTACCTGCTCCTCGACGAAACGGCGCGAAATGCGCAAACGCTGACTGCCCACCGCGAGCCGCTGCAACTCGCGTTCGATCAGCGGTTCGATGAGCCGCGGCGGCAAATACGCCGCGAAAACCCGCCCCGTTGCGGTGGTCAAGAGCCCCATCACCGTACCGGGGCGCATATTGACGTGGATCGCGCGTTGGCACTCTTCGACATCGACGACCGTCGCTCCCAGGTTCCCCCACACCGCGATCGCGACGTTTTGCCCCACTTCGTCGGCAAGCTGCGCCGCCACTTCGTTGGCGACCCGTACCGGATTGAGCGCGTGCAACGCCGCTAGGCCCATGCGCAACGCAAACGCGCCCAACTTGTAGCGGCCGGTCAACGGGTCTTGCTCGACCAACCCCAACTTCCCAAAGCTGACCAGATAGGGGTGCGCTTTCGCCGGCGTCATCCCCGCTGCGGCCGCCAGCTCTTTCAACATCATCGGCACGCCCGCATCGGCAAGCGCCCGCAGCAATTGCCCACCCACTTCGACCGATTGAATGCCCCGCCGTTCTCCTGACATGGTCACCTCGACGTTCGTTGCGGCGATAATTCGATAATAACAAATCTATTGACAATAGTTGAATCGCGCGCTAAGCTGTTTGCAATCATACGGGAAAGGAACGAATCATGACACAAAAAGCCTTTGCTTCCGTTGCCGATCTGGAAGAGAAAGCGGTCTCGTTCGTGCAACTCTCGGAACACGCCTGGGCCTTCACTGCGGAAGGGGACCCCAACACCGGCGTGGTGATCGGTGACGACGCCGTGATGATCATCGACGCCACCGCAACCCCCGTGATGGCGCAGCAGGTGATCGGCAAGGTGCGCGAAGTGACCAATAAGCCCATCAAATACGTCACCCTCACCCACTACCACGCCGTTCGGGTCCTTGGCGCGTCGGGCTACAAAGGGGAGGGACTCGAGCAGATCATCGCCAGCTACCCCACCTACGAATTGATCTGCGAACGTGGGGAAGCCGACATGAAATCGGAGATCGGCCGCTTTCCGCGCCTCTTTCGCGCGGTCGACAGCATTCCCGGTCTCACCTGGCCCACGCTGACCTTCAAAGAGGAGATCACCCTGTGGATGGGCGATCTCGAAGTCCGCATTTGGCACCCCGGACGCGGCCACACCAAAGGCGACACGGTGGTCTGGCTCCCGCAAGAAAAAGTGCTCTTTGCCGGTGACCTGCTCGAAGCCGAGGCGGCGTGCTATACCGGCGACGCCTACCTCAGCGACTGGCCGGAGACCCTCGCGCGGCTCGAAGCGCTGGGCGCGGAAAAAGTGGTTCCGGGGCGCGGACCGGCGCTGACCACACCGGAATCGATCCGCAACGCCTTCGCCTATACGCACGATTTCGTCACCACGCTGTTCGATTCGGCGAAAGCGGCGGTGGCGCAAGGGCTCGACCTCAAAGGGGCGATGCGCATCGCCCGCGAACGGATGGACCCGAAATTCGGTCACGTCTTCATCTACGAACACTGCTTGCCGTTCGACGTCACGCGCGCGTACGACGAAGCGAGCGGCATTCGCGATCCCCGCATCTGGACCGCGGAACGCGACCAGGAGATGTGGCACGCCCTCCAAGAAGAAGCATAACTAACGCAGAGAGCAGAAGACCCAACCGCCTCCGCGCGCTGCATATCCTGACCCACCCAGAGGAGGTAATTCGTATGCTCAAAACGTACCAATATCCGAAATATCCCTTCGTCCGACCGGCCGAACTCGACCACCCCGAGCAGACGCGCCACGTCCCGGTGGTCGTCGTCGGTGCCGGGCCCGTGGGGATGTGTGCCGCGCTCGACCTGGCGCAAAAGGGGAAACCCGTGTTGCTCCTCGACGACGACGACACGGTTTCGATTGGTTCGCGCGGCGTCTGCTACGCCAAACGGGCGCTCGAGATCCTCGACCGCTTGGGCGTAGGCGAACGGGTCGTCCAAAAAGGGGTATCCTGGAACGTCGGTCGAACCTTCTACCGCAACGACGAAGTCTTTTCGTTCAACCTCGTCCCCGAACCCGACCACCACCGCCCCGGCATGGTCAATCTCCAGCAATACTACCTGGAAGAGTACCTGGTCGACGCGTGCCGCGCCACCCCAGGGCTCGAGATGCGCTGGAAAAACAAGGTGATCGCAGTCACGCCGAGTGAGACAGTAGTCGCGTTGCGGGTCGAAACGCCGGAAGGGGCCTATTCGCTCACCTGTGATTGGCTGATCGTCGCCGACGGCGCGAGGAGCCCCATCCGCCACATGCTTGGCCTCGACATCGAAGGCAAGATCTTCATGGACCGGTTTTTGATCGCCGACGTGGTGATGAAGGCCGATTTCCCTGCTGAGCGCTGGTTCTGGTTCGACCCACCGTTTCATCCGGGCCAATCGGTCTTGCTGCACAAACAGGCCGACAACGTCTGGCGGATCGACTTTCAGCTCGGATGGGACGCCGACCCGGAACTGGAAAAACGTCCGGAACGGGTCATCCCCCGCATCCAGGCGATGCTGGGGGACGATCGCGAATTCGAACTCGAATGGGTGAGCGTCTACACCTTCCAATGCCGCCGGATGAACCGCTTCAACCACGGGCGCGTCCTCTTCGTCGGCGATGCGGCGCACCAAGTCTCCCCGTTTGGTGCCCGTGGCGCGAACTCCGGAATCCAGGATACCGACAACCTCATCTGGAAACTCAACCTGGTGCTGGAAGGGAAAGCCCCGGCGACGCTGCTGGATACCTACAGCGAAGAGCGCTGCTACGCGGCGGACGAAAACATCATGAATTCGACGCGCAGCACCGACTTCATCACCCCAAAAGGCAACGCGAGCAAAACGCTGCGTAAAGCCGTTTTGACGCTTGCGCGGCACCACCCCTTTGCGCGCAAACTCGTGAACTCCGGCCGCCTCTCGGTCCCCAGCTTCTACGTCGACTCGTCGCTCAACACGCCGGACTGCGACGCGTTCAACGGCCGCATGGTGCCGGGCGCCCCGATGGACGATGCGCCCGTCACCACACCGGCCGGCACGCCGGGTTGGCTACTCAACCACATGGGCAACCGCTTCCAACTCCTCTATTACACCGAGGATGCCAGCACGATCGACCCCGCCACCGCAGCAACGCTCACCCGCTGGGCGATTGCGCCGGTGCCAATCGAACCCCTCGTGATCGCAACTCAGGGCACCGCGCCGGACAACATCGCAACCCTGCACGACGGCAATGGGCGCGTTCGTGAGCGCTACGACCTCACCCCCGGCTCGGTCTATCTGCTGCGCCCGGATCAACACGTCGCGGCACGCTGGCGTACGCTCGACCCAGACGCGATCGACGCCGCGCTTGCCCGTGCCACCTATCGCGACCGTTGGGCGGACTGAACCCAAGCGCCGTTCGGAAAGGAGCCGATCATGTCACTCAACACCCAATCCAACTTCCACAACCCGGAAAAACACACTTTCTACGACTATTCCCCCGGTGACGACTTCTACGCGATGTTGATCGAAGCGCACCGTGACCTGAGCGACGAGCAAAGTGCGCTCCTCAACGCGCGGCTGGTACTGCTCCTGGCAAACCACATCGGGGATCTGCGCATCCTCGAAGAAGCGATCACCGCAGCAAAAGCCGACTTGTGACCACCCACCACCGAAGAGGAGACCCATCATGAGCCTCATCAAAAAGATCCACCACGTTGCGTATCGGTGCCACGACGCCTATGAGACGGCCAAATGGTACGAAAAGCACCTGGGGATGAAATTGATCTTGTCGATCGCCGAAGACGAGGTCCCGTCGACCAAAGAGCCAGACCCCTACATGCACATCTTTCTCGACGCCGGGAACGGCAACATCCTGGCGTTCTTCGAACTCCCCACCCGTCCGCCGATGGGGCGCGACCCCAACACCCCGGCGTGGACGCAGCACATCGCGTTCGAAGTGGAATCGATGGACGTGCTTCTCGAAACCAAAGCGCGACTCGAAGCCGAAGGGATCGAAGTGGTCGGCCCCACCGACCACGCGCTCTTCCAATCGATCTACTTTTTCGACCCCAACGGCCACCGCATTGAACTCGCTGCAAACACCCTTCGCCCCGGCATGCTCGAAGCACTGGACAAAGTGAAATGGGAGATGCTCGAAGCGTGGCGGCAGACGAAGCGGGCACCGCAACACGCCCGTTGGATGCACGACGGCCGTTACAAAACGATGTTCCCAGAAAGCCAATAAAGGAGAGAACCGCCGATGAAGTTGGCCACCCTCAAAGCGGGTGGCCGGGATGGCACGCTGGTCGTCGTTTCTCGCGACCTGACCCGCTGCCAACCGGTCCCCGAAATCGCTCCCACCCTACAAAAAGCGTTGGATGACTGGGCGAACGTCGCCCCGCAACTCGCCGCGGTCTATGAGGCCCTCAACGCAGGCGCCGCCCGCCACGCCCAACCGTTCGACCCGCGTACCTGCGCCTCACCCCTACCCCGAGCGTACCAATGGGCGGACGGTTCCGCGTACCTCAACCACGTCGAGCTGGTGCGCAAAGCACGCGGCGCCGAAATGCCCCCCGCTTTTTACGACGACCCCCTGATGTACCAGGGTGGCTCGGACAGCTTCATCGCTCCGTACGACCCCATCCGCGCCAAAGTGTCGTGGGGCATCGACTTCGAAGCGGAGGTCACCGTCGTCACCACCGACGTGCCGATGGGCATCGACCCCGTTGCCGCGCGCAACCACATCGCGCTGGTGATGCTGGTCAATGACGTCAGTCTTCGGAACCTGATCCCAAACGAACTCGCGAAAGGGTTTGGCTTTTTCCAATCGAAACCGGCAAGCAGCTTCTCACCGGTTGCGGTGACCCCGGACGAACTGGGTGACGCGTGGCGGGACGGCAAAGTCCATCTGCCGCTGCGGGTGAACCTCAACGGCAAGCCCTTCGGTTTTCCCAACGCCGGGGTCGACATGCAGTTCGATTTTGGCCGCCTGATCGCCCACGCGGCGACGACGCGCGAACTCGAAGCTGGCTCGATCATCGGTTCCGGCACCGTCTCGAACAAACAAGGGGGCCTCTACGGTTCGAAGGTCGAAAATGGCGGCGTCGGCTACTGCTGTATCGCCGAAGTACGCATGCTCGAAATCATCGAGACCGGTAAACCGCAAACCCCCTTCATGCAAGATGGCGACACCGTCACCATCTGGATGACCGACGACGCCGGAAACGACATCTTTGGCCGAATCGAAAACCGGGTCGAAGCGCTGCCGGAGGGGTGACGATGTACCGCCTCTACAGCTACTTCCGCAGCTCCGCCGCGTACCGTGTCCGCATCGCACTTGAACTCAAAGGGATTCCCTACGAAATCGTGCCGGTGAACCTCCTTCAGGGCGAACAAAAACGCGAAACCCACAAAGCGCGCCACCCTGCGGGGCTCGTCCCGGTACTGGAAGTGACCACAGCGGATGGCCATACGCAGCGGTTCACCCAATCGCTCGCGATCATCGAATACCTGGACGAAATTCATCCCACCCCTCCGCTGCTTCCCGCAGATCCGTTCGCACGCGCCCAGGTTCGCGCGCTGGCACAGCTCGTCGCGTGCGAAATCCACCCAGTCAACAACCTGCGGGTTCTCAACTACCTCACCGGGACGCTTGGGGTCGACGAAGCGAACAAATTGGCGTGGTATCGCCACTGGATCGCCGAAGGGCTCGCAGCGCTCGAAGCGATGGTCACCGCAGCCGAAAACCCGGGCGGCCCCTTTGCTTGGGGCGATTCCCCCACGCTGGCCGACTGTTGCATCGTGCCGCAACTCTTCAACGCGCGGCGGTTCGAATGCGATCTCACGCCCTATCCACGACTCACCGCAATCGAAGCGGCTTGCCAGAAACTCCCAGCGTTTCAGAAAGCAGCACCTGCGACGCAGCCCGACGCGCGATAATAAGAGATCCTTCGCGTTGCTGACCAAGCGCGCTACCGCGCTAAACGGTCCGGTCGCAACCGGGTCGAGATTGCGCAGCTGCCTGCGCCGCCCGCTCGATCGCCTGCGCCAGCGCTTGCAGCCCATCGGTGAGCGCCGCGGGTCCCGGTTGCAGGATGAGCGGCGATTTGATCTCGACGAGCTGCCCGCGCGCCACCGCGGGGATCGCGCCCCACCCCGGGCGCGCCGCCACCTGCTCCGGGCGGAACTTCTTGCCACACCACGAACCGATGATCAGATCGGGCGCGGCACGCACCACCTCCGCCGGGTCGGCGATGATCCGGTCACGCGCCAACGGCGCCTGCGCCCGCTCCGGGAAAAGGGGTTCACCGCCCGCCAGCGCGATCAGCTCATGCACCCAGAGGATGCCGCTGATCATCGGCTCGTCCCACTCTTCGAAATAGACCTTGGGCCGCACGGGCAGGCGGTTCGCGGCCTCGGCCACGGCGTGCAACCCCGCGGTCAGTTGCGCGACGAGCGCCTCCGTTCGTTCCGACGCGCCAACCCACGCCCCCAGGCGCCGAATGTAGGCGAGGATCCCCGCCACCGACCGGTGGTTGCTCACCCAGACCTCGACCCCGGCGCGAATCAGGGTCGCGGCGATCTCCGCTTGCATGTCGGAAAAGCCGATCACCAGATCGGGTTCGAGCTTCAGGATTTCGTCGATCTTGGCACTCGTGAACGCCGAGACCTTTGGCTTTTCCTTCCGTGCTTGCGGCGGCCGCACGGTAAAACCCGAAATCCCGACGATACGCCGCTCCTCGCCCAAAAGGTAGAGTGTTTCGACGCTCTCCTCGGTCAAGCAGACGATCCGCTGCGGCCACGGGTCATGCGCGATCCCCTGCGCCCATGCGGCACGTTCCGAATCGGTTTGCGCGGGATCACTTTTTGCGGTAGTCACGGTGGCAATCTTGGCACGTGTCATAGACGCGGTCGTACGCCGCTTTGAGTGCCGCACGCGCCTGCGTTTCGGCTCTGGCACTTCCTTGCGGTGCGAGTGTGCCCAACTCCTTTTGCACCGCGGTGTTGAGCCCAGCAACCGCTCCCAGGAAAGCCTCTTTTCGGCGTTCGAACCCGGCAAGGTCGGTACACGTCTGGGGCTTGACCTTTGCGGGCGGGTAGCAGGTGTCCTCGCGGAAATAGGGCCAGGGCTTTTCGGCCAAATCGAGGAAGCGACGGAAATGGCCTTCGAAGCGCGCGGCGTCGAACGGCCCTTCGCGCAACATCACCCCCATCGGCTCGAATTCGCGCAGCATCGCTTTGAACAGCTTCTGCCGCGTCGCGACGGGTTGCCCCGGTTTGGTGTCTTGCGGCTCTGGCTGACAGGCGGAAAGGAGCAACGCCGCGACCGCAGCGCAAAACATCCCCAAAACACGAGAAGGCGGTTGTCGGTTCATCATGAAAAAATTATAGCGTACGCCAACCGATCACCTAACCAGACACACGTATGTTGACAAACAGAACACGGCTGGGGCGCACCATTTCCCACGCCATAGTGCCCCCAATGCGTGGTACAAACCCGCGCTTCAGCTCCCTTCCCGCCGCTTCGCCACCAACGGAACCACCCCCGGCATCTCGAAGCGCTTCCGTCCCGGTTCGGCTTGAGCCAGTGGTGTACAAGGGCGCAGCGTCGCGAGGGAACGGCGCGTCAAATCTTGGTAGGTGCGCGTCCCCTCCTGCTTCCACGCCAGCTCTTCATCGGTGACCTGGCGCACGATCTTCGCTGGCGCCCCGACGACGAGCGAACGGGGCGGTGCGACGAACCCGGCTTTGACGAACGCGTGCGCAGCGACGATCGACCCCGCACCGATTTCGGCCTCGTCCATCACCACCGCGTTCATGCCCACCAGGGCGTCTTCACCGATTCGGCAGCCGTGCAGAATCGCGCCGTGCCCGATGTGGCCATTGACCCCGACCACCGTGTCGCAGCCGGGAAAGCCGTGCAGCACGCAGCAATCCTGGACGTTACTCCCGGCTTCGAGGATGATGCGGCCGAAATCACCACGCAAACTCGCGAGCGGCGCCACGTAACACCCTTCGCCGATAAACACGTCCCCGATCACCACCGCGTCCGGATGGACGAACGCGGTGGGATGGACCACGGGCTTGAGCCCATCGATCTCGTAAAAGGGCACAGCGTTACTCCTTCACATGCCAACGGCGCTGCACGACAGCGAAACGGCGCGCGACGAACGCTGCGTCACAGTAGCTGGCGTTCGCCGCCGGGTTGAGACCGGTACCGTGGTAGTCGGAAAACGCTGCCGACTGGTTCACGTAGACGCCGTCGGTCAAATTGAACGAAAGCGCGACACCGGCACGCAGGCTCGCATCGACCATCCGCTCCTGGTACGCGGGATCGATCGAGTAGCACCCCAACGTCAATGCGCCGTGTTCGCGTACGATCCGCTCGGCGCGCGCCAGCGCCGCGTCGCGGTCGGCGCAACGCACGACGAACGCGATCGGCCCGAAACGCTCCTCCAGATAGGCCGCTTCGTCGTTTTCGTCACAGGTGATGAGCACCGGCGTTTGCACGCGGGCATTGGGATACTCGGGGTGGGTGAGCGCTTTGCTCGCCAGTGCCACGGCACCGAAATCGCCCCGGTTCGCCGCATCGATGCGCGCCATCGTCTCGTCGGACTGCACCGCGCCCAGCACCGCGAACGCCACCCGCGGATCGGACAAGAACGCGTCGATTGCCGCGGCCAGGTCGGCAACCACGGTCTCGTACGGCTTCACGCCGTCGGGTGTCTGTACCCCTTGCGCGGGAACCAAAATCGCCTGCGTCGTGGTGCACATCTGACCGGAATAGAGGGAAAGCGTAAACGCCAGGTTTTTCAACAGGCCAGCGTAGTCGTCCGTCGATTCGATCACGACGGTATTGACCCCGGCCAGTTCTGCATAGACCTGCGCCTGGCGGCAGTTGTCGATGAGCCATTGCCCGAACGCGCAGCCGCCGGTGAAATCGATCGACTTCACCGCCGGGTGCTGGACGAGCTGCTGGGTAGCCTGGCGATCGTCGAACACCGCCAATTGCACCACGTTCGGGTCGCACCCGGCCTCGGTCAATACGTCGCGCAGCACCCGTACCGTGATCGCCGCAGGCAACACTGCGTTGCTGTGGGGTTTGACGATCACCGGGTTGCCAGTTGCCAACGCCGCAAAGAGCCCCGGATAGGTATTCCACGTGGGGAAGGTTCCGCAACCGATCACCACGCCGACGCCGCGGCCGACGATCTCATAGCGCTTCTCCATCTTGATCGGGGGATTTTTGCCCTGGGGTTTTTCCCAGACCGCCGCTTTGGGGATCCGGCTCATTTCGTCCCACGCATACGCAACCGCCTCGAGCCCACGGTCCTGCGCGTGCGGCCCCCCTGCTTGGAACGCCATCATCCACCCTTGGCCGGTGGTATACATCACTGCGTGCGCCACTTCCATACTGCGCTGGTTCAAACGGACCAACGCTTCGAGCAGCACGCCCACCCGCCCTTCGGGGCCAAGACGCTGCCACGCGGGCATCGCGTTTTCTGCCTGGCGGACCAGGGTTTCGACCGCAAAGACCGGGTACTTCGGCGTCAATTCCACCCCGTAAGGCGACCGCTCGGTTGCGACCCACCGCTCGGGCGTACCTTGATCCTGCAAAGGGAATTCGCGGTCGTGGTAGGCAAGCGCTGCCGCTTTGCCTTCGGCCATCGCATTTTCCCCGTAGACTTTCGGACTGGGCATTTCGGGGAACGGAGTCCAGTAGCCACGCGTGTGAATCGCACGCACCGCCTCTTCGAGCAGCGCTTGATGGCGCGTAAACCATTCTTGAGACACGGTATCTCCTCCTTCAGGATATGTGGCAACAAACTTTAACATAGACAAACCGGTTAGAAAATATCGAAAAAAGCGGTTGACTTTGATGCAGGTCAAGTATAGTATTTATCGAACGGTCGGTCAAACAAGTGCACAACCCACACGAAAGGACGGAGGAGACCTCAGATGGAGACGGCCTGGCGCACGATTCTGTATCGTGAAGCAAACGGCGTGGCGTGGCTAACCCTCAACCGCCCAGAGCGCCTCAACAGTTTCACGACCGAAATGCACGCCGAAGTGCGCGAAGCTCTGGCGCGCGTTGCGACACAGCGGAAAGCCGGTACGGTGCGCGCGCTGGTGCTCACCGGCGCGGGGCGCGGCTTTTGCGCGGGTCAAGACCTCAACGATCGCGCAGTCGCGCCGGGTGAAGCCGCACCGGATCTGGGTGAATCGATCGAAAAAAACTACAAACCGCTCGTCCTCGCGTTGCGACAGCTCGATTTGCCCGTGATCGCCGCGGTCAATGGCGTTGCTGCGGGAGCGGGGGCCAATCTGGCGCTGGCGTGTGACCTGGTCTTTGCGGCACGCTCGGCGAGCTTCATTCAGTCGTTCGCGAAGCTTGGTCTTGTTCCCGATACCGGCGGGAGCTGGACGCTGCCGCGGCTGGTGGGTCCGGCGCGGGCGCTCGGGCTGGCGCTCTTGGGTGAGAAACTTTCGGCGGAAGAGGCTGAACGGTGGGGGTTGATCTGGAAATGCGTTGACGATGATGCCCTCATCCCCACGGTCACAGCGGTTGCCGAACAGCTTGCCGCGGGCCCCACATACGGCTACGCCCAAACCAAAAAACTCATCTGGACCAGTTTCGAATACGCCCTGGCGCAGCAGCTCGACCGCGAACGCGACGCAATGCGCGCGTGTGGGCAAACGCACGACTATCAAGAGGGCGTTCGCGCCTTCTTGGAAAAACGTCCTCCCCGTTATCTTGGCCGCTGAACGCACTGCGGAGGGAGTTCTCCGATGACCCAAGCCACCGAAACCCCATCCCAAGCCCTTCCGCCCAGCGCGCCGGTACTTGTCATCGGCGCGGGCGCGATGGGCCGCGGAATTGCCCAGGTTGCCGCCACGGCGGGCCACCCCGTCACCCTCTACGACCTCGACGCAGCGCAACTCGACGCTGCGAAAGCTGCGATCGAGCGGGACCTCGCCAGCGGCGTCGCAAAAGGCAAGATCCCCGCTAAAGCTGCCGAAGCAACGCAGGCGCGACTGACGTACACCCAAGACTTTCGCGAAACGGCACCGCTGGCTGCGCTGGTAATCGAAGCGATCGTCGAAAACCTGGAGGTCAAGAAAACCCTCTTTCGCGACCTCGAAGCGCTCGTTGCGCCGCACACGATCCTGGCCAGCAACACTTCGTCGCTCTCGATCACCGCGATCGCAGCACCGCTCACCCACCCCGAACGGGTGGTCGGGATGCACTTCTTCAACCCCGCCACCCACATGAAATTGGTCGAAGTGGTGAGCGGCCTACAAACCGACCCTGCGGTTGCGGAAACCGTCCAAGCCACCGCGCGCGCGTGGGGCAAGATTGCGGTACGCGCGAAATCGACACCCGGCTTCATCGTCAACCGCGTCGCCCGCCCCTTCTACGGTGAGGCGCTGCGGCTACTCCTCGAACAGACGAGCGACACCGCCACCATCGACGCGATCCTGCGCGACGCCGGTAACTTCCGTATGGGGCCGTTCGAATTGATGGACCTCATCGGCCACGACGTCAATGCCGCGGTGACCCGCTCGGTCTGGGAAGCCTACGGTTACGACCCCCGTTTCCAACCGAGCCTCATCCAAGAAGAGTTGGTCCGTGCCGGACACCTTGGCCGCAAAAGCGGGCGGGGTTTTTACGACTACCGTGAAGGGGCGCACAACCCGGCACCACAAGAAGCCGAACCGCACCCGCTCGCCGACCCGAACGCTTCGCTCATCGGCGACCATCCCGCGCTCGACGCCATGGCTACCCGGTTACACAACGGCGGCGTTGCGGTCAAACGGGCAACCGTCCCGTCCGAACCCTGCATCGAAACCCACGGCGTGCGGATCGTCCTGACCGACGGTCGCCCTGCAACGCTCCGCGCGTTGGCAGAACAAAACCCGTCGCTTGCCGTTCTCGACTGGGTGCGTGACTGGAAGAGCGCGACGCGCATCGCGGTGGCGTTCGCCGCAACCACACCGGACGCGGCGCGCGCGCAGGCGATCGCCCTCCTGCAAGCAGCCGGGTTGCGGGCCGCGGTGATCGCCGACACCGCAGGGCTCGTTTTTGCCCGCACGCAGGCGATGCTCGCCAACGAAGCAGCGGACGCCGTCCATCAAGGCGTAGCCAGTGCCGAAGAGATCGATCTGGCGATGCGCTACGGCACCAACTACCCAGAAGGGCCTCTGGCGTGGGCGGAACGGGTGGGCGTCATCCAAGTCACCCAACTGCTGCGCCATCTCCACCAGTTCACGGGCGACCCGCGCTATCGCGTCTCCCCCTACCTTCAGCTGCGCGCGGCAGAGGCGGCCCTCAACCGGGCTCCGCGCCACTTGGGATGAGCCACGATGAACACGAACACGCCTCACGGCTCGACCACGTTTGCGCCTGACCCACAAACCGTCGCCAATGCGGTCGGGGAAGCGATGTACGCGCGCGACTATTGCGCCCAGCACCTGGGCATCACGCTCGAGGCGATCGCCCCCAACTACGCGCGCATGACGATGACCGTGCGCCGTGAGATGTTGAACGGTTTTGCGATCCTGCATGGCGGCATCCTCACCACACTGGCCGACACCGCGTTTGCTTACGCCTGCAACAGCGGCAACGAAATGACCGTTGCGGCAGGCATCGCCACCGAATTCTTGGCGCCCGCGCACGAAGGCGATCAGCTCACCGCCGAATGTCGCGTCGTTGGCGAAGCGGGACGTACCGGCGTTTATGATGTCACGGTCACCAATCAGCACGGCAAACTGATCGCGGTGATGCGCGGCAAATCGTACCGCCGCAAAGGTCACCCGATCTGTCCCGTCGAATCGAAACCACACCCATGAGGAGGAAACCACCATGCCCGTGAAAAAACCGCAACCCGGTGATCTCGAACCGATCGAAACCGCGAGCATCGATGAGCTGCGCGCGCTCCAACTCGAACGCCTCAAATGGAGCGTTCGCCACGCGTATGAGAACGTCGCCCCCTACCGTGCGAAATGTGAAGCGCAGGGCGTGCACCCCGACGACCTCAAGACGCTCGAAGATCTCGCCAAATTCCCGTTCACCACGAAACAAGACCTGCGCGACCATTACCCGTTCGGACTCTTTGCGGTCCCACGGGAAAAAATCGTGCGGATCCACGCTTCGAGCGGCACCACCGGCAAACCCACCGTCGTCGGCTATACCGCAAAAGACATCGACACCTGGGCGAATCTGGTGGCCCGTTCGATCCGCGCCGCGGGTGGCCGTCCCGGTGACATGGTCCACGTCGCGTACGGCTATGGTCTCTTCACCGGCGGGCTGGGCGCCCATTACGGTGCCGAACGGCTCGGGTGCACGGTCGTCCCGATGTCGGGCGGGCAAACCGAGAAACAGATCCAACTGATTCTCGACTTCAAACCCGACATCATCATGGTCACCCCCTCCTACTTCCTCACCCTGCTCGACGAAATGGCGCGCCAGGGAATCGACACCCATTCGATCTCTCTAAAAGTCGGGATTTTCGGTGCCGAACCCTGGACTGAGGCGATTCGCCGGAACATCGAATCGCGCACCAATATGGACGCGGTCGATATCTACGGCCTTTCGGAAATCATGGGGCCTGGCGTCGCGAACGAATGTATCGAAACGAAAGACGGCCCGACGATCTGGGAAGACCACTTCTACCCCGAAATCATCGACCCGATCACCGGCCAACCCCTCCCAGACGGCGAAGAGGGCGAACTGGTCTTCACCACCCTCACCAAAGAGGGGCTGCCGATGATCCGCTACCGCACCCGTGACCTCACGCGCCTGCTCCCCCCTACCGCCCGCAGCATGCGCCGCATGGCGAAGATCACCGGCCGCACCGATGATATGTTGATCATCCGCGGCGTCAACGTCTTCCCTACCCAGATCGAAGAGCTCATCCTGCGGGTGCCGCAACTGGCGCCGCACTACGTGCTGGTGGTCGAAAAAGAGGGGCACCTCGACAAACTCACCGTCAAAGTGGAACTCAACCCCGAGGCGGGCGTTGGGCGCAAGGAGCATCTTCGCGAAGAGGCGGCCAAACAGCTTGCCTACCTCATCAAGACTTTTGTTGGCATCTCCGCGAAGATCGAAGTGGGCGACCCGTTTGCGATCGAACGGGTCACCGTCGGGAAGGCGCGCCGGGTGATCGACAAGCGACCCAAAGAATAAACACGAGAATCACCAACGCTGGAACAGGCGAATCTCTGTTCGCCTAACCTGCAGAGACAAGGAGCCCACGATGTACACGCAAGCGATGGACCTGATGGCGAAAGAGGCGAAAACCGCTACCCCCGCCGCGGCAGAGCCGGAAGCCTACCAGCGCGAATTCGACGCGAAGATCGACCGCGGCGACTTCATCGAACCGAAAGACTGGATGCCGGAAGGCTACCGTAAGACGCTCATTCGCCAGATCAGCCAACACGCACACTCCGAAGTAGTCGGCATGCTCCCCGAAGGGAACTGGATCACCCGCGCTCCGACGCTCAAACGCAAAGCGATCCTGCTTGCGAAAGTCCAAGACGAAGGGGGGCACGGTCTCTACCTCTACGCAGCGGCAGAGACCTTGGGGGTCAGCCGCACCGAACTCATCGAAGCGCTCCTATCTGGGAAAGCGAAGTACTCCTCGATCTTCAACTACCCAACGCTCACCTGGGCCGACGTCGGCGTGATCGGCTGGCTGGTAGACGGCGCAGCGATCATGAACCAGATTCCGCTCTGCAAATGTAGCTACGGCCCCTACGCGCGCGCGATGGTACGCATCTGCAAAGAGGAGTCGTTCCACCAACGCCAGGGATACGAATCGCTCCTGGTGATGATGCGCGAAGGGACGCCGGAACAGAAAGCGATGGTCCAAGACGCGGTGAACCGCTGGTGGTGGCCCGCTCTGATGATGTTCGGCCCCCCCGACAGCGAAAGCGTGCACAGCCCCCAATCGATGCGCTGGGGCATCAAACGGGTCTCGAACGACGAATTGCGACAGAAATTCGTCGATGCCACCGTGCCACAAGCGGAAGTGCTGGGGGTGACGCTTCCCGACCCCCACCTCAAATGGAACCCGGAGCGTGGACATTACGACTTTGGCCCGATCAACTGGAAAGCGTTCTGGGACGTGATCAACGGCCACGGACCGTGCAACCGCGACCGAATGGCCGCACGCCGCCGCGCTTGGGAAGAAGGCGCATGGGTGCGTGAAGCCGCCGAAGCGTATGCCGAAAAAGCAAACCGGCGGGCTACCACCCACCCCACCGCTGCCTGAACGATACAAAAAGGAGTCGTTCCGATGACACAAACTCCAACCGACACCCCACGTCGCGACGAATGGCCGCTGTGGGAAGTCTTCGTCCGCGCCAAGAACGGGCTCGAACACAAACACTGCGGCAGCGTCCATGCGGTCGACGCCCGCATGGCGCTCGAACTCGCACGGGACCTCTACACCCGACGGCAAGAGGGCGTCTCGATCTGGGTGGTGCGCTCCGACCAGATCGTCGCCTCCGACCCGGACGCCAAACCCGAACTCTTCGACCCAAGCGCCGACAAGATCTATCGCCACCCCACCTTCTATCGGCTCCCAGCCGAAGTCGACCACATGTGAGGGGTTAGCGATGCTCGTCACCGAACTGCTGCAAACCACACCAGATCCTGCCGCGGAAACCGCGCTCACGCTTCCGGACTATGATCCCGAAACGCAAGCGGCGCTCTTTCGCTACCTCCTTCGGCTCGGCGACAGCGTGTTGATCCTGGGGCAACGCACCAGCGAATGGTGCGGCCACGCGCCGGTACTCGAAGAAGAGATGGCGCTTGCCAATTTCGGACTCGACCTGATCGGCCAAGCGCGGATGCTGCTGACCTACGCCGGTGCGCTTGAAGGAAAAGGGCGCGACGAAGATACGCTCGCGTTCCTGCGCTATGAGCACGAATACCGCAACGTCACCATGACCGAACTTCCCAACGGCGACTTTGCCCGAACCATGGTGCGCCATTTCCTCTTCGCCAGCTGGATGGTGCTCCTCTGGGCGCGGCTCCAATCGAGCGCCGACCCGCACCTCGCGGCGATCGCTGGCAAA
This sequence comes from Hydrogenophilus thermoluteolus, assembly GCF_003574215.1. NCBI lineage: Bacteria > Pseudomonadati > Pseudomonadota > Hydrogenophilia > Hydrogenophilales > Hydrogenophilaceae > Hydrogenophilus > Hydrogenophilus thermoluteolus. The sequence goes on along the minus strand of NZ_AP018558.1, from coordinate 495,042 downwards.
GCGGTCAAAGAGGCGCGTTACCACCAGCGCCACGCCGGCGGGTGGATCGTACGTTTGGGCGACGGCACCGCGCTTTCCCACGACAAAACCGAGGCGGCACTCGACGACCTCTGGCCGTACACCGCCGAGTGGTTCGAAGGCGACGAAGACGACGCCCGCTTGGCGCAAGCTGGCATCGCTCCCCATCCGAGCGAACTCGCCGCGCCTTGGCGCGAAACGGTGACACCGACCCTTGCCGAAGCGCAACTGCGCATTCCGCCTGAAAGCCCCTTTCGCAGCCACGGCCGTTGGGGGCGGCACAGCGAACACATGGGCCACCTGCTACCTGAAATGCAATACCTGCAGCGCGCCTATCCTGGAGGCAAATGGTGACCGCACCAGACGCGATCCACGCGGTGCTCGCCACCGTCCCCGATCCGGAAATCCCGAACCTGTCGATCGTCGACCTCGGGATGGTGCATCGCGTCACCGTTGCCGAAAACGGCGCACCGCTCATCGAGCTGCTCCCCACCTATTCGGGCTGCCCCGCAACCGAAGCGATCGCGGCAGCAACCCGCCGCGCCCTCGCCCAAGCGGGGTATCCCGACGCGGTGGTCCGCTTCGTGCTGAGCCCCGCGTGGTCGAGCGACCGCATCACCGCCGAAGGCCGCGCCAAACTCGAAGCGGCGGGCATCGCGCCGCCTTCATGCGGTGGCGCGGGATCAGACGACAAGCGCGCAACCGCGGCACCACTCACCTACCACCCTACGATCCCGTGTCCCCACTGCGGCAGTCGCAATACGGAACCACTGAGCGAATTCAGCAGCACTGCCTGCAAAGCGCTCCTACGCTGCCGCGCCTGTGGCGAACCCTTCGAATACTTCAAACCGATTTGAACCCACCATGGAATCCTTCGTCCCCCTCACCGTCAAACAGATCGAACGCCTGGCACCCGACGCGGTTGCGGTCGAATTCGACGTACCGGAATCCCAACGGGCCGCGTTTGCCTTCACCGCCGGGCAACACCTGATCCTGCGCCACACCTTCGACGGCGAAGAGGTGCGCCGCAGCTACTCGCTGGCGAGCACCCCGGGCAGCGGTCGCTGGATCGTCGGGATCCGCAAAATCCCCAATGGCCGCTTCTCCACCTGGGCGAATCAGCAACTTGCCCCCGGCATGACCGTGGAAGCGCTGCCGCCGCAAGGGCGATTCCAGTTTCGACCTGACCCGGACGCAAAACGCCACCTCGTCGCGTTTGCCGCGGGAAGCGGTATCACCCCGATCCTCTCCATCGTCGCGACGGCGCTCGCGGAAGAGCCGCAGAGCCGCGTCTCACTTTTTTACGGCAACCGCACCCGCGCGAGCGCGATGTTCCTGGAAACGATCGAAGACCTGAAAAACCGCTACCCAGACCGCTTTCTGCTCATTCCGCTCTTCTCCCGCGAGCCGCAAGAGTTTCCCCTGTTCGAAGGTCGGCTCGACGAAGCCAAAACCCGCACGCTCCTTTCCGCCTTTTTCCCGGAGCCCGAAGCGATCGACATCGTCTATCTCTGCGGCCCCAATGCGATGATCGACGGCGTCGAAGCGGCGCTCCTCGCGCACGGGGTCGCGCGGGATCGCATCCACCACGAGCGTTTTGGCGCGCCCGAAAGTGCGCCCCCCACCCACGCCGAACCGCAAGACGCTACCTCCGCCACCATCCGCGTGATCGTCGATGGCATCACACGCGAATTCCCCTACCCCGGCGGTGCCACCCCGATCCTCGACGCCGCGTTGGCCGCAGGCATCGCGCTCCCCTATTCGTGCAAAAATGGAGTCTGCTGCGCCTGTCGCGCCAAGGTGGTGGCGGGACGGGTCCGCATGGACAAAAACTACTCGCTCGAAAGCGAAGACCTCGAAGCAGGGTTCGTCCTCACCTGCCAGGCACACCCGCTCACCGAGCAGGTGACACTCAGTTTCGACGAACGCTAAACGAAGGAGTCATACCGACACCATGGCCCGCACGCGCAGCCCCAACTTCGAAGAGCAGCGAGAAGCGATCCTCGAAAAAGCCGCGATGCTCTTTGCCCGCATGGGCTTTCACGCGGCTTCGATGGCGACGCTCGCCAAAGCGTGCGGGGTTTCCAAGGCGCTCCTCTACCACTATTACCGGGACAAAGAGCACATCCTTTTCGACGTTGCCGACGCCCACGTCGAACGGCTCTGCACGCTCGTGCGTGAGACGCTGGCCAACCGGTCGCTCTCCACACCCCAAGAAGCCGAAGCGGCACTCGTTGCCCTCATCACCGCGTTTCTCGACGAGTACGCTCATGCGCAGCACCGCCACATCGTGCTGGTGCAGGACGTGAAACACCTCCCCACGGAGCTTGCCGAAGTCATCCGCACCAAACAGCGTCAGGTGGTGCACGGCTTCGAACGGGTGATCGCAGCGCTCGTCCCGCACGATACCTCCCCTACCACCGTCTCGGCACTCACCATGACCCTCTTCGGGATGATCAACTGGACCTTCACCTGGCTGCGACCGGACGGGCCGCTCACCCATCGTGACCTTGCCCCGCTCGTCATCGAGCTTTTTTTGCGCGGCGTCCCCGCAGCCGCGCACGCCCACACGGCCAATTCTGCCGTTTCCGCTGCGTTGTCTTCGCAACATCCCCTTTCCCCTGATCCCGTGACCCATTTGGTTGGAGATCCACGATGAAAGAACCTGTCTATCTCGTCGACGGCGTACGAACCCCTTTCGGGCGCTACGGGGGGGCGCTCGCGCATGTCCGCCCCGACGACATGGCCGCGCACGTCATCCGGGCACTCGTTGCCCGTCACCCCCAAATCGATTGGGCCACGCTTGACGACGTCTCTTTCGGTTGCGCGAACCAAGCAGGTGAAGACAACCGCAACGTCGCCCGCATGGCGGCGCTCCTAGCGGGGTTGCCCGTCGAAGTGCCGGGCAGCACGATCAACCGCCTCTGCGGCTCGGGGCTCGATGCGATCGGCACCGCGGCACGCGCGATCGTCGCGGGCGATGCCGAGCTCATGATCGCGGGTGGCGTCGAAAGCATGACCCGCGCACCGTTCGTGATGGGGAAAGCCACGAGCGCGTTTTCCCGCAGCGCGAAGATCGAGGACACCACCATCGGCTGGCGGTTCATCAATCCGTTGATGGCAGAGCGCTACGGCACCGACTCGATGCCCGAAACCGCCGAGAACGTCGCAGCCGAATTCGGCATTGCCCGCGCCGACCAAGACGCGTTCGCCTACCGTAGCCAACAACGAACCGCTGCGGCGCAACAAGCGGGCTATTTCGCGGGTGAAATCGTTCCGATCGACGCCCCGACCGGCAAGAAAGACGAAACGCAGACCGTTGCGATCGACGAACATCCCCGCCCCGATACGACATTGGAAACGCTTGCCAAACTCAAAGGGGTGGTACGCCCCGACGGTACGGTGACCGCCGGGAACGCCTCCGGCGTCAATGACGGCGCGGTCGCATGCCTGATTGCCAGCGCCACTGCGGTGGAACGTTACGGCCTCACACCGCTTGCCCGCATCCACGCGATGGCCACAGCAGGTGTGCCGCCGCGGATCATGGGCATCGGTCCCGCGCCGGCCACGCAAAAGCTCCTTGCGCGTACCGGTATGCGACTGAGTGAAATCGACGTGATCGAACTCAACGAAGCGTTCGCGGCGCAGGCACTTGCGGTGTTGCGCCAACTGGGACTACCGGACGACGCCGAACACGTCAACCCCCACGGTGGCGCGATCGCGCTCGGTCACCCGCTTGGCGCCTCGGGCGCGCGCCTCGCGCTCACTGCGGCGCGCGCCCTTCACGCCCGCGACGGCCGTTGGGCGGTCGCGACGATGTGCATCGGCGTCGGGCAAGGCATCGCGATGATGCTCGAAAAAGTCTGAGTTAGATATTGTCAAATTTATTTGATATGTGGTAATTTAGAGCCACCCCATCCCCGCCGGGTCAGTGCGGGCAACTTGGAGGCAATGAGGAGACGTGTCATGAAAAAACCGGTGCTCAAATCGCTGACCGTTGCATTGGGCGTTGCGTTCGCCGCAGGTGCTGCCTGGGCCGAAGTCAAAGTGGGCGTGACCGTTTCGGCCACTGGGCCCGCCGCGTCGCTCGGCATCCCGGAAAAAAACACTATCGAACTGATGCCCAAAGAGATCGCGGGTGAACAAATCACCTATATCGTGCTCGACGACGCGTCGGACACCACCACTGCGGTGAAGAACACCCGCAAATTCATCACCGAAGACAACGTCGACTTGGTGATGGGTTCGACCACTTCACCCAACTCGCTCGCGATGATCGACGTCGTTGCGGAAGCGAAAGTGCCGATGATCTCGTTTGCTGCGAGCAACCGGATCGTCGAACCGGTCGACGCCAAACGCTACTGGGTCTTCAAAACGCCGCAAAACGACCACCAGATGTCGACGGCAATCGTCGAACACATGGTCGATTCCGGCGTGAAAACCGTCGGGTTCATCGGTTTTGCCGACGCGTACGGCGAGGGATGGTTCGAAAACTTCAGTAAAGTAGCAGAAGCCCGTGGGCTCAAGATCATTGCCAACGAGCGCTACAACCGTACCGACACCTCGGTAACCGGTCAGGTGTTGAAGCTCGTTCAGGCCAACCCAGACGCGATCCTGATCGCTGGCTCCGGCACCCCCGCGGCGCTGCCGCAAAAAACGCTCAAGGAGCGCGGCTATCGCGGTAAGATCTACCAAACCCACGGGGTTGCGAACAACGCGTTCCTCCGGGTCTGCGGCAAAGATTGTGAAGGCACCTTCTTGCCTGCCGGGCCGGTGCTCGTTGCCGAGCAACTGCCTGCAGACCACCCGGTGAAAGCTTCAGCAATGGAGTACGTCCAAGCCTACGAATCGAAGTACGGCAAAGGGTCGGTTTCGACCTTTGGCGGGCACGCCTGGGACGCGGGGAAACTCCTGGCCGCGGCATTGCCGGAAGCGCTCAAGAAGGCGAAGCCGGGTACGCCGGAATTCCGCGTCGCGCTGCGTGACGCGCTCGAAAACGTCAAGAACGTTGCCGGCGCACACGGAATCTTCAATATGAGCAAAGACGACCACCTCGGGCTCGATCAGCGCGCGCGCGTCATGGTCCAGATCCAGAACGGCACCTGGAAATACGTCAAATAAAAGCGCGCATCAGCCGCTCGGTAAATTGAACTGCGATCGCCGCGTCGCCCCACTAGGGCAACGCGGTGGTTGTCTGCGCCCGCTCAAGGAGAACCGCCGCGATGGACTGGTCAATCGCGCTCATCCTCACGCAAGACGGCGTCGTGAATGCAGCGATCTACGCCCTTTTGGCACTCGCCCTAGTGCTGGTCTTCGCCGTCACGCGCATCATTTTCATCCCACAAGGCGAATACGTCTCGTACGGAGCCTTGACGCTTGCGATGCTCGAACTGGGCAAAACCCCGGCCACCGTCTGGTTGCTCGTCGCCGGTGGTGCCGTTGCGCTGGCGATGGAGGCATTCGCCCATTTTCGCGGCCGGAGCGTTCCGTGGCGTGAAGCGCTCTTCTGGTATGCCGCCCTGCCTTTGCTCACCCTGGCATTCGCGTATGCGTTCGACTGGCAAACCACGCCGCAATGGGCGCGAATTCTCCTCACCGTCACGCTGATTGCCGCAATGGGACCGATCACCTACCGGATCTTCTACCAGCCGATTGCCGAAGCACCGGTGCTGGTGCTTCTCATCGTCTCGGTCGCGGTGCATCTCGCACTGGTCGGCTTGGGGCTTTTGATCTTCGGCGCCGAAGGGTATCGGACCGAACCGCTCTGGGACGATCGCTTTTCGGTCGGCCCGCTGCTGATTCCTGGGCAGGCCCTTTGGGTGATCGGCGCTTCGCTCGTTTTGATCGCACTCCTCGCGTGGTTTTTCAGCCGCACGCTCTACGGTAAAGCGCTTCGCGCCACCGCGGTCAATCGCAACGGTGCGCGCCTGATGGGCATCTCCCCCAATTTAGCAGGACGGCTGACGCTGCTCCTTGCCGCTGCGATCGGCGCGATCTCGGGGGTGCTGGTGAGCCCCATCACCACCCTCTACTACGACTCCGGTTTTCTCATCGGGCTCAAAGGGTTCGTCGCTGCGATCATCGGTGGGCTGGCGAGCTACCCGATCGCGGCGCTCGGCGCGCTTGCCGTCGGTCTCATCGAAGCCTTCAGCTCCTTCTGGGCCAGCGCCTATAAAGAGGTGATCGTCTTCACCTTGATCATCCCTGTGCTTTTCTGGCGCTCGCTCACCACCCACCACGTGGAGGAAGAGTGATGTCTGCGCCCAACTCGTTATCCGCTCACCATCCGGACAAGCCGTCGCTCGCGCCCCAAGGGGCGATCCCCGCGCGGGCGGTATTGATCGCGTTCCTAGTGCTCGTAGCCGCCGCGCCGTTCCTTTTGGGCACCTATCACGTCACTCTGATGAACTACATCGCGCTCTATGCGATGGTGGCACTTGGGCTCGTGTTGCTCACAGGCGTAGCGGGCCTCACGAGCTTCGGGCAAGCCGCTTTTGTCGGGCTGGGTGCCTACACCACCGCGGTGGTGAGCGCGGGGCAGCTCCCCGAATGGTTCGCGTGGCTCCCTCCTTCGCCCTGGACGGGGCTCGTCCTAGGCTTGCTCCTTACCGCTGCCGCGGCGCTGCTGATCGGCGCGATCACGCTGAAACTCTCCGGGCACTATCTGCCGCTGGGCACGATCGCTTGGGGTTTGAGCCTCTATTTCCTCTTCGGTAACTTGGAATTCCTGGGCGGTCACACCGGAATGCGCGGCATCCCGCCGATCACGGTGGGCCCATGGACGCTTGCCGAACCCGAAGCGATCTATCCCCTCATCTGGGCACTGCTCCTGCTGGCGATGTGGGCCACCGCAAACCTGCTCGATTCCCGCCCCGGGCGCGCGATCCGGGCGCTCAAAGGGGGCGTGGTGATGGCCGAAGCGATGGGGGTCGACACCGCCCATTACAAACGGACCGCATTCCTTCTTGCCGCTCTCCTTGCGGCGCTCTCGGGGTGGCTCTACGCCCACATGCAGCGCTTTGTCAACCCCACTCCGTTCGGGCTGCAGATCGGCATCGAATACCTCTTCATGGCGGTCGTCGGCGGTGCGGGCTACCTCTGGGGCGCGCTCTTGGGGGCGGTAATCATCACCCTGACCAAACAGTGGCTGCAGGACATTCTGCCGCAGCTCCTTGGGCAGAGCGGCAACTTCGAACTCATCGTCTTCGGCCTGGTGATGGTGGTAGTGCTGCAGCAAGCGCGTGACGGCATCTGGCCGATCCTGCGGCGCTACGCCCCCGTGAAAGCGACGCCGCGCTGGATGCCTGAAACGGCCGAGGCGCTTCCCAGCCAAGCCAAACCGCAACGCGGCGAGGTATTGCTGGTAGCGGACCAGGTCACCCGCCGTTTCGGAGGGCTGGTAGCGAACGACAAGATGTCGCTGACCATCCATGCGGGAGAGATCCTCGCGCTCATCGGCCCGAACGGCGCCGGCAAATCGACCTTCTTCAACCAGATTTCGGGCGTCGATACCCCAACGGAAGGAAAGATCACCTTCCGCGGCGTCGACATCACCGGCAAACCGTCGCGTGAAATCGCCGCGCTGGGAATGAGCCGCACCTTCCAGCACGTTCGGCTACTCCCCAACCTTTCGGTACTCGACAACGTCGCAATCGGCGCCCATCTGCGCACCCACGCGGGAGTCCTCCCCGCGATGCTCCATCTGGAACGGAGGGAAGAGGCGCGGATTCTCGCGGAAGCGCGGCGGCAGATCGAACGGGTCGGCTTAGGAGCGTACCTCCACACCGAAGCCGGCGCGTTGGCGCTTGGCCAACAGCGGATCGTCGAAATCGCCCGCGCGCTGATGAGCGATCCGTCGTTGCTGCTTCTCGACGAACCGGCCGCAGGGCTGCGCCATAAAGAAAAGGCCGCGCTCGCGGAGCTCCTCAAAGCGCTGCGTGCCGAAGGCATCGGCATTCTCTTGGTCGAACACGACATGGACTTCGTGATGAACCTGGCCGACCGTGTCGTCGTGATGGAGTTCGGACGCAAGATCGCCGAAGGGTTACCGGACGAAGTCCAGCAAGACCCCCGTGTGCTCGAAGCTTACCTGGGCGGCGTGCAGTAAGGAGTGCCTGCGATGAACGACACCATCCTCTCGGTCGAAAACCTCCACGTGCGCTACGGCAAGGTCGAAGCGCTGCACGGGGTCTCGATTACTGTTCCCGCCGGGTCGATCGTCACCGTGATTGGTCCCAACGGTGCCGGAAAAACGACCCTGCTCTCCGCGATCATGGGGCTACTGCCCAGCCAAGGAACGATCCATTTCGCGGGAGCAGCTGTCCCTGTGCCCGACGTCGAACACTTGGTGCAGCGCGGCATGGCACTCGTTCCCGAAAAGCGCGAACTCTTCGGTGAAATGAGCGTCGAAGACAACCTCATTCTGGGTGCGTTCCAGCGCTATCGTAAAGGGGATCGCTCGATCCCCGAAACGCTCGACGAAGTCTACCAACTCTTCCCCCGCCTCAAAGAGCGCCGGAATCAACTGGCGACGACACTTTCGGGGGGCGAACGGCAGATGCTGGCGGTGGGGCGTGCGTTGATGGCCAAACCGAAGCTCCTGATGCTCGACGAGCCCTCTCTGGGGCTCGCGCCGCTCATCATCCGCGAGATCTTCCGCACCATCGCGCGGCTGCGCGAACAAGGCGTATCGATCCTTCTGGTCGAACAGAATGCCCGCGCCGCGCTGCAGGTTGCCGACTACGGCTATGTGCTGGAAACCGGTGAAATGACCCTGGAAGGGCCTGCAGAGCGGCTGGCGAACGACCCGCAGGTGATCGAAACCTACCTGGGCATGAGCAAACGTCAAGAAAAACTGGCTGCGGTGTAAGCAAAAGGATCTGCCGATGAACGCGAAAAACGTGAACGCCGACGCTGCACAGCGCTTTCATGGCGCGTGGCGGCTCATCGAAGACGAACACCAGGCGCTTGCCGCGGTATTGCACGCGCTCCGTTTCCTGCTCGACGAAATCGGCGCTGGCCGGATCGAACCGGACTTTCGCCTCCTGCGCGCGATGCTTTATTACCTTACCGAATACCCCGAACGGCGCCACCACCCCAACGAAGATCGCTACCTCTTCGCCCGGCTCAAAGAAAAAACGAGCGAAGCGGATGCGGTGATCGCCCGTCTCGAAAAAGAGCACGCCGCAGCGGAACAGCGCATCGCCGAGCTCGAGGCGGCGCTGCACGCCTTCGCAAGCCGTGAACCGGGCGGTTTCGACCGTTTCCGTGACGTATTCGACCGCTACGCCCACTTCTACCGTCAGCACATGATGACCGAGGAGCGCGAGGTGTTACCGATTGCCGAACGCCACTTCACCCCTGAAGACTGGGCATGGGTCGCCGAAGGGTGGCGTCAAGGCGGCAGCGATCCTATGGTCGGAACCACGACGCGCGACGAGTGGCAAGCGATCTTCGACAAACTGGTCCGGCATGCTCCGCCCCCCATCGGTTTGGGTGCAGGACCTTATCCGGAAGAGGAACCCGAAGCGCGATCTTGAGAAAGGGAACCCGACGCGCCCGCCCGACAAGCAGCCAGCCGCAACGCCAACTGGCGCAACATGGCCGCGGTGGCGCCCCAGATGAAATAGTGGCGCCACGGCGCAGCCCAGTAGTAACGCGGTTGGCCGTCATAGATGAGACTCAGGCGCAGATAGCGGTTGGGGTCTGCGAAATGGGCAAGTGGCGTGAAAAAAACCTCCGCCACTTCGAACGGATCGGGTGCGAGCGGTCCCAGCGCATCGCTCCACGCGATCAAGGGCGTCACCCGGTAACCGGTTACGGTCACATAGTCTGGAAGCGCACCTAGGATTGTCACCCGTTCGGGGGCAAGCCCGACCTCCTCTTGCGCTTCGCGCAACGCGGCCTGTTCCGGTGACTCCCCCCTCTCCACTCGGCCCCCAGGAAAACTGATCTGCCCCGGGTGGTGGTAGAGATGGGGGGTGCGCCGCGTCAGCAGCACCGAAACGCCCTGCTCGGGGTGTGGGGTCAATACGGCCAATACCGCAGCGAGCCAACGCTCGGCCCGCGCCCCATCATCACCGTAGGGCCCCGGAAACGTGTGTGGCAGACGCAACGCGGATCGGATCGCTTCGGGCGTCCACCCGGCTCCACCCTGCTCCGTATCGCCAATTCCACCCTGCCCGGATTGCCGCTCTGGATCGCTCATTGCACCCTATTCGTCCCACTTTGCTTGGGTTTCCGCAGTATAGCATTCCCCCCACCGTCACCGCTTACGCTTATTTTTGACCGACCGGTCGGATTATTTGCATGTTTTTTGATTTAGATCAAAGAAAAATTGGGCGCATCGGCATAAAATTCAACACACGCAAATCAGTTTGCGATTTTTGAACCCGCACAACCCACACACAAGGAGGAAGTCCGATGGCACACAACGAAAAACTCGCGCTGAAAATGGAGTTTCCGCCGCAAACCCCACAACCCAACGTCTATCCGCTGTCGTGGCACGCCCAGACGATGAAGCTCGAAGAGATCTGGGACGCCGCGCAACGCGAAAACTGGGATCCGAAAAAATTGCCGTGGGATACCCTCGACGTCGACTCCTACAGCTGGGAAGAGCGCGAAGCGATCGGCTACTGGTGGACGCTCCTTTCGGTTTTCGACGCCTCGGCACCGCCCGTCTTTGCGTCGGCGCTCATCAAGACCTACGAAGAGCACGAAGAAGATCCGGTCCGCCGTTGCTTCTTCTCGATCACCCGTGACGAACAGAACCACGAGCAGATGTGCGGTCTGGCGATCAAGAAGTTCCTCGATCACCACGACCCGCTCACCTATCAACCCAAGACGGAACTCGGCAAACGGCTACAGAAAAACGCGAAATGGCTCTACTACAACGGTGGCCGCTACTGGAACGGGTACAAGAACGCGGTGCCGAAGTATTCGCTCGCGGTGCTCTTCTCTTCGTTCCTGATGGGCGAAATCGCTGCGGCGACCATCTTCAAACAGATGCACGACAACAGCCGCGAACTGGTCTTCAAAGAGGCGTTCCGCAACATCGGCCGCGACGAAGGGCGCCACATGGCGATCTGCATGGCGTTGATGGAGCGCGACTACCCGAAACTCCCCGTCGAGGACAAAGCGCTCGTCACCAAACAGATCCGCGCTGGGTACCTCTTCCTCTCGGCGGTCCTCTTCGAACCGCCGATGGAGTTCTGGGATCTGCCCGAAGACTTCATCCCGACGCAGCGCGAAGCCGAAGAGGTCGCGCGCCAAGCTGGATTCGGCATCCCCACCTATGAGGCGAAGAAAGAGAACTGGCGCAACGCGATCCTCAACCTCAAAGGGGTGCTCGACCGCTACGGGATCCCCTTCCCCGCGATCCCGGAGGTCGGTATCTCGGGCGAAGAGGTGAGCGAGGTCGACATGGCGTCGATCATCCCAGTCTTTTGATCCGCACCAATAACCACAAACCATTGCGTCCGGGCGCCCGGTGGCGCCCGTCGTCCCAGGAGAGCCCACGATGGAACCCACGGTCATTCGTCTCTACCCGTCCAACCGCGAGGTGGTCTGCGCACCGGGCGACACCGTCCTCACCGCGCTGGAAAAGGCGGGCTATGCGCTGCCCAACAACTGCCGCGCTGGCGCTTGCGGCGAATGCAAAGTCAAAGTGCGGGAAGGGCAGTTCGATCAAGGGGTCGTGCTCGACATGGCGCTTTCGCCAGACGAGCGCCGGGAAGGGTACGGCCTGATGTGTATGGCGAAACCGCTTTCCAAAGTCCTGGTGATCGAATGGGGCACCGCGGACGCCAAACCCAAACTCTTTCCCCCGCGGGAAAACCAACGCTTTGTCGTCGTCGACCGGATCGTGCGCACGCCCCGTGTCGTCGAACTGCGCCTCCGCCCCGTCGGTCAACCGATGCGGTACTGGCCTGGGCAGTACGTGATGCTCTCCGACCTGCGGGGCGAATACCCAGCGCGCTCGTATTCGATTGCGAATGCACCGCGCCCCGACGGGGAATTGGCATTGCAAATCGCAAAGATCGACGGGGGCGTCACCAGCGTCTGGGCTACAGAGCAGCTTCAAGTTGGCGAAATCGTCAAGATCGACGGCCCCTACGGCACCTTCATCGGCGACCCTTCTGCAGAAACGCCGGTCCTGTGTCTCACTGCGGGCACGGGGCTCGCGCCGGTGCTCGCGCTCACCGAAGCGGCGTTGCGACGCGGCTACCGCAAACCGGTGACGTTGATCCACTCCGGCCGCACGCGCGCCGATTGCTATGCACTGGGGATGATGGCGTACTGGGAAACGAAACACCGCAACTTCACCTACAAGGCAACACTCACCCGCGAAACCGCCGAAGGTTACTGGCACGGACGGATCCCTGCGCTCCTACCCCAGTACTTCCCCGACCTTTCCGCCTATTCGGTCTTCATCGCGGGAAGCCCCGAATTCGTTGCCGATTGCCGGGCAGCGGCGCTGGCGTTGGGCGCCCCCGAGGCACGCATCCACACCGAAGGCTTCTTCGGGCAAGCCCTACCCGCAACCGCACCTGCCGACGCGATGCTCTCAGCCTGAAAAACCGTCACCCGAAAAGGGAGAGCGATCAGTGGGTAGCCGGGGCAGCGACCGCGACGCGGTTGCGCCCCTGCACCTTTGCTGCATAGAGCGCGGCGTCAGCACGCGCAAACCCTTCGTCGAACGTTTCTTTTTGGGGCGCGAGTTCCGCTACGCCAATACTCACCGTAACGGATTCGCCCGTTTTGTCGCGCACGTGCTGCTCGATATCCCGCCGGATCCGTTCCGCTTTCTTCGCCGCATGGGCAAGATCGCAGTTGGGCAGCAAAACGACGAACTCCTCCCCGCCGAAACGGGCGAGGAAATCGCTTGCGCGCACCGATTTGGCAATGCGCTGTGCTACCTCAATAAGGATCTTGTCGCCGTAAGCATGTCCGAAGGTATCGTTGATCCGCTTGAAACGGTCGATATCGACGACCAGAAGCGTAAGCGGCTTGCCATCGCGCTTTGCGCGTTCGAAATAGCGGCGCGCCACGTCTTCGTACGCGTGACGGTTGGGAATACCGGTGAGTTTGTCGGTCACCGCCATCACCTGCAGTAGCCGTTCGCGTTCGCGCGCCTGGAGGTAGAGGCGGCGCATCAGGACCAAATTGTGGACCCGTGCCAAGAGCTCGACGTCGTGCGGGGGTTTGACCACGTAATCGTTCACCCCCAAGCGGTAGAGTTCGTTCTTGCGCGCGGTATCGTGAAAGCCCGTCAAAACGATGATTGGATTGAGGACGAAATCTTCCGGACGGCGACGCAGCTGCCGAATGAGGGACAAGCCGCTCTCGCCATCGGCGAGCACGAGGTCGATCACGAACAGTTCGTATTCGTTCTGCGTCATTGCCGCACGTGCGGCTGCGACACTGCCCACCGTTTCCACCCGATAGCGCCGCCGCTCAAGGATCGCCTGCAGGCTGCGCTGCTGCAACGGCGAATCTTCGACCAACAACAGCGACGCGCCCGCGAGCATATCGGTGCGGTGGGCGAGGAAATAGTTGAGGAAGTTTTCCAGTTGCGCCAAGTCGTCGCGCGTGAAGACGTCGGTGACCCCATTGCGAAAGGCGCGCTCCAGCAACACCTGGTCATTCTCGGAGGTAACCATCACCACCGGCGCCGCTTCCTTGAGCCACGGGCGGAGTTTCGCCGCCAGCGAAATCCCATCGTCGTCGGGCAACACATAGGTGGTGAGCACCACATCAAACCGGATCTCACCGGCCATTCTGAGTGCGCTCGTACCGTCATAAGCGCGGTGGATTCGCAATCCGAATCGGTCCAGGGTGCGCGCAAGGAACTTTCCCGACGCCTCGCCTGGGTCCACCAAGAGCGCGTGGAGCGGTCCCTCGTCCGCTAATGGGTCATGAACCATTCGATGATCCCCTTGGCGATGAACCCGATGAACCCGACACCGAGCGCGACGAAGAGCCACAAGGTCCCGTATTTGCCGGCTTTCGACTTCCACGCCAGGTTACCGATGATGAAGATCATGTAGAGAATGAACGCTGGAATGAGGATGCGCAGCGCCCACTCCTCCCACTCTTCGAACGTCAGCCCCAGAATCAGGTCCTCACCCATCGCCGTTTCTCGCGCTTCATGACCTCATGTTGTCGATGCACCGGGGGCCGCTACTCGCGTTGGCAGTCAGCGACGCCGTTTTGCCGCCAATTTCGCTGCGATGCGCAACCGCAACGAGTTGAGCCGGATGAACCCTTCGGCGTCCTTCTGGTTGTACGCGCCGCGGTCGTCTTCGAAGGTCGCGATCGTCGGATCGAAGAGCGAATCGGTTGCGGAGTCGCGCGCCACCACCATCACGCTCCCTTTGTAGAGCTTCACCCGCACCCAACCATTCACCGTCTGCTGCGTGAAGTCGATGAGCGCCTGCAACGCTTGCCGCTCGGGGCTGAACCAGTAGCCGTTGTAGATAAGCGCGGCGTAGCGCGGCATCAAATCGTCTTTGAGGTGCGCCACTTCGCGGTCGAGCGTGATCGACTCGATCGCGCGGTGGGCTTTCAGCAGGATCGTCCCGCCCGGAGTTTCATAGCAGCCGCGGCTCTTCATCCCGACGTAGCGGTTCTCCACCAGATCGAGCCGCCCCACACCGTGTTTACCGCCCAATTCGTTGAGCTTCGCGAGCAGTTCGTGCGGTCGCATCCGTTCGCCGTCGATCGCGACCAGATCGCCCTTTTCGAAAGTCAGTTCGACGTACTCAGGCGTGTCCGGTGCCTCTTCAGGCGCGACCGTCCAACGCCACATCGACGCTTCCGGTTCCGCGGTCGGATCTTCGAGGTGGCGGCCTTCGTACGAGATATGGAGCAGGTTCGCGTCCATCGAATAAGGGGCACCTCCTTCGCGGTGTTTCTGTTCGATCGGGATCCCGTGCTTTTCGGCATACGCGAGCAATTTTTCCCGCGAGTTGAGATCCCACTCGCGCCACGGCGCGATCACTTTGATCTCGGGCATCAGCGCGTAGTACCCCAACTCGAAACGTACTTGGTCGTTCCCTTTGCCCGTCGCGCCATGCGCAACCGCGTCGGCTCCGGTCGCTCGCGCGATCTCGATCTGGCGCTTGGCGATCAGCGGACGGGCAATCGAGGTCCCCAACAGGTATTCGCCTTCATAAATGGCATTGGCGCGAAACATTGGGAAGACGAAATCGCGCACGAACGTTTCGCGCAGATCGTCGATGAAAATATTTTCCGGCTTGATCCCCAACGCCAACGCTTTTTGCCGCGCAGGTTCCAACTCTTCACCCTGCCCAAGGTCGGCGGTGAATGTCACCACTTCACAGCGATAGGTATCCTGCAACCATTTGAGAATCACCGAGGTATCGAGCCCACCGGAGTAGGCGAGCACCACTTTGCGCACGTCGCTCATTTTTGGGTGTTTTCCTGTCGTTGCAACCAAAAGGGAAAATTGTCAAGTAAGGGTAATTATTCTATCATTGGCGCATGACATTCGCTCAAACCACCCAATCTTCTGCGCGGGATGGCGCCTTACGGGCGCATCCTGCGAAACAGGATTTACCGCGCCTGAGTCCAGCCGAGCGGCGTGCGATTCTTACCGCAGCGGCACAACTCTTGCCGCCAGCAAGCCGTGTCATACTCTTCGGATCGCGCACCGACCCAGGGAGACGCGGCGGAGACATCGACCTTTGCTTGCACGTACCCGTGCGTCTGAGCCATTCGGAACGGGTAGCGCTTGCCAACCGCTTCTGGGCACGATTGGCAGCCATCCTTGACGAACAAAAAATCGATATCGTGATCGTTACCCCAGAGACCCCTTCGTCTCCAATACTGCGACGCATTGCCGAAGAAGGAATCGAGTTGTGTCGGTTATAAAGGACCCCTACGCGTTGCCCCAGCTGCGGTTAACCGCCGCATGGGCTGAAATCGATCGGCAGGCCGCAGTGCTCAAAGCAGCGCTCGCCGACTGGTCTGCGCTTCCCGCCTGTGAACGCCAACCCGAGGTTGTCGAAAGTGACGCGCAGCGGCTTCGCCTTCTTGATCAGATCCTTTTTCGATTCCTGAAACTCCAAGACGCAGTGGGCGAACGCTTGATCCCAGCCACGCTCGAGGTACTTGCGGAACCCATCGAGACGATGGCAATGCGCGACCGCCTCAACCGCTTAGAGAAGCTCGGGTTTCTGGAGGCCGATACCTGGCTGACCTGGCGCGCTTTGTGCAACCGCATCACCCACGAATACCCGGATCACCCCGAGGCGCGCTGGGCCGTGTGGGAAGCAACGGTCGCCGCCGCGGATGCGATGCTTGCGCTTCTGGCCCACTGGCGGGCGCAACTTCCCCCTTCGGCGGCGAAATCGGTAACACCGTGCTGACCCTACCCTTCCATCCGTCCCAGCACCAGGTACTCCATCAGCGCCTTCTGCACGTGCAGCCGGTTTTCCGCTTCGTCCCAGACCACCGACTGCGGGCCATCGATCACCTCGGCGGTGACCTCTTCGCCGCGGTGCGCGGGCAAGCAGTGCATGAAAAGCGCGTCGGGTTTGGCGACAGCCATCATTTCGGCGTCGACCTGCCAGTCGCGGAACGCCTGGAGCCGCGCTTCGGACTCCTCTTCGAACCCCATCGACGTCCAGACGTCGGTGGTAATCAGGTCGGCGTTACGCGCCGCGTCCATCGGATCGGCAAAACACTCATAGTGGCCGTTCGGAGTGACTTGCGCGACCGCCGGATCGACCGCATAGCCGGGCGGGGTCGAGACGTTCACTTTGAAGTCGAGCACTTCCGCCGCCTGTAACCAGGTGTTGCACATATTGTTCGCATCCCCGATCCACGCCACGGTCTTGCCTTGGATCGCACCGCGGTGCTCGATGAAAGTGAAGATATCGGCCATCACCTGGCACGGGTGGAATTCGTTGGTGAGCCCGTTGATCACCGGCACCCGCGAACGCGCCGCGAAGCGCTCGACGATCGCCTGCTCGAAGGTACGGATCATCACCAGATCGCTCATCCGGGAGATCACCTCCGCCGCGTCCTCGACCGGTTCGCCGCGGCCAAGCTGTGAGTCACGGGTATTGAGATAGACGGCGAAGCCACCCAACTGCTGAATCCCCGCTTCGAACGAAAGGCGGGTGCGGGTGCTCGCTTTTTCGAAGATCATCACCAGCGTGCGATCGAAGAGCGGATGCCACGGTTCGTACTGCTTGAACTTACGCTTGATCCACGCCGCACGATCGAAGAGGTAACGATATTCGTCCGCGGAAAAATCGCGGAATTGCAAATAGTGTTGGACCGCTGGCATCGTCTATTCCCCTCCCCTCACGAATCGCCGCACCAACGGCACCAGCCGCGCGGCGATCTCCTCCGTCTCAGCTTCCGAAATGACGAGCGGCGGCAAAAGGCGTATCACCCGCTCGGCGGTCACGTTGATCAGTAACCGCGCCTCCTCGAGCGCGGTCCGCACCAAGGCACCACAGGGGCGGTCGAGCACCACTCCGATCATCAGTCCTTCCCCGCGCACCTCCTGAACCGCGGGAAGGTCAGCAAACGCCTGTTGCAGTGCGTTCTTGAGTTGCGCGCCGCGTGCCGCCGCGTTCGCGAGCAATCCCTCTTCCTCGATCACCGCGAGCGTGGTGAGCCCGGCGACGCACGCCAAGGGATTGCCGCCAAACGTCGATCCATGATTTCCCGGACCGAAAACCCCAGCGGCAGGCCCCCGTGCCAGGAGCGCACCTAGGGGTACGCCGGAACCGAGCCCTTTTGCGAGCGTCATCACGTCCGGTGCCAGCGCCTCCGGCGCCACCCCCAGCGCCGCAGCGGCCCACTGCCAACCGAACCAATGGCCGGTGCGCCCAACGCCACACTGCACCTCGTCGCACATCATCAACACGCCCCGCGCCGCGGTGATCTCCCGGATCGCCCGCACGACCTCGGGCGCGGCGAGGCGAATCCCGCCTTCTCCCTGGATCACTTCGAAGAGCACCGCGACGACGTCGGAATCGGCGAGTGCAGCCGTCAGCGCAGTGAGATCACCGAACGGGACCCGGACGAACCCTTCGACGAGCGGCTCGAAACCCTGCTGGGCTTTCACGTTACCGGTTGCCGAAAGCGCGGCGAGCGTCCGTCCGTGAAACGCCTGCTCCATCACGACGATCTTCGGCCGCGCAATGCCGCGCCGATGGCCATAGAGGCGGGCCAGTTTGATCGCCCCTTCGTTGGCTTCCGCGCCCGAATTGGCGAAGAAGACCTCTTCCATCGCGCTCAACGCGCACAGCCGTTCCGCGAGGGCCTCCTGCGCGGGAATGCGATAGAGGTTCGAGGTGTGGAGCACCTTTTTGGCTTGGGCGCAAATCGCTTCGGCAAGGCGCGGATGGGCGTGCCCTAAGGTCGAGACCGCGATGCCCGCAAGGGCGTCGAGATAGCGGTTCCCGGCTTCGTCGGTGAGCCAGACCCCCTCCCCGTGCGCGAACGCCACAGGCAAGCGGGCGTAGGTGTTCATCAGATGGGTCATTGCCATTCCTTCCCCAACGAAAAGAGGGAACCCCAACTCTGGGTTCCCCAAAACGGGCATTTTAGCGCGGCAAGCGCGAATACCCAACCGATCCGCTTATCGCCCCCTCGAAAAAGAACGCACCGCTTGTGGCTTCAGCCCCAAGCGGTGCGCGTTACCGGACGCGACTCAACGCGGCGCCGAGCGCGCGCCGCTCACTGCGTCTTGAGCGCTTCCGCAATCTGGTCGAGCGCGGAACGGTCTTCGATCGTCGTGAGGTCGCCGGTATCGCGCCCTTCGGCGAGCGCTTGGATCGAACGGCGCAACATCTTGCCGGAGCGGGTCTTGGGCAAACCGGAGACGAAATAGACGCGGTGCGGTCGAGCAATCGCGCCCAAGAGTTCGTCCACTTTTTGCTTCACTTCCGCTTCGAGCTTCTGTCGCGCTTGCGTGGTTTCCACCAGCGTCGGGTCTTTGACCACCGCAAACGCAACCGGCAGTTGTCCCTTCACTTCGTCATGTACGCCAACTACCGCCACTTCGGCAATCGCGGTATGTGATTGCACCGCCTCCTCGATTTCGCGCGTTCCCAAACGATGCCCCGCCACGTTGATCACGTCGTCGGTGCGCCCCAGGATGAAGTGGTAACCCGCTTCGTCCTTGATGCCCCAATCGGCCGACGAATAGACGAGCGGCTCTTTGAAGAGGCTGAAGTAGGAGCTGATGAAGCGCGCTTCGTCTCCCCACACCGAACTCAGACACCCCGGCGGCAGCGGTGGCAAGACACCGACAATTCCTTTCTCGTTTGGCCCACACTCGGTGCCGTCTTCGCGGAAGATCTTTAGGTTGTAGCCATAGACCGGAAACCCCGGCGAACCGTACTTGATGGGCTTTTCTTCGATCCCGCGGCAGATCGCGAGCATCGGCCAACCGGTTTCGGTTTGCCAGTAGTTGTCGATCACCGGCTTGCCCAGCGCTTCGTGGATCCAGCGGTGGGTGGTTTCATCGAGCGGCTCGCCAGCGAGGAACAGATGCTTGAGGCTGGAGAGATCGGCACATTTCAAATACTTCGGATCCTGCTTTTTGAGCACCCGAATCGCGGTGGGGGCGGAGAACATCACAGTGACACGGTATTGCTCGACCATCCGCCACCAGATTCCCGGGTCTGGGCGCAA
The DNA here is from genome assembly GCF_003574215.1 of Hydrogenophilus thermoluteolus. Lineage (NCBI taxonomy): Bacteria > Pseudomonadati > Pseudomonadota > Hydrogenophilia > Hydrogenophilales > Hydrogenophilaceae > Hydrogenophilus > Hydrogenophilus thermoluteolus. The sequence goes on along the minus strand of NZ_AP018558.1, from coordinate 475,344 downwards.
CGGTGTCCCTTCGTACAGGATCGTCGCCATGCCCGCCAGAAGCGGCCCGTAGATGATGTAACTGTGGCCGACCACCCAGCCGATGTCGGAAGTGGCGAACATCGTTTCGCCGGCTTTGCCGCAGAAGATGTAGTCCATCGACGCCGCGAGCGCCACCGCGTAACCGCCCGTGTCACGCTGCACCCCTTTGGGCTTACCGGTAGTGCCGGAGGTATAGAGAATGTAGCTGGGATGGGTCGATTCGACCCACGCCACCGGCACGGAAGCATCGAGATGCTGCGCGCGCAGGGTCGCGTAATCGAGGTCGCGCCCTTCGATCCGCGGAAACCCTTTGTCGAGCCCACGGTCGACGATCACCACCTTCTCGGGCGGCGTTTTGGCCAACGCACACGCCTCGTCCACCAGATGCTTATAGGGAACCGCTTTGCCATTGCGCATTCCGGCGTCGGCTGTGACCATGATCTTCGGTTGCGCGTCGTCGATGCGGGTGGCGAGCGACGCCGACGCAAAACCACCGAAGACCACCGAATGGATCGCACCGATGCGCACCGCCGCGAGCATCGCAAACGCCGCTTCGGGAATCATCGGCATGTAGATGAGCACCCGATCCCCTTTCCGAACGCCCAGGCTGAGGTAGATCGCAGCCATGCGCTCCACCTCGCGCTGTAGTTCCGCGAAGGTATAGCGCTTCTCTTCGTTCGTTTCCGTGGAAACGGTGATCAGCGCCGTGTCGTTCGGGCGCTCTGCGGCGTGGCGATCGACCGCGTTGTAGCAGAGGTTGGTCTCCCCCCCTTTGAACCATTTGACGAACGGCGGCCGCGAATAGTCGCAGATCACTTCCGGCGCTTTGTGCCAGTAGATCCGCTTCGCCTCCTCCGCCCAAAAAGCGTCGGGTTCCTCGATCGAACGGCGGTAAAACGCTTCGTATGCCCCCATGGCTTCCCTCCCTCGAACGCACAACAAGACTAGCCATAATTATGCATCATTCATCACCGATACGAACCACCGTGCGTCCTTTCGCCTTCCCGGAAATGAATTCGTCGAAAATCTTGGGTAGCGCCGTGAGCGGCACTTCGCGCGTGATCGCTTTGAGGTGTTTCGGTTTGAGGTCGGTCGCCAACCGCTCCCACACCTTACCGCGCAATGGGAAGTCGGTGTAGGCCGAATCGACCCCCAAGAGACTCACACCGCGCAAGATGAAGGGGAAGACCGTGGTTTCGAGCTTGGGCGACGCGGCGTTACCGATCGACGCCACCGTACCTGCCTGTTTCATCGTCGCCAACATCCAGTGGAGGATCGGGCCGCCGACGTTGTCGACCGCACCCGCCCAGCGGCTTTTTTCGAGCGGCCGCGTCGCCGCGAAATCGATCGTGTTGCGATCGAGCACCTCCGCTGCCCCCAGCGTTTTCAATTGCTCGGCCTCTTCGGGTTTACCCGTGAGCGCAACCACGTGATACCCCCGGCCCGCCAGCATCTGGATCACCAACATCCCGACACCACCCGACGCGCCGCTCACCACCACGGGTCCCGCATCCGGCTTCAAACCTTCGTGTTCCATCCGCTCGACCGCCAGTGCTGCGGTGTAGCCCGCGGTACCCAACGCCATCGCTTCGAAGAGATCGAGGCCTGCAGGCAACGGCACGATCCACTTCGCGGGAATCCGGGCATACTCGGCATAGCCCCCGTGGTGCGACACCCCGATGTCGTAGCTCGTCGCGATCACCGCATCACCGGGCCGAAAACGGTCGTCGCTCGACTCGACCACCGTTCCGGCGAGATCGATCCCGCCGATACAGGGAAAACGCCGAATGATCTTCCCTTTACCGGTTGCCGCCAACGCATCCTTGTAGTTGATGCTCGAATAGTGAACCCGAATGAGCACCTCACCGGGGTCGAGCATTGAAAACGGCACCGACTCCAACGCGGCGCGCACCCCCCCTTCCGGGTTTTCCCGAATCATCAATGCGGTAAAGGTCTCACTCATCACACTACTCCTCTGTGTGTCAACAAAAGAATGGCTCGAAACCTTGTCTATTCTAGACGGAACGGCGCTCGAGCACCACCGCGAAAAAGCCGTCACAACCATGAACATGGGGGAAAAGCCGTACCGCTTCGGGCACACCATCGGTTGGACACGGGCCATTGACGAACGCGGTGCCGTGCGTACCGTGCTGCCAATCCGCGGTCAATTCGTTCCATGGCAGCGGCGCGAACGCAGGGTGCGCCGCGAGAAAAGTCTGCACCACGCGGTCGTTCTCTTCGGGCAGGATGCTACAGGTGACATAGATCAGCCGCCCGCCTGGCTTCACCAACCGGGCCGCCGCCGCTAGGATGCTCGCTTGCTGCGCGGTGAGCGCCGCCACCGTGGCTTCCGTTTGGCGCCATTTGAAATCGGGATTACGGCGTAATGTTCCGATCCCGGAGCACGGCACATCGACCAAGACGCGGTCGGCTTTTCCTGCCAGCCGGGCAAGCTTTGGGTCGTGCTCATCGGCGATCGCCATCGGTTGGACGTTCGTTGCGCCTGCACGCGCCAAACGGGGATGCAAACCCGCGAGGCGCTTTGCGATCGCATCGCACGCGTAAATCTGGCCGCTATTGACCATCAGCGCGGCCAACACCAGCGTCTTGCCGCCGGCGCCCGCGCAGAAATCGACCACCGTCTGTCGCCGCTTGGGTGCGACCAACCGGGTGACCAACTGACTCCCTTCGTCCTGCACCTCGACGATACCGTCGCGGTACAACGGATGGCGTTGCAAGGCCACCTTTTCAGCCAGGCGCACGCCCCACGGCGACCAAGGCGTTTCGTGCGCCTCGAGCCCTTCGGCCATGAACGTAGCCATCACGTCGCTGCGCTTCGCTTTGAGGGTGTTGACCCGCAGATCGAGCGGCGCTGGCTGGAGCATACTCGACGCGATGCGCTGCGTTTCCTCCACCCCATACGCGGTCACGAGCCGTGCCCACAACCAATCGGGCATGCTCAGCCGTTCGGCGTCACGCCAGGCGTAGCCCGCAATCGCCGCTTTGCGCTGCGCCAACCACTCCCCCTCTTCTCGCCGGAGGAGCGGCGCCAGTTGCGCCACCGAAACGCCTCGTCCCACCACCAACCATGCCAGCAGGAGATGGCGCGGCGCGGTACTCTCGGCCCAGACGGTGAGGCGGCGATAGTGGCGAATCACGCCGTAATAGGTTTCGGCAACCCATGCGCGATCGCGCTGCCCCAACCGGGGCCAGGCGCGCAAAAACGCCGAAAGCACCTTGTCTGCCGGTGCCGCAAAGGTCAGCGCTTCCGATAGCGCCTGAACCACGGCCTGCACCCGTTGCGGATGCCATTCAGCGCGTAAGTTCATAGGCAAAATCACCCTCTTCCCCGTGAATGTTCAGGCGCACCAAACGGACGATCGGTGCGACCTGCCACTCGACGGTCACCTGCCAATCCTTATTTTCGGTTTCAGCTTGGAACGCCAACCCAGGAACCGTCCGCCCGTCCGGCAACGTCACCGATTGCGTTTCCGCGACGCGGTAGGTGATGGTTTTGGCGCGCTTGACCCCAAGCAGTACCGTCTTGCCGTGTGGTTTTCCCGCTGCGGCGCGCGCGGGTAACGACAAAAGAAGGCTCAAAAAATCCTGAGCCGTCTCTGGTGCTGCGTAGCGCAGCGTACGTCCTTTCCGGGTAACCACGACCGCGTCCCCGGCACGCGCGATCACCTCATCGTCCTTTCCTGGCCGCTCGCGCAAAGACCGCTCGGGCACCCACCACCCAGACACCACGCGCCCTTCGCTCACCCGGGTTTCCGAATAGTTACTCAAGAGCGCAGCCAACCCGGTAGTCTGTGACGAAAGGGCGACGCGATAGCGGCCGTCCGGCGCAACGTGCCATTCCAGTTGCGCCATACCCAGGGTCATCCCCCCTTTCTTGACCGCGTACTGGGCGCGCCCCTCGCTGGGCAGAACGAACGCCGCGTGTGCCGCATTTCCGAATGCGACCACCGCACAGAGCAACATCACCAACCGCGCCACTAAACGCGCCACCCACCGGCCATGCCCACGCCACCCGATCGTCATATGTGTGCTTCCTCGCGTTCCGTCGTTGCTGGCACATGCAAGGCGGTGTCGGGAAAGCGCGCCTGCGCCACCACGACTCGTCCCTCCGGGGTCAGCGAGATCCGACCTTCGACGAACCAGCGGATCGCTTGCGGATAGATACGGTGCTCTTCGCGCAACACCCGTGCGGCGAGCGTCTCTGGCGTATCCTCGGGCAACACCGGCACCGCCGCTTGAACGATGATCGGGCCATGATCGAGCGCCGGCGTGACGAAATGGACCGTTGCGCCATGCACCCGACACCCTTCGGCAATCGCGCGCTCGTGGGTGTGCAAGCCGGGAAACGCTGGAAGGAGCGACGGGTGGATATTCATCATTCGCCCTTCGTAGCGGCGAACGAACGCTTCGCCCAAAATGCGCATGAACCCCGCGAGCACCACCAGATCGGGCCGATAGTGGTCGATGCGCTCGGCAAGCATCTTATCGAACGCATCGCGCGTCGGGAACGCCTTGTGATCGACCACCTCGGTGGCGATGCCATGCTGTTGTGCGAAGCGCAACCCCGCGGCGTCGGGCCGGTTGCTGATCACCGCAGCAACCGTCGCGCCGGGAATCTGCGCCCGCACGATCGCCTCCATGTTGCTCCCCCGCCCCGAAATCAAGATCACCAAGCGCTTCTCCGCAGCCATTGCCGCTCCTCATCGTCCGTGCTTCGCTCGATTGTACACCTGTCGTACAATCAGGCGATGCCGATCCAGCTTCTGCCCGACACCCTCATCAACCAGATCGCCGCAGGCGAAGTGGTCGAACGGCCGGCGTCGATCGTCAAAGAACTCGCAGAAAACAGCCTCGACGCGGGCGCCACCGAAATCGCGATCCACCTCGAAGCGGGCGGTATCGAACGGGTCTGCGTCCGTGACGACGGCTGTGGGATTCCCGCTTCGGAACTCCCGCTCGCGGTAGCTCGCCACGCTACGAGCAAGATCGATTCGCTCAAGGCGCTCCTCTCCGTCACCACCAAAGGGTTTCGCGGCGAAGCGCTTGCGGCGATCGCAGCGGTCACCCACCTCACGATCGCGTCCCGCCCCCGCGAAGCGCCGCACGGCATGAAGCTCGATGCCCGCAGTGGCGAGCTCACTCCATATGCGATGGCTCCTGGGACCGAGGTGGACTGCCGCGCCCTGTTCGATACGGTCCCCGCGCGGCGCAAATTTTTGAAAACGCCGCAGACCGAAGCGCACCACGCGATCGAAGCCGCGCGGCGGCTGGCGCTTGCGCACCCACAGGTCGCTTGGCAAGTCACCCACAACGACAAACTGGTGTGGCGGCTTGCGCCCCAATCTGCTGAAGCCCGCTTTTTGGCGCTTTTTCACACTGACCCCGCCGAATGGCGCTTGGCACACGCCGAAACCCCCGCCGCGCAACTCCTGGGTTGGGTGATCGAGCCCCGCTTCGCCCGGGAAAGCGCGCGCCAGGCGCTTCAATACCTCTTCGTGAATGGTCGAGCGGTTCGCGACCGGCTGCTCGCCCAAGCCGTGCGCCAAGCCTACCACGATGTCTTGCACGGCCACCGCCAACCGAGCTACGTGCTCTTTCTCACCGTCGCGCCCGAACTCGTCGACGTCAATGTCCATCCGGCAAAAAGCGAAGTGCGCTTTCGCGACCCCAACGCCATCTTCCGCTTGGTAAACGGTGCGATTGCGCAAGCGCTGGCACCAACGGTGGTATTCCCGCAGCCACTCGGCACCGAGACCACCGAAGCTGCTGGTAAAACGCAACCTCCGCTTGCTACGGAGCGCGCAACAGCGCCCGCGACCCGCGCCATCGTTTCGTCCCCGGCCGCCCAGCAACGGCTGCCGTTTGGCACATCGACCGTGCGCGACAGCGCCAACGCCCGCTACCTGGCTTTTGCCGCGCACGCCTTTGTAGACGCAAACACCGCGCGATCGGAAACCGCCACCCCCGCACCCACGACTCCGCCCGGCGCGCTTCCCCCGCTCGCCCCTGCGCACGAGCACGCGGCGCCTGAGGTGGCAGCCCCCTCACCGCCCCCCGTCGAACCGTCTGCGACGGAGCCCCCGCTGGGTTACGCGCTTGCGCAACTGCATGGCATCTACATTTTGGCGCAAAACCGCCGCGGGCTCGTGCTCGTCGATATGCACGCCGCACACGAACGCATCCTCTACGAACGGCTGAAACGTCACTACGACGAAGCGGCGCTTCCCGCGCAACCGCTCCTGCACCCCGTCCCCGTTCGGCTGAACGGCGCGGCGCTCGCCACCTTCACCGAACACCGCGTCACGTTGGCACAGCTGGGGCTCGAAGCATCGCTGCTCGATACCGAGACGATCGCCGTGCGCACCCATCCGCCATTCGTCGCGCCGCGGGAAATCCCCGCGCTCGTTGCCGAACTCCTCGAAACCTTGCGCGATGCCCCCACCAGCAACGCGGTCACCGCGCGGCGGGACGCGCTCCTTGCTCGCGTAGCCTGTCATGGCGCAGTGCGAGCAAACCGCGCGCTCACGCAAGAAGAGATGAACGCGCTGTTGCGCGATCTGGAAGCGACCGAACGGGGCGGCCAGTGCAACCACGGGCGCCCCACTTGGATCGAACTGCCGCTCGCCGCACTGGACGCCCTCTTCTTACGAGGCCAATAGGTGGCAAAGATCCACCGCGCCGCAGTGTCACCCCCGCACACCAAGCCTCACCGGGAACGGAGGCAAGGCACCCTCCCGACCCAGGTCACCCCTTCGTCCAATACCACCACCCGAGACCGACGGCGACCAACCCGACCATTGCCCAGCCGATGCGGTCGACCCAACGGTGCAGCGTCGCCTCCAAACGGGGACCGCCCCACGCCATGAGCCCGGCAACGAGGAAAAAGCGCGCCCCGCGGCCCACGAACGACGCGATCGTGAACGGCATGAGCGCCATCTGCAGCACCCCGGCGGCGATCGTAAAAACTTTATAAGGAATCGGCGAAAACCCTGCGATGAAGACCGCCCAGACGCCCCACTCCGCGAACCAGCGGTGTGCCGTCTGATACGCCTCCCAATAGCGAGAGGTTTGCAGCCACGGCTCGATCAAGCCAAATGCCCCCCACCCGATCGCGTAGCCGAACAATCCGCCCAATACCGAGGTCACCGTTGTCAACAGTGCCAAGCGCCACGCCCGCTGCGGCTGCGCCATCGCCATCGGCGCGAGCATCACGTCCGGAGGAATAGGAAAGAAAGACGATTCGGCAAAAGCGAGTAACGCCAGAAACCACGGCGCACGGCGGTGGCGCACCCACTGCATCACGCGCGCGTACCAGGAAGAAAAGAGGCGCATCACAACCTTCCGTGACCCGAAACGCCCGCGATTCTAACCCGCATTTACTTGCGCCACCACCAGAAGAGGAGCGAAAGGAGGAGCGACACCACGATGCTCGTAGTGATCGGAAAGTAGAAGGTGAAATGCTCCTTCTCGACTACGATATCCCCCGGCAAACGCCCGAAGGGCAATTTACTCAGCCACGGATATAGGAGCGCAAGCAGAATGAGCGCAACACCCAGCCAGAATAGGAGCTTTTGCATTGCTCATCGCAATTGGCAAGCGGAAAGATTGGCGGAGAGGGCGGGATTCGAACCCGCGTGCCGGTTTTACCCGACCATCCGATTTCGAGTCGGCGCCGTTATGACCACTTCGGTACCTCTCCGCATCCCATAGGCTGTGCTATGGTGCCGTTGGGCGGACTCGAACCGCCGACCTACTGATTACGAATCAGTTGCTCTACCAGCTGAGCTACAACGGCGCAGAAAGAAATTATAACAAAAAACCGTTGGCAAAAACAACGCATGCGGAGACGCGCGCGATCGCCGTGACATTGATCTAGCGCAAAGACAGCACGGCTATTTCAGCATATCATTATGGACAATAAAAAACCGTACGAGGAAAAACCATGAACGCACCCCAACCCCTGCAATTGCACCAACCGTCATCCTGGCTTCCTGCGCACAGCCTCACCGTCGCGCTCGACGACGGCAGCGTCACCCGGACCGAACACCATTCGGACGCGATCACCGGACCGATCGAATACGGTTGGCGCGCCTACCAACAGCATGGGCGCAACGCCTTTACGTTCGGCATCGGGCGGCTTGCCGATTCGCCCCTTGCGGGCGCACGCCGTCTCTTCGTCTGCGGCTACAGCCACCAATGGGAAAGCTTTTATCTCTCCTCCGCGGGCGGCGTCGCGTACACCTTCAAACATTTCGGCATCCCCTGGGTGACGCTCGTCGGACGCGCGGCGCAACCGTCGGTGCTGATCTTGCGTCACGACGGCAACGCAGCCACCGTCACTCTGGAGCCGATCCCCGATCTCGAGTCACTTTGGCGCGACGGGTATCGGCGCGCCAGCGACGGCGCCCAGCTCACTGGCGCACTCGCCGTTCAGCAAGCGATGCTCGACCGCTTCGGCGTGGCATTTCCGCCGAAACAGGTGCGAGCGCTCGCGGTCGGTCCGGCTGCGGCAGTCACGTGGGAGGGAACGATCGTCTCGAACCCGGTCGAAAAAGGGGCGATCACCTGGGTCACCGAATTCTGTGGCCGCGGCGGGATGGGGTCGACGCTGTTCCGCGATTTCAACATCGCGGCGCTTCTCGTGGGCGGCGCATGGGAGCCTGCGAAAGAGTCGACGAAAGCATACGACCCCGATTTCGAAGCACGATTTGGCGATCGCTACGTCAAAGTCGAGCAGCGCACCACCGTAAAATACTCGTTCGACCCCAAGACGGGTACCGGCGGCACCTTCGGTTCGAACTACGCCGCGATGGGCGACAAGATCCTCTCGTTCCACTACCAGAGCGTTTTCGCCCCCAAACCAGAGCGTCTCGCGCAGATGGAACGGTTCGTCCGCGGCCACTACTGGAAACAGTTCCAAGAAGAGACCATCGCGAACAAGCAGTTCGAACACTGCGGCGAACCCTGCTCGGTCGCATGCAAAAAGATGAACGGACCGCACAAAAAGGATTACGAGCCGTACCATACGCTGGGCCCGCAGATCGGGATCTTCGACCAGCGCGCCGCTGAACGGGTCAATGACGTCGCCGACGCAATGGGATTCGACGCGATCCAGCTCGGCGGCACCCTGGGTTGGCTCTTCGAAGCGATCACCGCGGGTGATTTCGACCCCACTGAACTCGGGCTCCCCCCAGCACACCAACTGCGCTTTCGCGGCTTCACCGCCGACCCGGCGCAGTTCGACCTCGTCGCCGACAGCGCCGCGAACGCCGACTACGCCCTGCGCACGATCGACGCGATCCTCTGGGATGAGCGCGCCGCCCCGCTGCGCGAAGGGATCCGCGTTGCAGCGAAGACCCTCAACGCCCGCTACCCGCACACGCGGCCGGGCGACCGCGCGGTTTACCTCGCGCACGGCGAACGCGGCGCGCTCGTCCCCAACCAATATTTCGTTCCAGGGATGTTCAGCCCGATGCCGATCATGGGCAAATACTACGTCTTCTACGGCTACGATCTCCTTTCGCCGGAAGCGCTCGGGCAATGGAACGTCGCACGGATGATCGGCGAGCTCATCTCCGACAACGCCGGGATGTGCCGCTTCCATCGCGCCTGGGGCGAACCGATGGCCGAACAACTCTTGGCGAACCACCGCGGGCTTCCCGCCGACTACAACGAACGGGTGAAGCGCCTCGCCCAAGAGCTCTTCGCTGCCGAAGAAGCAGCGAGTCGTTTTTGGGAGACCCCCCGCTTGATCGAACTCTTCGCCCACTACTGGCGCTGGCAGCGCGAAAACGGAGTGGACCTCTCACCAGTCGCCGCATTCTTCGCTCCTGAAGCGCAACCGGGTGAAACCACCGAGCAGACGATCGACCGTTTGCTCGCTGCAAACGACCGCACCACCTGGCAACGTTTGGCGCAACGCTATTGGAACACGGTGCGTGAAGCGCAGATCGCAGCGATGGCCCAGGCGCACCAACGTTGACCTGGGTCAAAGCCGCTTTCCCGCTCTTTTGCTACGATCGGCGGCCGCGCGCTTGCGCACCCGTGAGGTAAGCGCTCCCCGCTTACCTAGGCGCCGAACGGGTGCTGACGCAGGATCGTCTCGCTCCGTTCGGGGCCGGTGGAGATCACGTCGATCGGCACCTCACAGAACTCTTCGATGCGGTGCAGATAGGCGCGCGCCGCTGCGGGCAGCTCCTCCCACCGCTTCGCGCCGTAGGTGCTCGCCTGCCACCCCGACCAGGACTCGTAAATGGGTCGGCACCGGGCCACTTCGTCGGCCCCCATCGGCAGCAGATCGACGCGCTTGCCGTCGATTTCGTACCCGACACAGAGTTTGAGCTCCTTGAGCCCGTCGAGCACGTCGAGTTTCGTGATGCAGAGTCCCGTGACCCCGTTGATGATGAGCGAACGCTTGAGCGCCGCGAGGTCGAGCCAACCGCAGCGCCGTTTACGCCCGGTGACGGTGCCGAATTCACGCCCTTTGGTCGACATCTGCCAACCCGGCGTCCCTTCGGTTTCGATGTCGAGCTCGGTCGGGAATGGGCCACCCCCGACACGCGTACAGTAGGCTTTGGTGATTCCGAGCACATAGTGCAACCGCCCCGGACCGACCCCGGCGCCCGCTGCTGCGGCACCCGCGACACAGTTGCTCGACGTCACGAACGGATAGGTTCCGTGGTCGATATCGAGGAGCGTGCCTTGCGCCCCTTCGAAGAGCAGGTTTCCGCCCGCTTTGTTGATGCGGTAGAGTTCCGCAGAGACGTCGGCGACCAACGGCTTGACCGTTTCGGCGTCGGCAAGGAGTTGCTCCCAGAACGATTCGAGCGTCACCGGTTCGGCGTCGAGCACCGTGGTGAGCAGATGGTTCACCAACGCCAGGTTGGCTTCGATTCGATCGCGCAGCCGCACCGGGTCGAAGAGGTCATAGACACGCACCGCGCGCCGCGCCACCTTGTCCTCATAAGCCGGGCCGATCCCTTTCCCAGTGGTGCCGATCTTACTGTTACCGGTGCGCGCCGCTTCCCGTGCGCGGTCGAGCGCCACGTGATAAGGCAGGATCAGCGGACAGCCGGGGCTCACCTTGAGGCGGGAACGCACCTCGATCCCCCCCGCTTCGAGCGTCGCAATCTCTTCGCAGAGGTGGTGGATGTCCAGCACCACGCCGTTGCCGATGAAACAGGCCACGTTGGGACGAACGATCCCGGAAGGAACCAGATTGAGCTTGAAGGTCTGGTCGCCGATCACCAACGTATGTCCGGCGTTGTGACCGCCTTGGAACCGAACGACCCCGTGTGCGGAATCGGTGAGCCAGTCGACGATTTTCCCTTTCCCTTCATCGCCCCACTGCGTTCCCACCACGACCACGTTTTTGGCCATCGCTACCGCTCCCTACTCCTCGACTCGATTCATTCCGCAAAAGGCACCACGTGCCAGGCGCCTCTTTCCCAAACCAGCTGGCGCGTGCACCCCGCCTCAAACCAACTTTCGCGGGGGTGTCCAGGCAATTCGTCGACCACCACCTCTCCCGCTGCGCGCAGCGCAGCGACCCGCTCCACAAGCGCGGTGCGCTGCTTTGCCGGGGCGTCCGCACCCAACGCGGGTGCAAGGATCGCGCCGGGGAGCGGAGAAAGCGGTAAGAGCGTCACCACCGCACGCAAGTCGATCGAAAAGCCGGTAGCAGGCCGCGCCCGTCCGAACGCAGCGCCCATGCCGTCGTAGCGCCCACCCAACGCCACCGCAGCGGCGCTTCCCGGTGCGAATGCAGCGAACATCACGCCCGTGTGGTAGTAGTAGCCGCGCAAATCGGCCAGATCGAACCCCACCGCAGCTCCTTCCGCTGCAAGCGCCTTAGCGAGCGCGGTGAGTTGCGTGCGCGCTGCGGCGATCTCGGGCCAATCGGGCAAGCGGCGGCGCGCCTCGGCTAAGACCTCCTCGCCACCGTAGGCGTGTGGCAGCCAGAGCAGTGCTGCCCGTACCTCGGCAGGCAGTTCCTGTCCCGCGAGGAAACGTTGCAGATCGGCGCGATCTTTCGCGCGCAACAGGGTGAAGAGCGTCTCCGCGTCGGCTTCGCTCCAACCCCGCGTGAGCGCACGGAAGATCGCCATGTGCGCACACTCCAGACGAACGTGCCGCAGTCCGGCTTCCGCTAGGAGACGAAGCAGCAAACACGCCACTTCGCAGTCGGCTTCGACGCCCGCGTGCCCGTAGAGCTCCGCACCCAACTGCCACGGTTCACGCAATGCAAGGAGATTGGCTGGGCGCGCGTGGGCGACCGGACCGGCATAGCACAAACGGGTCACCCCGCTGCGGTTCAACAGATGGGCGTCGATTCGCGCAATCTGCGGGGTCATATCGGGACGCACCGCGACCGGCTTGCCAGTGAGCGGATCGACCACCTGAAAGGTCCGTTCGGCAAGGTCCCGCCCGGAACCGACAGTGAGCGCATCCAGATACTCGATAAGGGGCGGTGCCACCAACTGATAACCGTGCACCCGCAGTCGGTCGAGCCATTGCCGCCGCAACGACTCGAGCCGCTCCGCCGCAGGCGGTAGTTCGTCGCGGAAATGGTCGGGCACCGTCCACAGCGTCATCGCGCCCCCTCGGTCGCTGCGGTGTCGCCGCGGAAATGGCGGAAGAATTCGCTCGTGGCATCGAGCACGAGCACGTCGTCGCGGCGGGCAAAGCTCGCGCGGTACGCTTCGAGGCTTCTGTAGAAGCGGAAGAATTCAGGGTCGCGTCCAAACGCCTCGTTGAAAATCCTTGCCGCTTCGGCGTCCCCCTCACCACGAATCTTCTGTGCTTCGCGGTACGCCTTTGCGATGATCACCTCACGTTCGCGGTCGGCTTCGGCGCGGATCCGTTCGGCATCCGCCGCCCCTTCGGAGCGCAGGTTGTTCGCCACCCGTTTGCGTTCGGCCTCCATGCGGCGATAGACCGATTCGGAAACCTCTACCGGCAAGTCGACGCGTTTGAGCCGGACATCGACGATTGCAACCCCAAAGGTGCGCGCATCCTTGTCGGTTTTTTGCCGCACCTCCTCCATCACTCGGTCCCGTTCTCCAGAGACGACGTCATGAACAGTGCGCAGACCGAACTCTTCACGCAACGTGGCGTTTACCGTTTGCATGATGCGGGTGCGCGCTCGTAGCTCATCACCCGCCAGCGAAATGAAATACTGCTTCGGATCGACGATCCGCCATTTGACGAAATGGTCGACCAACACGTTTTTCTTCTCCGAGGTGATAAAGCGCTCCGGATCGGGCGTATCGATCGTCAAAAGCCGCTTGTCGAAAAAACGGACATTTTGGATCAGCGGCATCTTGAAATGGAGCCCGGGTTGATCGATCACCTGCCGCACTTCACCGAATTGCGTCACGATCGCATAACGGCGCTCGTCGACCACGAAGAGGCTCATCGACGCCAATACCGCAACGATCAGCGTCACTCCAATCAAAAGCGTGGCTCTTGGGTTCATGGGCGGCTCTCCCGGTCACGCGTCAAGGTTCGGACCGCGTCTCGGGCGCGGTCGAGCAAACCCGTCGAGGGGGACGCGACGCCGCTGCTTTGGGGCGAAACCGCACCTGAGACGGCGTCACGCAACAGATCCTCAGGAGATTGACTGGCGTCGCTGGCGGGTGCGGCTCTGCCCGCACCGCGCTGCTGCCCCAGGATCTCCGCAAGCGGCAACATCAACAGGTTGTTGGACGATTCGACGTCGACCAGCACTTTGCTCGTGTGGGTAAAGACCTGTTGCATCGTCTCGAGGTAGAGCCGCTCGCGGGTGAGCGCCGGTGCCTGCCGGTACTGCTCATAGAGGCTCAAGAAGCGCTGCGTGTCCCCTTCGGCTTGCGCGATCACGCGCGATTTATAGGCCTGCGCCTCTTCGATCATCCGCGACGCCGTCCCGCGGGCGCGCGGAATCACGGCGTTGGCGTACGCTTCGCCTTCGTTGCGCAACCGTTCACGGTCTTGCCCCGCCTTCACCGCGTCGTCGAACGCGGCTTGCACCTGCTCGGGCGGTTGTGCGTTTTGCAACGTCACCCGCACGATTTGAATTCCGGTTTGATAGCGGTCGAGCATCTGTTGCATCAACGCTTGGGTGCGCACCGCGATCTCTTCCCGCCCTTCGTAGAGGACGAAGTCCATCTTGCTCTTCCCGACGATCTCGCGCATCGCGCTTTCAGCAACCTGTTTCACGGTCTCGTCCGGCGCCCGGTCGCGGAAGAGGTAGTCTTCAGGCGATTTCAAGCGGTACTGCACCGCAAAGAAGATCGTGACGATATTTTCGTCGTCGGTGAGCATCAACGCTTCGCGCAGATTTTTGTTGCGTTCACTTCCCCGATAACCGACTTCGACGGTGCGCACTCCGGTGAAATCGACCAGTTGGTGCGATTCGATCGGCCACGGCAACCGCCAGCGCAACCCAGGCTCGGTGGTTTCGACATATTTTCCGAAGCGCAATACTACGGCGCGCTCGTTCGCTTCCACTTTGTAAAAACCGGAAGCGAGCCACAGGGCAAGCGCTGCGACCGCCAGCAACCCGATGAACAGGGAGACGCGGCGCGGATCGCCGCCACTACCGCCAGCTAGGGGACCGCGCGGACGACGACCACCCCCTTTGCCTCCGAACAACGCGTTCAGCCGTTCGTTGAACTCGCGCCACACTTCGTCGAGGTCAGGCGGTCCATCATCGGGCCGTTGCCCAGACGGCCGCTGTTGCGGCCCGTGCGATGCGTCTTCGGGGCGTTGCCGCGGATCGTCATCGCCCCAACGCGGATCGTTCAAGGACATGGTGATACTTCCCTCTCAAGCGGTTCCCAGAATGGTTCGGTGTGATCCTGTGTTGATGCGCTGTTCGTCTCGGTGTTCTTTTCGCCGGACGAAGCGTTGGTAGCCGTATGCAACCGCTCGTCGATCGCGGCGCGCAGCAGCTCGAGCCCAGCGCCGGTTGCCGCACTCACGGTGACGCGCCGAATCGTACCACAGCCGTCACGGACCACCTCTGGGCTTTGATCGAGGAGATCGATTTTGTTCCCCACTTCCAAGACGGGAACCGACTCGGCACCGATCTGCCGCAGCGTTTCGGTCACCGCCTCGCGCTGCGCGTCGTTGTCGGGGCTGGCGAGATCGCTCACCACCAGCAGCAGATCGGCCTCTTTCACCTCTTCGAGCGTCGCATGAAACGCGGCAACGAGGTCGTGCGGCAGATCGCGGATGAAGCCCACGGTATCGGAGAGCACCACGTTACCCGTTTGCGGCAGCCAGATCCGCCGCGAGGTGGTGTCGAGTGTGGCAAAAAGTTGGTCTGCCGCGTACGTTTGCGCTTTGGTGAGCGCGTTGAAGAGGGTCGATTTGCCCGCGTTGGTGTAGCCGACGAGCGACACCTGTGGCACGCCGTATCGCTGCCGGCCGCGGCGGCGGGTCGCCCGCTGTTTTTCCAGCCGTTGCAATCGCGCTTTGAGCCGATTCACCCGCGCGCCGATCAACCGCCGGTCGGTCTCGAGCTCCGTCTCGCCAGGGCCGCGCAAGCCGATCCCCCCACGTTGCCGCTCCAAGTGGGTCCAACCGCGGACCAACCGGGTGCTCAGGTATTCGAGCTGTGCGAGTTCGACTTGCAGCTTCCCTTCGGCGCTTTTGGCGCGCAACGCGAAAATGTCCAGGATCAAGGTATTGCGATCGACCACCCGGCACGCGAGCGCTTGCTCGAGATTGCGCTGTTGCGCCGGTGAGAGCGCATGGTTGAAGACGACGAGATCGGCCCCGTGTTCGCGCACCAGCGCAGCCAACTCGGTGACTTTACCCGAACCGAGGAAGGTGGCGGGATCGGGTTTGGCGCGACGCACGGTCAGTGCGCCGACGATTTCCGCGCCGGCACTCACGACGAGCTGGCGCAACTCTTCCAGCCGCTCGGCAACGCGCCCTTCGCCGAAATCGATTTGGACGAGCCAGGCCCGCTCGCCGAAACGCGGGCGTTCGAACATCAGGCTTCTTCGCTTTCCCCGTGAACTTCGCGCAAGGTCACCGGGCGCGACGGCACGACCGTGGAGATCGCGTGTTTATAGACCATTTGGGTCACGGTGTTCTTGAGGAGCACCACGTACTGATCGAACGACTCGATCTGACCTTGCAATTTGATCCCGTTGACGAGGTAAATGGAAACCGGCACGCGCTCACGGCGCAGCAGGTTGAGGAAAGGGTCTTGCAGTTGGAGGGCTTTGTTGCTCATCGTTCTCGACTCTGATGGTGTGTGATCGGAACCTGATATTGTACGCGAGTTGCGCAACGGGTGGTGCACCTTGGCGCGACTATCCCTTTTCGGCGTATGGGTTGTGACTCGTGCGCAGTTCGAGCCGCAACGGCGTACCCTTCAACCCGAACGCTTCGGTGAACCCATGCTCCAGGTAGCGGAGGTACGACTTCGGCAGGTGTTCGAGGGCATTGCCGTGGATCACGATGATCGGCGGATTGCTCCCGCCCTGGTGGGCATAGCGCGGTTTGGGGCGAAAGAGACCGTGGCGCGGCGGTGCCTGACGCTTCACCAGTTCTTGCAACACCCGCGTCAGTTGTGGCGTCGGCAGTTTTTTCATCGCTGCAGCGTATGCCTGGTCGACTGCGCGCATCAGCGCGTCGAGCCCTTTTCCAGTTTTCGCCGACAAAAAGACCACTGGCGCGAACGAGAGGAACGCGAGTTTGTGCGCAAGCTGCGTCTTGATCCGCTGCCGCTGGTAGGCGTCGGCAGCATCCCACTTGTTCACGGCGATCACCAGCGCCCGCCCAGTCTCCAAAATGAAACCGCCCAAATGGGCATCCTGCTCCCCCACCTCTTGCGTCGCATCCAGCGTCAGGATCGCGACGTTGGCGTTTTCTACCGCTTGCAACGCCTTGATCACCGAAAACTTCTCGATGGTGTCGGTCACCCGCCCCTTTTTGCGCACGCCCGCGGTGTCGACCAACGTGTAGGGGCGACCGTTGTGTTCGAACGGCACGTCGATCGCGTCGCGGGTGGTTCCCGGCATGTCGTACGCGATCAGGCGTTCTTCCCCGATCAGCGCATTGATGAGCGTCGATTTACCGACGTTCGGACGTCCGAGCACCGCAACGCGAATCCCTTCGCGTTCCGTCTCCTCAGTTTCCCTTTCGGCCAGCGGGTCTTTATTCGGCTTCGGCTTTGGGAAGGGTGCCAACACCTCGTGAATCATCTCACGCACGCCGTCACCGTGCGACGCCGAAATCGACAACGGTTCGCCAAACCCCAGCGCATAGAAATCGGCGCGCGCGATCGCGCGGTCCAACCCTTCGGTTTTGTTCACCAGCACGCGTACTGCTACCCCCAGCGCGCGCAGATAGTCCGCGATCGCTTCGTCGTGTGGCGTCAAGCCCGCGCGACCGTCGACGACGAAGAGCACGAGATCGGCTTCGCGGATCGCAAGCTCCGCTTGCCGGACCATTTCGGCGGTCAGCCCCTCTTTCGCCGTTGGATCGAATCCCGCCGTATCGACGACCAGATAGGGGCGCCCCCCCACTTTGCCGCGGCCATAGCGACGGTCGCGCGTCAAACCGGGAACGTTCGCAACCAGTGCGTCACGCGACCGCGTCAATCGGTTGAAGAGGGTCGATTTGCCCACATTGGGACGACCGACCAAAACGAGTGTCGGCAGCCGCTCGCTCACCGTGCGCGCTCCACCACCGCTACCGTGCCGTCTTGATTCTGGACCACAACCGCACCATCGGCAAGGCGCTGCGGGGCCACGACGATCGCGCCACTGCCGATGCGGGTGCGAGCGCGGACCTGGCCGTCACTGAGATCGACGGCGTGGAGATACCCTTGCGCGTCCCCGACCAGCGCAACGTCGCCAAAGACCACCGGACGCGTCAGCTGTCGGTAGACGAGCGAATCGTTTTGCCAGCGCGGTTGTCCGTTGAACAGGTCGATCGCGACGATCCGGTCGACTTCGTCGACGGTGATCACGGAACGCAAATCGCGATCGATCCCGACTCGCGTCGCGATCGCACTCGTCACCACTTCCCGCCCGGTGTTCAGGTCGAAACAGGCGATACGGCTTTGGTAGGCTGCCGCGCAGAGTTCTTGGTTGTCCAGCACCACGGGCCCCACGATATCGGTCAACCGTTCGATTTCGGTCGTCCCTTTGGGTGGCGCGACCGTCAACTCGAAGAAGGGCTGCCCCCGGTTGGGATCGAGCGCCGCGACGATTCCGCCGGGATAGCCGACGAAAATCGCGCCACCGGCGGCAACGAGCGGTGCACTCTGCCGCAACGAAAGCGGCGGCAGCGGCCGCTCGTACCGCCAGCGCGTTTTGCCATCGAACGCATCGAACGCCATCAGCCGATGGTCCGCAGCACGAACGACCACCAACCCGTCGTGCACCAGCGGCGGCGTTACCGCTGGCAGCGCAGCGGCTTGACGCCACCGGATGGAGCCGTCACTGACGTTGATCGCGACCACGTCCCCCTGTTCGGTCACCACCGCTGCCAACCGACCATCGCTCCCCACCCCGGCCAGGATCGGCGCGCCTACCTCGGTTCGCCACTGCTCCTTGCCGTTGGCGTCGATCAAGACCACTTCCCCTTTACCTCCCGCGGCGACCACTCCGTCGGCAACAGGCGCCGGCGTGAGATAGCGGCGCTCGCCAGCGGAGAGCCGTTCGGTGTAACGCACCGGGAGGGAGAGCGCGTCACGAAGCTCCGGCAACGGTGCCGGCTTTGGGCCCGAAGCGGCAAACGGGTTGATCGCGTCGAGCGAGGCGCACCCCGAAATCCCAACCACCAGCGCAGCGCACACCAGCCAACGCCGTACAAGCGCGAAACGTTTCATTGGGTAGGCTCCTTGACGGGATCGGACGCGATCGCCGCTTGCTCGCGCTTTGCGCGCAACACCATCTGCCACGAGGGGTCGCCGCGCACCTCGGCAAGCGCTTTGTCATAATGGGAAACCGCCTGTTGCGCCTCACCTTGCGCGAGCGCGATATCGCCTTTGAGTGCCCACAATCGCGGCTGATAGGGTGCCGGCACCGCTTGCGGCAAGGCTTTCGCCGCCGCGTCGTATTCCCCTTGCGCCAGATGGAGTTCCGCCAACGTGAACGCCAGAAGCGGTTGCACCGCGTCGTCGTCGACCCCGAGCGTCCCCGCCTCACGCACCACGGGAATCGCCTCGGCGGCCGCATTCTTGGCTGCCGCCTGGTCCGCGATCGCAAGCGCCGCATAAGCCGCCTGCGCTTTCCCAACCCACGGAACAGCTTTGAGACGCTCCCACGCGGCGCGCGCTTCTGCCCAAGCCTGCTTTTCCAAGGCTTGATCGATCGCTTCGAACGCCTGCGCCGCCGCTTGGACCTGTTCGCTCCGCCACCACTGCCAACCGTTCCAACCGAGCGAAAAAACGAGCGCCGCGCTCACCGCGACGATGAGCAAACGGCCGTTTGCCCGCCACCATGCTTTGAGCGCGTCAAGCTGCTCCAGCTCTTCATGCGAGAGTACCAGCGCCATCGCTTTCCTCCGATCCCAATTGGATGTGCGCCACGACCTCCTCGAGCTGCGTCCACGGCACTTGCCGTTGTGCGCCTGGTCGCCGCAGCGGTTTCACCGTGGCCGTCTCACTGGCAAGCTCCGATTCGCCCAGGATCACCGCCACCTCGGCGCCGCTGGCGTCGGCACGCTTCATCTGGCTCTTGAAACTGCCTCCGCCAGCATGGACGATCACCGAAAAGCCGCTCGAGCGCAACGCTTCGGCGAGTCGAAACGCCGCGGGCGCGCTTCCTTCGCCCTGATGGACGAGATAGACGTCGAGTTCCGGTTGCGGCGGCTCCCCCCCACACGCCTCCCAGAGCGCCAGCACCCGCTCGACTCCGAGCGCAAACCCGGCTGCGGGAGCCGGTTTCCCCCCCAGCTGGGCGAAAAGCCCGTCGTAACGCCCTCCGGCACAGATCGTTCCCTGGGCGCCGAGTTTCGGCGTCACCCACTCGAATACGGTACGGTTATAGTAGTCGAGGCCACGAACCAGCCGCGGGTTGATCCGGTAGGGAATACCCGCCGCTTCGATCAGCGCCAACACCGCGTCGAAATGGGCGCGCGTCTCGGCCCCCAGATAGTCCAACAACCGCGGCGCCTCTTCGATGAGGGGCTGCATCGCGGGGTTTTTACTGTCCAGAATGCGCAGCGGGTTGCGAGAGAGCCGACGACGGGAATCCTCGTCCAATTCGTCCTGGTGCGCGGTGAAATAGGCGACCAGCGCTTCGCGGTGCGCCGCGCGCTCTTCCGGATCCCCTAGCGAGTTGATTTCGAGCCGAACGTCGGTGATTCCCAAATCGTCCCAAAGCCGCGCCCCCATCACGATCAATTCCGCATCGATCTCGGGGTCGGCAAAGCCCAACGCTTCGACGCCGATCTGGTGAAACTGCCGGTAGCGCCCTTTCTGCGGCCGTTCATGGCGAAACATCGGGCCCCAGTAGTACAGGCGCTGCGGCCCCTGGTGCAACAGATTGTGTTCGATCGCGGCGCGCACGCACCCCGCGGTTCCCTCCGGCCGTAACGTGAGGTGCTCGCCGTTGAGTGCATCCTCGAAGGCGTACATCTCTTTTTCGACGATATCGGTCACCTCGCCGATCGCCCGCTTGAAGAGTGCCGTCTGCTCGACGATCGGCGTGCGCAGCGGCCGATAGCCGTAGGCTGCCGCCCATGAGTGCACCAGCGCCTCGAATTCGTTCCAAAGCAACGATTCGGGCGGCAGGATGTCGTTCATGCCGCGAACACCGCGGATCCCTTTCTGGCTCATCTCATCCTTTCTTCACAAAACGGGTGGTCACGTAGTGCTCGATCAGCGCCAAAAATTCTTCGGCGATCCGGTCGCCGCGCAACGTGGCCACCTTCTCTCCGTCCATGAAAACGGGCGCTGCTGGGGCCTCACCGGTGCCGGGCAGCGAAATGCCGATATGGGCGTGCCGCGACTCTCCCGGACCATTGACGACGCACCCCATCACCGCAACGCTCAGTTGTTCCACCCCGTCGAACTGCTGTCGCCATTCGGGCATGCGCTCGCGCAAAAACGCTTCGGTACGCTGCGCCAACTCTTGGAAAAAGGTCGACGTCGTGCGGCCGCACCCCGGACACGCCGTCACCGTCGGGGCAAACGCCCGCAGACCCAAGGACTGCACGATCTGTTGCGCAACCACCACCTCTTGCGTGCGCGGTTCCCCAGGCGCGGGGGTGAGCGAGACGCGAATCGTATCGCCGATCCCCTCTTGCAGCAATACCGCCAACGCCGCGGTACTCGCGACGATCCCTTTGCTGCCCATTCCCGCTTCGGTCAAACCAAGATGGAGCGGATAACGGCAGCGTGCAGCCAACGCACGATAGACCGCGATCAGGTCTTGCACACTCGAGACCTTCGCCGACAAAACGATCCGGTCCGGCGCCAACCCCAGGCGCTCCGCTTCCGCCGCAGACTCCAACGCCGAGGTGACGAGCGCTTCCCGCATCACCGCGTCTGCAGGCCAGGGTTCGCTACGGCGGGCGTTTTCGTCCATCAGCCGCGCCAAGACCGACTGGTCGAGACTGCCCCAATTGACCCCGATCCGCAGAGGTTTGTCGAAACGGCACGCCAGTTCGACGATCGCAGCGAATTGCGCGTCGCGTTTCGCTCCAAACCCGACATTACCGGGATTGACTCGCCATTTCGCCAACGCCTCGGCACAGGCTGGCGTGTCACGCAACAGACGGTGGCCGTTGTAGTGAAAGTCGCCGACCAGCGGAACGTCGACACCCCATGCCAGCAGACGATCGACGATTTCCGGGACGGCTTTCGCCGCGGCTTCGCTGTTCACCGTAACGCGAACGATTTCAGAACCCGCATGCGCCAACGCCGCGACTTGCCGGGCCGTCGCGGCCACGTCGGCGGTGTCGGTATTGGTCATCGACTGGATCACCACCGGCGCGCTCGAACCGATCGTCACCCGGCCAACTCGGACCTGATGGGTGGGGCGGCGCGCTGCCGGTCCAAACGGCATCGGCGCAACGAACGGCTCCGGTCTGAGCATCGCGTCGCTCATGGTTGTGCCGGGACATGCAAGCGAACCACCCCGCGGCTGGGGGGTTCGACGGTGGTGCCATTCCATTCGATCACCAGCGCCTGGGCGTTCCCCAGGTGAAGCGCATACGGTGCGCCGTCGGTTGGAAAGGTGCGGCTATCGCCTTGCCGGAGGATGCCGTCATAGACTTTCGTTCCATCCTTGGCGGTGATCCGCATCCAAGAGTCCCCTGTTTCCGCACGGATTGCTAACCCCGAAGCCTGCTGCGGCGACGGGGTTGGCTTCGGCTGAGCCGCTTCCCCAGGCGCTACATTGGCTGCGCTTGCCGCCCCCTGGTCGCTCGCTGCACGCGGCGTCTCCACTGCCGTCGCGGTTTGCTGAGCCGGCACCGGATTGGCTTGGCCATGCGCCGCAGTTGGTTCGTTCATTTTGGCGCTGTCTGCGGAACCCCCGGTTGCCGTTTCGCGTGCGCGCGCATTGGCATTGGCCGTGTCAGGCTTGCTGGCTGCCTCGGCTCCGTCTGCGTCGGATCGCGATGCGACGCCGGACGAGACCGCTTTTTCGGTGCCGGAGTCGGGCGGGGTCTCGGCCGTGGGCGCATGCGTGCCGCCCGGTGTCGTGGTAGGCGGCAGGACCACGACTGCCGAGTTGGTCTCGCCGTTGGGTGTAACGAGCGGCGTGCGTAACGATACGCCGTCGGTCATCGACGAATCCGATTCCCAAACCCCGAACCACTGCAGATATCCGACGAGCAGCAGACCAACCACGACGACACCGCCTGCGAAGCGCACGACCGGATGACGCCAAAAAGGGCGACGCACGACGATTTCGCCCTCAGCGTTGCTGGGCGGCGTCAGGCGAACGGTCGATTCGGCGAAACAGGCTTGCGCCACCTCCAACCAGGGCTGCGGATCGCGATTCCCCCAGCGCGCGATCCCTTTGAGCACGCCGCGCACGAAAATCGCGTTGGGGAGTTCGCGCCACTGACCCGCTTCCAGCGCGGCCAATTGCCGGACAGCGATCTTCAGCTCGGCGGCAAGCGCTTCACGCGACCAACCAGAAGCCTCCCGGAGCTGACGAATCGCTTCGCCAACCGCCTCTGGTGAAGCGCCGCGTTCTTCTGTCACCATGACTCCCACTCTCCTCGCTCCAATTTGCGCGTCTCCAAGCGGTTGGGCGCCTCTTGGCGCAACCGTTCGGCCCAGCGCGCTTCGTTCAGACGATCGCCTTTGGCGTGCGCAAGATTGGCCGCGAGCCACCAGACCATCGGGTCGTCGGGCGCGCGCTGGACGAGCCGTTCCAAATGGCGATCCGCAATCGCCCACTGCCGTTTACGCGCCGCCCATTGCAACGCACGAACCTGGACGAGGAAATCGTCGGGTTGCAGCGCGAGCGCCATGTCGATCTCGTTCTGAACCGCAGATTCATCGCCAGCACGCCAAGCGCACCACGCATGGTTCGCAAGCGAACGGGCGCGCCGCGGATAGTAGGGATTCATCGCCGCCTGGTGCAGCAACGCCAACCCCTCCTCGAAACGGCCTGCGGAACAACGGAGCGAGCCGAGCGCATGCAGAATGTCCGGATCGTTGGGCGCGAGTCGCTGCGCTTCTTCTAGGCTCTTTTCTGCGGTTGCACGATCCCCCAACGCCAGATGGGCCAACCCCCATGCATAGGGCACCAGCGGGTCAGAGGCGTCGAGCGCGCGCGCTTTTGCGATTTCGTCGAGTGCGACATCGACTCGCCCCAGTTCGAGATAAGCAAGCGCGAGATCAATGCGGGCTTTGCGCTCCTTATCCTGAGGGCGCTCTGCCGTTTGGTCCAAGAGGGGGGCGGGATAAGCCCCCTCTGCGATTCCCGCGCGCGGTGGCGTCGCAACGGAAGCGCACCCCGCAAGCGCGAACGCTGCTGCGACCCCACAAACGACCTGTCTCCACTTCATTCACCCCTCCGCGGCAACCAGGCGCAGCGAACGACGGGTCCGATCTTGGACTTGTCCCGCCAATTGGCCGCACGCCGCTGCGACGTCGTCACCACGGGTGCGACGGATCGTCGTCAGGCGCCCTGCCGCCATCAGCCGCTCGGCAAACGCACGGACACGCTCCGGCGCTGGGCGTCGGAACGGACTTCCCGGGAAGGGGTTGAACGGGATCAAGTTGAATTTGCACGAAAGGCCGCGGGTCAGCTCGACCAACTCCTGCGCATCGCGCGGGTTGTCGTTCACCCCGTCGAGCAACACATATTCGAACATGATGAAATCGCGGGGCGACGCGGTGAGATACCGTTCGCACGCCGCGATCAGTTCTTTGAGCGGATACTTTTTGTTGATCGGAACCAATTCGTCGCGCAAACGGTCGTTGGGCGCGTGCAGCGAAACGGCCAATGCCACGGGACATTCAACGCGCAACCGATCCATCGCCGGCACCAACCCTGAGGTCGATACCGTCACCCGGCGCCGTGACAGTCCATAGCCGAAATCGTCGAGCATCACTTTGAGCGCGCGCACCACCGCATCGTAATTGGCAAGCGGCTCCCCCATCCCCATCATCACGACGTTGGTCACCACGCGCCCGTTGTCGGTCCAATCGCCGTCGTCGAGCCGAGCGTGCTCGTACGCTGGCCCCAACACATGGTTGGCCAGCCACAATTGCCCTAGGATTTCGCCGGTCGTCAAATTGCGGTTGAAACCTTGCTTGCCGGTGGCGCAGAACGCGCACTCGAGCGCGCAGCCTGCTTGGGTCGAGATGCAGAGCGTTCCCCGACTGCGTTCCGGGATGAAGACGGTCTCCACCGCATTGCCCTGACCGACGTCCAAGAGCCATTTCCGCGTCCCGTCGCTCGAGACGCGGTCCGAAATCACCCGAGGCGGCGTGATCGACGCGGTTTCCGCCAGCTGCGCCCGCAAGGTTTTCGCGACATCGGTCATCGCGGCAAACTCTGCAACGCCCATGCGGTGAATCCAGCGATAGACCTGGCGCGCGCGAAAGGGCTTCTCTCCTTGCGCGACGAACCAGGCTTCGAGCTCCTCACGCGTCAGCTCCAAGAGATTGGTCGGCACCGCGTCAGCCACGGCAGCTTCGGTCTCTTTCATTCGGCGGTCAGCGCGAATAGATCGCCATTTCCGGGAAGAAGAAAGCGATTTCGGTACGTGCCGTATCGGGACCGTCGGAACCATGGACGGCATTCGCATCGATCGATTCGGCGAAATCGGCACGAATCGTCCCTGGCGCAGCCTTCTTCGGATCCGTTGCCCCCATCAATTCGCGGTTTTTCGCGATCGCGTTTTCCCCTTCCAGCACCTGGACCATCACCGGCCCGGAGGTCATGAAGCGAACCAGGTCATTGAAGAAAGGGCGTTCTTTGTGAACGGCGTAGAAGGCCGCCGCTTCTTTCTCCGAAAGCCACACCATTTTCGCCGCAACGATTTTCAACCCGGCGTCTTCGAAACGCTGGTAGATTTTGCCAATCACATTCTTCGCGACGGCGTCGGGTTTGATGATCGAGAGCGTGCGTTCGATTGCCATGCTTCCTTCTCCACAAAAAAGTGCGATTATAACGTACCCGTACGCCAGGAGGTAAAAGAGAACCCGCTGTCTCCCTGCCCGCCGCTCGGGCGCTTTTCGCAGCAACGCCAAAAGGAGAATCAGTGTTTTTTCGCAACCTTCTTGACGCGCTTCTCTTGATGCAAACGCTCTGCCGCACCCCTCTTATCGAGTTGCGCTAGGGCCAGCTCCGGTGCAAAGGTACAGTCGTTGGCAATGGGGCGCTCGTTCTTGAGATTCAAAAGCACACTCTTCCACGGCAAATCGATCCACAAAAGCCCCGTCGTTTCATCGGAAAAGCGTGGCAACCCTGACTTCGAGACCTCCCGCCGCAACTCATGCACTCGCCCTTGATAGTGAACTTTGACCCTTTCGTTGAGTTCGCTGCTTCGCTCGATCCCCACCAAAGGTTCCCCGTAGGCGCAGCGATAGACCCCTGTGGGTAAGCGCAAATCGAGTTGCGTGAATTCGCCCGACTCGTTCTGAGCCGATCCGTAAGCCCACTGGGCCGCGATGAGCCACAAGGCGCACCCAATCCCCACTTTTCGAACCATTGGAACCACTCCTGTTGAACTTTATCTTTTCTATAATACACCCATTCCTTGCCGGAACAACCAATCGACACCCTTTTGATTTCCCGAAAAAAAATCGCTATTTTTTGCGCACGCATCGACAACTGGGGCGACATCGGCGTCACCTGGCGTGTGGCCAGATATTGCGCACAAGAGGGACACGAGGTTGTCTGGTGGATTGACGACTGGCAGGCGGCACAATCTTTCGTAGCGCGAATCTCCTGTCCGCCCACGCTCACCGTGCGCCGTTGGCACCGTTCGGCGCCAACGGCAGAAGATCGCGACCAGGTGTCCCAAGTCGACGCGATGATCGAAGCGTTTGCGTGCGGATTCAGCGACCCGTGGCTAGCGGCATTCGCAGCACGCCGCCCGCACCCCCCACGATGGATCGTCCTCGACCATCTGGTTACCGAGCCCTGGGCTGGCAGCGTCCACGGGCTCAGCAGTCCCCACCCGAGACTGCCGCTCGACGCCCAATGGTGCATTCCCGGATTCGAACCGAGATGCGGAGGGCTTTTGCGCGAACCCGATCTCCTATCCCGTTTTGCCGAATGGTCCGACACAGAGGCAGCCGTATTTTTCACGCGCCTCACCCCGCTGTCTGCCCTGAGCTATCGTCGCGTCTCGCTCTTTTGTTACGCCGATGCGCCGCTCTCGGGGCTACTTGCTACACTTGCTGCGGACCCAACACCGACGCTCCTCTTCGTTCCACCTGGTGCGCCACGGCAGGCGCTTGCCGCCGCCGGAATCGCGCTCGACGAATCACCGCAAGCCTGGCCGGGTACCCCACACGTCTGGCAACCCATCCCCTTCCTGGCCCCAGACGACTACGATCGACTCCTCACGCTGTGCCATCTCAACTGGGTACGCGGAGAAGATTCGTTCGTACGCGCGCAATGGGCCGCACGTCCGTTCGTCTGGAGTCCCTACCGGCGTGCCGACGGCGCACACGTACAATTCGCCGAAGCATTTCGCACCCGCTTTGGCGGCCACTGGCCACTGACCGATACCGAAACGCGGATTACCGACGCGCACGACTGGCGTCTTGCGCTCACCGAATGGGAGGCTTGGGCGAACCATGCGGCCGCATGGCGCGAAACGCTGCTGCAGTTACCAGAGCTTGGACAAACCGTACTTGGAATGATTTCACCGACCGTGCGATAATAGCGTTTTGTTTTTGCTTGGAAAGAGGCGAAATCCCTATGATGAAGCAAGCGCAAGAACTGCGTCACGGTAACGTCGTCTTGATCAAGGACGAACCCTACATCGTGCTCAAAGGCGAATACAACAAATCGGGGCGCAACGCTGCGGTGATGAAGCTCAAGCTCAAAAACCTCTTCACCGGCAACGTCTCCGAAACCGTCTATAAGGCGGACGAGAAGTTCGAAACGGTGATTCTCGAGCGTAAAGAATGCACCTATAGCTACTTTGCCGACCCGATGTACGTCTTCATGGACGAAGAGTTCAACCAATACGAGGTGGAAAAAGAGAACATGGAGAACGTCTTGCCGTTCCTCGAGGACGGCATGACCGCCGAGCTGGTCTTCTTCCAAGGTAAGCCCATCGGCGTCGAACTCCCCGCCTCGGTCGTTCGGGAAGTGGAATACACCGAACCGGCGGTGCGCGGCGACACGTCAGGAAAAGTGATGAAACCGGCGCGTATCAAACCGACCGGCTTCGAAATCCAAGTGCCGGCGTTCGTCGAGATCGGCGACAAGATCGAAATCGACACCAACACGTTCGAATACAAACGCCGGGTTTCGTAATCGGTTTCGCCGCTGGCCGTGCTCGGCCAGCGGTGGCACGGCACTCAAAACCCAACAAAAAACCCACCGAGAATCCGGTGGGTTTTTTGTTACGTCGATTTCGATTGGTCGGGGAAAGAGGATTCGAACCTCCGACCCCTGCGTCCCGAACGCAGTGCTCTACCAGGCTGAGCTATTCCCCGATCGTCAAAACGTTCGCTCAACGGCGAAGTCCGCTAATTGTAGCAAACTTTCCCGGCAAGGGGAAGAGGGAAGCGCTGTCAACGCCTTCTTGGCCGTTTCGGCATGGCAACGTGCTGCGTCGTAACTGGCCGCGATCGCCCCGCACGCCTCTACCGCAGCCACCACCGCATCGAGTCGCTCACGCGCCCCTGTCTCGATCACCTCGCGAACGAGTCTTTTTTGCGCATCATTCCCCTGTTCGAGCACGTAGAGCAATGGGTAAGTGGGCTTCCCTTCGGCCAAATCGTCGCCCAGGTGTTTCCCCAATTGCGCTTCGTCCGCAGTGTAATCGAGCACATCGTCCGCGATCTGGAATGCGATCCCCAAATGGCGGCCATAGGTCGCCAAAGCCGATTCCACCGCAGGCGGGGCATCGGCCACCACCGCCCCGAGCTGCGCCGACGCTTCGAACAGTTTTGCCGTCTTGTAGTCGATCACCCGGAAGTAATCGTCCCAGGTCACCTCGGGGTTCCCGCAGTTCATCAACTGCAGCACCTCCCCTTCGGCGATCGCATTCGTGGTCTTCGCCAAAATCTCCATCACCCGCATCCGCCCAACGGAAACCATCAGCTCGAACGAACGGGAGTAGAGAAAATCCCCCACCAATACCGACGCAGCATTACCGAACACCGCGTTTGCGGTCCGCCGACCGCGGCGCAAATCGGACTCATCGACGACGTCGTCGTGCAAAAGCGTTGCCGAATGGATGAACTCGATCACCGCGGCCAACGTGACCCGATCCTGCCCTTCATAGCCGCACGCCCCCGCCGCCAAGAGATGGACCGCTGGCCGCAACCGTTTGCCACCCGCGGCGATCAGATAATCGGCGATCGTGCGCACCAACGCCACATCGGAGTGGAGTTGCTCGCGGATCGTTTCGTCGAGCGCACGAAACGCCTCGCGCACCGGGGTCAAGAACGGCAGAGCAGCAGCCATCTTTTCTCCTTACCCTACTTCGGGAAGCACTTTTCCTGGGTTGAACAGACCGTCGGGATCGAGCGCCGCTTTGATCCGTCGCATCAAAGCCAATTCGGCATCCGACTTGTACCGCGCCATCTCCTTGACCTTGAGCAGACCGATGCCATGTTCGGCAGAAAATGAACCGCCACGGCGCACCACCTCATCGTGAATCCAGCGCGTCACCTCCGCTGCGGCGGCCGCACGGTCCGCACGATCCAACCCAGACGGCAAAAAGCAATTGTAATGGAGATTGCCGTCGCCAAAATGGCCAAAGCAGGCGATGCGCACACCGGGAAAACGGGCAGGTAAATGGGCTTCACCAGCGCGAATGAACGGCACGATCTGCGCAAGCGGCAACGCGATGTCGTGCTTGATGCTCACCCCTTCACGCTGCTGCGCTTCCGAAGCCGACTCGCGCAACTGCCAGAAGCGCACCCGCTGCTGTTCGCTCAGCGCGACCGCCGCGTCACGCACCCACCCGTTCGCAAACGTTTCGCCCCAGAACGATTCGGTCAGCGCATCGAGCCCCGAAGCGGGTGCCGTATCGCTCAATTCCACGAGCGCCGCCCACTCCGGCACACCTTCTGCTTGCCACGGAGCACGCGCGTCGGGAATATGGCGCAGCACCAATTCGAACACCGTCCGCCCCATCAATTCGAACGCGGTCAACTTGTCCCCAAAGGTCTCGTGCAACGCGACGAAGAGTGCCGCAGCTGCGTCGAGATCGGCAAGCGCCACCCAAACCGTTTGCTGCCACCGCGGCCGCGGGAAGAGTCGCACCGCGGCCGCAGTGATGATCCCGAGCGTTCCTTCTGCGCCGATCAACAGATCCCGCCAATCGTATCCCGTATTGTCCTTGCGCAGCCCCGAGAGGTTCGCCACCACCGAACCATCCGCCAACACGGCCTCGACGCCCAATACTTGCGCGCGCATCGTCCCATACCGCACCACATGGACGCCGCCCGCGTTGGTGCTCAATACGCCCCCCAACGTCGCACTCCCTTCGGAAGCCAACGAGAGCGCGAAAAGGCGATTCGCTTCGGCGGCCGCTGCTTGCAGTGCGGCAACGGTCACGCCGGCTTCTGCGACCAGAAAACCGCCCAACGGGTCGAGCGAACGGATGCGGTCGAGACGCTGAAGATTGAGGAGTAGCCGCGGCCGCTCCCCACCCAAAGGAGTTGCGCCGCCACACAAACCGGTGTTACCCCCTTGTGGCGTGATCGTTACCTGATGCGCACGACACCAGGCGACCACAGCAGCCACTTCAGCAGTCGTGCGCGGAAAAACGACCGCGATCGCGTCACCCTGATAGCGGCCGCGCCAATCGGTCAGAAGCGCAGACTGTTCGTCCGGCGCCACGACACGACCCTCAGGCAGTTCTGCCAGCAGCGCGGCGACGAGCTCCTTTTTCTGTTCAGAAACCATCGAGCACCGCCTCGATTTGCGCCCGGACTCGGCGGGTAGCCGCGACTCCCTCTTCGATCGCCTCTTTGCCGCGATGGAAGTCGAGAATCGAAAATTCGGTCAATCGCGGCTGAATGAGGACGTCGGGGGGGTCACCCGCCAAGCGCGCCCGCGCAATCCGCGTCTGCATGATATTGATCGACGTTGCCAAGACGGCACCCAGCGTGGGGATCTCGTCGGCGGCTTCGCGCGCGTCGACCCAATCGAAGAGTGACGAGGCGCCAACCCAAGAGAGAAAACGCTCCTTCATCTGCTCGGTCCAACCACTGCGCTCGGGTTCGACCGGCTTTTCCCGAAAGGGTGGCGCTTTGCGCATGTGGCGCGTCGCTCTCCCCGCTCCGAGCTCGACCGCGATCACCACGTCCGCGCCAAGCGCGCGACAGAGCGAGACCGGCACCGGGTTCACCAATCCGCCATCGACCAACCAATGCCCCCCCAAGCGTTGCGGCTGAAACATTCCCGGCAACGCGATCGACGCGCGCAACGCCGGCGCGAGCAGCCCTTCGCGCAACCAGACCTCACGCCCGCTACTCAATTCGGTCGCAACGCAGGCAAACGGCAGTTGGAGCGCCTCGAAACGGTCGGCGAAAAAGTGTTCCGCACAATACTCGACCACCTTGTCGCCCTGCAACGCACCGCCGCGCAACGACACATCCATCAGCGCGACGACATCGGTCCAACCCAGGCGCGCCACCCATTCCGCCATCGCTTCTTCGTTTCCGGAAGCGAGCGCAGCGCCGACCAGCGCACCCACCGACGTTCCGCAGACGATATCGATCGACACACCCAACGCGCGCAATTCGCGGATGACCCCAAAATGGGCCCATCCCCGTGCGGAACCCGATCCCAACGCCAAACCGACTTTCATCGCTAACCCCCTCTCTTGTGACGGCAAAAGAAAAGAGCCGGTGGCACAGGCTACCGGCTCTTTCACGATCGCCCAAGCGACGCATCGGCGCTTATTGCGCGGCGGTTGCCTCGCCGCTTTCGGTTGCCGTTTGACGATCGACCAGTTCGATGATCGCCATCGGCGCGTTGTCGCCATCCCGATAGCCGAACTTCAGCACGCGCGTATATCCGCCCGGGCGGTTCAGGGACCGCTGTCCCAAATCGTCGAAGAGCTTGACCACTGCGGCGCGGTCACGAAGGCGCGCAAAAGCAAGACGACGATTCGCCACCGTGGGTTTCTTCGCGAGGGTGATGAGTGGCTCGACATAGCGACGCAACTCTTTCGCTTTCGGCAACGTCGTAACGATCTGCTCTTCGCGGATCAACGCGCTGGCGAGGTTACGCAACAGCGCCTGACGGTGGCTCGAGGTTCGGTTGAGTTTACGGTAACCCTTTTTGTGTCGCATGATCACACTTCCTTCTGTTTGTCGGCATCCGCACGCACAAGCCCAGCAGGCGGCCAATTGTCCAGCTTCATCCCCAAGGAGAGCCCGTGCGCCGCAAGTACCGATTTGATTTCGTTGAGCGACTTCCGACCCAAATTGGGGGTCTTGAGCAGCTCTTGCTCCGTCTTCTGGATCAAGTCACCCACATAGTAGATGTTTTCGGCTTTGAGGCAATTGGCAGAACGCACGGTCAGTTCGAGCTCGTCGATCGGACGGAGCAAAATCGGATCGATCGTCGCTTCCGCTTCCGCTGCTGCCGCTTCTTCTTGTCCCTCGAGGTTGGCAAAAACCTGGAATTGCTCGATCAATACCTTCGCGGCTTGACGCACCAACTCGACCCCATCGACCGCACCGTTGGTTTCGACCTCCAGCACCAGGCGATCCAGGTCGGTGCGCTGCTCGACACGGGCACTTTCCACCGCGTACGCGACACGGCGCACCGGCGAAAAGGAAGCATCCATCGCAATACCGCCGATCACCTTACTGTCACGGCTGCTTGACGGTACGTACCCACGGCCCGCCTCGACGACCACTTCCATTTCCAGGCGCCCCCCTTCTTCGACGTGGGCGATCACATGCTCTTCATTGATCACCTCGACGCCATGGGGCAACGCAAAGTCGCCTGCTTTCACCACTGCGGGGCCAACCACTTCCAAACGGACGATCGCTTCGTCCCGGTCGTGAAGGCAAAAAACCACCCCTTTGAGGTTGAGCAACAGATCGACGACGTCCTCACGCACACCTTCGAGCGCGCTGTACTCATGGAGGACACCCGTGATGCGCACCTCGGTCGGCGCAAAACCGCGCAGAGAAGAGAGCAGAACACGGCGCAGCGCATTTCCCAGCGTATGGCCAAAACCGCGCTCGAACGGTTCCAACGTGATGCGTGTCGTCACCGGCGACAGCATCTCGATCTGAACCGAACGCGGGGTCAAATAAGATTCAAACGGCATTGCGCTGTCCTCTCGTCAGGTTAACGCGAATAGAGCTCGACCACCACCTGCTCGTTGAGCGTCGGCGAAAGTTCCGAACGCATCGGATAGGCCTTGAAGACCCCTTTGCCTTCCTCGACGTTGACCTCGACCCACTCAGGGAAACCGCGCTCTTGCGCGCTTTTGAGCGCCGCTTGCACGCGCAGCTGCTTGCGGGCACGCTCGGTGAGTTCGATCACGTCACCGGGGCGTACGAGATAGGAGGGGATATTCACGCGTTTGCCGTTGACCAATACCCCATTGTGACGCACCAGTTGCCGCGCTTCGGCGCGAGAGGCACCGAACCCCATGCGGTAGGCGACCGAATCAAGGCGACCTTCGAGCAGTTGCAACAGGTTTTCACCGGTTTGCCCTTTGCGCCGTTCGGCTTCTGCATAAATCCGCCGGAATTGGTTTTCCAGTACGCCATAGATCCGACGGATTTTTTGCTTCGCGCGCAACTGCTGACCGTAACCCGAGAGACGACGCCCCGAGTTCTGCCCGTGTTGACCAGGCGCATAGGAACGGCGCTCGAACGCACATTTGTCGGTGAAACACTTCTCCCCTTTCAGGAAGAGTTTTTCACCTTCACGCCGACACTGACGGCATTTTGGATCACGATTACGTGCCACTGATCATTCTCCTCATCAAACCCGACGTTTCTTGGGCGGACGGCATCCATTGTGCGGAATCGGCGTCACGTCGGCGATCCCGGTGATTTTGATACCCAACGCAGCAAGGGCACGAATGGTCGATTCGCGCCCCGGTCCCGGCCCTTGCACGCGGACTTCCAGATTTTTGATACCACACTCCATCGCAGCTTTTCCGGCAGCGTCGGCAGCAACCTGCGCTGCGAAAGGCGTGCTCTTGCGCGACCCCTTGAACCCAGAGGAGCCTGCGGAAGCCCACGCCAGCGCGTTCCCTTGCCGGTCGGTGATGGTTACGATGGTATTGTTGAAGGTTGCCTGAATATGGGCAATCCCGTCGGAAACGTTCTTTTTGACGCGACGACGCGCCTTGACTCCACTCTTCGCCATGCTACTTGACCCTCACATTACTTCTTCTTGCCCGCGATCGTCTTGCGCGGCCCCTTACGCGTCCTGGCATTGGTCCGCGTCCGTTGACCACGAACCGGCAGACCGCGACGATGGCGCATCCCACGGTAGCACCCGAGGTCCATCAGCCGCTTGATGTTCATCGTGATTTCGCGGCGCAGATCCCCTTCGACCTTATACTTAGCCACCTCTTCGCGCAAGCGCTCGATTTCGGCGTCCGTGAGATCTTTGATCTTCGCTTGCCGTGAGACTCCCGCCGCGTCACAAATTTTGCGCGCGCGCGAACGACCGATCCCGAAGATGTGGGTCAGCGCAATCTCGGCGTGTTTATGGTTGGGTACGTTTACCCCAGCAATTCGGGCCATATCCACTCACCCCAATGAAAAACATGCAATTCTAGCGGAAAGATGCACCAGGATCAACCTTGGCGCTGTTTGTGCCGTGCCTCTTTACAGATCACCCGCACGACCCCATGGCGGCGGATGATCCGGCAGTGGCGACAGATCCGCTTGACAGAAGGTTGTACTCGCATCGTTTCTCTCCAAAATTATTTGCTGCGAAAGACGATCCGCCCGCGCGTGAGATCGTAGGGCGTCAATTGCACCGTCACCTTGTCACCGGGCAAAATCCGGATGTAGTTCATCCGCATCTTGCCGGAGATATAACCCAAAATTTCGTGACCGTTCTCCAACCGAACCCGAAACGTCGTGTTCGGCAGATTCTCGATCACTTCTCCCTGCATCTCGATCACATCTTCTTTGGCCATCGCGTCAACCCCTCGTCCGACCGCTGCGCAAGTTCGCTTTTTTCAGGAGGCTCTCGTACTGATGGGACATGATGTGCGATTGCACCTGATTCATCAGATCCATCGTCACGACGACGATGATCAGGAGCGACGTCCCACCGAAATAGAAGGGAACGTTCCACTCCAAAATGAGGAATTCAGGAATCAGACAGACCAATGTCACGTAAAGCGCACCGGCCAGCGTCAATCGCGTCAGTACCCGATCGAGATACCGTGCGGTCTGATCACCCGGGCGAATCCCAGGAACGAACGCGCCGCTTTTCTTGAGGTTTTCCGCAGTCTCTTTCGCGTTGAAGACCAACGCGGTATAGAAGAAAGCAAAGAAAATGATCGCAAGCGCATAGAGCAAGATATAGATGGGCTGCCCAGGCGAAAGCGCCGCGGCCATATTGCGCAGCCATTCGAGAGATTCTGATGCGCCGAACCATTGCGCCGCAGTCGCAGGAAAAAGAATGATCGACGACGCAAAGATCGGCGGAATCACCCCAGCCATATTGAGCTTCAATGGCAAATGCGAGCTTTGACCGCCATAGAGGCGATTTCCCACTTGCCGCTTCGCGTAGGTAATGGGGATCTTGCGCAGCGCTTTCTCAACGAAGACCACGAACGCCGTGACGGCGATCACGAGCATGACGATAAGCAGTGCTGCCAAGGGATGCAGCGACCCCGTCGAGACAAGCTCAAACGTACCCGCAAGCGCAGTCGGCAAGCCCGCCACGATACCGGCAAAAATGATCAGCGAAATCCCGTTACCGATACCGCGCTCGGTAATTTGCTCGCCCAGCCACATCAGGAACATCGTACCCGTGACGAGGGTAACCACCGTCGTCATCCGGAAGATGAACCCGGGCTCGAGGACCAATCCGGGCTGGTTCTCCAGCGCCACAGCAATCCCCAGCGACTGCACGAAGGCCAAAGCGACGGTACCGTAACGCGTGTATTGCGCGATTTTGCGCCGCCCGGCTTCCCCTTCCTTGCGCAGTTGCTCGAGGGGCGGGAATGCATAAGTCATCAACTGCATTACGATCGACGCCGAAATGTACGGCATCACACCAAGAGCAAAGATCGTGAAACGCGAGAGTGCTCCACCGGAAAAGAGGTTGAGCACCCCCAAGATCCCGCCTTGTTGCGTTTCGAAGAGCTTCGCGAGCTGCACCGGGTCGATCCCCGGAACGGGAATATGCGCGCCGATCCGGTATACGATCAACGCGCCGACGAGAAACCACAGGCGCCGTTTCAAGTCGGCGAATTTACCGAGCGCGAAGCCAGGGGCGGTCATCGTCGCCACAGCGGGATCACTCCGTTTCGACCGAACCGCCCGCAGCCTCGATCGCTGCGCGCGCACCACGCGTCGCCTTGATCCCGCGCAGCACGACGCGGCGGGAAAGCGAACCCGATGCGATCACCTTGGCGCCGATCGCGTTGTTTGGCAAGAGGCCGGCCTGTTTCAGGACGATCAAATCGATCTCATCGACAGGCAGACGCTCGAGGTCGTTCAAGCGCAGTTCATGGACGAGCCCTTTGTTGGGAGACGTGAAGCCTCGCTTGGGCAAGCGCCGCTGCAATGGCATTTGCCCGCCTTCGAAACCGACTTTATGAAAACCGCCAGCCCGAGACTTTTGCCCTTTGTGACCGCGGCCACAGGTTTTCCCCAAACCGGAACCGATACCGCGGCCAACGCGACGGCGCGGTTTTTTGGCCCCTTCTGCGGGTTGAAGTTGATTCAAGCGCATCACTTACCCCTCGACTTTCAATAGATAGCCTACTTTGCGGATCATGCCCCGCACCTGCGGCGTATCGGGTAACTCAACGGTATGGTTCAGGCGGCGCAACCCCAAACCCCGGACGGTTGCCCGGTGGTCCTGGCGCGTGCCAATCAAGGAGCGGACCAGTGTCACGCGGATCGTTTGTGCGCTCATTTTGCTTACTCCAGGATCTCTTCGACCGACTTCCCGCGTTTCGCGGCAATTTCGGCCGGTGTTTGCATCCGGGTGAGCCCCTTCATCGCGGCGCGCAGCACGTTGTGCGGATTGCGCGAGCCCAAGGACTTACAAATGACGTCTTTGACACCAAGGGCTTCGAACAACAGACGCATCGCACCCCCCGCAATGATCCCGGTACCGGCAGGGGCCGGCTTCATGATCACGCGGCTCGCGCCATGCTTTCCGATGATTTCGTGCTGAAGGGTGCCATTGCGCAGCGGAATTTCGACCAGGTTGCGGCGCGCGTACTGCATGGCTTTCTGGACCGCCACCGGAACTTCGCGCGCTTTACCTTTGCCGATCGCAACACGGCCATCGCCATCCCCGACGACCGTGAGTGCGGCAAAGCTCAAAATCCGCCCACCTTTCACGGTCTTACTGACGCGATTGACCGCGACCAACTTTTCGATCAACTCTTCCTGCGCTTCGTAATCGCGCCCTTTGTTCGCTTTTCTGCTCATCGCTTCACCCCGTCAGAATTTCAGGCCGGCCTCGCGGGCGGCTTCGGCCAGCGCTTTGACACGCCCATGGTACAAATACCCGGAACGGTCGAAAGCCACCTCTTCGATACCGAGCGCCTTGGCTTTTTCAGCAATCGCTTTGCCGACCAATGCAGCGGCTGCGACGTTCCCGCCGTTCTTTACTTGTTCACGCAGCGCTTTCGAGAGCGTCGAAGCGGCAGCGAGCACCTTCGCTCCATCCGGCGTGGTGATCTGGGCATACATGTGCGCGTTGGAGCGATAGACTACCAGACGAATTTTCTTCAGTTGCGCAATTTTGGCCCGGGTTTTGCGGGCGCGGCGCAAACGTGCAAGTCTCTTGTTCATGGTCTAACCACCTTATTTCTTCTTCGTCTCTTTCAGGATCACCTGTTCGCCAGCATAGCGAACCCCTTTGCCCTTATAGGGCTCTGGCGGACGGTAAGCACGGATTTTGGCCGCTTCCTGACCCACCAACTGCTTGTCGATCCCTTTGAGGACGATTTCCGTTTGTGAAGGCGTCTCAGCCTTGACCCCGTCGGGCAAAGCGTGGATCACAGGATGAGAAAACCCGAGCGACAATTGGATCTGTTTGCCTTGCGCTTGTGCTCGGTACCCAACCCCGACGAGTTGCAAACGGCGTTCGAAGCCTTCAGAAACCCCTTTGACCATATTGGCCAGAAGCGCACGCATCGTCCCTGCGTACATGGCGCTGCGAACGACATCGGTTTTCGGCTGCACCCGCGCAACCCCGTCGGCGACTTCGATCGCCACCGCAGGATGCACTTTCATCTCCAGTTGCCCCAGAGGACCTTTGGCCCGCACCAGGTCACCGCTCACGGTGACTTCCACACCTTTGGGCAATACGACCGGTTGTTTCGCGATTCGAGACATCTTCTCTTCCCCCGTTAAGCGACGATGCAGAGCACTTCACCGCCAACGCGCGCTTTGCGTGCTTCACGGTCGCTCATCACGCCCTTGGGCGTCGAAACGATCGCGATACCCAAGCCATTCTGAACCTTCGGCAATTCATCGGCGCCGCGATAGATCCGCAAACCGGGGCGGGAAACGCGCTCGATGCGATCGATCACCGGGCGGCCTGCATAGTACTTCAGCGCCACTTTCAAGGTTGCTTTCGGACCATTGCGCAGGACTTCGTATCCAGCGATATAGCCTTCGTCGTGCAACACCTTCGCCACCGCCTCTTTCAATTTGGAATGCGGCACTTCGACATGACTTTTTTGCACCATTTGCGCATTGCGGATACGCGTCAGCATATCGGCGATGGGATCGGTCATACTCATCGCGCTCTCCTTACCAGCTCGACTTGGTCATGCCCGGAATCTGACCCGTGAACGCCAGTTCACGCAACTGATTACGGCACAACCCGAATTTACGGAACGTCCCACGCGGGCGACCCGTCAACGCACAACGATTGCGCAAACGTACCGGACTGGCGTTACGCGGCAACTGCTGCAACTTCAGACGCGCAGCCATACGCTCCTCGAGGGGCAATGACTGATCGTTAATGATCGCCAACAATTCCGCGCGCTTCTTCGCGTATTTCGCCACCAGCGCTTCCCGCTTCTTTTCGCGGTTGATCATCGATTTCTTAGCCATACTCGTACCCTTACGTCCGGAACGGGAAACGGAACGCTTCCAAAAGCGCCCGGCCCTCTTCATCGGTCTTTGCGGTCGTCGTGATCGTGATGTTCAGACCACGAACGGCGTCCACCTTGTCGTATTCGATTTCAGGGAAAATGATCTGCTCACGAACCCCAAGGTTGAAATTGCCACGACCGTCGAACCCTTTGCCGCCGACTCCGCGGAAGTCGCGTACGCGCGGGAGCGCGATCGTAATCAGCCGATCCAGGAATTCGTACGCGCGCACACCGCGCAAGGTGACCTTACAG
The DNA here is from genome assembly GCF_003574215.1 of Hydrogenophilus thermoluteolus. Classification (NCBI taxonomy): domain Bacteria; kingdom Pseudomonadati; phylum Pseudomonadota; class Hydrogenophilia; order Hydrogenophilales; family Hydrogenophilaceae; genus Hydrogenophilus; species Hydrogenophilus thermoluteolus. The sequence goes on along the minus strand of NZ_AP018558.1, from coordinate 436,140 downwards.
CCAATGGGATAGCCTTCGCGAATCTTGAAGCCAGCCACGGACTTCCGCGCCCGCGTGATCACCGGCTTTTGCCCGGCGATCTTCGCCAGATCGTTCATCGCGTTTTCGAGCACCTTCTTGTCGGCAACCGCTTCACCTACCCCCATATTGAGGGTGATCTTCACGATGCGCGGCACCTCCATCACCGAGCGATAGCCAAAGCGGGCCATCAGCGCGGGAACCACCTCTTCTTGATATTGCTTCAACAACCGTGCCATCGTCGTGTCCTCACGCTTCTACCAGGTCACCGGTGCTCTTGAAAAACCGCACCTTACGACCATCTTCCAGAATCTTGATGCCAACCCGATCCCCTTTCTGAGTTTTGGGATTGAACAGCATCACGTTCGAGATATGGATGGGCATCTCTTTCGGTACGATCCCGCCCGGCTCACCTTTCAACGGATTTGGGCGCACATGTTTTTTGACGACATTGATGCCTGCGACGACGACACGGTCTGCACCGACGCGCTTCTGGACCACGCCACGGCGTCCCTTGTCTTTTCCTGCGATGACGATGACTTCGTCACCTTTCCGAATCTTCTGCATGGCACACCTCAGATCACTTCGGGAGCCAACGAAACGATTTTCATGAACTGCTCGGTACGCAATTCACGCGTCACCGGGCCGAAGATACGCGTTCCGATCGGCTCCAATTTATTGTTCAGGAGCACAGCTGCGTTTTCGTCGAACTTGACGAGCGAACCGTCCGGACGGCGAACCCCTTTTGCCGTGCGCACGACCACAGCGTTATACACGTCGCCTTTTTTCACACGACCACGTGGCGCCGCGTCTTTGACCGAGACTTTGATAATGTCGCCCACGTTGGCATAGCGGCGCTTCGAACCACCCAAAACCTTGATGCACATCACCTTGCGCGCGCCACTGTTGTCGGCGACCTCGAGAAGGGTCTGCATTTGAATCATCTTTGACTCCAACTTATACCGCAATGCGGACAGTATTGGACTGGGAACAAGACGCCCCGCTCACGCGGGGCGCACAACCAGAATCATCAATTATACTGTCGCTGCGGAATTTTGCCAAGACCTTACACCAAACCCGCTTTCGTGACGATTCGCGAAACAACCCAACTCTTGGTTTTGGAGATTGGGCGCGATTCGACGATTTCGACGACATCGTTCAGCGCCACGTTGGGATCTTCACAATGGGCGTGAAACTTGCGCGATTTGGTCACATATTTGCCATAGAGCGGGTGCGCTTCACGGCGTTCGACCAACACCGTCACCGTCTTCTGCCTGGCCGTGGAAATCACCTTCCCTTGCAACCGGCGACGGTTTTTTTCCCCTTGATTCCCGGTCATGTCCGTACCCCTTTCTCTGCCAGCACGGTTTTGACGCGCGCGATATCCCGTTTCACTGCGCGCATCTGCGCCGTATTGCTGAGCTGCTGTGTTGCAAGCTGCATCCGCAAAGAGAATTGCGCTTTACGCAACGACAGCAACTCCTCTTTCAATTCGGCTACCGATTTCTCTCTCAAATCCTTTGCTTTCATGTTTAGCTCCCCAACCGTCGGGTTACGACGATCGTCCGGAACGGCAACTTCGCTGCGGCAAGGCGAAACGCTTCACGCGCCAACTCTTCACTGACCCCGGCCATCTCATAGAGGACTTTGCCCGGTTGGATCTCCGCAACCCAATACTCGGGGTTCCCTTTACCGCTACCCATCCGAACCTCTGCCGGTTTTTGCGTGATTGGCTTGTCCGGAAAGACTCGGATCCAGATGCGACCACCCCGTTTGATGTGGCGGGTCATCGCGCGACGTGCCGCTTCGATCTGACGTGCCGTAAGGCGACCACGCCCAACGGCTTTCAAACCGAACTCTCCGAACGAGACCTCGGTCCCGCGCGTAGCGATCCCTTTGTTGCGCCCTTTCTGGACCTTACGATACTTAGTTCGTTTCGGTTGCAGCATGGTTCACTCCCGATTTTGCCGACGCGCGGCCAGCCCGAGCACGACGCGTGTTTTCCCGTGTAGCACGGCGCGATTTGCGCGGTTCTTCAGAGGACGCCGCAACGGGCGACTGGTTACGATTGAGCACGTCCCCTTTGTAAATCCATACCTTGACGCCAATCACCCCATAGGTGGTACGCGCTTCCGCAAATCCGTAATCGATGTCGGCGCGCAACGTGTGCAGCGGCACACGACCCTCGCGATACCATTCCGAACGGGCAATCTCCGCCCCGTTCAGTCGCCCCGAGGTCATCACCTTGATCCCCTTGGCGCCCAAGCGCATCGCGCTTTGCATCGCGCGCTTCATCGCTCGGCGGAACTGGATCCTCTTTTCGAGCTGATTGGCGATCGACTCGGCGACCAATTGCGCGTCGAGTTCCGGCTTGCGCACCTCTTCGATCGAGACCTGGGCAGGAATACCCAAGCGTTCGGAAACCTCTTGACGCAGCTTTTCGATGTCCTCGCCTTTCTTGCCGATCACAACCCCTGGGCGAGCGGTATGAATCGTGATTTTTGCCGCTTTGGCCGGGCGCTCGATCACGATCCGGCTCACTGCCGCATGCTTGAGACGCTCTTTGAGATAGCGGCGCAGCGCGACGTCGGCTTGGAGCGTCGGTGCAAACGCTTTACTCGGCGCATACCAACGCGAGACCCAATCGCGCGTGACCGCGAGGCGAAAGCCGGTTGGATGAATCTTCTGTCCCATCGATGCTTCTCCTTACTCGCCCACGGTCACATAGATATGCGACGTCGGCTTCAAGATCCGAGTCCCGCGCCCTTTGGCGCGCGCAGCGAAGCGCTTCAACACAAAGCCTTTCTCGACGTGGATGCGGACCACTTTGAGGGCGTCGATGTCGGCGCCATCGTTGTGCTCGGCGTTGGCAATCGCCGAAAGCAACGCTTTTTTGATGATCTTCGCCCCTTTCTGAGGCATGAACTCGAGGATGTTGAGCGCCTCGGCAACGGGCTTGCCGCGAATCACGTCGGCAACCAGGCGGCCTTTTTGTGGCGAAAGGCGCACGCCGCGAATCACTGCTCGTGTGGTTTTCATCGCTTCGCTCCTTACCGTTTCGCCTTCTTACCGGCTGCGTGCCCTTTGAAGGTACGGGTGAAGGAGAATTCACCCAACTTGTGGCCGACCATCGCTTCGGTGACGAAAACCGGAACGTGTTGCCGACCGTTATGCACCGCAAAGGTCAACCCGATGAATTCCGGCAGGATCGTCGAGCGACGCGACCAGGTTTTGATCGGCCGCTTGTCGCTTTTCGCGCGCGCCGCCTCGACCTTTTTGAGGAGGTGGGCGTCGACGAAAGGCCCTTTCTTCACTGAACGTGCCATTGCTTACCCCTTACCGTTTATGACGGCTTTGAATGATCATGCCGTCCGTACGCTTGTTCTTACGCGTCCGATACCCTTTGGTCTGCCAACCCCATGGGCTGACGGGAGGCCCACCCGTACCCGTACGGCCTTCACCACCACCATGCGGGTGATCGATCGGGTTCATCGCAACACCACGGACGGTCGGACGGATCCCGCGCCAGCGCGAGGCCCCGGCTTTGCCCAGTTTCTCCAGGTTGTGCTCACTGTTGGAGACCTCGCCGATCGTGGCACGGCACTCCATCGGGACGCGACGCACTTCACCGGAACGGAGGCGGATCTGAGCATAGCCACCGTCGCGACCGACCAGCATCGCGGAAGCGCCCGCAGCGCGGGCCAACTGCCCACCCTTACCGGGCTGAAGTTCGATGTTGTGAATCGTGGTCCCAACTGGGATCGAACGCAACGGGAGCGCATTTCCGACACGAATCGGGGCCTGCGGGCCACTTTCGACCACCATCCCCGCTTCGAGTCCCTTGGGGGCGAGAATGTAGCGACGTTCGCCGTCGGTGTAACAAATCAGTGCAATGTGCGCCGTACGGTTGGGATCGTATTCGATCCGTTCGACTTTGGCAGGAATGCCGTCTTTATTGCGACGGAAATCGATGATCCGATAATGGCGTTTGTGACCACCCCCTTTGTGCCGGGTGGTGATGCGACCGACATTGTTGCGGCCCGCTTTGCGTGTTTGTGCTTCGACGAGCGGTGCGTACGGCTCACCTTTGTGCAGATGCGGATGGACCACTTTGACGACGTGGCGCCGACCCGGAGAGGTTGGTTTCAGCTTGACGATCGGCATGATTACGCACTCCCACCCATGACGAAATCGAGCTCTTGACCGGGCTCGAGCGTCACGTAAGCCTTACGAACATTGGCGCGGCGACCAGCAAAACGGCCGAAACGCTTCACCTTGCCTTTCACATTGACGACGCGCACCCCTTGCACCCGAACGTTGAAGAGGCCTTCCACAGCCGCTTTGATTTCGTGCTTTTCTGCATCAGGCGCTACCCGAAAGACGACGGTATTGCGCGTCTCAGCCAGCATCGTCGATTTTTCGGAAATCACCGGTGCCAGCAGTACCTGATAATGGCGTTCCTTGAGCGCACTCATTGCCACATCTCCTGGAATTTTTCGAGGGCGCCCTTGGTCACCAACACCAAGTCGAAATGAACCAGCGCGACCGGATCGACCTCGTGCGCTTCCAGCGCCAACACGTTCTTCAAATTACGGCTACCCAACAGCAGGTTTTCGCTGAGCTGTTCGGTGACAAGGAGGACATTGCGATCATAGACCCCCATCGCCCTGAGCTTTTCGACGACCAGCTTGGTCTTCGGAGCCGAGACATCGAAACCATCGACAACCGCAAGCCGCCCCTGGCGCGCCAATTCCGACAAAATCGACGCCATCGCAGCGCGGTACATCTTCCGGTTGACTTTATGAGAAAAATTTTCGTCCGGAGTACTCGGGAAAACCTTCCCACCTCCACGCCACAACGGGCTCGAGGTCATCCCGGCACGCGCACGGCCGGTACCCTTTTGCCGCCAGGGCTTGCGTGTGGAGTGTTTCACTTGCGAACGGTCTTTTTGCGCCCGCGTGCCCCGACGCGCATTGGCCATGTACGCCACCACGACCTGATGGACGAGCGGCTCGTTGAATTCGCGACCAAAAAGCTGGTCCGAGACGGTCACTGCGCCTGCCTCTTGACCATTCGTATCGAGTAGTTTCAATTCCATCGTCGCCTCGCTTAGCCTTTGGCCTTCACTGCGGGACGAACGATCACCTCGCGACCTTTCGCGCCAGGGACCGCCCCCTTGACCCAGATGAGTTGACGCTCGGCATCGACCCGCACCACTTCCAGGTTTTGCACCGTGACGGTTTCGTCACCCAGATGCCCCGCCATCCGCTTACCCGGGAAGACGCGACCCGGGTCTTGCGCCATACCGATCGAACCCGGTGCATTGGTGGTAATCGAGTTGCCGTGCGACGCGCGGTTCGAACTGAAGTTGTGTCGCTTGATCGCACCTGCAAACCCTTTCCCGATCGAGCGGCCGGTAACATCGACCTTTTGCCCGACCTGGAAGCGTTCGACCGAAAGGGTGTCACCGGGCTTGAACTGCTCGAGTTCAGCCGGGTCGACACGAAATTCGCGGAGTACCTTAGCCGGAGTGACACCCGCCTTGGCAAAATGACCTGCGAGCGGTTTCGTGACCCGAATGGGGCGACGCTCCCCGAAACCCACTTGCACGGCTGCATAGCCGTCGGTTTCGGGAGACTTGATCTGAACAACGCGATTGCCGGCAGCCGCCAATACCGTTACGGGAATACTCTGCCCGTCCTCGGTAAAAATGCGGGTCATGCCGACCTTGCGTGCAACAAGGCCAAGACTCATTTTTATCTCCTATTCCGGTTACGATTGACCGGAGGTTACCAAAACACAAAAGCTGCGTCGGATGAACGCAGCATTGTAGCACAAAAATGGTTATGCTTAGAGCAATTTGATATCGACGTCAACCCCGGCAGGAAGGTCGAGCTTCGAAAGCGCGTCGACGGTCTTGTCCGTTGGGTCTACGATATCGAGCAAGCGATGGTGGGTACGAATCTCGAACTGATCCATCGACTTTTTATTGACGTGCGGAGAGCGCAACACGTTGTAGCGTTCGATTTTGGTTGGCAGCGGAACGGGACCACGAACGACCGCGCCCGTGCGCTTGACCGCATCGACGATTTGCGCCGCGGAAAGGTCGATCAACCGGTAATCGAACGCCTTGAGGCGAATCCGGATCTTTTGCGTTTTCATCTCGATATCCTCAAAGAACAAAAGAAAGGCCCTCGCAGATGCGAGGGCACGAATCATATCACAAATCGATCACTCGATGATTTTGGAGACGACGCCGGCACCCACGGTACGGCCGCCTTCGCGGATCGCAAAGCGCAGACCTTCTTCCATCGCGATCGGTGCAATGAGTTTCACCGTGAGTTTGACGTTGTCACCCGGCATCACCATTTCCACCCCTTCCGGCAGTTCGATCGACCCCGTGACGTCGGTGGTACGGAAGTAGAACTGCGGACGGTAGTTGGAGAAGAACGGGGTGTGACGGCCCCCTTCTTCTTTGGTGAGCACGTACACTTCGCATTCGAAGTGGGTGTGCGGGGTGATGGTGCCCGGTTTGGCGAGCACTTGACCCCGTTCGACTTCTTCGCGTTTGGTTCCGCGCAGCAGCACCCCGACGTTGTCACCCGCACGCCCTTCGTCGAGCAGTTTGCGGAACATTTCGACGCCCGTGACGGTGGTCTTTTGCGTCGGACGCAGGCCGACGATTTCGACTTCGTCGCCGACTTTGACGGTGCCGCGTTCGACACGGCCGGTCACGACGGTTCCGCGACCCGAGATCGAGAAGACGTCTTCGATCGGGAGCAGGAACGGTTTGTCGATGTCGCGCTCCGGCGTCGGGATGTAGCTGTCGAGCGTCTCAGCCAGTTTGAGGATCGCCGGCTCGCCGATTTCGCTCTGGTCGCCTTCGAGCGCTTTGAGCGCCGAGCCTTTGATGATCGGGGTGTCGTCACCCGGAAAGCCGTACTGATTGAGCAGGTCCCGAACTTCCATTTCGACGAGTTCGAGAAGTTCCGGGTCGTCCACCATGTCGCATTTGTTGAGGAAGACGATGATGTAGGGTACACCGACCTGACGCGCCAACAGGATGTGTTCGCGCGTTTGCGGCATCGGGCCGTCAGCAGCCGAGACCACGAGAATCGCGCCGTCCATCTGCGCCGCACCCGTGATCATGTTCTTGACGTAGTCGGCGTGCCCCGGGCAGTCGACGTGCGCGTAGTGACGGTTCGCGGTTTCGTATTCGACGTGCGCGGTGTTGATCGTGATCCCACGCGCTTTTTCTTCCGGCGCCGCGTCGATGTCGTCGTATTTCTTCGCTTCACCACCAAAGTGCTTCGCCAGCACCGTGGTGATCGCCGCCGTCAGCGTCGTCTTGCCGTGGTCCACGTGCCCAATCGTCCCCACATTGACGTGCGGCTTCGTCCGCTCGAATTTTGCCTTGGCCATTTCGTTTCACTCCTTCAAAAGATGGTCACCATCGATCATTTGCGCGCATTGATCACCGCTTCGGCAACGTTACGCGGTGCTTCAGCGTAATGCTTGAACTCCATCGAGTAGGTAGCACGACCTTGGGTGAGCGACCGCAGTTGCGTTGCGTAGCCGAACATTTCGGCAAGCGGCACCTCGGCGCGGATCACCTTCATCCCACCCGGCAAATCGTCCATCCCTTGGACGATGCCCCGGCGTGCCGAAAGGTCACCCATCACGTTACCCATGAACTCTTCCGGTGTTTCGACTTCGACCGCCATCATCGGCTCGAGCAACACCGGATCGGCCTTCTTCATCGCCTCTTTGAATGCGATGGACGCTGCCATCCGGAACGCGTTTTCGTTCGAGTCCACCTCGTGGTACGAACCGTCGAAGAGGGTCACTTTGAAGTCGACGACCGGGTACCCCGCAAGTACGCCCGATTGCATCGCCTCCTGGATCCCTTTGTCGACCGCCGGGATGTATTCACGCGGCACCACACCGCCTTTGATCGCGTCGATGAATTCGTACCCTTTGCCGGGTTCGTTCGGTTCGAGGCGAATCCAGACGTGACCGTACTGACCGCGCCCACCGGTCTGCTTGACGAATTTGCCCTCTTGCTCGACCGTCTTGCGAATCGCTTCACGATACGCTACTTGCGGCGCACCGACGTTCGCTTCGACGTTGAACTCACGGCGCATCCGGTCGACGATGATCTCGAGGTGGAGCTCGCCCATCCCGGAGATGATCGTCTGCCCCGACTCTTCATCGGTACGCACTCGGAACGACGGGTCTTCCATCGCAAGGCGCTGCAGTGCGATCCCCATTTTTTCTTGGTCGGCCTTCGATTTGGGTTCGACCGCGACGTGAATCACCGGCTCAGGGAACTGCATCGATTCCAGCTTGATCGGCGCGGCCGGATCGCACAGGGTTTCCCCAGTGATCACCTCTTTGAGCCCGACTGCGGCCGCAATGTCGCCCGCACGCACCTCTTTGATCTCATTTCGGTTGTTCGCGTGCATTTGCAAGAGGCGACCGATGCGCTCTTTTTTGTTTTTGTTCGAGTTGAGGACCGTATCGCCGGAGCTCAAAACCCCCGAATAGACGCGCAAGAAGGTGAGCTGCCCGACGTAGGGGTCGGTCATCAATTTGAACGCGAGCGCACAGAATTTCTCATCGTCACTGGCGCGACGCTCAGCCGGATTGCCGTCCAGGTCGGTCCCTTGCACCGGCGGGATATCCACCGGAGAGGGGAGAAATTCGACCACGGCGTCGAGCATGCGCTGAACGCCTTTGTTCTTGAACGCAGAGCCGCAGAGCATCGGTTGGATTTCGCACGCAATGGTCCGCTGACGCAACCCAGCGACGATCTGCTCCTCACTCAGCGTCCCGTTTTCGAGGTACGCGTTCATCAACTCTTCGTTCGCTTCGGCGGCGGCTTCGATCATCTTTTCCCGCCACTCTTCGGCTTGGTCGCGCAACTCAGCTGGGATATCGTAATACTCGAACTTCGTCCCTTGCGACGCCTCATCCCAGTGAATTGCTTTCATCTTGATGAGGTCGACGACCCCGACGAAGTTCTCTTCGGCACCGATCGGAATGACGATAGGTATCGGGTTGGCTTTGAGCCGCTCCCGCATCTGCTCATAGACACGGAAGAAGTTGGCTCCTTGCCGGTCCATCTTGTTGACGAACGCGAGACGAGGCACACGGTATTTTTCCGCCTGCCGCCATACCGTTTCCGACTGCGGCTGCACGCCACCGACCGCACAGTAAACCATACACGCACCGTCGAGCACGCGCATCGAGCGCTCGACTTCGATCGTGAAATCGACGTGCCCCGGGGTATCGATGATGTTGAACCGGTATTCCGGGAATTGCATGTCCATCCCGCGCCAGAAGCAGGTCGTTGCCGCCGAGGTGATCGTGATCCCGCGCTCTTGTTCCTGCTCCATCCAGTCCATCGTTGCAGCACCGTCGTGAACCTCACCGATCTTGTGGTTCACGCCGGTATAAAAGAGAATTCGCTCGGTCGTCGTGGTTTTCCCGGCGTCGATGTGCGCCGAGATCCCGATATTCCGGTAGCGTTCGATGGGCGTTTTCCGTGCCACGGTTCTATCCTTTGAACGAACAACAACTCAAGCCCTCACCCGAGGGCTTACGTAATCTTATCGACAATCAGAAGCGGAAATGGGCAAACGCCTTGTTGGCCTCGGCCATACGATGCACTTCGTCGCGCTTCTTCATCGCGCCGCCGCGCCCTTCCGCCGCTTCCATCAATTCGGCCGCCAAACGCTGCGCCATCGTCTTTTCCGACCGCTTGCGCGCCGCTTCCCGCAACCAACGCATCGACAATGCCAGCTGGCGCGACGGGCGCACTTCGACCGGAACTTGATAGTTCGCCCCGCCAACCCGGCGCGACTTCACTTCGACAAGCGGCTTGGCGTTTTCGATCGCCGCCGAAAAGACTTCGAGCGGATCTTTGTTGGTCTTGCTGGCGATGATCTCGAAAGCGCCATAGACGATACGCTCGGCCACCGACTTCTTGCCGGAGACCATGATCACATTGACGAACTTCGAGACATTGACGTTGCCGAACTTCGGATCCGGCAAAATCTCACGCTTGGGTACTTCGCGACGACGCGGCATATCCGTTTCCCTTCAAAAATGGTTATTTCTTGCCCGCAGCGGCGCCCGGCTTCGGACGCTTCGCCCCGTACTTGGAACGCCCTTGCTTACGGTCCTTGACCCCTTGCAAGTCGAGCGAACCGCGCACGATGTGGTAACGCACACCCGGCAGGTCTTTCACCCGGCCGCCACGAATCAGCACCACCGAGTGTTCTTGCAGATTGTGCCCTTCGCCGCCGATGTACGAAATCACCTCGTAACCGTTGGTCAAACGCACTTTCGCGACCTTACGAAGGGCCGAGTTCGGCTTTTTCGGCGTCGTGGTATAGACGCGCGTACACACGCCTCGTTTTTGCGGACATCCCTGCAACGCCGGCACTTTGCTCTTTTCGGGCGCCGTTTTCCGCGGACGACGCACCAACTGGTTGATGGTTGGCATCTTCTGTTCTCCAATAGATCCGAGTCAGACTACGATTGGCCCGACAATAAAACGCGCAATCATACCTTGTAAAGTCCTGCGCGTCAAGCGCAGGACGTTTCCCTTACGACGCATCGGAGGTGATTGCATTCCAAGTCTCTTCCGCTTGCTCGATGCGACTGCGGCGCCGTCGCGCGCGGTGATGCGCCAACCCCGTCCCCGCCGGGATGAGGCGGCCAACGATCACGTTCTCTTTGAGGCCACGCAACTCGTCGCGCTTGCCCATGATCGCCGCTTCGGTGAGCACCCGGGTGGTCTCCTGGAACGATGCCGCGGAGATGAAGGAGTCGGTGGAGAGCGACGCCTTGGTGATCCCAAGCAGCAGGTTCTCGTATTTCGCCGGGACTTTCCCCTCTTTCTCGAGGCGCGCATTCTCGATCAACACCTCGGCACGCTCGACCTGCTCCTCGGGAAGGAAACGCGAGTCACCGGGGTCGGTAATCACCACGCGACGCAGCATCTGCCGCACGACCACTTCGATGTGCTTGTCGTTGATCCGAACCCCCTGGAGGCGATAGACGTCCTGCACTTCGTCGATGATGTAGCGCGCGAGCGCTTCGATCCCCTGCAAGCGCAGGATATCGTGTGGGTTCACCGGCCCATCAACGATCAGTTCGCCGCGGTTCACGACCTGCCCGTCGTGCACCAAGAGGTGCTTCTCTTTCGGGATCAGGAATTCGTGCGTCGTCCCGTCGGGTTCGGTCAGGATCAAGCGGTGTTTGCCTTTGGTCTCTTTACCGAACGAAACCGTGCCGGTGACCTCTGCGAGCATCCCGGCATCTTTGGGTTCGCGCGCTTCGAAGAGCTCGGCAACCCGAGGCAGCCCCCCCGTGATGTCGCGGGTCTTCGCCGATTCTTGCGGTATCCGTGCCAGGACGTCGCCTGCTGCCACCTCTTGCCCTTCGCGCACAGTAATGATTGCGCCAACCGGGAAGGTGATGAGGAACGGCGTTTCGGTCCCGGGAATCTTCACCGAGTCGCCGTCTGGACCGATCAGATGGACCGACGGACGCCCCACCTTCGACGCGCCGCGCTGCTTCGCGTCGATCACCACGAGCGTGGAGAGCCCGGTGATTTCGTCGACCTGCTTCGCGACGGTCACCCCCTCGACGACGTTGTCGAAGCGCACGGTACCGCCATATTCGCTGATGATCGGACGGGTATGCGGATCCCAGCTGGCCAATTTGACCCCCGCTGCGACCTGCTGCCCTTCGTCGACGTGCAGAATCGCACCATAGGGAACTTTGTGCCGTTCGCGTTCGCGCCCCGACTCGTCGACCACTTGGACCTCAGCAGCCCGCGCGGTGACGATCTTCTCGCCGTCCGACCGGGTGATGAACCGCATGTTGGGGGAAAAGCGGATCGTACCGCCAACCTTCGCTTCGATCCCGCTCTGCGCGACCGCCCGCGATGCAGCACCCCCAACGTGGAAGGTCCGCATGGTGAGCTGCGTCCCCGGCTCACCGATCGACTGCGCGGCGATCACCCCGATCGCCTCGCCGACGTTCACGAGGCCGCCGCGCGCCAGGTCGCGACCGTAGCACTTCGCACAGACGCCATAGTGCGTTTCACAGGTCAAGGGGCTGCGCACCTTGACTTCGTCCACCCCTTTCTCGTCGATGAGTTCGACCAGGGGTTCATCGAGCAGCGTTCCCGCCGGGATGAGTGTTTCCCGCGTATCGGGGTCGACGACATCTTCGGCGACCACGCGACCGAGGATCCGATCACGCAGCGCTTCGATCACCTCACCGCCCTCGATGAGCGCTTTCATATAGAAGCCGTTACTGGTGCCGCAGTCGCTTTCGGTGATCACCAGGTCTTGTGTGACGTCAACCAAACGGCGGGTCAGGTAACCCGAGTTTGCGGTCTTCAACGCGGTGTCGGCAAGCCCTTTCCGCGCCCCGTGGGTCGAAATGAAGTACTGCAGGACGTTCAGCCCTTCGCGGAAGTTGGTGGTAATCGGCGTCTCGATGATCGAGCCATCGGGCTTCGCCATCAACCCCCGCATCCCGGCGAGCTGGCGGATCTGCGCCGCCGAACCCCGTGCGCCAGAGTCCGCCATCATGTAGATCGAGTTGAACGACTCTTGCTCGACCACTTCGCCGTTGGGCAGCGTGACGCGCTCTTTGGACAATTGGTCCATCAGCGCTTTCGCCACTTGGTCCGATGCCCGTCCCCAGATATCGACCACCTTGTTGTAGCGCTCGGTGGCGGTGACGAGACCGGAGGCGTACTGTTGCGCGATCTCTTTGACCTCTTCTTCCGCTTGGGCGATGATCGCCTCTTTCTGCGGTGGGATCAGCATGTCTTTGACCGCAATCGAAAGTCCGCCGCGCGTGGAGAGCTTGTAACCCCAGTTCATCAACTGGTCGGCGAAGATCACGGTGGCTTTGAGCCCACACTTGCGGTAGGACTGGTTGATGAGCTGCGAGATCGCTTTTTTCTTCAGCGGCCGGTCGATCAGTTCGAACGGCAAGCCTTTCGGCAAGATCTCCGAGAGGATCGCCCGCCCGACGGTCGTTTCCCGTCGTGTGGTCTTCGCGATGGTCGGCTCACCGTTTTCGTCGAATTCGTATTCGGTGATGCGCACCGTGACGCGAGCATGGAGGCTTGCAATGCCCTGCTCCCAGGCGCGCCGTGCTTCGGCGACGTCGGCAAAGATCATCCCTTCGCCCTTGGCGCCGACCGCTTCGCGAGTAGCGTAGTAGAGCCCCAAGACGATGTCCTGCGACGGCACGATGATCGGGTCCCCGTTCGCGGGCGAGAGGATGTTGTTCGAGCTCATCATCAACGTGCGCGCTTCGACCTGCGCTTCGAGCGAAAGCGGCACGTGCACCGCCATCTGGTCACCGTCGAAGTCGGCGTTGAACGCGGTACAGACGAGCGGGTGGAGCTGAATCGCTTTGCCTTCGATCAGGACCGGTTCGAACGCCTGGATCCCCAAGCGGTGCAACGTCGGTGCGCGGTTGAGAAGCACCGGATGTTCGTGGATCACCTCTTCGAGGATGTCCCACACCACCGGCTCTTGGTTTTCCACCATCTTCTTCGCTTGCTTGATGGTGGTGCAGTAACCGAGCGTTTCGAGTTTGTGGTAGATGAACGGCTTGAAGAGTTCGAGCGCCATCAGTTTCGGCAATCCGCACTGATGGAGCTTCAATTGCGGCCCCACCACGATCACCGAACGGCCCGAGTAGTCGACCCGCTTTCCAAGGAGATTTTGACGGAATCGACCGCCTTTCCCTTTGATCATGTCAGCGAGCGATTTCAGCGGCCGCTTGTTGGGACCGGTCATCGCCTTGCCGCGGCGCCCGTTGTCAAAGAGCGAATCGACCGCCTCTTGCAACATCCGTTTTTCGTTACGGACGATGATTTCCGGCGCTTTGAGCTCAAGCAGCCGCCGCAAACGGTTGTTGCGGTTGATCACCCGACGGTAGAGGTCGTTGAGGTCGGAGGTAGCGAAGCGCCCTCCGTCGAGCGGTACGAGCGGACGCAGATCGGGCGGCAGCACCGGGATCACGTCCATGATCATCCACTCCGGCTTCATTCCGGAGCGGTAGAAGGCTTCGAGCACTTTCAGGCGCTTACTGATCTTCTTGATCTTGGCGTCCGACCCGGTGGTTTCGAGTTCGCCCCGCAGTTTTTCGATTTCGCGCTTGAGGTCGAGGGTGCGCAGGAGTTCGCGGATCCCTTCGGCCCCCATCATCGCGTGGAAGTCCCCCGCGTACTCTTCGAACGCCTGGTGGTAGCTCTCTTCCGACATGATCTGCCCGCGCTGGAGCGGGGTAAGCCCTGGGTCGATCACGACGTAGGCTTCGTAGTAGAGCACCCGCTCGATGTCGCGCAGCGTCATATCGAGCACGAGCCCAAGCCGGCTCGGCAAGCTCTTCAAGAACCAGATGTGCGATACCGGCGCTGCGAGCTCGATGTGCCCCATCCGTTCGCGGCGAACACGGGAGACGGTCACCTCGACGCCGCACTTTTCGCAGATCACGCCCCGATATTTCAGCCGCTTGTATTTGCCGCAGAGGCACTCGTAGTCTTTGACCGGGCCGAAGATCTTGGCACAAAAAAGACCATCGCGCTCCGGTTTGAACGTCCGATAGTTGATCGTCTCCGGTTTTTTCACTTCGCCGTAAGACCAGCTGCGGATCTTCTCCGGCGACGCAAGACCGATCGTGATCGCGTCGAACTCCGTGGGGTTGTCGACGCTTTGCCGAAAGAGGTTGGCGAGTAAATTGTTCATAGCAACTCCATGCGCATGATTCGCGATCGGTTAGTCCCGCTCGAGGTCGATGTCGATCGCCAGCGACCGGATCTCTTTCAAGAGGACGTTGAACGATTCGGGCATACCCGCGACGAAACGGTAGTCGCCACGCACGATGCTCTCGTACATCTTGGTCCGCCCCGTGACGTCGTCGGACTTGACCGTGAGCATCTCTTGCAGCGTATAGGCCGCGCCGTACGCCTCGAGCGCCCAAACCTCCATCTCACCAAAACGCTGACCACCGAACTGTGCCTTCCCACCGAGCGGCTGCTGCGTCACAAGCGAGTAGGGGCCGGTGGAGCGCGCGTGCATCTTGTCGTCGACCAGGTGGTGGAGCTTGAGCATATGCTTGTACCCCACCGTCACCGGACGATCGAACGGCTCACCCGTCTGACCGTCGTAGAGCGTCACCTGCTCGGTGCCTTCGATACCCGCGAGGCGGAACATTTCGGCGATGTCGTCTTCGCTTGCTCCTTCGAACGCAGGCGACGCAAACGGCACCCCTTTGGTGAGGTTCTGCGCCATTTCCCGGATCTCGTCGTCCGAGAGCGCCGCCAGATCTTCTTTCTGTCCGCGCTGGTTGTAGATCTTCTCGAGGAATTCCCGCAATTCCGCGATGTTCGCTTGCCGCCGCAACATCTCGGCAATGCGGTCCCCCAACGCACGCGCGGCGCGCCCGAGGTGGGTTTCGAGAATTTGCCCGATATTCATCCGTGACGGTACGCCCAACGGGTTCAAGACGATATCGACCGGGGTACCGTCGGCCATGAAGGGCATGTCTTCCACCGGCGCGATCTTCGAAACCACCCCTTTGTTCCCGTGGCGCCCCGCCATTTTGTCCCCGGGCTGCAGCCGCCGCTTCACCGCGAGGTAGACTTTGACCATTTTTAGCACGCCCGGCGGGAGCTCGTCCCCTTGGGTGAGCTTCTTGCGCTTGTGTTCGAACGCCTCATCGAACGCTTTGCGCGTCTTTTCCAACCCATCACGGACCGCTTCGAGTTGCTGCGCCACCGCGTCGTTCTCGACACGAATATCGAACCATTGGTACGGTTCGAGGGAATCGAGGTACGCCTCGGTGATTTCCGAACCTTTCGCGAGCCGCTTCGGTCCGCCGGCAGCGGTTTGCCCAACGAGAAGGCGGCGCAAGCGTTCGAACGCATCCCGTTCGAAGATGCGCAACTGGTCGTTGAGGTCCTTGCGGTAGCCACGCAACTGTTCGTCGATGATCGACTGCGCCCGCTTGTCCCGCTCGATTCCCTCACGGGTAAACACCAGCACGTCGATCACGGTACCGCTCATTCCGGTGGGCACGCGCAACGACGTGTCTTTGACGTCGGACGCTTTTTCCCCGAAGATCGCGCGCAACAGTTTCTCCTCTGGGGTAAGCTGCGCTTCGCCCTTAGGGGTTACCTTACCGACCAGAACGTCACCGGCTTTGACCTCGGCGCCGATGTGGATGATCCCACACTCGTCGAGACGCGCCAGTTGCGCTTCACCCAGCGACGCGATGTCGCGCGTGATCTCTTCGGGCCCCAGTTTGGTGTCGCGCGCAACGACCGTAAGCTCTTCGATGTGGATCGAGGTGTAGCGGTCCTCGGCGACCAGCCGTTCCGAAATGAGGATCGAGTCTTCGAAGTTGTACCCGTTCCACGGCATGAACGCCACGAGGACGTTCTGCCCGAGCGCCAACTCCCCAAGGTCGGTCGATGCGCCGTCGGCGATCACGTCACCCGCAGTGATCACGTCCCCTTTTTTGACGATCGGCCGCTGGCTGATGTTGGTGTTTTGGTTGGAGCGCTGGAATTTCACCAGATTGTAGATATCGACGCCAACTTCGCCGGGCTGGGTTTCGTCGTCGTTGACCTTCACGACGATGCGCTTCGCGTCGACGTAGTCGACGACCCCGCCGCGCTTCGCGACGACCACCGTTCCCGAGTCCTTAGCAGCGATGCGCTCCATTCCGGTACCGACGAGCGGCTTTTCCGGGCGCAGGCAGGGCACCGCCTGGCGCTGCATGTTCGCTCCCATGAGCGCGCGGTTGGCGTCGTCGTGCTCCAAGAACGGAATGAGAGAGGCCGCGACCGAAATGATCTGCTGCGGCGCCACGTCCATATATTGCACCGCTTCGGGCGGAACGAGGACGAATTCCCCTTTTTGACGGCACGAAATGAGCGAACCCAGAAGTTTGCCGTCCGGCCCCACTTCGGAGTTCGCCTGCGCGATCACGTATTTGGCTTCTTCGATTGCCGACATGTAGACCACTTCGTCGGTCACACGACCGTCGACCACCTTGCGATACGGCGTTTCGATGAAGCCGTAGCGGTTGGTACGCGCATAGACGGCAAGCGAATTGATCAACCCGATGTTCGG
Organism: Hydrogenophilus thermoluteolus; assembly: GCF_003574215.1. Taxonomy (NCBI): domain Bacteria; kingdom Pseudomonadati; phylum Pseudomonadota; class Hydrogenophilia; order Hydrogenophilales; family Hydrogenophilaceae; genus Hydrogenophilus; species Hydrogenophilus thermoluteolus. The sequence continues at coordinate 418,939 of NZ_AP018558.1, read as the reverse complement.
CCCTTCCGGCGTTTCGATCGGACAGACGCGACCGTAGTGGGTGGGGTGGACGTCGCGCACCTCGAAACCCGCGCGGTCGCGCGTCAACCCGCCGGGACCCAGCGCAGAGACCCGCCGCTTGTGGGTGATTTCCGAGAGCGGGTTGGTTTGGTCCATGAACTGCGACAACTGGCTCGAGCCGAAGAATTCCTTGATCGCCGCCGAAATCGGTTTGGCGTTGATCAGGTCGTGCGGCATGAGGTTTTCGCTTTCGGCATGGACCAAGCGCTCTTTGACCGCACGCTCGACCCGCGCCAACCCCGCACGGAATTGGTTTTCGGTGAGTTCCCCGACGCTGCGTACCCGACGGTTGCCCAAATGGTCGATGTCGTCGACTTCACCGTGGCCGTTGCGCAATTCGATGAGGATCGCGATCACCGCGAGCAGATCCTCGTCGGTGAGCGTCATCGGCCCCTCTTCCCCTTTCGGCCCCACTTGCGCGAAAAAGCGCTTGATCCATTCGGGGGACGCCGGGTCGAGCGATTCAAGCGGCGGATAGGCGCGGCTGTTGAACTTCATCCGCCCCACCGCAGAGAGATCGTAGCGATCCGGCGAACGGAAAAGTCCCTCCCAAAGTTGCTCGACCGCCTGTTCCGTAGGCGGCTCACCCGGGCGCATCATGCGATAGATCGCGACCTTGGCTTGCCAGGCATCTTGCGTGTCATCGAGTCGCAGCGTCTGCGAGAGGTATGCACCACGGTCGAGTTCGTTCACGAACAGGGTTTCGAATCGAGTAATCGCCGATTCACGCAGACGCTCCAATACCGTTTCGGTGATCTCGTCGTTTGCTTTGGCGATCACCTCTCCAGTTTCGGGATCGATGAGGTCACGCGCGATGATCCGCCCGAGCAGAAAATCATCGTCGACGACCACATGGTCGATCCCCGCCTGCTTGAGCTCGCGCACGTGGCGTGCGGTGATCCGCTTCTCTTTCGCAACGATGACTTTGCCTGCGGCATCGCGAATTTCCAGCCGCGAGACCTCCCCTTTCAGGCGCTCGGGGTCGAAGCGGAAGACGAACTGACCGTCCCGTTTCTCGAACGTTTCGAGATCGTGGAAGAAGGTCAGCATCTCTTCGTTGCTCATCCCAAGCGCACGCAACAGGATCGTCACCGGCATCTTGCGCCGCCGGTCGATCCGGAAGAAGAGGCAATCCTTCGGGTCGAATTCGAAGTCGATCCACGAACCGCGGTACGGAATGATCCGCGCCGAGAAGAGCAGTTTTCCTGAGGAGTGGGTCTTGCCTTTGTCGTGCTCGAAGAAGACACCGGGAGAACGGTGCAACTGCGAAACGATCACCCGCTCCGTTCCGTTGATGATGAACGAGCCTTTTTCGGTCATCAAGGGGATCTCCCCCATGAAGACCTCTTGCTCCCGAACCTCTTTGACCGTCTGATATCCGGTGGCTTTGTCGAGGATCACCAAGCGGACACGCGCCCGCACCGGTGCACAGTAGGTGAGCCCGCGCAACTGGCATTCACGCACGTCGAATTGCGGCTCACCGACGGTATAGTAGAGAAATTCGAGCCGCGCGTTGTTATTGACAGAGACGATGGGGAAAATCGCGTTGAACGCCGCTTGCAACCCGACATTTTTCCGCTCCATCGGTGGCGTGTCGAGTTGAAGGAATTCGCGGTAGGAGTCTAGCTGCGTGGCAAGGAGGAAAGGAACGTCGAGAACGGGTTTGCGCTTGGCAAAGTTCTTGCGCAAGCGCTTGCGTTCAGTGTATGAGTACGCCATGTGTGCTCCAGGCTAATGTCGCGCGAAAGGAATCAAGACGCAAAAGCTTGTGGGTTCTCGCAAGCCTTTGGGTGTTGACCCCCTGCCTACTACCAATGGCGAAAGGCCGGCGCCATAAGCACCAGCCTCCCGCCACATTCCGCAAGGAAATTATTTGAGCTCGACCTTCGCGCCAGCCGCTTCGAGGTCTTTCTTGAGCTTCTCGGCTTCGTCTTTGGAGACGCCCTCTTTGATCGTCTTGGGCGCACCGTCGACGAGATCCTTGGCCTCCTTGAGGCCGAGACCCGTAGCAGCACGGACCACCTTGATCACTTCGACCTTCTTCGCACCGGCTTCGACCAGCACGACGTCGAATTCGGTCTTCTCTTCCGCCGCCGGTGCCGCCGCACCGCCAGCTGCCGGAGCTGCCGCTACTGCAACCGCTGCCGCAGCAGAAACCCCGAATTTCTCTTCCATCGCCTTGATGAGCTCAGAGAGCTCGAGCACGGTCATATTGGCGATTGCGTCCAGAATTTGCTCTTTGGTCATCGACATGTTTGACTCCTGAATGAATGCCTGTGAAACGGAAATAAATTACGCAGCCTCTTTCGCGTCGCGAACGGCAGCAAGCGTGCGGACGAATTTGCCCGGCACCTCGTTGAGGGTGCGCACGAACTTGGCGATCGGGGCCTGCAACGTCCCCACCAAAGTGGCCAACAGTTCGTCGCGGTTTGGCATGCTCGCCAGCGCCTTGACGCCTTCGACGTCAAGGAGCGAACCGGGCATTGCCCCCCCTTTGACGACCAATTTTTCGGCGCTTTTTGCAAAGTCGACAAGCACCTTGGCTGGTGCCACCGGATCGGCGGCAATCGCGAAGATCAGCGGGCCCACGAGTTGCGACTGGATGCACGCAAACGGGGTCCCATCGACTGCGCGATGGACCAAGGTGTTCTTGATGACATGCAAATAGACGCCGGCTTCGCGCGCCTTGCGGCGCAGCTCGGTCATCTCCGCGACGGTGAGACCACGGTACTCGGCAAAAACGATCGCCCCTGCCTCAGCCACTTGAGCGGAGACTTCGGCGACGATTGCCTGCTTGCTTTCAAGCTTGAGTGCCAAGGTTCACCTCCAATTAGGACACCCTGTTTCCAGGGCAGCTTTGGCGGCCTTCAATCAGGAGCGTGCTCCTGCTTCGGGTGACGCCATCTACGTTGGGCGCGGTTTTACCGCATTTAAGGTTGCCCCCCAACGGTCTTTGATAACCCGCCGCGCCGTTCGATAACGGGCGCGACGGCCCAAAGTTCGTTACGCCTGCTGCGGCAGCGCACTTTGTGGATCGACCTTGATTCCGACCCCCATCGTGCTGGAAACCGCGATCTTTTTGAAATAGGTTCCCTTCGCAGCCTGCGGCTTCGCGCGTTGCAGCGCCTCGATGAGCGCCTGCGCATTCTGCTTCAACGCTTCGACGGGGAACGACGCGCGACCGATCGACGCGTGGATGATCCCGTTCTTGTCGGTGCGGTACTGGACCTGCCCCGCCTTTGCGTTCTTCACCGCCGTAGCGACGTCCATCGTCACCGTTCCCACCTTGGGGTTGGGCATGAGGCCACGCGGCCCCAGGATTTGCCCCAACTGCCCCACGAGACGCATCGCGTCGGGTGTGGCGATGAGCACGTCGAAATCGATATTCCCCGCTTTGATCGTTTCGGCCAGATCTTCGAAACCGACGATATCGGCACCGGCTTCACGGGCTTCGTCCGCTTTCGCCCCTTGCGCAAAGACAGCGACCCGGACCTTTTTCCCAGTCCCGGCCGGCAACACGACTGCGCCACGAACGACTTGATCCGACTTCCGCGGATCGACCCCAAGATTCACGGCGATATCGATCGACTCGTCGAATTTGGCTTGCGCAGTCTCTTTCGCGAGCGCCAGCGCCTCATCCAAGGAATAGACGCGGTTGCGGTCGACTTTTTGCCGCAACGCTTGCATCCGTTTGCTCAGTTTTGCCATCTTACACCCCCTCGACATCCACGCCCATCGACCGCGCGGAACCGGCGATCGTCCGCACCGCTGCGTCCATATCGGCCGCGGTGAGGTCCGGCATCTTGATCTTGGCGATCTCCTCGAGCTGCGCGCGTGTGATCTTGCCCACTTTGTCGAGGTGGGGTTTGGAAGAGCCTTTCTCGATCTTCAACGCCTTCTTGATGAGGACGGTTGCCGGCGGCGTCTTCAACTCGAAGGTAAACGACTTGTCAGAATAGGCGGTGATGATCACCGGAATCGGCAAGCCGGGCTCCATATTTTGCGTCTTGGCGTTGAACTCCTTGCAGAACTGCATGATGTTCAAGCCGCGCTGACCGAGCGCCGGACCGACCGGAGGGCTCGGGTTTGCTTTCCCTGCAGGAATCTGCAGTTTGATGTAGCCGACGATTTTCTTGGCCATGACTGCTCCTAGTGAGTGCTAACGCGGCAAATGCCGCTCCTCGATTGCTCAGACCTTTTCGACCTGAGAAAACTCCAATTGCACCGGTGTCGAGCGGCCAAAAATCGAAACCGCGACCGACAACCGGCTCTTTTCGTAATCGACCGCCTCTACCGTCCCCATGAAGTCGGCAAACGGCCCCTCTTTGACCCGGACCGTCTCTCCGATCTCATAGACCACGCGCGGTTTCGGCTTCTCGCCCCCTTCCTGAATCTGCGCCAACAACGCCTGCACTTCCCGCTCCGAAAGCGGAGCCGGCTTCGTGGGACTTCCGCCGACGAAACCAGAGACACGCGGCAACGAATTGACCAGGTGCCACGTATCGTCGTTCATCTCCATCTCGACGAGGAGGTAGCCCGGAAAGAACTTACGCTCGGTCTCTTTTTTCGCACCGCCGCGCAGCTCGATCACTTTTTCGACCGGAACGAGAATCTGACCGAATTGGTCTTCCATCCCGGCCAATTTGATCCGCTCTTGCAGTGCTTTTTGCACCTGCTTTTCGAACCCGGAGTGCGCTTGCACGACATACCAACGCTTGGCCATCACTTCCACCCCAGCAACAATCCGTACAACACCCACTCCAATGTCTTGTCGACCAGCCACATGAAAATGGCCAGCGTCACCACGAACGCAAAGACGACCAAAGTTGCCTGAGTCGTCTCTTTGCGGTTCGGCCAAACGACTTTGCGCACTTCGGCAACAGCAGCGCGAACGAACGCAACGAAAGCCTTTCCTGGCTCAGAGAGGAGCAGCACACCCCCTGCGGCAACGACCCCCAGCACGACGAGCGCAGCGCGCGCCAGACCTGGCCAGTCCGCAAAATAATAAAAGCCAGCGATCCCGCCAGCCAACAAAAGTGCAGAGAGCAGATAGAAAAGGATGTTCATTGGCGTCTTATGGTTGGCAGGGGCAGAGGGAATCGAACCCCCAACCTTCGGTTTTGGAGACCGACGCTCTGCCAGTTGAGCTATGCCCCTACGGCGCCAGCAACGCTGGCGCCACTTCAAACTGAGATTACCGCACCATCACTCGATGATTTTGGAGACGACGCCGGCACCCACGGTACGGCCGCCTTCGCGGATCGCAAAGCGCAGACCTTCTTCCATCGCGATCGGTGCGATGAGTTTCACCGTGAGTTTGACGTTGTCACCCGGCATCACCATTTCTACCCCTTCCGGCAGTTCGATCGAGCCTGTGACGTCGGTGGTACGGAAGTAGAACTGCGGACGGTAGTTGGAGAAGAACGGGGTGTGACGGCCCCCTTCTTCTTTGGTGAGCACGTACACTTCGCATTCGAAGTGGGTGTGCGGGGTGATGGTGCCGGGCTTGGCGAGCACTTGACCCCGTTCGACTTCTTCGCGTTTGGTCCCGCGCAGCAGCACCCCGACGTTGTCACCCGCACGCCCTTCGTCGAGCAGTTTGCGGAACATTTCGACGCCCGTGACGGTGGTCTTTTGCGTCGGACGCAGGCCGACGATTTCGACTTCGTCGCCGACTTTCACGGTACCACGCTCAACGCGGCCGGTCACGACGGTTCCGCGACCCGAGATCGAAAAGACGTCTTCGATCGGGAGCAGGAACGGTTTGTCGATGTCGCGCTCCGGCGTCGGGATGTAGCTGTCGAGCGTCTCTGCCAGTTTGAGAATCGCCGGTTCGCCGAGTTCGCTTTGGTCGCCTTCGAGCGCTTTGAGCGCCGAGCCTTTGACGATCGGGGTGTCGTCGCCCGGAAAGCCGTACTGGTTGAGCAGGTCCCGAACTTCCATTTCGACGAGTTCGAGAAGTTCCGGGTCGTCCACCATGTCGCATTTGTTGAGGAAGACGATGATGTAGGGCACACCAACCTGACGCGCCAACAGGATGTGTTCGCGCGTTTGCGGCATCGGGCCGTCAGCAGCCGAGACCACCAGGATCGCGCCGTCCATCTGCGCGGCACCCGTGATCATGTTCTTGACGTAGTCGGCGTGCCCCGGGCAGTCGACGTGCGCGTAGTGACGGTTCGCGGTTTCGTATTCGACGTGCGCGGTGTTGATCGTGATCCCACGCGCTTTTTCTTCCGGCGCCGCGTCGATGTCGTCGTATTTCTTCGCTTCACCACCAAAGTGCTTCGCCAGCACCGTGGTGATCGCCGCCGTCAGCGTCGTCTTGCCGTGGTCCACGTGCCCAATCGTCCCCACATTGACGTGCGGCTTCGTCCGCTCGAATTTTGCCTTGGCCATCTGCTTCCCCTTTTTCGTTGCCGCGTGCGAGAGAACATGGTGCCCATGACGTGGATCGAACACGTGACCTCTCCCTTACCAAGGGAGTGCTCTACCACTGAGCTACATGGGCACTTTACCCTTCGACTGGAGCGGGTGAGGGGAATCGAACCCCCGTCTTAAGCTTGGAAGGCTTCTGCTCTACCATTGAGCTACACCCGCTCAAACCCGCAACCTGTCCAGCCTGAAACCTGGTGGAGGGGGTAGGATTCGAACCTACGAAGGCTGAGCCGGCAGATTTACAGTCTGCTCCCGTTGACCGCTTGGGTACCCCTCCGAGAGAATCGGCATTATGCCGGATTTCACAGACACGGTCAACACCTTTACTCCCTTTCTACCGCTCTGCGTTCCTGCCGTCCATTTTTTCGATCACGCACAATCGCGCTAAAAGTCACCGCCCGCACTATAGTTTTCGAAGCGCGTGTATTCACCAAAGAATGCAAGCCGGATCGTTCCGGTGGGGCCGTTACGGTGCTTCGCGATGATGATCTCGGCGGTCCCCTTGTCGGGGCTGTCCGGGTGATAGACCTCGTCGCGGTAGATGAACATGATGATGTCGGCATCTTGTTCGATCGCGCCCGATTCCCGCAGGTCGGACATGACGGGTCGCTTGTTCGGTCGCTGTTCAAGACTGCGGTTGAGCTGCGATAGCGCGATGATCGGGGTGTTGAGCTCCTTCGCAAGCGTCTTCACCGAGCGCGAGATCTCCGAAAGCTCATTCGCGCGGTTGTCGCTCTCCTTGGCGCCGACCATCAACTGGAGGTAGTCGATCACGACGAGTCCCAAACGACCCCCGAACTGCCGCGCCAGACGCCGCGCACGGGCGCGCAGATCGATCGGGTTGAGCCCGCCGGTCTCATCGATGAAGATCGGCGCATCGTAGAGTTTGCCCATCGCGGCCGAGAGCCGCGCCCAGTCGTCGTCGGTCAGTTTGCCGCGACGCAGTTTCTGCAAATCGATGCGCCCCACTGAGGCAAGGAAACGCATCGCCAGCTGAGTGGCTGGCATCTCCATCGAAAAGATCGCCACCGGAAGTTTTTGATGGAGTGCCACATGCTCGGCGATATTGAGGGCAAAGGTAGTCTTACCCATCGCGGGACGCCCCGCGACGATGATGAGGTCACTGGGTTGCAACCCTGCCGTCTTTTCGTCCAAATCGAGGTAACCGGTCGGCACACCGGTAACATCGTTGCTTGCATTGCGATCATAGAGTTCCTGAACGCGGTCGACGACCTGTTTCAATGCGGTACCGATCGAGACGAAGCCCGTAACGGCGCGTGCGCCTGCTTCGGCGATTTCGAAAATTTTCGCCTCGGCTTCGTCGAGGATCGTTTTGGCGTCCCTACCCATCGGCGCGAGCGCGCTTGCGGCGATCTCGTCGGCGACACTGATCAATTTGCGCAGGATCGCCCGCTCGCGAATGATCTCCGCGTAACGGCGCACGTTCGCAGCGGAAGGGGTCTGGTTCGCAAGCTCCGCAAGATAGGCGATCCCACCCGCCGCTTCGTCTTCCCCACTCTTTTGCAAAGATTCATGAACGGTGACGATGTCCGCCGGTTTTCCTTGCTGGATGAGCGCGGTGATGTGGCGAAAGATCCTGCGGTGGTCGTCTCGATAGAAATCTTCCGCAGCGACGATGTCTGCGACACGCTCCCACGCGTCGTTGTCGAGCAAAAGCCCCCCGATCAACGACTGTTCGGCTTCGAGCGAGTGGGGCGGCAGGCGTAGCGCCGCAGTCTCATACCCGAGCGCTTCCGACGTCATCTTTTACCTCCCGAAACGAAAAAGGCAGCCGAAGCTGCCTTCTTCGCGACCGATTCGCAAACGGCGCTTACTCACCCAAGACTGCGACATGGATTTTCGGCCGCACGTCGGTGTGCAGGTAAATTTCGATTTCGACTTCGCCGATCGCTTTGATCGGCCCTTCGGGCATGAGCACTTGTCCTTTGGATACGGCAAAACCCATCCGGTTGAGCTCGTCGGCGATGTCGATATGGGTGACCGACCCGAAGAGACGGCCATCGACACCGGCTTTGCGCACGATCTGAAGGGTAATCCCTTCGATCTGACTACCAAGCGCCTGCGCTTGCGCCAAGCGCTCCGCAGCCTGCCGTTCGAGCTCGGCGCGACGGGTTTCGAACTCGGCGATGTTTTCCGGAGTTGCCCGCTTTGCCTTCCCTTGCGGGATCAGATAGTTGCGCGCGTACCCATCCTTGACGGTGACGACATCGCCCAGATTCCCCAGATTTGGCACTTTGTCCAGCAGAATGACTTGCATGGTTGGGCTCCCGATTATTTGTGCTGATCGGTGTAGGGCAGCAGCGCCAAGAATCGCGCGCGCTTGATCGCCAATGCCAACTGGCGCTGAAAGCGCGACGAAGTCCCGGTGATCCGCGCCGGCATGATTTTGCCCGTTTCCATGATGTATTCTTTCAGGGTATCGATATCTTTGTAGTCGATGGTCTCGACCCCTTCCGCCGTGAAGCGGCAGAACTTACGACGCCGCGCGTTGCGGCCACCTTTAGCGAAACTCATTGTGCTTTCCTTTCTTCATCCTGATGCCATTGCACTGCGGTGAGGTGGAGCTGCAACTGCCGACCGCCTTTGCGTCGTGCCGCGAAAAAACCTTCCCCGGTCACTTCCGCACCCATCGGCAGCGCATCCATCACGGTTGCCACTTCCCCCATCGCAACCCAATGGAATCGAAAATCGACTTCGCGTGTACGTCCAACTTCGCACTGCATCGAGCGGTGCCACCCTTCCCCTTCGCTCACTGCCAACCCCGCAGGGGTATAACGCAACGCATCACGCGCAGTGACATCAAAAGTGAGGCGACAGCGATTGGCGCCCATCGCGATGCAGTCGATCCCGCGCTTACGCGTCGGTTGCGGTCTCAGCGGAAGCTGCAGGTTCGGCTGCCGCTGGCGCAACGATCTGATCAGCCCCCGCGGTGGTGCTGGGGTCGAGCAGCGAGCGCGCCTTTTCCCCTTTCATCATCGGAGAGGGTTCGGTCACCGGCCCTTCCATGCGAATCGTCAAATGACGCAGGATCGCATCATTGAAGCGGAACGCCGTTTCGAGCTCTTGCAAGGTTTCCAAGTCGCACTCGATGTTCATCAAAATGTAGTGCGCCTTGTGAATCTTTTGGATCTGGTACGCCAGGTGTTTACGCCCCCAGTCTTCCAACCGATAAATTTTGCCGCCGCGTTCGGTGATCAATTTCCGATAACGCTCGACCATCACCGGCACGTTTTCCGACTGGTCGGGATGGACCATGAAGACGATTTCATAATGACGCATGAAGACTCCTTCTGGATGTGTTGACCACAGCCTTCCCGAGCTGGGTAAGGCAAGGAACCTAACATTTTATCGGATCAACCATTTTTGCGCAACACCGGCCACGCCGCGCGCAGGTAGTGAATCATCGAAACGATCGTCAACACCGCCGCGAGCCACAGCAGCCACCGCCCCCATAGGAGGGGTTCGAAAGTACCGAGCGGGTCGGCATAGAGGAGGAAGGGGATCGCGACCATTTGCGTGGCCGTTTTGAGTTTGCCGACGAACGCAACGGCAACGGTTTGCGCCTCACCAACCAATGCCATCCACTCCCGGAGCGCCGAAACGGTAATCTCGCGCCCGATGATGATGAGTGCGGCGACGGCATCCGCGCGCCCGAGATCGACCAACACGACGAGCGCGGCGGCGACCATCAGTTTGTCCGCCACCGGGTCGAGAAACGCCCCGAATGCCGACTGCTGCTGGAGCTTGCGTGCCAGGTAACCATCGAGCCAGTCGGTCACACTGGCGGCGACGAAGAGCACGGTTGCCGCCAGATTGACGAAATGGCCCGTGACCCAGGCAGTGGGCAGGTAGAACAAGAGGACGAGGAGCGGGATCGCCGCGATCCTCAGCCAGGTCAGTAGGTTGGGCCAGTTCCAGCGCATCGCGCCCGCGCTCCGCCTGTTTTTCGCTAACGCCCTTGTCGACCGAAGAGACCGCGAACCGCCTCTTGGAGATCGCCCGGAAGGACGACCGTTTTGGCGCTCTGCGATTCGGCAAGGGTTGCGAGCGCGGTGACATATTTTTCGCCCAGCAGGTAGCGAATCGCGATGTCGTTGGCTGCAGCCGCCTCGGCAACCCGCCGGATCGCTTCTGCGGAAGCCGCGGCGAGCGTCACTTGGGCCTGCGCGTCGCGTTTCGCCGCTTCGAGCCGCGCTTCCGCCTCCAAGATCGCTGCTTGCTTCGCCCCTTCGGCGCGGGTCACCGTCGCCTTGCGTTCCCGTTCCGCCGCTGCTTGCATCTCCATCGCTTGTTGCATCGACGGGGACGGGTTGATGTCCTGGATTTCGACCGTCTTCACCGTGACCCCCCAGTCGACCGCTTCGTCGGCGATTGACTCCCTGAGGCGCACCTTGATCTTTTCCCGGTTGGAGAGTGCCTCGTCGAGCGACATCTCGCCGATGATCGAGCGCAACGTAGTCATCACCAAATTGCGGATCGCCACGGCGAAATCGACCACGCCATACGCGGCCCGAACGGGATCGGTCACTTTGACGAACGCCACCGCGTTGGTACGGATCACCGCGTTGTCGCGGGTGATCACCTCCTGCTCCTGGACGTCGAGGATGATGTCCTTGGTGACCAAGCGGTACGCCACGTCGTCGAGATAGGGAATGATGAAATTGAGACCGGGCGTCAGCGTCTTGTGGTACTTACCCAGACGCTCGACGACCCACTCCTCCCCTTGCGGTACGGTCCGGATCCCTTTGGCGAGCGTGATGACGACGAAGACGATGGCGACGATAAGCACGATGAGTTGCGGATCCATCTCACTTCCTCCCAGGTTGGGCTTTTGCCGGGGCAACCGTAAATTCAGCGCCGTCGAACGCGACGACGACAACCCGCTCTCCGACCGCGATCGCGCTTTCCGAGCGACACGGCCAGCGATCACTCCCCAGTACCGGTTTTTGCAGCAACACTTCCCCGCGTTGAAACGGCGCGACCGCCCGAGTAAGGATGCCGACCTCTCCCACGACACTCTGCGCATCGGTGACGGAATCGGCTGCGGTGCGGCGATCATGCGGCCGCCACACCGCGAACCACAGCACCAAGAGTGCGATCGCCACCGCCAACCAGAGCCCGAGTTGCGCAAAGAGGGTCATCGGCACGATCGCTTCGGCGATGCCAACCACCACGCCCGCAATACCGAACCAGATCACGACGAACGATGGAATCACGAGCTCGAGCGCCATCAAGACGATCCCGATCACCACCCAATGCCACCACAGCAACGGCGCCCACGTCATCGCGCACCCCCTTCCCCGTCCGGGTTTTCCCCGTGCAATGCATTATAGAGGATCGTGGCGATCTTGCGGTCGATTCCTGGCACCCGCAACAGGGCTTCGAGCGGCGCGGCGCGCACGCCTTCGAGGCTACCAAAAGCGGCCAACAGCGCCCGCCGCCGTTTCGGTCCAATGCCGGGGATCTCTTCGAGCCGGGTACGGGCACGCGCTGCCGCACGACGCACGCGATTCCCGGTCACCGCAAAGCGATGCGCCTCGTCCCGAATCTCTTGAATGAGATGCAGCGCCGCGCTCGTCGCGCCCAGCACCCGCTCGGCCCCGTCGGGCCGCACCAACCGCTCCTCCCCGGGGCGGCGTTCGGGGCCTTTCGCCACCCCAAGCAACCGTTCGCACCCCATACCCAGATCAGCGAGCGCTTCGGCAGCCGCGCGCACCTGGCCGAGGCCGCCGTCGATCAAGATCAGATCGGGAAGCGGTTCGCCCTCTTGCGACAAACGCGTGTAGCGGCGGCGGACCGCTTGTCCGATCGCGGCGGTGTCGTCGCCCGGTTTCACGTCGCGGATTGCGAAGCGGCGGTAGCGCTTGGGTTGCAGCGCACCATTCGCCCAGACGACACAGCTCGCGACCGTGGCTTCACCGCCCAGGTGGCTCACGTCGAACGCTTCGATCCATTCGGGGGGTCGCTCGAGGGGAAGCCAATCGCGCAGCGCTTCATGGAGGGCCTTGGCACGTGCCGCCTGACGCAAGGTATCGTTTTGCCGCGCCACCAACGCCAAACGGGCATTTTTTTCTGCGATCTCGACCCATGCCCGCTCGATTTCGCTTTTGGGCGCCGCAACCACCACGCGCGGCACCTCAGCAACCGCTTCGAGGCTCTCCCGCAACCACTGAAGCGACGCGGGCGATGCGGGCGCGATGAGGATGCGGTCGGGTACCGGCTGTTCGGCGTAATGGCGCTCGAGGCAAGCTGCGAGCAGATCCTCGGCCGCAGCGCGTTCGTCGCTCGTCGTCGCCGTCCGCTCGAGAAAGAGGGTGCGATCGCCCAGATGGCGTCCGCCGCGCACCGCGGCCCAACTCACCGCGGCGTCGGTGCCCGTGACCACCGCGACGAAGATATCGACGTTCTCTTCGCGGCGGCTGTCGATCGCTTGCGTCGTGCGCAATTCCTGAAGCTGACGGATCTGATCGCGCAACTGCGCGGCGCGTTCGAACTGCCACGCGTCGCTCGCCGCCTGCATCGCTTCGGTCAGTTCCGAAATCAGTTCCGAGCTTTTGCCCGAGAGGAACTGCACGGCCGCCCGCACCTGAGCCTGGTAGTCGGCAACCGAAACCGCTCCGACGCACGGCGCGGTACAGCGGTGGATCTGGTGCAGCAGACAGGGGCGCGTGCGGTGGGCAAAGACCGTGTCTTCGCAGGTGCGAAGCTGAAAGATTTTCTGGATCCACTGGATGCTTTCCCGCGCCGCGAGCGCGTTGGGGTAAGGGCCAAAATAGCGGTCACTGTTCTTCAACGGGCCGCGGTAGTAGTAGATGCCGGGAAAGTCGCCTCCGCTGATCCGAAGGTAGGGGTAGGTTTTGTCGTCGCGAAAGAGGATGTTGTACTTCGGCTGCAGCGTTTTGATCAGGTGGTTTTCGAGGATGAGCGCTTCGGCTTCGCTGCGCACGACGGTGACTTCGATCGCGGCGATCTGTGCGACCATCCGCGCGATGCGTGGGCTCGGCAGTTGCGTGCGAAAGTAGCTCGCGAGCCGTTTTTTGAGGTTTTTCGCCTTGCCTACATAGAGCACTTGCCCCTCTGCACCGAGCATGCGATAAACACCCGGCGCTTCTGGTGCGGTAGCGAGGAACCGTTTGGCGTCAAACGCGGCCGACATCGTCACCAGGCGTCCAACATGCGATCGATCGCAGCAAAGTCGTTACACGCCAACGCCACGTCGCCCCCTGCGGCGAAAAAGGCGCGCCCCCGTTCGGCGAGCGTGGCGCCCGCCCAGTTCGCCGCGGCCATGCCTAAGTCGTCGGACGCGATCCAGCCGGCGAACTGCAGCCGTTCACGCAGCACGGTCTGCAACCAAAACGGGGAAAACGCAGCGGGCGCATCGTCACAATGGGGAAAACGAACGAGCGCCGCCATCACGCCACAGCCCGACAACAACGCGCCGTCCGTTGCCACTGCCCGCACCAACTGCCGATAAGGAACCAAATCGGCAGCCCAGAGGGCATCCCAAGATCGGGAGTCCGTGGGCAGTTCGAGGTGGGAATCTTCGACCACACCACCGTGCCCAGGGAAATGTTTGAACACTGGGCACACGCCGGCACGCGCGAGCCCATCGGCAAAGGCCAACGCCAACGTCGCTGTGATGTGGGGGTCGGCGGAAAAGGCGCGATCACCGATCACCCGTGACCGGCCGTCGTCGAGATCGACCACCGGCGCAAAATCGACGTCGATCCCATGTGCGGCGAGCTCCCTACCGGCGAGCGCCCCCCAACGCCGCGCCGTCTGCACGGCCGCCTCTGGATCGGTCGTCCACTGGACGCCTAAATGGCGCATCGGCGGGAGCTGCGTAAAACCTTCGCCTTGGAAACGCTGTACACGTCCGCCTTCGTGGTCGACCGCGATCCGAAGGTCGTCGCGCACGCTGCGAATCGCTTCGGTCAAACGGCGCAGTTGCGCGCTCGTCTGCCAATTGCGGGCAAAGAGGACCACGCCACCCACCGCCGGATGGACGAGGCGCGTCCGATCGCGCGCCGTAAGCGCAGGACCCTCGACGCCGATCCACCACCGGGGCGCTGCGATCGTAAACCGCTCAGACACGGGTTCCTCCTTCGATCACGACGAAGGCGACGACGTGCGTCTCTTCGTCACTCAGAGAGAGATGGGCTGCCGTTGCGCCGCGATCGGCAAAGCGCTGCGCGAACGACGCGGAAAAACGCCACACCGGTTGCCCGCTGGGTTGGTGGGCGATTGCGATGTCGTGAAACCCCACCTCGGCGCCGATGCCACTTCCCCACGCTTTCGCGAACGCCTCTTTCGCAGCGAACCGTTTGGCGAGGAACCGCGCCGCGAAGCGGTCTCGCTCCAGAGGCGCACATGCGGCGAGCCGGGTAAAGAACACCTCCTGTTCGGTTGGCTGCAAAATGCGACACGCCAAGCGATCGCGATGTCGGCCCCAGACTTGTTCGACCCGAGCCACCGCCACCAAGTCGACGCCGATCCCCAAAATCATCGCACGTAGAGATGTAACCGGAGCGCTAACCGTTGCGTTGCGCTGCATCCGCGATCAACGCCTTCATTTCCCGAACCGCTTGTTCGAGCCCGACGAAGAGCGCTCGGCTGATGATCGCGTGACCGATGTGCAGTTCCGCAATGCCCGGCAGCGCAGCGATCGGTGCAACGTTGGCGTAGTTGAGCGCGTGCCCGGCGTTGAACTGCATCCCCGCGGCACGGATCGCTTCCCCGGCCTGGCGCACCGCCGCGATCGCCGCACGGGTTTCGGGATGGTCGGCACGGCGACCATGCGTCCAAAAGGCGTGCGCGTACGGGCCGGTATGGACTTCGCACACCGTTGCACCCACTTCGGCGGCGGCTTCGATCTGCTTCAGATCGGGATCGACGAAGAGGCTGACCCGAATACCGGCTTCAGAAAGTTTCGCGACCACCGTTTTGAGCCGCGCCCGCTCCGCGACGACGTCGAGCCCCCCTTCGGTGGTGATCTCCTGCCGTCCTTCGGGAACGAGCGTCACCATTTCGGGCCGCAGCCGACACGCGATCGCGACCATCTCGTCGGTAGCCGCCATCTCCAAATTGAGGCGCACTTGAACCGATTCCCGCAACAGCCAGACGTCGCGATCCTGAATATGGCGACGGTCTTCGCGCAGATGAACCGTGATGATCTCTGCGCCGGCAAGCTGCGCCACGGTTGCAGCCCAGACGGGATCGGGCTCATAGGTCCGGCGCGCCTGCCGAACGGTCGCCACATGGTCGATATTGACACCCAATTCGCACATCGTTCATCCCTTCCCGTTCGTAACCCACTCTTTCATGAACGCGCGGGTGCGCAGCGGCCGCCCCTCCAGGCAATGGTCGATGAGCGCACGCAACCACGGCTTGACCTCGCGCGCGACGATCGGCGCCGACCATGCGCCTTGCGTGATCGCCGCATACGCTTCGGCCGAAAGCGGCACCGCAACCGGTCCGGTCTCCGGCCACTGCGGCGCATGACCGGTTGCCTGAAGCGACGCCCATTCGAACGCGCGCAATACCGGCGCAACCGGCTCGCCCGATGCGAGCGCGCGCACTGCAGTTTCGTACGCGCCGAACCACTCCGGATGGGGGACTTCACGCGGCGCAAGCCGCAGGATCAATTCGTTGAGATAATACCCGCACCAGAGCGCTTCGCCCGAAAGCAGCGGCATTCCGCCCAACCATTCGGCCCCGGTCAGGGTCAGCCGTTCGCCTTTCCCGGACCAGCGCAGATGGAGCGGTTGGAACGGCAGCAGCACCGAACGCAACGCCGAGTGCGGCCGCTTCGCCCCTTTGGCCACCAACCACAGCCGCCCATGCGCTCGGGTCCAGGCATCGACCAAGAGGCTGGTTTCGCGCCACGGTTCCGCGTGGAGGAGAAACCCGCGATCGCTGCCGCCACGCCGCGTCTCACTCATTGCCAGCGCAACGAATCACCCGTCGAGCCCCAGTTCGCGCAACGCGCGCGGATCGTCGGCCCAACCGCCACGGACCTTGACCCAGACGTCGAGATAGACCGTGGCGTCAAGCAGCGCCTCCAATTCTTTGCGCGCTTCCGACGCGATCCGTTTGATCCGCTCCCCCCCTTCGCCGATCACGATCGGTTTGTGCGCGTCGCGCTCGACGATGATCTCGGCCCAGATCCGCCGCAGTCGCCCCTCCTCCTCGTAGCGGCGGATTTCGACCGCAGTGCCGTAGGGGAGCTCGTCGCCCAAGAACCGAAACACCTTTTCTCGTAGGTACTCGGCCGCGAGAAACCGCTCGCTGCGGTCGGTGATCGTATCCGGATCGAAGATCGGTTCCGATTCGGGCAGATAGCGCACAATCGTCTGGATCAGATCGTCGAGATTGCGTTTTTTTTCCGCGGAGATCGGGACGATTTCCGCGTAGGGAAAGTCGTTGGCGCGTTCGGCGATGAACGGCAAGAGGAGATCCTTGCGCGGCAAACGATCGACTTTGTTGATCACGAGAAAAACCGGAACCCCTTGCGGTAAGAGGCGCATCACTTTCTGATCGTCCGCGGTCCATTTTCCGGCTTCGATCACGAAGAGGACCAGATCAACATCGGCGAGGGCTTGGGTCACGACCCGGTTCATCGCTTGGTTGAGCAGCCGCTTGTGGCGGGTTTGGAACCCCGGGGTATCGACAAGTACGATCTGCCCGTCGTCGGTGGTGACGATGCCGTGGACGCGATGGCGCGTCGTCTGCTGTTTTTTCGAGACGATACTCACCTTCGCGCCGACGAGCGCGTTCGTAAGTGTCGATTTGCCGACGTTCGGTCGCCCGACGACGGCGACGTACCCGGCGCGGAAAGACGGTTTTGTGCTATCGACTTGCGATTCGCTCGTGTGCATCAGCCTCCCCCTTCGTTTGCTTGGCGCAACCCCGCAAGCAGAACGGAGGCTGCGGCTTGTTCCGCACGGCGGCGGCTCGCCCCTTCCCCTTCGGCAGTCGCGTTCAACGCTTCGCTCACCACCCGGACGCGAAAATGTTGCGCATGCGCAGGCCCTTTCGCTTCGATCAAATCGTAGCGCGGTGGCGGCAGGTGGCGCGCCTGCAACCACTCTTGCAAAGCGGTTTTCGGGTCTTTGAGGGTTGTCAGGTCGCCGATTCTGTCCAGTTCCGGGGCGAACCACGCTTCGACACAAGCCGCCGCGGTAGTAAAACCAGCGTCGAGAAAGAGCGCACCGATGAGCGCCTCCAGCGCGTCGGAAAGGATCGACGGGCGGCGATGCCCGGCACCCCGACGCTCACCTTCGCCCAGGATCAACCAATCGGGAACGCCCAAGCGTTCCGCGAGTGCCGCCAACGTCTCTTGCCGCACCAACCGGGCACGTGCCCGCGAGAGGTCCCCTTCGCTCGCATCCGGGAACCGACGGTAGAGAAGCGACGCCACCGCACAACCCAACACCGCGTCCCCCAAGAACTCCAGCCGCTCGTTGTGCTGCTCTCCAGCGGAACGGTGCGTGAGCGCTTGGCGCACCAACGCGGGTTGCGTAAAGCGGTGCCCAAGCACCGATTCCACCTGCGACAAGATCGCTGCAAAACCGTTCGGACGCATCAGGGGGCGCTGGCCTCGAAAGTAAAGAGGAGACTGACGTTCGCGACCAAGGGCAACACCTTCTCGTAAGCGACGCGGACGACGTACCCGTGCTCCCCATCTTTGCGAATTTCGAGATCCCGCGCCGAAACCGAGGTGATGTAGTCGGCGCTCGCCCGGCGGTCGAACGCTTGCCGAATCGCCTGCGGTTCCCCTTCGGCCGCGGCTGCAACCAGCGCCCGCTTGACCGCAGCGAATTCGGTGTAAAACGGAACGACGCGCATCGCCAGAATGATCGCGATCCCAGCAATTGCCCCCCAAAAGAGTACCCCCAGAAGTGAAAAGCCTGCGATTGCCCGCACCTGCTGCCTCTTGCTGCCGTTTGTACCCATTTTCGCCACCCCGCTTACTCGAATCCGCCGATGCGCGACAGATCGTCGAAATTGAACCAGATCAAGAAGGCTTTACCCACCAAGTTTTCGTCCGGGACGAACCCCCAAACGCGCGAATCACTGCTGCCGTCGCGGTTGTCGCCCAGCACCAGATAGTGTCCCTCGGGAACGGAGCAGCTGAAGCCGCGGCGGTGGTAGGTACAGAGCTCACGATACGGAAAATCCATGCGGTGGCTGACGTACGGCGGTGCGCTTTCGTCCCAGATGATCGCATGAGTGTGTTTCCCCAGCTGCTCGCGCCACTGAATTCGGTACGCACGCCGATCTGGCATCACGTAATCCGGCAAGCGTTCGAGCGGTACGGTCACGCCGTTGATACGCAGCCGTTTGTCGATGTATTCGACGTAGTCACCCGGCAACCCCACCACCCGCTTGATATAGTCGAGCGACGGATCGACCGGGTAGCGGAAGACCACGACGTCGCCACGCTGAGGTTTCCCCAAATCGATGACTTTGGTCTTCACGACCGGCAAGCGAATGCCGTACGCAAATTTATTCACCAAAATGAAGTCACCGGGCAACAACGTGGGAATCATCGACCCCGACGGAATCTTGAACGGCTCGACCAGAAACGACCGCAAGAGAAAAACCGCAGCGAACACACCGAAAAAGCTTGCGCCGTATTCGACCCACCACGGGTCGGGCGCCCCCGCAGGCCGCCGACGGCGCGCGTACCAGCGGTCAAACCCCCAAAGCATTCCGGTGACCAGCGTCAAGAGAAACAAGAACAACTCGAAATCCATCGCCGTCACCCTTCGTCGGTACGCAACACGGCAAGGAACGCCTCTTGCGGGATCTCGACGCTCCCCACCTGCTTCATCCGCTTTTTCCCCGCCTTCTGTTTCTCGAGCAATTTTTTCTTGCGGGTGATGTCACCCCCGTAACACTTCGCCAACACATTCTTGCGCAGCGCTTTGATCGTTTCCCGTGCGATGATGTGCGAACCGATCGCCGCTTGAATCGGCACGTCAAACATCTGCCGCGGAATCAACTGCCGCAGTTTCACCGCGAGCTCACGTCCACGCTGCTGCGCCGAACTGCGATGGACGATCAACGACAACGCATCGACCCGCTCGCCATTGACCAAGATGTCCAATTTGACGAGATCGGCGGTGCGGTACTCTTTGAATTCGTAGTCGAGCGACGCGTAGCCGCGGGAGACCGACTTGAGCTTATCGAAGAAGTCGAGCACCACCTCGTTGAGCGGCAGATCGAAACGCACCTCCACTTGCCGTCCGTGGTAACGCATGTCCTGTTGCACGCCACGCTTCTGATTGCAGAGCGTCAAGACCGGCCCCAAGTAGTCCTGCGGCACGAAAATGGTCGCGGTGATGATCGGCTCGCGAATTGCTTCGATCTGCCCCGGATCGGGAAGCTTGGCAGGGTTTTCGATTCGCAACACCTCCCCTTTCTTCGTGACCACCTCATAGACCACCGAGGGTGCGGTGGTGATAAGCTCTTGGTCGAATTCGCGCTCGAGCCGCTCCTGGACGATCTCCATGTGGAGCAGTCCCAGGAATCCGCAACGGAAACCAAAGCCGAGCGCCTGCGACGTCTCCGGTTCGAACTGCAGCGCCGCGTCGTTGAGCTTGAGCTTTTCGAGCGCCTCGCGCAACTGATCGTATTCACTCGATTCCACCGGGTAAAGTCCAGCGAACACCTGCGGCTTAATTTCACGAAAACCGGGCAACGGCTCCGCCGCCGGACGAGCGGCTAGCGTAACCGTATCGCCCACTTTGGCTTCGGAAAGGAGCTTGATGCCAGCGATCACGAACCCCACTTCACCGCACTCGAGCGATTCCCGCTCGACCCCTTTCGGCGTAAAAACCCCCACCTTGTCGATTTCGTGCTCGGCGCCTGTGGCCATCAAGCGGATCGTGTCGCCCCGCGCCAAACGGCCGTCGACAACGCGCACCAGCATCACCACGCCGACGTAATTGTCGAACCACGAGTCGATCACGAGCGCCCGGGTCGGCGCTTCCGGATTGCCCCGCGGCGGAGGCACGCGCGCGACCACCGCCTCCAGGATCGCTTCGATTCCGATCCCGTTTTTCGCGGACGCGGCGATCGCATCGGACGCCGGGATGCCGATCACCTCTTCGATCTCTTCTTTCACCCGTTCCGGCTCAGCCTGCGGCAAATCGATCTTGTTGAGCACCGGAACCACCTCGACGCCAAGATCGATCGCCAGGTAACAGTTCGCGACCGTCTGCGCTTCGACCCCCTGCGACGCATCGACGACCAACAGCGCCCCTTCGCACGCCGAAAGCGACCGGCTCACCTCGTAGGAAAAATCGACGTGCCCCGGAGTATCGATCAGGTTGAGCTCATAGACCTTGCCATCTTTGGCTCGGTACTGCAACGTAGCGGTTTGCGCCTTGATCGTAATGCCGCGTTCGCGCTCGATATCCATCGAATCGAGCACCCGATCCTGCATCTCGCGGTCTTGAAGCCCGCCGCAAAATTGGATCAGGCGGTCTGCG
Organism: Hydrogenophilus thermoluteolus; assembly: GCF_003574215.1. Classification (NCBI taxonomy): domain Bacteria; kingdom Pseudomonadati; phylum Pseudomonadota; class Hydrogenophilia; order Hydrogenophilales; family Hydrogenophilaceae; genus Hydrogenophilus; species Hydrogenophilus thermoluteolus. The sequence continues at coordinate 397,925 of NZ_AP018558.1, read as the reverse complement.
AGCGTCGATTTCCCGTGGTCGATATGGGCGATGATCGAAAAGTTACGGATGTGGTCCATGGTCACCAAAGAAAAAAGCCCCACAGGGGGATCCGCGAAAAGGGCTATTGTACCGAAACCGCAACGGTTTAGCGTGCCACGATGCGCACGACCGGTCGAATGCGCCGCGCCGCTTGCCGCCAGACGAAGAGCATGGTACCGACGAGCAATGCAACCGCTCCCCCATCGGCGACGAAGGAAGAGAAGGGAGCAAGGAGCGCATGACCGACTGCGGCAAGCGCCACACCGATCACGAGCGGTTGCCCATAAACCCGCCACGCCGCGGCGAGCGGCGCCCCAGAAGCCGTGACGACCCAAACCGGTTGCCCGGCTTCCAATGGGGTTTCCCACTGTGCGCGGGGGAACCAAAACCGTTTCGTGCCCTGCCAATTGACGAGCGAAACCCCACCGCAACCCCCAGACTCATGACAGCGCCCACAGCCGCCACGCGGTTCGACGATCGTGATCCACGCCCCCGCTGCATCGACGGCTTCGACCACCGCCGCGACGCGATCCGATACGGGGCACGGCGAAGAAGCCACGTGTACCTTACTCATCGACATACCGCATTCCATCCAATAAACGGTGGAGGGTCGCCGCGGGAACCTCACCGACAGCGGTCTGCAGCCACCCGTTGCGGTTTCGCCGCACGATCAAGGTTGCGCCCCAACGCTGCGCAGAGCCACGTTCTGCAGACTCCGCGATCGCTGCGCCCGGACGCTCCGTTTCTGTTTCCGTGTCCCTCGCGTGCTGCGACGGCGCCTGTTCGACAAACAGGGAGACCGACGCAGCGCCGTCACTCAGAGCCCATTGCCATACGCGGGAGCCGGAGGGGCCTTGCCGCCACCCTGAAGCGCGCAACGCAAACCCCGGCGGGAGATCATCGAGACGCCACGGCATCGCGTCCGGGGCGACGGTATGGAGACGGAAATCGACCCTATCGCTCTGCCCCAAACTGCTCCACGCTTGGCGCACTTCGGTGAGATCGGCTTGGGCGTGCCGTTCGAATCGAACGAACGCAAACCGTTCGAGCGGGGTCATCGCGTCGTCGAATATCGTCCGTTCCAGTGTCACCCCGGTAGCGGCGTCCAGCCACCAGCGCTGCGGGTAGCGCCAGGCATCTCGCGGCTGCAAGAGCCAACCGTTAGCCGGGTGGCCTTGCCAGCTTTGCTCGGGAAGCGGGGTCACTTCGTACCACTGCGCCAATTCGCGGAGCGAACGGCTCAGGGCGGGAACGCTCTGATGGCGCACGTCCCAATCGGCTTCCAACACGACCTGTTCGGCAGCCAATTCGGTTCGGCAGCGATTGCGCCAGCACAACGTAACCCGCTCGTTCGGTCCTTCGACCGTCGTCCAATAATAGGCTCCAAGCGGCGTTTGCCCCGAATCGACCCGAACGACGACGGGCGTTTCGTCACGCACCCACACCGCGACCCCGGAGAAAGTGGCCGTCGGTACGGTTTGCGCTGCTTCGTTCGCCTCCGCCGCGATCCCCCATGACGACGGACCAACTACCAAGAGGAGGAACGCAAGCAGCCGCTGCGCGCGCCCCATCGCCCCCTTTCCTCCCCTCATCGGGCGTTCGTCGAAACGCGCGGCGGCGTGGCAAGGGCGCGCACAGTCACGCCGCCCATGGGCTGCGCCGGGTTGTGCGCCAACATGTAAAACGGGGCTGAAGTGAATCGTACCGGTTGTACCCCCGCGTCTGCTGCCACGACGACCGAACGCACGCCCATCGGCAGCGTCGGCAAGCGCCGCTGCCCGCCCATTGCCGCAGGGGCGAAAGCCACCGACTCGGCGCGAAGCGCCATTTCCCGTTCTGCAACGCGCACGCCCGCTTCACGGGGCGACTGCAACGCCAAAACGCCCGTTACCACCACCGCAACGAGCGTGGCAGCCACCGCGCTCCAGCGCCACCACGCGTCGTTTGCTGCGGTAACGGGCGTCGTTCCGTCCCCTCCTGCAGCGTCTGCCAAGCGAGCCAGTGCCCTTTGCGGGGGTGCTTCGGAGCCGGGCTCTGCGATGCGCTGCAGCACCGCAGCGACGAAACCGTCCGACGGTGTTGCGAGCGGTTCGCCACGCAGCGCTGCACCGATCAGCGCGTAGGTTCCCCAGGTGCTTCGTGTGTTGGGGTCGCGCAGGATCGCTTCGAGATCGAGATCCGTTGCCGGTTCCGCGTACTCGTCGTCGAACCACGCGGAGAGCACTTCCTCGTTGCCATTCAACCGATCCATCTTCGCCTCGTCTGCCTTGTCGTTATCGCAATCCCCGAACTACCAGCGTCGATCGGGCGGGGTTTCCAGAAGGGGGCGCAATCGGCGAGCAATCGCTTCCCGCGCCCGAAAAATGCGGGACCGCACCGTTCCGATCGGGCACCCCATCGCCTCTGCGATCGCTTCGTAACTCAACCCTTCGAGCTCCCGTAATTGGATTGCCGTGCGCAATTCTTCCGGGAGCTCGGCCATCGCTGCCTCCACCGTCCGCGCGATCTCCTGCGAAAGCAGCAACCGTTCCGGCGTCTCGTCCGTTCCCTGTCCATCCAGAAGGTCGAACGACTCTCCTTCGTCGTTGGCCTGGGTCGTGCTTGCCGTAGTCACCTCGCGTTTCGCGCTCACCAGATGGTTCTTCGCGGTATTGAGCGCAATCCGGTAGAGCCAGGTATAAAACGCGCTTTCGCCGCGAAACGCATTGATGGCGCGGTACGCTTTGATAAATGCTTCCTGCGCCAAATCTTCTACCTCAGCGGGATCGTGCACCAACCGCGAGATCAAACGCTCCACCCGGCGGCGGTATTTTTCCACCAACAACCCAAACGCTGCCTGGTCGCCCGCCTGCACGCGTGCCACCAACGCTGCATCGGTAAGCGCCCGAGGCGTATCCTGCACGCCGCGATCCGTTTTCGAAGTATTTGCCGCCATGCGCGCATTATACGCGGCGCGCCGTGCTCTGGTACTGACCCAGGGCAATCGCATGAACGGCTCACTGCAGGCCGAGGAGCTGAGCGCGGTAGATGTCGGAGGTAGCGGCGATGAGGCGTCTGGCCTTGATACCGCCCTTGCGTTTGACGGGATCGAGGCGGATGAGATTCAGGGTGATGTGCTTCAAGACGGCGAGATTGTGAGCAGCATGGCCGGTGCGAACGCGCATCTGATCATCGGCAAAGGCAACATCCATACACCAATGCAGGCGGTTCTCCACGGCCCAATGTGCGCGTACCGCCCGAGCCAGGCGGTGGGCATCGGCAGGCAGGCTGCTGATGTAGAAGCGGTGTTCAAGCGAGGTCTTGCCGTTGATACAGCGTTCCGTCTCGATCACTGCGAAGGATTTCAGGTCCGGCCATTGCTCGGGTCTGGCCAGGCAGTCCAGTTGATCAAAGGCATAGCAACGGCGCGTTTCCAGGCGGCCATGATCCTTCTCGACCGTTTCGGCCGCCGTGTGCGGGGTAAGTGTCGGGTGTGCCTGGAATTGGGCAAAGAAGTCTCGTATCGAAGCGACCAACGTCGGCTGATTATCCTTTACCGCCAGAACATAGTCTGCACCACGATCCCGGATGGTTTGGGCAATGTTGGCCTGGGTGCCCATCGCATCGATGGTGACGATGCAGCCTTCCAGCGCCAGCGTGGCCAGCAGTTCGGGAATCGCCGTCTTCTCGTTCGATTTCGCCGCTGTTGCCCGCTGCCCCAGCACCAAGCCCGCACCTGCGGCAAACGCGCTGACCAGGTGCAGTGGCGTGGCATCCACCTTGCCCGTGCGTCGGCTGGTCTTGCCGTCGACTGCCACCACCGTGTCTGCGCCCAGAGCCGGCAGGATCGCACCGACCCAGCGCCGGAACGCCGCTTCGAATTCCGTCGGATCGATCAGACCAAACAGCCGTCCGAAGGTGTCGTGCGAGGGAATGCCGGCCTCCAGCCTGAGGTAGCGGCGCAGCCACTCCAGCTTCTCCTTTGCCCACAGCTCGATCTCGACGAAGGTGTCGGCGCCAACCAGCACCGCATTGACCGCCACTACCAACAGTTCGACCAGGTCGTGTTTGACCTTGCCCGCTTGCCTCGGATCACGGATCGATACGAATACATCCGCCAACCGCAGCCTGTTCCCCGTCTCCATGGGCCACCCCAAAAAGACAGAAAACTACACAAATCAAGACACTGTGTATAGCCCCCTTGGCAACCCATTGATTGTGAACGACTATTTCAGCAGTCCACGACAGTGGCATTCATGCGATTGCCCTGGGTACTGACCATGGATCGCAGGAAATGTTCCGGAATATGCTAGGATTGGTGCGCGCAATTCGCTAGGGGAAAGGCTGTGACCGCGCATTGCTTCGAAGTCTTGGTGATTGGCTCAGGTCTTGCCGGACAATCGGTAGCACTTCGTCTTGCCGACCAGCGCCGCGTCTTGCTTGTTGCCAAACGGTCACTCACCGACACGGCCACCCAATGGGCACAAGGCGGCATCGCCGCTGCGCTCGACACCCCCGAAGGAATCGCGTCGCACATTCAAGACACGCTGATCGCCGGCGCCGGGCTTTGTAACGTCGAAACGGTTCGTTTCGTCGTCGAACACGGCCACCGCGCGATCGAATGGTTGATCGCGCAAGGTGTGCCCTTTACGCGCGACGCCGACGGCAGTTACCACCTGACGCGCGAAGGGGGCCATTCCGAGCGGCGCATCTACCATTCGGCCGACGCCACCGGCGCTGCGGTCCAAGAGACCCTCACTGCGAAAGTGCGTGCCCACCCCAACATCACCATTTGGGAGAATCACCTCGCGCTCGATCTCATCACCGGCGCGCGGGCGGGAATGCCGGAGCGGGGGTGCGTGGGCGCGTACCTCTTCGACCGCACCACCGGCCGGGTGAAAACGGTCGCAGCGTCGCACACTGTGCTTGCCACTGGTGGCGCCGGGAAGGTCTACCTCTACTCGACCAACCCCGATATCGCAACGGGTGACGGGATCGCGATGGCGTGGCGCGCCGGCTGTCGCGTCGCGAACATGGAGTTCATCCAGTTCCATCCCACCTGCCTCTACCACCCGCACGCCAAATCTTTCTTGATCAGCGAAGCGGTGCGCGGCGAAGGCGGCATCCTCAAACTTCCGAACGGCGAGCGTTTCATGCCGCGCCACGATCCGCGTGCGGAGCTTGCGCCACGCGACATCGTCGCGCGGGCCATCGACTTCGAAATGAAAAAACACGGGCTCGATTGCGTCTATCTCGACATCAGCCACAAACCCGCCGAATGGATTCGCAGCCATTTCCCCACCATCACGCAGCGCTGTCTCGAGCTCGGGATCGACATCACGCGCGAGCCGATCCCCGTGGTACCGGCGGCCCATTACACCTGCGGCGGCGTCGTGGTCGATCTCCGCGCTCGCACCGACCTTCCCAACCTCTATGCAGTAGGCGAAACCTCATGTACGGGGCTGCACGGTGCCAATCGCTTGGCCAGCAATTCCCTTTTGGAATGCGTGGTATTTGGCGAAGCGGCTGCGAACGACATCCTCGCGCAGCCGGTCTTTCCTGCTTGTGTCCTCCCCGAATGGGATGAGAGCCAGGTTACCGACCCGGACGAAGAGGTGGTGATCTCCCACAACTGGGATGAGCTGCGCCGCTTCATGTGGGACTACGTCGGTATCGTGCGCAGCGACAAACGGTTGTTGCGCGCGATGCACCGCATCCGTCTCTTGAAACGGGAAATCGACGAGTTCTATGCCCACTTTCGCGTGAACAACGACCTCATCGAGTTACGCAACCTCGTGCTCGTCGCCGAACTGATCGTCCGTTCGGCGATGCGCCGCAAGGAGAGCCGAGGGCTGCACTATTCACGTGACTACTCCGAACCGTTACCGAAAGCGCGCAATACGGTGCTTCGCCCACGGCGGCCCCGCTGAAAACGATCCTTTGATCCCGTTTTCGGCGCATCGTCCCGTCAAGCCAGCGGTTGCGCAGCGTCCCCGATCCAACCGTGCGCGCGAACCGCAAGACGCCAGTCATCGGCAGCGGAGAGCCGCCACCATTCGATCCAAATGGTGAAATGGGCTCCCTTGACCGTACGGGCGGTGAGTCGCCACCACAACCCCACGCGCTGAAGCGCAACGAGCCGTGCGGTGTTGTCTGCGAACTGGGTGGTCAGGGTTGCGCCATGCGGTCCCGTCGGACGCCGCACCCTCCGCAACCGGTCCCCTTCGAGCAGGTACCCCGCGCAACGGTGTTTCTGCCATCGCCACGCCGTCCCGAGCGCCGATAGGGCAAGCGCAACCGCCGCCAGCGCGAGCGCCTTGCCGACAAGGGAAGTAAACGCAACCCCCGCCACGAGCGCATGAGCGCCAAAAAGCAGCGCGAACGTCTGGGTGGGGGGCGGGAAAAAGATTACTTCGGAAGCAGCATGCACGGTTTCGGGAGCGCGCTCGGTGGGGTGTTCCACGCCCGTTTCCGTTGCCGCGCCAACGCGCGCTGCTTCAAATCCGCTTGAAGACGAGCGTTGCGTTGGTGCCACCGAATCCGAACGAATTAGAGAGCGCCGCGCGAATTTTCGTCGCCCGCGCCGTGTGCGGACAGTAATCGAGATCGCACCCTTCACCCGGTTCGTCGAGGTTGATGGTGGGCGGTGCAATCTGATGGTGTAGCGCAAGGATCGTAAAGATCGCCTCCACGCCGCCTGCGGCCCCCAGCAGATGCCCCGTCATCGACTTGGTCGAACTCATGATCAGCCGCTTCGCATGGTCGCCGAACGCGCGCTTCACTGCCAACGTTTCGGCGACGTCACCCAACGGCGTCGAGGTACCATGCGCGTTGATGTAATCGATTTCGTCTGGGTCGAGGCGCGCATCCCGCAGGGCATTTTGCATGCAGCGCATCGCCCCGTTGCCATCCTCACACGGCGCGGTCATGTGGAACGCGTCCGCGCTCATGCCGTAACCGACCAACTCCGCGTAGATCTTCGCCCCGCGGCGCTTCGCGTGCTCGTACTCTTCCAAGACGACCACGCCGGCACCTTCACCCAACACGAAACCGTCGCGCGCTTTGTCCCACGGGCGAGACGCCTTTTCGGGCTCGTCGTTACGGGTCGAAAGCGCCTTTGCGGAAGCAAAACCACCGATCGCCAGCGGCGTCACGGTCGATTCGGCACCCCCGGCGATCATCACGTCGGCATCGCCGTACTGGATCAGCCGTGCCGATTCACCGATCGAGTGGGTTCCGGTAGCACACGCGGAAACGACGGAGAGGTTGGGCCCTTTCGCCCCGAGCAAGATCGAGAGGTTGCCCGAGATCATGTTGATGATCGAACTGGGGATGAAGAAGGGCGAAATCTTACGCGCCCCGCCGTTGAGGAAATCGTGGTGGGTAGACTCGATCATCGGCAGACCGCCGATCCCCGAGCCGATATTGATCCCCACCCGTTCGGCGTTGGCTTCGGTGATTTCCAATCCGGCGTCGCGAACTGCCTGAATGCCTGCCGCCATGCCGTAATGGATGAAGAGATCCATTCGGCGCGCCTCTTTCTTCGGCAGGTACGCTGTAACGTCGAACTCCTTGACTTCCCCAGCGATGCGCACCGGAAACGTGCTTGCGTCGAAACGCGTGATGGGCCCAATGCCTGAGCGCCCCTCGACGATGTTCTTCCACGCCTCTTCGACACTATTGCCTACGGGAGAAACGATCCCTAGGCCGGTCACGACCACGCGCCGACGCATGCCGTACTCCTTCGGATAAACGGATATTATTTGTTGAGGTGCGCGACGATGTAATCGATCGCCTGTTGCACCGTGGTGATCTTCTCAGCCTCCTCGTCCGGGATTTCGCACTCAAACTCCTCCTCGAGCGCCATGACGAGCTCAACGGTATCGAGCGAATCGGCCCCCAGATCCTCGACGAAAGACGACTCGTTCTTGATGTCGGCCTCATTCACGCCGAGTTGTTCGGCCACGACCTTTTTCACACGCTGCTCGATTTGCTCGATGTTTTCCATTTCGGATGACTCCTTGAACGGGATGAAAAGCGGAGTTATTCTACCAAAGCAAAAAGCAATTGAAGCCTTTTTCACGCCATGTACATACCCCCATTGACGTGGAGTGTGGCGCCGGTGACATAGGATGCCGCGGGTGACGCCAAGAAGAGCACACACCCGGCAACTTCCGCCACCGACCCCAGGCGTCCCAATGCGATCTGGTTTGCGAGCACCTCGCGTTGGGCTTCGGGCAACGCTTCGGTCATATTGGTTTCGATGAAGCCCGGCGCGACGCAGTTCACGGTGATGTTGCGGCTGCCCAATTCGCGTGCCAACGCCCGGCTCATCCCCGCAACGCCCGCTTTCGCCGCAGCGTAATTGGCCTGCCCGGCGTTCCCCATGCTGCCGACCACGGAGGTGATATTGATGATCCGCCCGTACCGCGCTTTCATCATCCCTTTGAGCACGAGCCGCGACAGACGAAAGACTGCGGTGAGGTTGGTATCGATCACCGCCTGCCATTCGTCGTCCTTCATCCGCATCGCCAGGTTGTCTTTGGTAATGCCCGCGTTATTGACCAGAATGGCGATCGCACCGCGCTCTTTCTCGATCGCGCGCACCAAGTGCTCGGCCGCCGCGCCGTCGGTGACATCGAGCACATGCCCTTCGCCATCAAGCCCTGCCGCAGCAAAACGGGCGCTGATCGCCGCTGCCCCCTGTTCGCTCGTTGCCGTTCCGATCACATAGGCGCCCGCCGCAGCCAGCCAGTCAGCCACCGCCGCGCCGATCCCTCGCGACGCACCGGTAACGAGCGCCGTTTGCCCATCCAACCGAAACGCGCGCGCAACCGTTTCCTGCACCGTCGTTTCCATCTCAATCCTTTCCGTCATCGCGTTCTGTCTCGAGCAGCGACTGCACGGCTTGCGCGTCGCTCAACGCGACGCTTTCGAGTGACTTGACGATCCGCTTCGTGAGCGCTGCGAGCACTTTCCCAGGACCACACTCGACCACGCGCGTGACACCCGAAGCCGCTGCGTGTTCGATCGTTTCGATCCAGCGAACAGGGGAATAGGCTTGCGCAACGAGCGCGGCACGAATCGCTTCCGGCTCGGCGTGGGTCGCCACGTCGACGTTGTGGATCACCGGAATGCGGGGCGAATGCACCTCGACCTCGGCGAGCGCTGCCGCGAGCCGCTCCGCAGCGGGGCGCATCAGCGCACAGTGAAAAGGCGCACTCACGGGCAAGAGCACCGCGCGTTTGGCACCGCGCGCTTTCGCGAGCTCCGCAGCCAGCAAGACCGCGTCCCGATGCCCCGCAACCACAATCTGTCCGGGGGCGTTGAGGTTCGCGGGCGCAACGATCTCCTCTGCTGATGCGGCCTGAGCACACACGTCGGAGACCGCCGCAGCGTCGATCCCCAGGATCGCGGCCATCGCACCCACGCCCTCCGGCACCGCTTCTTGCATCGCCTCCCCACGCAAGCGAACCAACCGGACGGCATCGGAAAAAGCGAGCGCTTCGGCAGCAACCAGCGCACTGTATTCGCCCAGGCTGTGTCCTGCGACGAACGCAGGATCATGGCCACCGAGCGCTTTCCATGCCCGCCAGACCGCGACGCCAGCGGTGAGCATCACCGGCTGGGTATTGCGCGTACGCGTCAGTTCCGCCTCCGGCCCCTGATCGACCAGACGCCACAGATCGATCCCCAGGGCGTCGCTCGCCTCCCGAAAGGTTTCCCGAATTTCCGGCAATCCTTCGTAGGCGCGCATCATGCCGACACTCTGTGACCCCTGACCGGGAAAGACAAACATCGTCGTCATGCGTCTCCTCGCTTTTTGGTTCAGGTCACCAACGCAACAGCGCAGCGCCCCAGGTAAAACCGCCACCGATCCCTTCGAGCAGCACCATTTGACCGGGCAGAATCTGCCCCGCCTGCACCGCATCGCACAACGCAAGCGGTATCGACGCCGCCGAGGTATTACCGTGCTGCTGCACGGAAGTTAGTACCCGCGAAAAAGGAACCCCCAAACGCTTGGCCGTCGCATCCAAAATGCGTATGTTGGCTTGATGCGGCACCAACCAGTCGAGTTGATCTGGGGTCATCTGAGCCACCTCGAGCACTTCTCGTGCAACGTCGGCAAGCGACTGCACGGCAAATTTGAATACCGCTTGACCCTGCATCCGGACGAACGGATCTCCGGTCACCTGGCCATTCGCAGTCTGGCCCGGAACACAGAGAAGATGCCGGTGGCGTCCGTCGGCGTGCAATTTCGTCGCCAAAATACCGGGCGCGTCGCTCGCTTCGAGCAGCACCGCACCCGCCCCATCGCCGAAGAGCACGCATGTGGTGCGGTCGCGCCAATCCAGGATGCGGGAGAAGATTTCGGCACCGATCACCAGCGCCCGCTGCGCGGCGCCCAACCGTATGAATTGGTCGGCCAGCGTCAACGCATAGACGAAACCGGTGCACACGGCTTGGACGTCGAACGCCGGCGAACCGTTGGTGATCCCCAGTTTGTCCTGCACGATCGTCGCAGTGCTGGGAAAAATCATGTCGGGCGTCGACGTGGCCAGAACGATCAGATCCACGTCGTTCGGCTGCCAACCTGCGCTTGCGAGCGCCTGCTGCGCCGCAGCGACCGCAAGATCACTCGTCTGTTCGTCGTCGGCGGCAAAGTGGCGTGTCGCGATACCGGAACGCGTGCGGATCCACTCATCCGAAGTATCAACCCCGCGCGCGACGAGATCTTCGTTGGTAACGGGGCGCCCTGGAAGGTACCCACCTACCGCGACGAGCCGAGAATAGCGGGCCATCGTCTCCCCTTTCATCCCGCGGAAGGCGCCGGGGCAGCCGTATTTTCTGCGGCGGAACCCCCGTTGAGTGCTGCCAATTGCTCTGCGACGCGATCGACCAAGCGATGGGTGCCGGCCTCCCAGGCCCGCTCGAGCGCCCAACCGAACGCATACGCATCGACCCCGCCATGACTCTTCACGACGGCGCCGCGCAAGCCGACCAAAACCGCCCCGTTGTACCGCCGCGGATCGACACGATCCTTGAAGCGGCGCAACACCGGCAATGCGACCATCGCGGCCAGTTTCGTCCACCACGCACGAGAAAACTCTTCCCGCAGGAACGTGGCCAACATCTGCGCCAGTCCCTCGGTCGTCTTCAACGCCACGTTGCCGACGAACCCGTCACAAACGACCACGTCGGCCGCACCTGCGTAGATATCTTCCACGTTGCCGACGAAATTGAGCGGTGACGCAGCAAGAAATTCCGCGGCTTCGCGAACGACCTGGTTGCCTTTGATCGCCTCTTCGCCGATATTGAGCAACCCCACCCGCGGTTCAGAGACCCCTTCGACCGCGCGCACCAAGGCTGCCCCCATCACACCGAATTGGAGGAGGTGTTCTGCGGTGCAGTCGACGTTCGCGCCCAGATCGAGCACCCAAACCCGACCCGTGCGCGCCGGCAACACCGTCGCGATCGCCGGGCGATCGATCCCAGGCAAGGTTTTGAGGACGAAACGGGCAATCGCCATCAGCGCACCGGTATTGCCGGCAGAGACGGCTGCCACCGCCCGACCATCTCGCACCAACTCGATCGCACGGCGCATCGACGAGTCGCGCTTGGTGCGCAACGCCGACTGAGGCAACTCGTCCATCGCGACGACCTGAGACGCCGGCTCCAAGGTGATTCGGTCCGGAAAACGGCGCGCAAGACGCTCGACTTCGGGCGCCAACCGATCCGGCATACCCACCGCAATGACGCGTGCGACGGTGTTCTTGGTCAAAAAGGTTTGGATCGCGGGGATCGTGACGGAGACCCCATGGTCTCCGCCCATACAATCGACAGCGAGCGCGCTGTTCATTCGCCAGCGGTATCGATCACTTTACGGCCGCGATAAAAACCGCTCGGCGTCACATGGTGACGAAGATGGACTTCACCCGTAGTGGCATCGACCGCGATCGGCGGGTTTTTCAAACGGTCGTGCGACCGATGCATGCCACGCTTCGACGGTGATTTTTTGTTCTGCTGAACAGCCATGATTTAGCGCTCCATTTGAAGTAACACGGAAAAAGGGGAAAGCGGTTCACCCACTTGCGCTGGCCCCGGCAACGCGCACCCATCGTGCACCGCACCTTGAGGCCACGCCAACAACAGTTCTTCTTCCAACAACTCGAGCAGCGTGATCGGTTCGTCCATCACGCGCGCATCCCAGTTCTCCTCCTCGAGCTCCTCTTCCGGAATCGCCGCCGCAGACCGGTACCAAACGACCAGACGTTCGATCGCCACCGTCCAAGGCGCCACCGCGAGACAATGCGGGCAGACCACGGGCAGCACGCCTTCGAGGCGCAGCCGACTCGCGGCACGCCCTTCCGGCGTTCGTTCGGGCTCGACCCGCCAATCGAGCGTCGCGGCAAGGTCACCGATCTGCTCCGCTGCACGCGCAAACCGCGCTGCGGCCACTTTTCCGGACCACGGCGCGTCGCCTCGAACGAAAGCAACCGGATCGAATACCTGAGCGAGGAGATCAGGATGTTCGGACATAAGAGCGGAATGATAAAATGTTCGCCACTTTTTGTCAAAGCCTTGCGTCCCGATGAACAGACCCGATTCTGCGCTTTTGGTGCTCGCATCTACCTCCCCTTACCGCCGTGCGTTGCTGGCACGACTCAACCTCGATTTCGTCACCGCAAACCCCGAAACCGACGAAACCCCGCAACCCAACGAATCGCCGCGCGACCTTGCCTTGCGTCTTGCCAAAGCCAAGGCGCGCGCTGCGGCCCGTCAATTCGCGCAACCTGCCCTCATCATCGGCAGCGACCAAGTGGCCGCGCTGGGCAACGAACGCTTCGGCAAACCGGGCACGCCGGAGCGCGCGATCGCGCAACTCAAGCGCATGCGCGGGGAAACCGTCTATTTTTATACGGCAGTCGCCGTTTTCGACACCGTGACGCAACAGAGCCGGGTAACCGAGGTTCCCACCGCGGTGACTTTTCGCGCCGACCTCAGTGACGACGCGATCGAACGGTACGTACGCACCGAACAACCGCTCGATTGCGCTGGCGCCGCCAAAATCGAAGCACTCGGCATCGCGCTGGTCGAAAAAGTGGTCAGCGACGACCCAACGGCGCTCATTGGACTACCGTTGATCGCCACCGTTCGGCTGCTGCGCCATTTCGGCTGGCAAATCCCGTAACACACTGTCCAGTGCCCGCTGGGGCACCCCACCTTCGGTCGGCCGCCCCAGCCGTTTGACGCACTGCGCAAGCGCCCCAGGTAGCGGCGCATCGCACACGACACGCCGACCTGATTCGGGATGACGAAACGCTAGGCGGCTGGCGTGAAGAAACAACCGCGGCAGATCGAGTCGACGCGCTACCACCTTATTGAGCGAAAAATCGCCGTACTTTTCGTCTCCGGCGATCGGGTGCCCGACGTGCGCCAAATGGGCGCGAATTTGATGGGTCCTTCCCGTATGGATCCGCACTTCGACCAGCGAAAATCCCGGCGCGGGCGCGCCCCACGCCGCAAGACGAACCACCTCCGAATCCGAAGGTTTGCCCGTCTCGGCAATGCGAACCCGTCGCTCACCCGCCGCGGTCAAATAGCGCTCAAGTGGCGCGCGAATGCGCAGACGCGATTCTGTGAGCATCCCGACTGTCAGAGCGAGGTAGGTTTTCGCCACCTCGCCAGCACGCCAAGCCGCTTGCAGCCCTTTCAAAGCGCGGCGCGTTTTTGCGATCACGAGCAACCCGGACGTATCCCGGTCGAGCCGATGGACGAGCTCCCAACGCTGCGCTCCTGGCCAATGGGCACGCACCCACTCGATCAATCCCCAGGAGAGACCCGACCCGCCATGGACCGCGACTCCAGAGGGTTTGTCGACGACGAGCAGCGCCTCATCCTCATAAACCACCGAAAGCGAAGCGAGCGCCCGCGCGGGCGGCACCACCGCAATGGTGGGTTCGGGCAAACGCAGCGGCGGCACCCGCACCGTCTGGCCCGCGTGCAACCGACTGTCGGGTTGCGCACGGCAACCATCGACCCGCACTTCACCGCTACGGATGATGCGATAGATCAACGCTTTCGGCGCCCCCTTCAGATGGCGACGCAAGAAATTGTCCAACCGCTGCGGCCCCTCGGTCACCTGCAAAAAACGCACCGCGGTCTTGACCGGCGCGGTTTCGAGATCTTGCGCTTTTCCCATAATCAGTACTATACTTCACCCTTGACCAAGACCCGATCTTACTCCTTTGGTCGAGCCATTTATCTCCGCTCCCAAAAGGGTCTTGACCGGTTTTTTCGTTACGCACTGAACCCGACCAACCTACCCCGGCGGTGCCTGACGTAAGGAAAGCAAGTGAAGCGCTCATTGGGTTTCGAGCGCTCCATCGAGGAATCCGTGAACACGATTTTTTTGGCCTTCTTCCCGCTTCTTCTCATTGCGCTCGCCTGTACCTTTAGGCGTAAGAGCGTTGTGCTGGCTGCTTTTCGGTCTAAGCCAACCCTCTGTGCGCATCGCGAAGCGGTGCGGTCCGCACGGCTCATCCCTCCCCTTTCCCGTCGGGTCCCGCCCATCGACTCGTGGAGACCCGAATCCGATGAAACGCATGCTCTTCAATGCCACGCAAGCCGAAGAATTGCGCGTGGCGATCGTAGATGGCCAGAAACTGATCGATATCGACATCGAATCCGCCCACCGCGAACAACGTAAGGGCAACATCTATAAAGCGGTCATCACCCGCATCGAACCCAGTCTGGAAGCGGTCTTCGTCGACTACGGCGAAGAGCGGCATGGTTTCCTTCCCTTCAAGGAGGTTGCGCGCAGCTACTGGCGGAGCACCGAACAGAACGGTCGCACCCGTGTCCAAGACGCGCTCGAAGTCGGTCAAGAGCTGATCGTTCAAGTCGAAAAAGAGGAGCGCGGCAACAAAGGCGCGGCACTCACCACGTATGTTTCGCTCGCAGGGCGTTATCTGGTCCTGATGCCCAACAACCCGCGCGGCGGCGGCGTTTCTCGCCGCATCGACGGTGAAGAGCGCGCCGAACTCAAACAGATGCTGGAGCTGCTCAACGTCCCGGAGGGCATGAGCCTGATCGCACGCACCGCAGCGATCGGCCATTCGCTCGAAGAGCTCCAATGGGACCTCGACTACCTGTTGAAACTCTGGCGCGCGATCGAAGAAGCGGCAAACGCCCAAAAAGCCCCTTTCCTCATCTATCAAGAGAGCGCGCTCGTCATCCGCGCGATCCGCGACTACTTCCAGCCCGACATCAGCGAAATCCTCTGCGACACCGACGAAATTTACGAGCAGGCGCGCCAGTTCATGCAGCACGTGATGCCCGACTGTGTGCGCCGTGTCAAACGGTACGCCGATGATGTCCCGCTTTTTTCCCGCTTTCAGATCGAACATCAGATCGAAACCGCGTACGCGCGCCAAGTAACCCTGCCCTCTGGCGGTGCGATCGTGATCGACCACACCGAAGCGCTTGTCGCGATCGACGTCAACTCCGGCAAAGCGACCAAAGGTGCCGACATCGAAGAGACCGCGCTCAAGACCAACCTCGAAGCCGCGGAAGAGATCGCGCGACAGCTGCGGCTACGCGACCTAGGCGGCCTGATCGTGATCGACTTCATCGACATGGAAAACCCGAAAAACCAGCGGGAAGTCGAACAGAAACTCAAAGAGGCGCTGCACTTCGACCGGGCACGGGTCCAGATGGGGCGCATCAGCAAATTTGGGCTCCTCGAGCTCTCACGGCAACGGCTCCGCCCGGCGCTCGCCGAAGGCACCTATGTCCCCTGCCCGCGCTGCAGTGGCACCGGTCATATCCGCAGCACCGAATCGGCCGCGCTGCATATCCTGCGCATCATCGAAGAAGAAGCGATCAAAGAGCATACCGCCGCGGTTTATGTTCAAGTTCCGGTCGACGTCGGCACCTTTTTGCTCAACGAAAAACGGTTCGACGTCGCCCGTATCGAGGCGCGCCACCAGGTCCGCGTCGTGATCATCCCCAACCGGCACATGGAAACGCCAGCGCACGAAGTGGTGCGGCTGCGCCACGACCAGATCGACAACCTGGACGTGCGCTTGGTGAGCTACGAACTGGTCACGCCGCCAGCGCCGGAAACCGCGCCGACGAACCTCCTGTCCGAGCGCAAAGCGCCCAAGCAAGAAGCCGCGGTGAAAGGGATCGCCCCCGACGCCCCGCCCCCGGTCACGCGAGCAACGGACGCACCGGAAGACGCGACGGCAGACACGGCGCCGACGGCCCAAACCACCGAGGCACCCCAGCAAGCTCCGCTGCTTCAGCGCCTTTTCGCGTGGCTCAAAAGCTTGATGGGACCGGGCGACACCAGCGCTACCTCATCGGAAACCGAAACCGCGAGCCCGTCCGCGCCACCGGTGCGAAATGGCAACGGTCGCCGCAACGGCAACAGACGTCGCCCACCGCGCCGCAAACGGAGCGACGAATCGCCGCGCGACGCGTTGACCAGCGAAACGAGAACCCCACAGCCGCAAACCTTAAGCGCCTTGGCCGAATCTGCCGACTCCTCCCTCGCGTCATCGGCTGAATCGGAAACGAGCGCCGAACCGTTGGAACTCGTACTCACGCCGGAGAGCGGCAGCGAATCGCCGGCCAAACGGCGTCGCCGCCGCAGCCGGGGGCGGCGCAAAGAGTCGGCTGCCGAAAGCGAGACCACTGCTCCGACCGAAACCTACGACGCAGCAACCACCGAAACCACTTCGGCGGTAGCGGACACAACCGAGGAGCTTCCGGCTGAAGAACCGACCCCGACCGCACCGTCAGCAGCATCGGCACAACCGGCCGAAACCGCGCGCGAAGCAGCCAAAGGGGCTGAAACCGCACAACCCGAGGCCACCGAACCTGCCGTGACGGCATCCACCGATGCGGCAGAAGAAATAGCAACACCAGCACCCGAGCACGCCGAGAAGGAGCGCGTACCTGACGACGGCATCCTTCCAGAACGGCAGCTCCCGGTACCGGTTACGCCAGCAGTCACGGAAGTAGGGGCAGTAAGCGCTGCTGGCGAAACGACAGATACTCCAACTGCAGCGGACGAAACGGCTCTTGACACCACCCAACGTCCGGAGGCAGAGCCTGGCGCAACCGCGGCAGTCGTGCCGCAAGACGGCGAAACAGCCGAGCAGACACCCGCTGACGAAAAGCCCGGTGCCGAATCGCAACCGGCTGCACCAGAAGCCACGGCACCCGAAGCAGCCGAACCCCAATCCGGTGCGTCGCCTGCGAATGCCGAAGGCTCCGAAGAAGTGCCAGTACTGCTTGCGCCGCTTCCAGTCCCGGAACGGCTCGACGGTTCGCTGGCCGCCATCCCCCCGGGGCGTCCAGCGGTTTCGCAAAACCTGAGTGAAGGCGACCCGCGTGACGGCAACACGGCAACGGAAGCCGCTCTTGGCACCCCTGCGTCGACAACGGACCTACCAGCGGGCGCGGTAGAGGACGCGCCCCACGAAACCCCGCCGACAATGTCCGAACCGGGCGTGCCGCCCGCCAACGCGGCGCCTTCTGCAACCGCTGCGCCATCGTCCCGCAACGCAGAGACGCCGAAGGGCAACGAGTCGCACGAGGTTACGGACGAGCCTGCCCCGCGCCGCGAAACCGATACCGCGGCGCTGCGGGAAATGGTCGCGCAAGCGGGCCTCGTCTGGATCGAAACCGACCCCAGCCGCGTCACTTATCGACCGGTTTTCCCGCAGCCTGAAGGCTTGGGGCGCGTGATCCCGCGCGCCCCAAAGCGCGACGAAGGGCCGCTCATCCAGGTGGAGACGCGGCGCAACTAACCGCTTTGCGTGGCTCGATTGGTCTCTTCCAGCCAATCGAGCCACGCCATCGCCCCATCTTCGATGAGGTCGAGCACCTGCTCGAACCCTTCTCGCCCACCATAGTAAGGGTCTGGCACTTCGTAATTCGGAAACGCGCGGCTTTGCGCCATGAAAAGCGCCAACTGCGCGTGTGCCTCGAGCGGACGCATCCGTTCGAGCAGCGCCAGGTGGCCGCGATCCATTGCCAGAATCCAATCGAAGCGCCTAAAATCGTCGCGGCAGATTTGCCGCGCACGCAGCGTCGACAAATCATAGCCACGGGCGCGCGCGGCCCGAAGCGTCCGCGGGTCCGGTGGTTCGCCCACATGATAGTCGTGCGTGCCTGCCGAATCGACCGTAACCCATGTCCATCCGCGCTGCTGCGCCAGATGGCGCAATACCCCTTCTGCGGTCGGCGACCGGCAGATATTGCCCGTGCACACACACAACAAACGAATCGGCGTCGTCATACTCCCTCCTGAAGCGGAATCGGCAAGGCGTCACGCCACCGTCTCGAACCCGAACACCGACTGCCGCAACGCCAGCAATTGATCGCGCACCGCCGCCGCCTTTTCGAATTCGAGCGCCTCGGCGTGGCGTTTCATCTCGCGCTCCAGCTTCTGAATCGCTTTCGCCACCGCCTGCGGATCACTGCGGTCGAGCTGCGCCAACCAATCCCCGTCCGCACGCGACGCCGCGCGACCGCTTGTACGGGCCGCCGCGCCCTCACCGCTTGCAGGCAGCCCATCGATCAACTCTTTGACCGCTTTGACCACCGAACGGGGGGTAATTCCGTGCGCCGTGTTGTAAGCGATCTGTTTCGCCCGCCGCCGCTCGGTCTCCTCGATCGCGCGGCGCATCGAATCGGTGACCGTATCCGCGTAAAGGATCGCAGTTCCATGAACGTGGCGCGCCGCGCGACCAATCGTCTGAATCAACGACCGCTCGGAACGTAAAAACCCCTCTTTGTCGGCGTCGAAGATCGCCACCAACGAAACCTCGGGAATATCGAGCCCTTCGCGCAACAGGTTGATCCCGACCAGAAGGTCGAACGCCCCCAAGCGTAGGTCGCGGATGATCTCGGCGCGCTCCACCGTGTCGATGTCGGAATGGAGGTGCCGCGCCCGGACGCCGTTTTCGTTGAGAAACTCGGTGAGGTCTTCGGCCATCCGCTTGGTGAGCACCGTCACCAATACCCGCTCACCGCGCGCGATGCGCTGTTTCGCTTCATGGAGCAGATCATCGACCTGCTGCGACGCGGGACGCACCCACACCTCCGGATCGACGAGACCGGTGGGGCGCACCACCAGTTCGACCACCGCGTCGCTCGTTTCCCGTTCATAATCCCCTGGCGTTGCCGAAACGAAAACCGTCTGCGGCATCCGTGCTTCGAACTCCACCCAAGTGAGCGGCCGATTGTCCATCGCACTCGGCAGGCGAAAGCCGTACTCGACCAGATTGGCCTTGCGCGCGCGATCGCCGCGGTACATTCCCCCGATCTGTCCCACCGTGACGTGCGACTCGTCGATGAACAACACCGCGTCGGGAGGCAAATAGTCCATCAACGTCGGCGGCGGCTCCCCGGGCGCACGGCCCGAAAGGTGGCGCGAATAGTTTTCGATCCCTTTGCAAAACCCCACCTCTTCGAGCATTTCCAGATCGAAGAGTGTGCGCTGCTCGAGCCGCTGCGCTTCGACCACCTTCCCCGCAGCAAGCAGCGCTTCGCGCCGCTCCCGCAGCTCGGCCTTGATCGCGTCGATCGCGCGCAACACGGTTGCGCGCGGTGTGACGAAGTGGCTCGACGGATAGACCGTGAACCGGGAAAGCTGCTGCACCACCGCACCGGTGAGCGGATCGAAGAGCTTCAACGCCTCGATCTCGTCGTCGAACCACGCCACCCGCAGCGCCCATTCGGCGTGTTCGGCCGGAAAGATATCGATCGCCTCACCGCGCACTCGGAACGTCCCGCGCACGAAATCGGTCTCGGTGCGCTCGTACTGCATCGCCACCAGACGCTCGATCGCCGCCCGGCGCGAAAGCTGCTCCCCCACCCGCAAGTGGAGGATCATCGCGTGGTAGTCCACCGGATCCCCGATCCCGTAGATGCACGAGACGGTGGCAACAATCACCACGTCACGCCGTTCCAACAGGCTCTTCGTCGCCGACAAGCGCATCTGCTCGATGTGCGCGTTGATGCTCGAATCCTTTTCGATGTAGAGATCACGGCTCGGCACGTAGGCTTCGGGTTGGTAGTAGTCGTAATACGAAACGAAGTATTCAACCGCGTTCTTGGGAAAAAATTCGCGAAACTCGCTGTAGAGCTGCGCCGCCAAGGTCTTGTTCGGCGCAATCACCAACGCCGGGCGCCCAAGGCGCGCGATGACGTTGGCCATCGTGAACGTCTTGCCGGAACCGGTCACCCCCAACAACACCTGGCGTGCCAGACCAGCCTCGAACCCATCGACCAACTGCGCAACCGCCTGAGGCTGATCCCCTGCTGGCGGATAAGGGGCGTAGAGCACGAAAGGGCTACCGGGGAAACGGTGCCACGTCCCGTGATCCGCGCCGTTTGGGTCCGTTGCGACCCCAGGATTCGGCACCGAATCGCCCTGAGGTGCCGTGGTAGAATCGTTCGTCGTCACACGCTTCATTCCCTCATTATCGCAAAAGTTGGAGAACCGCGATGTCACTCTTTGCCAATGTCCCGCTTGCGCCGCGCGACCCGATCCTGGGTCTCAACGAAGCCTACGCTGCCGACCCGCGCTCGAACAAAGTGAACTTGGGCGTTGGGGTCTACTACGACGACAACGGGAAAATTCCGTTGTTGGCGTGCGTGCGCGAAGCGGAAACCGCGATGGCGGCAAACCCGAAACCACGCGGCTACCAGCCGATCGAAGGGCCAGCGCACTACACCACTGCGGTGCAGCACCTGCTCTTCGGCCCCCAATCCCCCCTCTTGGCAGAAAAACGGGTCGTCACCGCGCAAGGGCTTGGCGGCACCGGGGCGCTGCGTATCGGCGCCGACCTTCTCAAGCGGATCGTCCCCGACGCTTCGGTCTATATCTCCGCCCCGTCGTGGGAAAACCACCGCGGCATCTTCGAAGCAGCGGGTTTCTCTGTTCGTGAGTACCGCTATTTCGATGCCCAAACAGGCGGCGTCGATTTCGCGGGCATGATTGCCGATCTCGAAGCCGCACCGGCCCACAGCATCATCGTGCTCCATGCCTGCTGCCACAACCCCACCGGCGCCGATCTCACCGAAGCGCAATGGCAAACGGTCGTCGAAGTCTGTCGAGCCAAAGCGCTCGTTCCCTTCCTCGACATGGCCTACCAAGGCTTCGCCGAAGGGATCGACGCCGACGCGGTTGCCGTGCGCCGCTTCTGCGATGCCGGGATTCCTGTCTTGATTTCGAGCTCGTTTTCGAAGAACTTCTCGCTCTACGGCGAACGGGTGGGCGCCCTTTCGATCGTCACCACCACCGCCGACGAAGCCGCGCGGGTCCTTTCGCAACTCAAACGGGTGATCCGCACCAACTACTCCAACCCGCCGACCCATGGGGCCGCGTTGGTCGCCACGGTGCTCGCCGACTCTGCGCTGCGCCAGCAGTGGGAGACGGAACTCGCGGGCATGCGCGACCGCATCCGAGCGATGCGGCAAGGGCTGCGCGCGCGCCTCGAAGCCGCGGTTCCTGGGCGCGACTTCACCTTCGTCACCGCGCAGCGCGGGATGTTCTCCTACACCGGCCTCACGCCGGAACAGGTCGAACGGCTCCAGCGCGACTTCGGCATCTATGCGGTGCGCTCGGGGCGGATCTGTGTCGCTGCGCTCAACAGCCACAACCTCGATACCGTTGCCGATGCGATCGCAGCGGTGTTGCGCGGCTGATCGCGACTCGCTAGAATGACCTCCATGAGCGTGCAACCGGTCGAGCACATTGAACCGCAGGCGGCGGAAACCGAACTCAAGCCGCCGCCGCTCTTCAAGGTGCTGCTGCTCAACGACGATTTCACGCCAATGGACTTCGTGGTGGAAGTGCTGCAGCGTTTTTTTCACATGAACACGGAACGCGCAGTCGCAATCATGCTCAAAGTCCACCATGAAGGGATGGCCGTCTGCGGGGTCTACCCGAAAGACATCGCCGCCACCAAAGTGGCGCAAGTCACCGAGTTCGCCCGCAAGAACGGCCATCCATTGGCCTGCACCATGGAGGAAGCCTAGCGATGATCGCCCCGGAGCTCGAAGTCACTCTGCACATGATCTTTGCCCAAGCGCGGCAGATGCGCCACGAATATGTGACCGTAGAGCACCTGTTGCTTGGGCTGCTCGACAACCCCTCGGCTTCGGACGCGCTGCGCGCGGTCGGCGCCAACATCGACGGGCTGCGCCGCGATCTGCAGCAATTCATCGACACCCACGTCCCGCGCGTTCCCGGTGAGGGCGATTTCGACACCCAACCCACCCTGGGTTTCCAACGCGTCGTCCAGCGGGCGATCCTCAGCGTCCAGTCGGCCGGAAAATCGGACGTCACCGGCGCAGCGGTGCTCGTTGCGATCTTCGGCGAAAAAGATTCGCACGCGCTCTTCTTGTTGCAGCGGCACAAAATCACCCGCCTCGACATCACCAATTACCTCGCGCATGGCGTCGCCCCCGAACGGGTCGCGCAACAGCAGAACCTCCGCAACAAAGCGGGTGCGCAAAGGAACAACCCGGCCGCGAGCGACGACGACGACGAACAGCGTCCCGCAAATGGTGCCGCGGCGCTCGAACAATTCACCCTCAACCTCAACCAACTCGCAAAAGAGGGCAAGATCGACCCCCTCATCGGTCGCGACGCGGAACTCGAACGGGTCGTACAAACCCTCTGCCGCCGCCGCAAGAACAACCCGCTGCTCGTGGGCGAAGCGGGCGTTGGCAAGACCGCGATCGCCGAAGGGCTCGCGAAACGGATCGTCGACGGCGAAGTCCCCGAAGTGCTCGCGAACGCCACCGTCTATGCGCTCGACCTCGGAACCCTGCTTGCGGGGACCAAATACCGCGGCGACTTCGAACAGCGGCTGAAAAACGTCCTCAAAGCATTGCAGGAACAAGAGGGGGCAATCCTCTTCATCGACGAAATCCATACGCTGATCGGTGCCGGTGCCGCATCGGGCGGCAACCTCGACGCGTCGAACCTCTTGAAACCGGCGCTTGCGAAGGGGCAACTGCGCTGTATCGGCGCTACCACCTACAACGAATACCGTCAGATCTTCGCCAAAGACCACGCGCTCTCGCGCCGCTTCCAAAAAATCGACGTCACCGAACCGTCGGTTGCCGACACGGTCGCGATCCTCAAAGGGCTCAAAGAACGCTTCGAAGCGCACCACGGCGTCAAATACACCGCCGCTGCACTGCAAGCCGCTGCGGAACTTTCCGCGCGCTACATCACCGACCGGCAACTCCCCGACAAAGCGATCGACGTGATCGACGAAGCAGGTGCCGCGCAAAAAGTGCTCCCCAAAGGCAAACAGAAAAAGACGATCGGTAAAGCGGAAATCGAAGCGGTGGTCGCCAAACTCGCGCGCATCGCACCCCGCGCCGTGGCGCGCGACGACCGGCAAAAGCTCGCCACCCTCGAACGCGACCTCAAACAGGTGGTGTTCGGGCAGGACGAAGCGATCGAACAGCTCGTACGCGCGATCAAACTCAACCGCGCCGGACTCGGCAACCCCAACAAACCCATCGGCTCGTTCCTCTTCTCCGGGCCAACGGGTGTCGGCAAAACCGAAGTGGCGCGCCAGCTCGCCTTTACCCTCGGGATCGACCTCGTGCGCTTCGACATGTCCGAATACATGGAGCGCCACACCGTAAGCCGCCTCATCGGTGCGCCACCGGGTTACGTCGGCTACGAAGAAGGGGGGCTTTTGACCGAAGCGGTGATGAAAAAACCCCACTGTGTGCTCCTGCTTGACGAAATCGAAAAAGCGCACCCGGACGTCTTCAACCTCCTTTTGCAGGTGATGGACCACGGAACGCTCACCGACGCCAACGGCCGTAGCACCGATTTCCGCCACACGATCCTCATCATGACCACCAACGCGGGCGCGGAAACGATGCAAAGAAGCGCGATTGGCTTCACCGCGAAGCGCGAAGCGGGCGACGAGATGGCCGAACTCAAGCGCGTCTTCACCCCTGAGTTCCGCAACCGGCTCGACGCGATCGTCTCGTTCAAACCGCTCACACCCGACGTGATCGCGCGCGTCGTCGACAAATTCCTCCTGCAGCTCGAAGCGCAACTCCAAGAAAAACGGGTCGAAGCCCACTTCACCGACGAACTCAAAGCGTGGCTGGCTGCAAAAGGGTTCGATCCGGTGATGGGCGCACGCCCGATGGCGCGCCTCATTCAAGAGACGATCCGCGCAGCGCTCGCAGACGAACTCCTCTTTGGCCGTCTGGCTCACGGTGGCGAAGTGACGATCGACATCGACGACCACGAAAAGGTGGTGCTTCGCTTCCCGGAAGACGGCGAAACTTCCGATCACCTCCCTGTCGTCGAAGCCGAAGGATGACGCAGCGATGACCTTTCAAACCACCGACCTCTGTGACGCCTTCGAAAGCGAACTCCAGGTACTTGCGCCAATCCTGCGCTCCTACGGCGGCGCGCGCTGCGCGGGCGGCCCGATCCGTACCCTCAAAATCTTCGAAGACAACGCGCTCGTGCGGGAAACGCTGGCAACCCCGGGCGAAGGGGCAGTGCTCGTGATCGACGGCGGCGGCAGCCTGCGCCGCGCGCTCCTGGGCGATCAGCTCGCGGAACTGGCGGTCCAAAATGGCTGGGCAGGCGTGATCGTCTATGGCGCGATCCGCGATTCCCGCGCCATCGGACAGCTGCCCCTCGGCGTCTGGGCCATGGGCACGATTCCCCTCAAAACCGTGAAACGGGGCGAGGGACAACGCGACATTCCCGTCACCTTTGGCGGGGTCACCTTCACGCCCGGACACTTTGTCTATGCCGACGAAGACGGCGTGATCGTCGCGCCGCGCCCGCTCCTCTGATCCCAGAAAAACGGGGCACAGCCGCCCTTGACCGAACTGGCGACCCCCTCCGCCCCTTGGCTCGCGCTTGCTGGCGGGTTGGGCTTTTTCTTGCTGGGTCTCGAGCTCCTCACCGACGGCCTTCGCCTGGCCGCAGGTCCCAACCTCCAGCGCCTGCTCAGTCGTGCAACCGATACCCGGTGGCGTGGGCTTGGTACCGGCATCCTCATCACCGCGCTCGTCCAATCGTCGTCACTCGTTACTTTTGCCACGATCGGTTTCGTCAATGCTGGCCTGCTCACCCTCCACCAATCCCTGTGGGTCATCTTTGGCGCCAACATCGGAACGACCGTCACCGGCTGGCTCGTCACCTTGGTCGGCTTCGAGTGGGCGCTCGAATCGTGGGCGTTGCCGCTTGTTGCAATCGGCGCGTTTTTCCACCTGACCGGCAAGAACACCCGCCGCGGCGCGCTTGGGTTGGCATTGGCCGGCTTCGGTCTGCTGATCACCGCGATCGATCTTCTCAAGAGCGGTTTGGGGGGTGCCGCTGCGCACGTGACCCTTCCCATCGGCGACGGGCCGCTCCTGCGGTTGGCGCAAACCGGCGCTGGGTTTCTGCTCACCGTCCTGCTCTTCTCCTCGAGCGCTGCTACGGCGCTCATCCTCACTGCAATCCACAGCGGCCTCATCGACCTCTCGAGCGCAGCGGCGATGGTGATCGGCGCGAACCTCGGCACCAGCGTCAAAGCCTTCCTGGCCGCAATCGGCGCAACGGCGAACGCCAAACGCGCCGCAGCCGCCCACATCCTCTTCAACACCCTTACCGCAGTAGTCGCATTCCTCATCCTCCCTGCCCTGGTTACCGTGACCACCGCGCTCACTGCGTGGAGCGGAGCCGAACGCGACCCTGCGATCGCGATCGCGCTATTCCACACCCTGTTCAACGTCCTGGGTGTCGTTCTGATCTGGCCACTCGCCAACCCGATGGCCGCTTGGCTGCAACGTCACTTCCGTACGCGCGAAGAAGACGAAGCGCAACCCCGCTACCTCGACCACACGCTCGTCACCATCCCTGACCTGGCACTCTCTGCGCTCCAACACGAACTGGTGCGTCTGCGCGACATGGCCTCAGCGATCCTCGAACGGGCGATCGTCGGAACCGTACCCGACCCAACCGCGGTCCATGCGGTGCGAACCCTCACCCACGCAATCGCCCGCTTCATCGCCGCAATGAACCAAGGAACGCTCACACCGCAATTGATCGACACCAGCGAACGGCTCTTGCGTGTGGCTCGCTACTATGAAAGCGCGGCGCGGTTTGCCGAAGAGGGTGCGCACGCTTGGGGCGAATACGACGAACGCGACCCGTCCGTGATGGCCGCATGGGAACGCTTTCGCACCGCGGCGCTGGCGCTGCTCCCCACCGCCCGCAATGCCCCCCACGATGCAGCCACTGTGGGGAAATCCGACGACGACACGATGGAAGCGGCCTACCAAGACCTCAAAGCGGCGCTCCTTGCCGCCGGAAGCCGTGGTGCACTCTCCATCGCCGCAATGGACGCGCAACTGCGCGCAGCAAGCGCGATCCACCGTGGTCTGCAACAACTACGCAAAGGCATCACGCGCACACCCCCACCCCTCACACCGCAAAAAACGCCACATACCTGACCCAGCCGCACACGTTCTCGACTTCGCGCGTTTTTGTCTCTTATGTCTTATATAAGATACTTGACGCGGCGCAGCAAGCACGGTATCATCAATCCCGTCGCCACTTGGCACATTCGTAACCGAAAGGACGCAATCATGGACCGTCAACAGCAGATCGAAGCGATCAAAAAAGATTGGGCCGAAAACCCGCGCTGGAAAGGGATCACCCGCACCTACACCGCCGAAGACGTCGTGCGTCTGCGCGGTTCGGTGACACCGGAATACACCTTCGCGCGCATGGGCGCAGAAAAACTCTGGAAATTGCTCCACACTGAGCCCTACATCAACGCGCTCGGGGCGCTCACCGGCGGCCAAGCCATGCAACAGGTCAAAGCCGGGATCAAAGCGATTTACCTCTCCGGCTGGCAAGTTGCCGCGGACAACAACGAATACCGCGCGATGTACCCCGACCAGTCGCTCTACCCGGTGAACTCGGTGCCGGTGGTCGTCGAACGCATCAACAACGCGTTCAAACGTGCCGACGAGATCCAATGGGCCAAAGGGCTCAACCCAGGTGACGAAGGGTGGATCGACTATTTTGCCCCGATCGTCGCCGACGCCGAAGCGGGCTTCGGTGGCGTGCTCAACGCCTTCGAACTGATGAAAGCCATGATCCGTGCAGGTGCTGCCGGTGTACACTTCGAAGACCAGCTCGCCAGCGTCAAGAAGTGCGGCCACATGGGCGGGAAAGTGCTCGTCCCCACCTCCGAAGCGGTGCAGAAACTGATCGCCGCGCGGCTCGCTGCGGACGTCTGCGGCGTGCCCACGCTGGTGATTGCGCGTACCGACGCCGAAGCCGCCGACCTGCTCACCTCGGACCACGACGAATACGACAAACCGTTCCTCACCGGCGAGCGCACCGCCGAAGGGTTCTACCGCACCAAGAAGGGGCTTGAGCAAGCAGTGGCGCGCGCACTCGCTTACGCGCCGTACGCCGACCTCGTCTGGTGCGAAACCGGTACGCCCGACCTCGAATTCGCGAAGCAATTCGCCGAAGCGGTGCATGCCAAGTTCCCGGGCAAGATGCTCGCGTACAACTGCTCGCCGTCGTTCAACTGGAAGAAGAACCTCGACGACACCACGATCGCCAAATTCCAACGCGAACTCGGCGCGATGGGGTACAAGTTCCAGTTCATCACGCTCGCCGGCGTCCACAGCATGTGGTACAACATGTTCGACCTGGCGTACGACTACGCCCGTCGCGGCATGAGCGCTTACGTCGAAAAAGTGCAAGAACCCGAATTCGCTGCCCGCGAACGCGGTTACACCTTTGTCGCCCACCAAGCCGAAGTGGGTACCGGTTACTTCGACGACGTCACCACGGTCATTCAAGGGGGTCAGTCGAGCGTCACCGCGCTCACCGGTTCCACCGAAGAAGAGCAGTTCCACTGATCAGCCCGTGAGAGGCACGGCATGGCGCGATCCCTGCATCGCCCATGCCAGAGGGAGACAAAAACGGTTGGGTAGCCCAAGTGGCTACCCTTTTTCTTGTCCGCGCGAAATGCGCGCCGCAGATGGACAAATCGACACGAACTCAGTATCCTTCCACCAAGTACGGCCACACCAAGGAGACCTTACCCCAATGATCACCCTCGAAACCCGAGACAATCGCGTCGAAGCCACTGTCTTTGGCGAATTTACCCTTGCCGACTTTCGTGCATTCGAAGAGCAGATCGAATACGCGAACCGCTTCCACGGCCCGGTTCGGCTCCTTCTCGACCTGCGCCAGATGATCTCCTACACCATCGATGTGGCGTGGGAAGAGCTCAAATTCACCCGCGCACACCCCGACGCGTTCGACCGCATCGCGATTCTCACCGACGACGATTGGCTCATGTGGATCGCCTGGATCGAGCGCTTCTTCGTCCATGCCGAGATCCGCACCTTCACCGATGAAGACGCCGCGCGCGCCTGGCTCGACGAACCCGCGACAAACGCTGCGGATTGACCGAAACGCACATGACCGCGATGAACCTTTTTCCCGCTACCGTGATCGATAGCGGCGAGCGCTCGCTCTAGCGTCACCGCGTGCCACAACCTGCTGGCAATGACGCATGCCGGGTTGCCATTCGGCCAGTTGTACGCCGGTTCGTGGAGCGAATGGTGCGCCGACCCTGCGCGCCCCGTCGCACGAACCCCATCCTGATCCCTCACCCTTCCAACACCACGCGCGAGACTTCCGGCAGCGACCGTGCCAAGAAGCGCTCGGCAAGTGTATGAAACCGCGGCGGCTTGTCCGAAACATAGAAGCGATGCTGTGGCGCAGCCGCTTCACGGCGCAGGAGCGCCTGTTCCGCCAGCACCTGCGCAGCGGCTTCGGCAACGGCCACGGCCGAATCGATCAACGCCACCTCCGGCCCGGCAACGCGGCGCAACAGCGGTTTGAGCAACGGGTAGTGCGTACATCCCAAAACCAGGGTATCCACTGATTCGGAGGCGAGCGGCGCCAAATATTCCCGTGCCACCTGTTCGGTAACCGGATGATCGACCCACCCCTCCTCGACCAACGGAACGAAGAGCGGGCACGCCCACGCATGCACCCGCACGTCGGGTGCGTACGCATGGATCCGTCGCGCGTACGCGCCGCTATCCACAGTCGCCATCGTGCCGATCACCGCAACAGCCCGGCGCCGCGTCATCTCCGCAGCCGCCCGTGCCCCGGCGTCGATCACGTCGAGCACCGGCACGCCGGCCGCCAAACCCGCTACTGTGTCCGCAGCGACCGCGGCCATCGAATTGCACGCGATGATGAGGAGCTTCACCTCTTGCTGCAACAAAAAGCGGGTGATTTCCGCAGCATACCGCCGGATGGTCTGCGCCGACTTCACCCCATAGGGCACGCGCGCGGTGTCACCGAAATAGACGATCGCTTCATTAGGCAGCCGCTCCATCACCGCCCGCGCCACCGTTAGCCCCCCAACCCCCGAATCGAAGATACCGATCGGTGCATTGCTCACCGGTTGCCTGCCCATCGTCTGCGCCATCGCCCCGCGTCACTAAGCAAATGGAACGGATTGTACCGTACCACCCTGGCCGCGATGGCGCGCCAGCGCCCACTGGACGTGTTCGCGCACCAGCGGCGACGGGTCGTCGGCGCGCTGCCTGAGCGCCGCCACCACATCTGGGGTCGTCGGGGCGTTACCCAACGCCACGGCCAAATTGCGCAACCAACGCGGATAGCCGATGCGCCGAATCGGAGAACCCGCGAAACGATCCAGGAATTCGTGTTCGCGCCAAGCAAACAGTTCGACCAACCGCGGCGCATCGAGCCCATGCCGCGGCTGAAAGTCGGAGCATTGTGACGGCGTCGCGAAACGATTCCACGGACAGACCAATTGGCAATCGTCGCAGCCATAGATTCGGTTGCCAACGAGCGGCCGCAGTGACTCCGGAATCGATCCAGGATGTTCGATCGTCAGGTACGAAATGCAGCGCCGCGCATCCACCGTGTAGGGCGCGACGATCGCCTGCGTTGGACACGCGGTGAGACAACGCACGCATCGCCCACAATGCGCACGTTGCGGCGCGTCGACCGGCAACGGCAGGTTGGTGACCAGTTCGCCCAGAAAAAAGTAGGACCCTTCGCGTGTCAGCAACAGCGTATGCTTTCCGCGCCACCCCAAACCCGCGCGCGCGGCGAGCGCCACCTCCCATATCGGCGCCGAATCGACGAAGACCCGCCCTTGGTGTTCTGGCGCCAACGTTTTCAGGACGTTTTCCAGTTTCGCCAAGCGGGCGCGCACCACCTTGTGGTAATCTCGGCCCAGCGCATACCGCGAAATATAGGCGCGCGACGGGTCGGAGAGCACCGCTTCGGCCGGCGCCGCCTGCTCGGGCCAGTAGGGAAAACGCAACGAGACGACGCGCTGCGCGCCTGGAACGAGCGCGGCGGGGCGCGCGCGCAGCGTCCCCCACTTTGCCATATAATCCATCTCGCCGTGGTACCCTTCGCGCAACCACGCAAGGAGTTTCGGCTCTTCCGCGGAGAGGTCGACGTCGCTCACCGCCATCGCGGCAAACCCGAGCGACTCCGCCGCGCGCCACAACGCTGCTTTGATCTGTGCCCAATCGCGAACCGTTCCTGCCATCGACACCCATCGCCCCCATGAATACCGACGCCTCTTTTACCACAACCGCGCACCTCGAAAACGAAGCCGAAACCGGCGCGTTCGCGCGACGCGTTGCCCCCTGCTTCGTCGCGACCCGCGGCATCGTCACGCTGACCGGGCCGCTGGGTGCCGGCAAGACCACCTTCGTACGGGCACTCCTCAACGCGCTCGGCCATCACGGACCGGTCAAAAGTCCCACCTATACCTTGGTCGAACCCTACCCAGATCTCGCTGTTCCAGTTTATCATTTCGACTACTACCGGTTCGCCGACCCCGAAGAGTTCCGCTGGGGCGGCTTCGACGAATACTTTCAACCGGAAAACCTCTGCTTAGTGGAATGGCCCGAAAAAGCGCACCCCTACCTACCGAGCCCCGACTGGCAGGTTCGGATCGCGATCGAAGCGACGGGCAGTCGGCTGCTGACCCTGGGCGCCTGCTCGACTGCGGCGAAGCGGCAGTGGCCAGCGCTCGGCTAGCCACCCCCGCAGCCGCGTTGTCCCGCGTCCAAGCGGCACGCCGCGCCTTTCTCTCCCGCGCCACGCTCCTTGCGGCATTCACTTGGCTGCCGACACGCCTCATCGCCGCGTCGCCACCCCGTATCGTCGCCGTTCGCGCTTGGCCCGCAGAGGAATACACACGCGTCACGCTCGAAGCCAGCGCCGCACTCGAACACGAAGCATTCTTACTAGAAAATCCACTGCGCCTCGTGATCGACCTCAAAGGGGTGGTCGTCCAAACGATTTTGCGTGCCCTTGCAGAACATATCGCACCCGACGACCCCTATATCGCCGCGGTCCGCGTCGGGCAGTTCACCCCAGAGACCACCCGCATCGTCTTCGACCTGAAGCAAGCAGTCGTCCCGCAGATCTTCCTTCTCGACCCCATCGATCCCTATCAATACCGCCTGGTAATCGACCTCTATCCCGAAAAACCGCAAGACCCCGTCGCGCGGCTCTTGGCCGAACTCGACAAACGGCAGCGGACGGAAAGTGACACGCCGGTCCTCAGCGAAACGCCCCCGCGGCGACCCGCCGAAACCCAAGCGAACCGGGCAACCAACCCGCGTAAGCCACAACCGAAACCACCGGAACAGGACGCCCCATACGTGATCGTCCTCGACCCCGGGCACGGCGGCGAAGACCCCGGCGCGATCGGTCGTCACGGTACCCGGGAAAAGGACGTGGTGTTGGCGGTGGCGCGGCGCGCCAAGAAGCGGTTCGACGACGACCCGAAAACGCGCGCGGTGCTCACGCGCAGCGGTGACTACTTCATCGCGTTGGGGGAAAGGGTGAACCGCGCCCGGCGCGCCCAAGCCGACCTCTTCGTCTCGATCCACGCCGACGCCTTCGTGCGCCCCGACGTCGCCGGGAGCTCGGTCTATGCCCTCAGCGACCGCGGTGCCTCGAGCACCGCAGCGAAGTGGCTCGCGCAAAAAGAGAACCAATCCGACCTCATCGGCGGCGTCCAATTGGCAGCGCGCAGCGACCATGTCGCCGCTACGCTCCTCGACCTCTCGATCACCGCAACCCGCACCGACTCGTTGCGCCTCGCGCAAGCGGTGCTCGCCGAGCTCGCGCGCGTAAGCCCCCCCCACCGCCCCGAGGTCGAAACCGCGAATTTCGCAGTCCTGCGTAACCCCGACGTCCCGTCGGTACTCGTCGAGCTGGCGTTCATCTCCAATCCCACCGAAGAACGGCGACTAAAGAGTGCAGACTACCAAGAACAGCTCGCTGAAGCGATCTACCGCGGCGTGAAGCGCTACCTCGAACGCCACGCGCCGCGTCCTCGTGCGTTGATGCTCGCCGCCAAGAGCCGCGACCCCGCAAGTTGATCTGCGGAATACCGGTATAATTGGGCGTTTTCCGAAAGCAGACTCAGAGGACGATGCGCATCCTGCGGGGCCATGCGCCCAGCCTTGCACCGACCGCGCTCACCGTCGGCAATTTCGATGGCGTCCATCGCGGACACCAGGCGTTGTTGCGCCTGGTCTGCGACCGTGCGGTAGCACGACAACTCACCCCTGCGGTGCTCACCTTCGAACCCCACCCGCGCGAGCGGTTGGCACCGACCAGTGCCCCCCCGCGTCTCACCCCGCTGCGCGACAAAGCAGCGCTGCTTGCGCGGGAAGGGATCGCGCAGCTGCACATCCTCCCCTTTACCCGCCGTATCGCACAGTGGTCGCCAGAGGCGTTCATCGCGTTCATGGTCGAACGTCTCATGGTTCGCCATTTGATCGTCGGCGACGATTTTCGCTTCGGCGCCCATCGCGCCGGCACGTTGGAAACCTTGCTCGACGCCGGAGAGCGCTTCGGCTTTACCGTCGAAGCGATGTCGACCCTTACGTTAGGCCCCGAACGCATCAGCTCGAGCGCCGTGCGCACCGCGCTCGATGCGGGCAACGTCGAACACGCCGCGCTGCTGCTTGGGCGTTGGTACGCGGTCACCGGACGCGTCCACCCGGGCGCCCAACTCGGCCGCCAAATCGGTGTTCCGACGATGAACCTACGGATCGCACCACGGCAAGCGCTTCCTTCGGGCGTTTTCGTCGGCTGGGTCACCGGTCTGGGCAATCGGCCTGAACCGGCGGTGATCAACGTCGGCGTACGCCCGACCGTCACGCAGCGCCACCCAGCCGATCGCGCATCCTGCCCTCTGCTCTCCCCCACACTGGAGGCGCACCTCCTCGATTGGCACGGTGACGCATACGGCAAGCGGATCACCGTCCATTTCGCCGCCAAACTGCGGAACGAACAGCGCTTCCCGTCGCTTGCCGCGCTCACGACACAAATCCACGACGACATCGCCGCGGCGCGACGCTGGCACGCAACGCACCCCACGCAATACCCATTGGATTAGGAGTCGATCGATGGCTAACGGAAAGGGCTACCGCCAAACCCTCAACCTCCCCGACACGCCGTTCCCCATGCGCGGCGACCTCGCGAAACGTGAACCGGGTTGGGTCGCGGCGTGGCAAAAGCAAAAACGCTACGAGCAGATCCGCGAACGGTGTCGCGGCCGCACGAAAAAGTTCGTCCTTCACGACGGCCCGCCGTACGCGAACGGGGATATCCATATCGGCCACGCGGTCAATAAAATCCTCAAAGACATCATCGTCCGCTCGAAAACGCTTGCTGGATACGACGCCCCCTACGTTCCCGGGTGGGACTGCCATGGGCTGCCCATCGAACACCAGATCGAAAAACGGTACGGGCGCGGCCTACCCGGCAGCGAAGTGCGGCGGCTGTGCCGCGAATTCGCAGCAGAACAGGTCGAACGGCAAAAGCGCGACTTCATCCGCTTGGGCGTACTCGGGGACTGGGACAACCCCTACCTCACCATGAACTACGCCAACGAAGCGAACGAAATTCGCGCGCTCGCCCGCCTGGTCGACGCCGGTTTCGTCGTGCGCGGTCTCAAACCGGTGCATTGGTGCTTCGACTGCGGGTCGGCGCTCGCGGAAGCGGAGATCGAGTACGAAGAGCGCACCTCTCCGGCAATCGACGTCGCGTTCCCCCTCGACCCGGCGGAACAGGCGCGTGTGGCGCAAGCGTTTGGCCTTGCCGAAGCGCCGCAGCAGCCGATCTTTGCCGTGATCTGGACCACCACCCCCTGGACGATCCCGGCGAACCAGGCACTCAACGTCCATCCCGAATACCGGTACGAACTCGTCGCCACCCCGAAAGGGTGCCTGATCCTGGCCGCCGAACTGAAGGATGCGGCGCTCGCGCGCTTCGGCTTTGCCGCCTCAGAAGTCGAAACGCTCGGCGCGTGTCAGGGGGCGGCGCTTGCGCGCGTCACGTTCCGCCATCCGCTCTATGATCGCGCTTCGCCCGTCCTGCCCGACACCTACGTCGAGCTCGCCACCGGTACCGGCATCGTCCATTCGGCCCCCGCCTATGGGGAAGACGATTTCCGCGTCTGGATCGCCGCGGGGTTCCCCCAAGAGGCGATCCTCACTCCGGTTCAAGGCGACGGGCGCTTCGCCCCTGATCTGCCGGAATTCGGCGGCCTTTCCGTCTGGGAAGCAAACCCGAAGATCGTCGCCGCGCTCGAAGCCGCCGGGGCGCTGCTTGCGCACGCGCCGATCCGCCACAGTTACCCACACTGTTGGCGCCACAAAACGCCGACGATCTTCCGTGCCACCAACCAGTGGTTCGTCGCGATGGACCTGCCTCGCCCCGATCCCCTGCGCGACAACCACCCCACCACGTTGCGCGACCGGGCGCTTGCCGGCGTCGATGCCACCCGCTTCTACCCCGCTTGGGGTAAACAACGGCTGCACGCGATGATCGCGAACCGTCCCGACTGGTGCATCTCACGACAGCGCCACTGGGGCGTCCCGATCCCCTTCTTCGTCCACAAGCAGACCGGAGCGCTTCACCCGCGCACCGTCGAACTCATGGAAGCGGTTGCGCAACGCGTGGAACAGGAGGGCATCGAAGCGTGGTTTGCACTCGACCCTGCAGAGCTTCTGGGAGACGAAGCGCGCGACTACGAAAAAGTCACCGACACCCTCGACGTCTGGTTCGACTCCGGCACCACGCACCTGCACGTCTTGCGTGGCTCCCATCCCGAGCTCGGCCACCCTGCGGCGATGTACCTCGAAGGGTCCGACCAGCACCGCGGGTGGTTCCACTCGTCGCTCCTCACCGGTTGTGCGATCGACGGTCGCCCCCCTTACGACGCGCTCCTCACCCACGGCTTCGTCGTCGACGGGCAAGGGCGCAAGATGAGCAAATCGCGCGGCAACGTCGTCGCGCCGCAAGAGGTGTGTGACACCCTCGGCGCCGACATCTTGCGCCTCTGGGTCGCCAGCACCGACTATTCCGGTGAGCTCACCATCTCGAAAGAGATCCTGCAACGGGTCGTCGAAGTCTACCGCCGGTTGCGCAACACTTTGCGCTTCATGCTCGCGAACATCGCCGACTTCGACCCGACGCGCGAAGCGGTCGCGCCAGAGGCGCTCGTCGACCTCGACCGCTGGGCGATCCTGGCAACCGCAACGGCGCAACAGCAGATCACCGACGCGTACGAGGCGATGGAGTTTCACCGCGTCGTCCAGACGATGATGCACTTTGCCTCGGAAACGCTTGGGGCGTTCTACCTCGACGTCCTCAAAGACCGCCTCTACACCACCCCCGCGCAAGGACACCCGCGCAAAAGCGCCCAGACCGCGATCACCCACATCCTGCATGCGTTCGTCCGCTGGATGGCGCCAATTTTGCCATTCACCGCGGAAGAGGTCTGGGAACACCTCACCGGCAACCCCGAAGAGAGTGTGATGTTCCACACCTGGTACGAACTGCCCGCAATCCCCGACGCCGACGCGGTGCGCGAACGCTGGCACTGGGTCCTCGATACCCGCGAACGGGTCACCAAAGCGATCGAAGCAAAACGCGAAGCGGGTGAAATCGGCGCCAACCTCGAAGCCGAAATCACCCTCTTTGCCGCCGGGGCGCGCTACCAAGCCTTGGCAGCGCTTGGAAACGAACTCCACTTCCCGTACATCGTCTCGCGCGCCGAAGTGGTCGAAGTAGCAACCGCGGAGGAAGAGCGGGTCGAAGCACGCAAATCGCCGCACGGGAAATGCGCACGCTGCTGGCATTACGAACCCGACGTCGGCAGCGAACCGGCGCATCCCGACCTGTGCGGTCGTTGCCGCTCCAACCTCACCGGCTCCGGAGAAACTCGGCAGTGGGCATGAACCACGCGCTTCCCGAACTGGCACCGACCGCGCCATCGAGGGCCGTCGCAACGCGCCGCCGCCTTTGGGTGATGGGCATCGCTGCGCTGGTCTTTGCGCTCGACCAACTGAGCAAATGGATCATCGCGGCAACCATACCCACGGGCGAAGCGCTTGTTGTCACCCCCTTCTTCCAACTCGTCTCCGTCTACAACCCGGGCGCGGCGTTCAGTTTCCTGGCTGGCGCCTCTGGCTGGCAGCGGTGGTTCTTTTTGGCGATCGCGCTAGCCGTCACGCTTTGGCTGCTGTGGGAAGCGGGCACCGCCACCCGCAAAACCCTCTTGACCGCGTACGGTATGATCGTGGGCGGCGCGCTCGGCAACGCTTGGGATCGCGTCGCCCACGGCGCCGTCCATGACTTCCTGCTCTTTCACTACCGAACCTGGCACTGGCCCGCCTTCAACCTTGCCGACAGCGCGATCACCCTTGGCGTCGCGCTGCTCCTCTGGCACCTCAGGAAAGACCGATGAACGAATCCCTTACTCCGGCGAACGCGCCGCACTCAAAACCCGACACCGACGCCCCGGCATGTGTCGCACCGCACCATCTGGTGACGCTCCACTACCGCATCACGTTAGAGAACGGCGTCCCGATGGTGAGTACCTTCGAAGCGACGCCAGCAACGCTGCAACTGGGCGACGGCACCCTAGCGCCGCAATTCGAACGGCTCCTCGTCGGTCTTCCCGTGGGTAGCCGCCACACCTTTACCCTACCGCCAGAAGCGGCGTTCGGGCCGCGCCGCGACGACCTGATCGAACGGGTTCGTCGCGCCGATTTTCCCGACGACACCGCCGAAGTGGGCACGATCCTCTCGTTCGCGGCACCCGACGGTTCCCGTTACGCGGGTGTCGTCGTGGAACTCGACGACGAATGGGGGGTCGTCGATTTCAACCACCCGCTGGCGGGCAAGACCATTCGTTTCGAAGTCGAAATCATCGGAGTCTGCTGACGTGACCGCACCGACCCATCGACCCACCATTGCGCTCCTTGCCAATCCACGCGGCTTCTGTGCCGGTGTCGACCGGGCGATCGCGATCGTCGAAGAAGCGCTGAAGCGTTTCGGCCCCCCGGTTTATGTCCGCCACGAGGTCGTGCACAACCGTCACGTCGTCGACGGGCTCAAAGCCCGCGGCGCGGTCTTCGTCGAAACCCTTGCCGACGTTCCGGACGATGCGGTGGTGATCTTCAGCGCCCACGGCGTCTCGCAAGCGGTGCGCGAAGAGGCAGCGGCGCGCGGGCTCAAGGTTCTCGATGCCACCTGTCCGCTCGTCACCAAAGTCCACCTCGAAGTCCAGCGCCTTTACCGCGCCGGTTACCAGATCGTGATGATCGGCCATGCCGGTCACCCCGAAGTCGAA
Organism: Hydrogenophilus thermoluteolus; assembly: GCF_003574215.1. Classification (NCBI taxonomy): domain Bacteria; kingdom Pseudomonadati; phylum Pseudomonadota; class Hydrogenophilia; order Hydrogenophilales; family Hydrogenophilaceae; genus Hydrogenophilus; species Hydrogenophilus thermoluteolus. The sequence goes on along the minus strand of NZ_AP018558.1, from coordinate 360,153 downwards.
GGGACGATGGGGCAAGTCCCAGACCGCGTCTGGCTGGTCGAAAACGAACGTGACGTCGCCAACCTCCCGGAATTGGGCGACCGGGTCGCCTTCGTCACCCAAACCACCCTTTCGGTCGACGACGCCCGCCGCATCGTCGCCGCCCTCACCGCACGCTTTCCCCACATCGTCGGCCCCAAGAAAGACGACATCTGCTACGCGACGCAAAACCGGCAAGACGCCGTGCGCACGCTCGCAACCGCAACCGACCTCGTGCTCGTGATCGGCTCGAAGAACAGTTCCAACTCCAACCGTCTGCGCGAAGTCGCCGCAAGCTGTGGCGTCCCCGCCTACCTGATCGACGGCCCAGACGACATCGACCCGACGTGGCTAAACGGCGCAACACGCATCGGCATCACCGCGGGCGCCTCGGCCCCTGAGGCGCTCGTCACCGCGGTGGCCGACCGTCTGCGCGCGTTGGGCGTCACCGCGGTCCAAGAAAGCGACGGCATTCGCGAAACGGTCCATTTTCCCTTACCGAAGGAGCTCGTCGATGCGTGACGACACCGCCGCGCGCACCCCTGAAGCGATCGACCGACTCGATTTCGAAACCGCACTCAAACAGCTGGAAGGCATCGTCGCCGCATTGGAAAGCGGCCATCTGCCGCTCGAGCAGGCGCTCACCCAATATGAGACGGGCGTGCGCCTCGTGCACCACGCCCGAACGCTGCTGCAAGCCGCCGAAGAGCGGTTGGTGCGCATCGAATCGCTCCACCGCCAAACGGCAGCCGCTGAGAACGGCGCGACGCGTCCCGCGAACGAATCCACCGATGACAGCGACGACATCCCTTTTTGACCCGGCCCGCTTCGAAGCCGCGCTCGAGGACGCACTCACGGCCAGCGCGAGTCTCAGCCCGCGGCTTTTTGCCGCGATGCGCCATGCGCTCCTGGCGCCGGGCAAACGGTTGCGCCCGCAGCTCGTCTTCGCCGCTGGTGCGCTCAGCCAAGCGCCCGTCGAAGCGCTCACCCCCTTTGCTGTTGCGGTCGAACTCATCCACACCTACTCGCTCATTCACGACGACCTCCCCGCGATGGACGACGACGCGCTGCGCCGCGGCCGCCCCACCGTTCACGTCGCGTTCGACGAAGCCACTGCGATCCTTGCCGGGGACGCGCTGCAAGCGCTCGCGTTCGAAACGCTCGCCATCACACCGGAACTCACGCTCGAACAGCGGATGCGGCTCGTCGGGCTCCTTGCGCACGCCGCCGGCGCGGGCGGCATGGTCGGCGGACAGGCACTCGATATCGAAGCGGAGCGCTTCCCGTCCACAGCTGCGCCCGAAAGCGACGCGTTGACCGCGCTCGAGCAACTCCACCGCGGCAAAACCGGCGCGCTCATCGAAGCGGCGGTGATCGGCGGTGCGCTCTGCGGCCCCAAAGTCAAACGCACCCTACTGGAAACCCTGGCGCCGCTCGCCGCGCAACTGGGGCTGGCGTTCCAGATCGTCGACGATCTCCTCGACGCCACGAGCGACGCCGCCACGCTCGGCAAAACGCCCGGCAAAGACGCGCGGCAGGGCAAACAGACCTTCGTCACCCTGCTCGGTGAACGCGTGGCACGCGAAAGACTCCGCACCCTCCAACGACAGATCGACGCAGCGATTGCCACGCTCGGCCGTGATGCGGCGCCGCTCGCCACAGTCGCACGGCAGGTGATCGAACGCGACCGATGAGGCCTAACCCCATGGAACCCGCAACGCTTGCCATCCGCTTCCCGCTTCTTGCCCGTATCGACACGCCGGAGGATTTGCGCAAACTGCCCAAAGAGCGGCTGCCGGAATTGGCCGCGGAATTGCGCACCTTCATTTTGGAATCGGTCGCGAAGACCGGCGGGCACCTCGCCTCCAACCTCGGCGCGGTCGAACTCACGATCGCGCTCCATTACGTCTATGACACGCCGTTCGACCGCCTGGTCTGGGACGTCGGCCACCAATGCTACCCGCACAAGATCCTCACAGGACGGCGCGACCGTTTTCATACCCTTCGCCAATGGGGCGGGATCGCCGGCTTTCCCAAGCGGGACGAAAGCCCGTACGACACCTTCGGTGTTGGCCACTCCTCGACCTCGATCTCCGCAGCGCTCGGCATGGCGGTCGCTGCGAAAGCGCGCGGTGAATCGCGTCACGTAGTCGCGGTGATCGGTGACGGCGCGATGTCGGCGGGCATGGCATTCGAAGCGCTCAACAACGCTGGGGACATGGAAGGCATCGACCTCACCGTGATCCTCAACGACAACGAGATGTCGATCTCGCCGCCGGTTGGCGCACTCACCAAGATCTTGGCACGGCTCCTCACGGGCGAACCGTACCGCACCGCACGCGAGATCGGCTCGTCGCTCCTTTCTGCCGCCCCGCCTCTCAAAGCGTTCGCGCGGCGGGTCGAAGAGCACATGATCGGTATGCTCACCCCGGGCACCCTGTTCGAAGAGTTCGGCTTTCGTTACATCGGGCCGATCGACGGCCACGATCTCACCACGCTCGTCCCGACGCTCGAAAACCTGCGGGAAACGGGCGGACTGCAGTTCGTCCACGTCGTCACCAAAAAAGGGCAAGGCTACAAACTGGCCGAAGCCGACCCGATCCGCTACCACGGTGTCAGCCGCTTCGACCCGAAAGCGGGGCTTCCCGAACCTGCCCCCCAACCAGCCCCCACCAAGCCACCTACCTACACCGAAGTCTTCGGCCAGTGGCTCTGCGCGATGGCCGAACGCGATCCCCTTCTCATCGGCATCACCCCCGCGATGCGCGAGGGCTCCGGGCTGGTCGCGTTCTCCGAGCGCTTTCCCGACCGCTATTTCGACGTCGGCATCGCCGAACAGCATGCGGTCACCTTCGCCGCGGGGCTCGCCTGCGAAGGCTTCCACCCCGTGGTCGCGATCTACTCCACCTTCCTGCAACGCGCCTACGACCAACTCATCCACGACGTCGCGTTACAAAACCTCAACGTCACCTTCGCGATCGACCGTGGCGGTCTGGTGGGTGCCGACGGCCCCACCCACCACGGCGCGTTCGACCTCTCCTACCTCTCTTGCATCCCCAACCTGATCGTGATGGCCCCCTCCGACGAAGCGGAGTGTTGGCGCCTGCTCACCACCGCCTACACCTACGAGGGCCCCGCAGCGGTGCGTTACCCACGCGGTACCGGCCCCGGCGCGCCGCTACCGACCGCACTCGAACCGCTGCCCATCGGCAAAGCGCGGGTGGTCCGCGAAGGCAAGCGCCTGGCGATCCTCGCGTTCGGCGCCCCGCTCGCCGCAGCGCGGCCCGTTGCGGAAGCACTCGACGCGACGCTCGTCGATATGCGCTTCGTCAAACCGCTCGACGCGGAACTGCTCGATGCGCTCTGCGAAACCCACGATCTGTTCGTCACCGTCGAAGAGAACGCGGTGATCGGGGGTGCTGGCAGCGAAGTGGCGCGCCTGCTCGAATCGCGCCCCACCCCCCCGCGCCTCTTGCGCTTGGGACTTGCCGACCGATTCTACCCCCACGGCGACCCGCAGAAACTGCTGGCATGCGCAGGACTCGATAGCGAAAGCCTGCACCGGGCGATTGACGATTTCTATCGAACTTCGCCTTGACTTCGCGGTCGGAAACAGGTAAAAAATCCTACGAAAACAGTCAACAAATCAACCCACAAGGAACGGCCCATGACAGAGATCGCCCAACCGCCACTTGCCGACGTCGCCCACGAAATGCCGGACGTTCAAGGTTCGGCCGACCACCGCAACCTCGACATCGACCGGGTTGGCATCAAAAGCATCCGCCACCCGATACGCGTCTCCGACCGCAGCGGCGGCGTGCAACACACCGTGGCCACCTTCAACATGTATGTCGGGTTGCCGCGCCACTTCAAAGGCACCCACATGTCGCGCTTCGTCGAGATCCTCAACCAGCAAGAGCGCGAACTGTCGGTGGAATCGTTCGAGCCGATGCTCCGCCACATGGTCGAACGGCTCGAAGCCGCCACCGGGCGCGTCGAGATGACCTTCCCCTACTTCGTCCTCAAAAAAGCGCCGGTCTCCGGCGTCGAAAGTCTGATGGATTACGACGTCACCTTCATCGGCGAGATCGACGAAAGCAACCGGTACCGCTTCACCCTGACGGTGGTCGTACCGGTCACCTCACTCTGCCCCTGCTCGAAGCGAATCTCAGAGCGCGGCGCCCACAACCAGCGCAGCCACATCACGATCACCGCAACGCTCGCGGATCATGTCTGGATCGAAGAACTGATCGACATCGCCGAAACCGAAGCCAGCTGCCAGCTCTACGGACTCCTCAAACGGCCCGACGAAAAATATGTCACCGAGTACGCGTACGACCACCCCAAATTCGTCGAAGATCTGGTGCGCGACGTCGCTGCGCGCCTCAATCGTGATCCGCGAATCGTCCGCTACGTGGTCGAATCGGAAAACTTCGAATCGATCCACAACCACTCGGCCTACGCGCTCATCGAAGGGCCGAAATAACGCACCGCGGGGCAAAGACCAGCCACACCCGCCGTGGCAGGTTTTTCTGAATGAACCCATGAAAAAGGCCACCGCCAACCGGTGGCCTTTCGCTTTTTGGCAATCGGTGGTCGTTTCGTCACTCGTCGCTATTCAGCACCCCCAACAAGTGCAGCAGGCTCGTAAAGAGGTTGTAGATACTGACGAAGAGGGCGACCGTGGCCAAGATATAGTTCGTCTCTCCTCCGCGGACGATCTGATTCACCTCGAAGAGGATGAATCCCGCCATCAACAGGACGAACGCGGCCGAAACGGTGAGCGACAGCGCCGGGATTTCGAAGAAAATCGCCGCCAATCCGGCCAGGAACGCGACCAGGATCCCGACGAAGAGAAAGCCGCCCAGGAACGAAAGGTCCCGCTTCGTCGTCGACGCATAGGCCGCTAGCGCCAAGAAGATCACCGCCGTTGCCGCAAACGCCTGGAAGATGATCTCCGGTCCATTGGGTAACTTCAAGTAGGCCGAAAGGATCGGCCCCAAGGTGTACCCCATGAAGCCCGTGAGCGCAAAGACCGCAGCAATCCCGGCCGGGCGGTTTGCCAGTTTATGGACCAGGAAGAGCAACCCGAAATAGCCGATCAGCGTCACGATGATCCCGGGATGAGGCAACCCCAGCATCATCGCCGCGCCGGCGGTCAGCGCAGAAAAGCCCAGCGTCAGCGCCAGCAACATGAAGGTGTTGCGCAATACCTTCTGTGCCCGCACGGTATCGACTGTCGGCGCCTCCGACGAAAACGTCGGTTCGCTCGGCGTCGTCCCGTCGCGTGCTTGACGCAGCGCTTCCAACTCTTCCCACGTCAGCGTCCGGCCCGTTGCCGAACGGTTTTGCTCAGAAGGAACGTTCATCATACCTCCTTTCATTGGTCAAACCCAAAACCCACTATGGTTCAGACACCCACCGGGACACTCTGTTGCAATCGGCGCGCCAGCACCCGCTCGAGTCGCGCAGAGGCTTCGGCAAGCGCCTCACGTGCCGAATGGGCGGTGACCGCGAACACCACTTGCGGCGAATGGCGCAACCGCATCTGCACGACGCACCGTTTCATCAACACTCCGGTTTCGTCGCGCACATCGAGGAGCTTGATCCGCGTCCACGCCACGCGCCCTTTCACCTGCGCGATCAAGCGGCGAAAACGCCCCTCGACCTCCGGCTGCAATGGCGCGTTGCTCTCAGAGCACACGACTTCTATCGGAAGCCGTTTCAGCGCACTTTTCGTCCGCCGCAGACCAAACCACCCTTTTTTCTCTTTGGGTTGTTCCATTACGCGTATCTCCTTCCGTCCTGCCACGGCTCTGTGGCACATTACTTTTATAGCATCACTCAAAACCCGATACAATCAGATTTTATTAGACCTTTTGTTCGAAAAAATCGGATGATCAGTCTCAAACAACTCCACCACTTCTGGCTCACCGCGCACCGCGGTGGCATCCAACGCGCGGCCGAAGCAAGTGGCCTGGCGCCACAGACCATCAGCGCGCAGATCGCTGCGCTGGAAAACCATTTAGGACGACCGCTCTTCGAGCGCCAAGGACGCCGCCTCGTCCTCACCCCCGCAGGAGAACTCACGCTGCAATACGCCGACGAAATCTTGCGCCTCACCGAGGCACTCGAACAGGCGCTTGCCAGCGACCGTCCTACCCTGCGGCTCAAAGTGGGCCTGCTCGACAGCGTGCCCAAGGCCATCGCCGCCTACCTGTTGGCGCCACTTCGCGCACTCGAGCAGCCGGTCACCCTACACGTGAGCGAAGAACGCTTTGCGCAACTCCTGGGGGCGTTGGCAACAGGAGCGCTCGACCTGATCTTGAGCGACATCCCGCCCACGGCCGACCCGGCATTGCCGCTCTTCAGTCAGTGCCTGCTCGATACCCCGGTCGCGTGGTACGGCGCCCCGCGTTGGGGCCCCGGCCCCATCACGTGGTCGGACCTCACGCACATCCCGCTGCTGCTGCCCGCCGCGCCGACGCATGCGCGCGTCACCCTACTTGCGCAACTCCAGGCACATGGCGTCACCCCGACGATCGCGGGCGAATTCGCCGATACGGCACTTCTCGTCGAAATGGCCCGGTTGGGCGATGGCATCTTCACCGCGCCGGAACTCCTGAGCGACGCACTCTGTCAAGATGGGCGGCTGGTGCCGCTCGGCAACATCGCCGAACTGCACGAGCGCTACTGGCTGATCAGCCACCGCCGCAAACGCCACCATCCGGCCGTCGTACAATTGAGCCAGACGTTTCGCGCCGCATCCGTGCCGTCATCCGCCCAGCCGACAAAGGAAACCCCCTGATGAATCGGACGACACAACAACGGCTCACCCTTGCGGTCACCGTCACCTTCGGTTTCGCCCTCATCGAAGCGCTCGGCGGCTGGTTCGCCGGATCGCTCGCGCTCCTTGCCGACGCGAGCCACATGGTGACCGACGGGGCGGCACTTGCGCTCGCGCTCTTTGCCGCGTGGCTTGCCAACCGTCCCGCCAGCCCGCGCTTTTCGTACGGATGGGGCCGTGCCGAACTCCTCACCGCGCTCGTGAATGCCGCCACCATGCTGGTAATCGTTGCCGGAATCGTCTGGGAAGCGTGGCAGCGCTGGCGCAACCCAACGCCGATCGACGGACCGTTGGTAGTGGGTGTTGCCGTGATTGGGCTCGCGGTCAATGGTCTGGTCGTCTGGCTACTCGGCGGGCACGCACATAGCCACGCCCATTCCCATGATCACGATCATGATCCCGGTCACGACCACAGTCACGCACCGGAACACCAGCACGAACCTGAATCGGCACGCAAAACCGACCACGAACCCGAGCACTCCGCCGCACTCGGCGAAGCAAACCTCAACCTCAAAGGAGCGCTGTTGCACGTGATCGGCGATCTGCTCGGCTCGGTTGCTGCGATTCTCTCAGGAATCGTCGTTTGGGCCACCGGCTGGACCCCGATCGACCCACTGCTGTCGCTCCTCATTGCAGCGCTGGTTGCGCACGCCAGCTTGCGCCTGCTCAAAGAGGCGCTGACCCGGCTACTCGACGGCGTGCCGCCGACGGTGGCGCTCACCACCTTGGGGCAGTCGCTTGCCGAAACCCCCAACGTGCGCGAAATCCACGACCTGCACGTCTGGTCCCTTTCGGGGGAACGGTTTGCGCTGACCGCGCACGTCACGGTCGAGACACTCACCGCGTGGCCGGAAACGCTGGCGCAACTCGAAGCGAAAGCCCGTTCGGCAGGAATCCACCACACCACTTTCCAACCGGAACGCGACCCATGCGCGGCAGACGCTACCCGCAACACATGCGTTACCCAGAGCTATCGCACGGAAACGGCGCAGAAATGAGGAAGATACCGTGAAGGGAAACGAGCGCGCGGCTCTCTCAAGCGGTTTGCGCTGCTAAAATAGCGCTTCTATTGGTGCCGAGAGAGGGAGTCGAACCCTCACGGTGTCACCACCGGCGGATTTTGAGTCCGCTGCGTCTACCTATTCCGCCATCTCGGCTTGAGAGCAACTATTATAGGAAAGAAATGAGACTTTGCCAAGAGCTCGATCGGCTCGATGCCTACGATTTTCCGCTTCCGCCCGAGCGGATTGCCCGGTACCCACAACCCGAACGTGACGCGAGCCGTCTGCTCGTCGTCGGCGAAGAACGTTTCGACGACCGAACGTTCCGCGATCTTCCTGCGCTGCTCGTACCCGGCGACCTCCTGGTGCTCAACGACAGCCGCGTGATCCATGCCCGCCTCTTTGGCCACAAAGCGACGGGGGGCGAAGTCGAAGTGCTCTTCGAGCGGCTGATCGGGGAAAAAGAGGCGCTCGCGCTGGTGCGCGCCAGCAAGTCGCCGAAACCCGGAACGACGTTACACCTGGCGAAGGCTTTTACCGTCGAAGTGGTCGATCGCCATGGCGACCTCTTTCACGTGCGACTGCGCGACGACGGCACCTTGTTCGACTGGATCGAACGCTTCGGGCAACTGCCGATCCCCCCCTATCTCGAGCGTCAGCCGGAAGAGACCGACGAAACCCGCTACCAAACCGTCTTTGCGCGTCACCCCGGTTCGGTGGCTGCCCCCACCGCGGGGCTCCATTTCACCGAGCCACTTCTTGCGCAATTGCAAAACCAGGGGGTGGGGCTGGCGTGGGTCACCTTGCACGTCGGTGCGGGCACTTTTCAACCGGTTCGCACCGAGCGGGTGAACGAACACCGCATGCATGCCGAACGCTTCGTCATACCCGAAGCCACTGTCGAAGCGATCGCGCGCACGAAAGCTGCCGGCAAACGGGTGATCGCGGTAGGCACCACCGCGATGCGCACGCTGGAAGGCGCCGCACACCACTGGGGCAGGCTGCGCGCTGGACAGGGCGAAACCGACCTCTTCATCCGACCGGGCTTCCGCTTTCAGGTGGTCGACGCCCTCATCACCAACTTTCACCTCCCGCGTTCGACCCTCATCATGCTGGTCGCAGCGTTTGCCGGCTACCAGCGAACGATGGCCGCGTACCGGCACGCACTCGCAGGCGACTACCGCTTCTTCAGCTACGGCGACGCGATGTTCCTGCCGCAACGCTACGACACGGATTGGGCGCCGCATGAAACCCATTGACCCCAGAAGCAAACAGCAGAAGCACGGTCCGATCGCTGGCGTTCCCTGCCGCGAGACACACTGGAAAGCGCACCGATGAACGATCGACCCCCTTACCCTGACGTTGGCACACCATGCGAACCGGTGCCCTTGCAACGCGTACCCACCCTCCCAAACGCTGCGCAACCCCAAGACCTACCGGATGCGCCAGACGCAACGGACGCGCCAACTCCGCCACCGCGCGCCGCTTTCACGCTGCTTGCCCGCTCGGGGGCGGCGCGGCGCGGGCGGTTGCGCCTACGGCGCGGAACCGTCGAAACCCCCGCGTTCATGCCGGTGGGCACCTACGGCACCGTCAAAGCGATGACCCCAGCGATGCTCGAAGCGATCGGTGCGCAGATCATCCTGGGCAATACTTTCCACCTCTGGTTGCGCCCGGGTCTGGAGGTGATCCAGCGCTTTCAGGGACTCCACCGTTTCATCGGTTGGAACCGCCCCATCCTCACCGATTCGGGCGGCTTTCAGGTTTTTTCTTTGGGCGCGCTGCGTAAAATCAGCGAAGAAGGGGTTCGTTTCGCCTCCCCGATCGACGGCAGCAAGCGGTTCCTCACCCCTGAAGGCGCGATCGAAATTCAGACGGTGCTCGATTCGGACATCGCGATGGTCTTCGACGAATGCACGCCCTACCCCGCGACCTTCGACGAAGCGGCGGCGTCGATGCAGCGGTCGCTACGCTGGGCCCAGCGGTGCCGAACCGCGTTCGACCAGCAGGGAAACCCCAATGCGCTTTTCGGGATCGTGCAAGGGGGCATGTACGAGCCGTTACGCGACGCGTCACTGGCCGGATTGCTGGAGATTGGCTTTCACGGCTACGCCATTGGCGGTCTTTCGGTGGGCGAACCCAAAGCGGAGATGGTCCGCATCCTGGCCCATACGGCACCGCAGCTACCGGAAAACCAGGCGCGCTATCTGATGGGCGTGGGCACGCCCGAAGACCTCATCGTGGGCGTACAGCATGGGATCGACCTCTTCGACTGCGTGATGCCCACCCGCAACGCGCGCAACGGCCACCTCTTTACCCGATACGGGGACATCAAGATCAAACAGGCACGCTACCGCCACGACACCGAACCCCTCGACCCAACCTGTGACTGCTACACCTGCCGCCATTTCAGCCGCGCCTACCTGCACCACCTCTTCCGCGCCGGCGAGATTTTGGGTAGCATCCTCAACACCATCCACAATCTCCGCTACTACCAGAATCTGATGGCGGAATTGCGCACGGCGATCGAACACGACACCTTTGCCGAAACCGCTGCGCGCTTGCTGCGTGACCGGCAGGAGGGAAACCGCGCGTGAACGCTCCGCAGCCGATCGGGCTACGGAGCGTACCGCTTACCGCTGCCCGCTTCGGTTTGCAGGCGGGAGCGCACGAACGCAGACCGTTACCGCGCCGAAACGCACCGATTACGCTTTCACGTCGACGGTGTTGCCCAAATGGGGCGGGTTGCTCGGTTGCGGCAACGCGGCCAAAAGCGATAGCGCCGTCTGCTCTTGTACGTCGTTGATTTTCTTCAAGACGGCGGTTTGAATCGCCGTGGTCACCTGATTCTGCTGCAGCACGTTCGCGATCTGGGTTACATCCATGGTATCCATCGTCTGCTCCGGCGCCCTTGGCGCTTTTCATTCTATTGGGTTAACGGCAGAAATGCCAATTACTTGAGCTATTTGAAGACATGCTCGCGAAAACAAAAAAATCCCACCCCCATTGGGGGTGGGATCGTGATGCTGTTTTGAGGAAACAGGAACCGATCAGAAGTCCATGTCACCCATACCAGCGCCCGCGCCCGGCGCAGCGGCTTTTTCATCTTTCGGCGCTTCAGCGATCATGCACTCGGTGGTGAGCATGAGGCCAGCGACCGACGCGGCGTTTTGCAGCGCCGAGCGGGTGACTTTGGTCGGGTCGAGCACACCCATTTCGATCATGTCACCGAATTCGCCGGTTGCGGCGTTGTAGCCATAGTTGCCCTTGCCTTCGAGCACCTTCGCGACGATCACGCTCGGCTCTTCACCCGCGTTCGCGACGATCTCGCGCAGCGGCTGCTCGACCGCGCGAAGCACGATCTTGATCCCGGCTTCCTGGTCGGGGTTGTCGCCCTTGAGCCCTTTCGCGACCGCCGCTTCACGGGCACGCAGGAGCGCCACGCCACCACCCGGCACGATCCCTTCTTCGACCGCGGCGCGGGTTGCATGCAGCGCGTCTTCGACGCGCGCTTTTTTCTCTTTCATTTCGACTTCGGTGGCGGCACCGACTTTGATCACCGCAACGCCACCCGCGAGCTTCGCGACACGCTCTTGCAGTTTTTCGCGGTCGTAGTCGCTCGTGGCTTCTTCGATCTGCACGCGGATCTCTTTGACGCGCGCTTGGATCTTCGCCGGGTCGCCCGCACCGTCGATGATCGTGGTGTGCTCTTTCGCCACTTCGACACGCTTGGCTTGACCCAGATCTTCGAGGGTCGCCTTTTCGAGCGAAAGACCGACCTCTTCGGAGATCACGGTACCGCCGGTGAGGATCGCGATGTCTTGCAGCATCGCTTTGCGACGATCACCGAAGCCCGGCGCTTTGACCGCGCAGGTCTTGAGGATGCCGCGCAGGTTGTTCACCACGAGCGTGGCAAGGGCTTCGCCTTCGACGTCTTCCGCGATGATCAGGAGCGGCCGGCCCGCTTTCGCCACTTGTTCGAGCACCGGCAAGAGGTCGCGGATGTTGCTGATCTTCTTGTCGTGCAAGAGGATGTAGGGGTTGTCGAGCACCGCGACTTGCTTGTCGGGGTTGTTGATGAAGTAGGGCGAGAGGTAGCCGCGGTCGAACTGCATCCCTTCGACCACTTCGAGCTCGTTTTCGAGGCTCTTGCCGTCTTCGACGGTGATCACCCCCTCTTTGCCCACTTTGTCCATCGCTTGTGCGATGATCTCGCCGATCGAGCTGTCGGCGTTCGCCGAGATCGTACCCACTTGCGCGATCTCTTTGGTGGTCGAGCAGGGTTTGGAGATCGCTTTCAGCTCTTCGACGATCGCGGTCACCGCCTTGTCGATCCCGCGCTTGAGGTCCATCGGGTTCATCCCGGCGGCGACGTACTTCATCCCTTCGCGCACGATCGCTTGTGCAAGCACGGTAGCGGTGGTCGTCCCGTCACCGGCGACGTCAGCGGTCTTCGAGGCCACCTCTTTGACCATCTGCGCGCCCATGTTTTCGAACTTGTCTTTGAGTTCGATCTCTTTGGCGACGGTGACGCCGTCCTTGGTGACGATCGGCGCGCCGAAGCTGCGCTCGATCACGACGTTACGCCCTTTCGGCCCCAACGTGGTTTTCACCGCATTGGCAAGGAGGTTGACCCCTGCAACCAGGCGTTCACGCGCACTGTCGTGGAATTTGACTTCTTTGGCTGCCATTGTTTCTGCTCCTTCGTGATTGGGTTGGTTTCGCGTTTTGATGCGTTGCCCAACGGATTACGCTTCGATCACTGCCATGATGTCGTCTTCACGCAACACCAGGAGCTCTTCGCCCTCGACCTTCACGGTCTGGCCCGCGTATTTGCCGAAGAGCACTTTGTCGCCCACTTTCACCGCCATCGGGCGTTTGCTGCCATCGTCGAGAATCTTGCCGTCCCCCACGGCGAGCACTTCGCCCTGATCCGGTTTCTCCCCAGCGGTATCGGGGATCACGATCCCACTGGCGGTTTTGCGTTCAGCTTCGATACGTTTGACGACGACACGGTCATGCAACGGACGCAGTTTCATGACAGACCTCTCCTTTTTCCTTGTGACACAGTTTTCCCAGCGGGTGGAGTGTTGTTAGCACTCGCACCTAACGAGTGCTAATGATAGGGTAGGTGCTCAAAAAAATCAAGGGGGCAATCGCCCCCTTTGCGTATCGATCGGGATCGGCTGGCGCAACGACCTGCTCTAGCGGGCCCGTCAGCCGCATGCGACGGCTTTCAGGAACGCATTTCGCGATGGTATTGCGCGACGCGTTCGACCTCGGCTTTGGAACCGAGCACGACACCGACCCGTTGATGTAGTCGTTCAGGCACGATCTCGAGCAACCGCCGTTCGCCGTCGGTACCCATACCCCCTGCCTGCTCGACCAGAAACGCCATGGGGTTGGCCTCATAGAGCAGCCGCAATTTTCCCCCCTTCGCCTGGGTCTTGCGATCCACCGGGTAGAGGAAGATGCCACCGCGCGTGAGGATGCGGTGCATGTCGGCCACCATCGAACCCACCCAGCGCATGTTGAAGTCGCGCCCCCGCGGCCCCTCTTTACCCGCGAGGAGTTCGTCGATATAGCGGGTTACCGGCGGAAACCAGTGACGGCGGTTGCTGGCGTTGATCGCGAATTCGGCCGTCTCTTCGGGGATCGTGATCGTTGGTTTGCTCAAAAACCACGCGCCAAACTCGCGATCCAGGGTGAATTCGTGCACCCCGTGCCCAAAAGAGAGCACCAGTTGCGCCGTCGGCCCGTAGATCGCGTACCCGGCCGCTACCTGTTGCTTGCCAGGCTGAAGGAAATCGGCTTCGGTGGGGCACCCTTCTGGACGGGGATTCTGCAACACGCTGAAGATGGTTCCCACCGAGATATTGACGTCGATATTGGACGACCCATCCAGAGGGTCGAAGAGCAGGAGATAGCCACCGCGCGGGTAACGCTCCGGTATCAGGCAGATGGTCTCCTCTTCCTCAGAGGCCATCGCCGCAAGGTGACCGCCCCAGGCATTGGCCTGAAGCAGCAGCTCGTTCGCGATCACGTCGAGCTTTTTCTGCGCTTCGCCTTGAATGTTGTGACTTCCTGCTTCGCCGTGGATTCCCGCAAAGCTCCCTTTGCCGATCGTTACCGCGAGCGCTTTCGCGGCGCGTGCGACCACTTCGATCAACAGGCGCAAGTTCGCGTCGAGCTTGCCTTCCCGTTGCGCTTCGATCAGGAACTGCGATAGACTGATGCGCTCTAACATTTTGCCCCCCTTCGTGGGTAAAACGTTATTATCCGTCAGAGGACGCCAAACCATGCACCTCGTCATCATCGGCGGCGGCGTGATCGGGATCACGACCGCATGGGCGTGTCGCCTGCGCGGCTGGGACGTCACCGTGATCGAAGCCAACGAGACGCTGGCGCGCGGCGCCTGTTACGCGAACGGGGCGCAGATCTCGGTGAGCCACCCCCACCCGTGGTCGAGCCCGCAAGCACCGCGCATCGCAATGGAATCCCTCTTCAACCCGGACGCTCCGTTTCACTGGAAACCCAAATGGGATTGTGCCGAGGCACGGTGGCTCGCGCTCTTTTTGCGCGAGTGTCTCCCCGAGCGGCACCGGCGCAATACGCGTGCGATCGCCGCGCTGGGCACATTCAGTCTGTCGGTACTGCGCCGCTGGCGCTCCGAGCTGGATCTGCAGTACGACGCGGTGACCCGCGGAATCCTCCACCTCTTTTTCGACGAAAAAGCGTGGCAGCACGGCCAAGCGCACGCCGCCGAGTTGGCCGAACTTGGTATTTGCGCGGTGCCCTGCACGCCAGACGAAGCGATCGCAATCGAACCGGCACTCGCGCCCCACCGGGATCGACTGTACGGAGCGCTCCACGCCCCAGACGACGAGAGTGGTGACGCGCACGCCTTTACCCTCGCTCTCGCGGAACGGTGCGCGGCGGCGGGCGTCACGATCCGCACCCACACCGCCGCGATCGGCTGGCAGTTTCGTGCCGACGGCCGAGCAGTACTGCTGGTTCGGGAAAACGCTACCGCCGCAGCATCCGAAACGGTACTCGAAGCAGACGAGTATATCCTGTGCGCGGGTGTCGGAAGCCGCGCCCTGGCCCGTCCACTGCTTGGCGACGTTCCGATCCACCCCGTGAAAGGGTATTCGCTGACCCTTCCGATCCGCGACCCGGAGCGCATCCCAACGGTTTCACTTACCGATGAGTCCCATCGCATCGTCGCGTCGCGCCTGGGGAATCGTTGGCGCATCGCGGGGACTGCCGAATTGGCGGGAATGGACGACCGTCCCGATCCGGCGCGGCTTGTTTCCCTCTACCGTTGGGGACGACAGTGGGGCGGCGATGCCGTCGATTGGTCGCAAGCCGAAGAATGGGCTGGGTTACGGCCGATGACGCCCAGCGGTGTGCCGCTGATCGGTAAGACGCGTTACCGCAACGTCTGGATCAACAGCGGCCACGGGTCGCTTGGGTGGACGCTCGCCTGCGGTTCCGCCGAAGCGATTGCCGGGTTGATTGCGGGCGACCCACCCAGCGTCGCCTTTCCTTTCCTCACCTGACCTCGGCATGTTCAGGCGTGTCACTCTCAGTTGATGGTCATTTGACCCGTTTGAAACCGGGGCTGCCCCCTTTTCCGGGCGATTCGGGCGGCGTGTGTTTCTCGCCACCCGGCTCGTCGGCGGTAAACATTTCGTTGGGCAGCGCGATCCCGTGCCCCGTCTCTTTGGCAAAGAGCGCGATGATGTTTTCCGCCGGAATCCAGACGTCGAAGATCTGACCCGAAAAACGGGCCTGAAAACCGATCCCTTCGGGTTCGAACGTGAGGCCGTTGATCGCCTCCGGGCTGAGGTTCAGGACGATTTCACCGTCTCGGTCGTACCCTTTGGGAACGGTTGCACCCGCCACTTTGGCACTGAGGTACGGGGTGAGCCCGTGGTCGACACACCACGACCACATCCCTTTCGCCAGATAGGGCTTACTGGAGGGCGGCAGCATCGGCTCAACTCCGCATCAATTTTTCGGCTGGCGAGAGCGCGTCGATGAATCCCTGGCGGCTGAAAATCCGCTCCGCGTACTTGTGGATCACTGCAGCCCCTTTGGGCAGGCTGATCTGGTAATGTTCGAGTCGCCACAAGAGTGGCGCCATCGCGACGTCGATCATCGAATACTCTTCACCGAAAAGGAACTTTTGCCGCTCGAGGAGCGGCGCGAGCTGTTCGAGCTGCTCCGCCAGGTATTTGCGCACCCGCTCTTTTTCGCTTTCGTCTTCGCTCTCCTCCAGCACCCGCATATGGCGGAACATTTCGTGTTCCAGCGTCGCCAACAATTGCCGCGCGCGCGCGCGACCAACGGGGTCTGCGGGCATCAATTGCGGGTGCGGAAAACGCTCGTCGATGTATTCGTTGATGATATTGGGCTCGAACAGGATCAATTCACGGTCGACCAGGACTGGGACGCGACCGTAGGGGTTGATGCGCTGCACCTCTTCGCGTTTGTCGAGCAGATCGACATCGGTTACCTCGAAGTCCATGCCTTTTTCGAAGAGCACGATGCGGCAACGATGGCTGAAGGGATCGGTTGCGCTCGAATAGAGGTTCATCATCGTCAGCTTTCCTCCAATAGAAAACGCACCGCCGAAACGGTTCGGCGGTGCGACCAACACTTGGCGAGGAAGTTCCGCAGGGAACGTTCCCCGGCATGGAAATCAGTGGACGTCTTTCCAGTACGCCTTCTTCAGGAGATAGGTGAGGACGAAGAAGACCACCAGGTAGAGCATCACCCAGATGCCGATCGTTTTGCGTTTCTCGGCAACCGGTTCGCCCATCCACTGCAAGAACGAGACGAGATCGGCAACGGCCTTGTCGTATTCCGCGGGCGAAAGCAATCCGGGTTTGGCGAGCGACAGTTTGATGTGCTCGTTACCGTGTTCGTCCTTGCTCCTCTCCGCAACCTGGATACCTTGCAACTCCCAGAGCACGTGTGGCATCCCGACGTTGGGGAAGACGACGTTGTTCCATCCGGTAGGACGGCTGTCGTCGCGGTAGAACGTGCGCAGGTAGGTGTAGAGCCAGTCGGCACCCGAATAGGAAAGCGTCTCCTTCTGACGCGCGATGAGGGTAAGGTCCGGCGGCGTCGCGCCAAACCACTTCTTCGCGTCTTTAGGACGCATCGCGATCGTCATCAGGTCCCCGACCTTCTCACCGGTAAAGAGCAGATAGTCCTTGATCTGCTGTTCGGTGAGCCCGATTTCGGTGAGGCGGTTGTAGCGCATCATGCTCGCCGCATGGCAGTTGAGACAGTAATTGACGAAGAGCTTCGCCCCATGTTGCAAGTCGACCGGATTGGTGGAAACCGGCGCCTTGTCGATGTGGACGTTTGCCTCGGCGGCAAAGAGCAACGTTGGCGCGGCAGCGAGCACTGCCGCCGTTTTTTTGAGCCATGAAATCCAGTTCGTCTTCATTTCCAGGTCACCCTTTCCGGTTCGGGTTTGCACGGGTCGATCTTGCTATACCACGGCATCAACAGGAAGAACGCGAAATAGATCACCGCGCAGATCTGCGCGACCAGGGTCCGCGTCGGGTTCGGCGGCAACACGCCCAGATAGCCGAGGATGAGGAACGCGATCACGAAGAGGGTGAGCGCGATCTTGAAGATCGGGCCTTTGTAGCGGATCGATTTCACCGGTGACCGGTCGAGCCACGGCAAGAACGCGATGATCAGCACCGCGGCGAACATTGCGACCACGCCCCAAAACTTCGCGTCCAACCCAAAGAGCGGGTAGGTGACGGCGCGCAGGATCGAATAGAACGGCGTGAAATACCACACCGGCGCGATATGCGGCGGCGTCTTCAAGGGATCGGCCGGAATGAAGTTGTTCGCTTCGAGGAAGTAACCGCCCCCTTCCGGCGCGAAGAAGACCACTGCGAAGAAGACGATGAAGAAGCCCGCCACCCCGACCATGTCTTTGACCGTATAGTAGGGGTGGAACGGGATCCCGTCGAGCGGCTTGCCCGTAGCGTCCTTCTTCTTCTTGATCTCGATGCCGTCCGGGTTGTTCGAACCCACTTCATGAAGCGCGACGATGTGCGCCGCAACCAGAAGCAGCAGCACCAAGGGCACCGCGATCACATGGAGCGAGAAGAAGCGGTTGAGCGTCGCGTCCGAAATCACGTAGTCACCGCGAACGAAGACCGCCAGGTCTGGACCGATCACGGGAATCGCGGAGACCAGGTTGATGATCACCTGCGCGCCCCAGAAGGACATCTGACCCCACGGCAACAGGTAGCCCATGAACGCTTCGGCCATCAGCGCCAAGAAGATGAGTACGCCGATGATCCAGAGGAGCTCACGCGGTTTGCGGTACGAGCCGTAGAGCAGCCCGCGGAACATGTGGAGATAGACGACGATGAAAAACGCCGACGCGCCGGTGGAGTGCATGTAGCGGATGAACCAACCACCGGGCACTTCCCGCATGATGTATTCGACGCTGGCAAACGCCACCGGAACCCCAGCAGCGTTCAAGGTGCCGTCGGGCTTGTAGTTCATCACCAAGAAAATTCCGGTGACGATCTGGATCACGAACACCAGCAGCGCCAACGAACCGAAAAAATACCAGAAGTTGAGGTTTTTCGGGGCGTAATAACCAGTGAGGTGCCCCTCAATCGTGGACGAGAGCGGGAAACGCTCGTCGATCCACTGCAGCAAGCCGGATTTACTCGTCATGGTTCACTCCTGCCTCACGCTTTGTCTTCGCCGATCAGCACCTTCGTTTCCGTGAGGTACTTGTGGGGCGGCACGGGCAAGTTGGTGGGCGCCGGCATGTGCTTGAAAACACGACCGGCAAGATCGAACATCGAGCCGTGGCACGGACAGAGGTATCCGCCAACCCAGTCGGCGCTGATCCCGCTCGCCTCACCCACTTGGAATTTTGGCGACGGGGAACATCCGAGGTGGGTGCACACCCCTTCGACGATCAGGAATTCCGGTTTGATCGAGCGGTGCTCGTTCTTCGCATAAGGTGGCTGGATCGATTTTTCGGAGTCCGGATCCGCGAGCTTTTCGCGCACCGCTTTGAGCGACTCGAGCATTTCAGGGGTGCGGTGCAACACCCAGATGGGTTTCCCGCGCCACTCGACGACGATCATCTCGCCCGGCGGCACTTTGGAAATGTCGACCTCAACCGGCGCTCCCGCCGCTTTCGCGCGCTCGGAAGGGGCAAAACTGGCGACGAACGGCGCTGCGAGCGCGACCGCGCCTGCGCCTCCGACAACCGACGTTGCGACCAGCAGTTGCCGGCGATTGTCGTCCATCGGCTCGGCAGTATGTGTCATCGTTTTCTCCTCGGATGCCCAAATCTAACCGATTATAGCGCTGCTCGAAACGGAAACCAACCAGCGCCAAACGAAATGATGATATAGATCAACTCTGTTGATCGATGAGCGCGCGCCGATCGTGCCAAGCGTAGGCGATCGTTGCCGGATCGGCGTATTCCAGCTCGCCGCCGACGGGCACCCCGCGCGCCAAACGGGTGATTTTGCACGTGGGTACCGCGGCCGCGATCCGTTCAGCCAACCATTGAGCGGTTGCCTCTCCTTCCGCGGTGAAATTGGTCGCGAGCACCACCTCTTGCACCTCCGGTCGCGCAATGCGCGCCAGCAGTTTCTCGATACCCAACGCCTTCGGTCCGATGCCATCGAGCGGTGACAACCGCCCCATCAACACGTAATAGCACCCCTGAAACACGTGCGCCGCATCGAGCGCCTCGAGGTCCGCCGGGGTTTCGACCACGCAGACGACGCTGCGGTCGCGCGCGGGGTCTGCGCAACGCGCGCAGACCGGTGTTTCGGAAAAGGTGTTGCATTCGGCGCAGTGCACCAATACCTCTGCCGCGCGCGCCAGCGCGCGCGCGAGGCGTTTTGCGGCAGCACGGTCGTGGTTGAGGAGATAGTGCGCGAGCCGCTGTGCGCTGCGCGGCCCTAAACCGGGCAGGTGCTTCAGCGCGTCGATCAATTCATTGAGTGCTTGGCTCATCCGCAACCGACCTCGACGGCGTTACGGTGTCAAAACGGTAGATTCATGCCCGGCGGCAGGGGCAGCCCAGCGGTGGCTTCCCCCATTTTCTCCTGCACCGTGGCTTCGGCACGGCGAACCGCGTCGTTGAACGCTGCCGCAATGAGGTCTTCGAGCATCTCGCGATCATCGAGCACCGAAGGGTCGATGGTGACGCGTCGCACGTCGTGCTTACAGGTCATCACCACCTTGACCAACCCGGCGCCCGACTGCCCTTCGACCTCGGTCTGCGCGAGCTCCTCTTGGATCTTTTGGATTTTTTCCTGCATCTTCTGCGCTTGGCGCATCAGACCCGAAATGGCCGCTTTGTTGAACATCGTCTTTTCCTCTCTTCACAACAACTGCGATTATCCCTCAGCGGAGCGTTCTGGCCAGTGCACCGCGTCGGGGTCGATTCTCAACCCCAGCCGTTCGCAGAGCACCTGAACGCCGGGGTGCTGGGATGCTTTGTCGAGTATCCGCCGTTTGCGTTCCGCCCAGTGCGCCGCTTCTTCTTTCGCCGGAGTGCCGGCGACGTCAGTAGCGGCCTCGAACCGCAAACGACGCTGCCATTTGCAGGGCGCTGCGGCAGCAACCGCAGTTGCGACGCGCTGGGTCAATTCCGGCTTCGCCTTCAACCAGTGGTGTGCGAGTGCGTCGACCGCCATCGTCCAGGTTGTGCCGTCGTCGGCGACCACGGCACAATGCGACGCCAACGTTTGAGCCAACCCGTCCAGTTCGAGGCGCGGAAACAGGTCGAGCCACGCGCGGTTTGCCGCGCTGCTTGTCGCTGTCGGTTTGGCATCGTCATGTTGCCGCGGCGCCGTCTTCTGCGGTGGCGGCGCCGGGCGAAACGGCTTTGGGGGTTCGCTGCGCTCCTCGTCCTGTCGGGCTACGGCAGGCGCCGCAACGCGTGCCGATGCTGATGGTGATGGTGGCGACAGTGGCTGCGACGCGACCGGCTCTGGCGCTGGCCCTGTGCGCACGGGCTGCGCCGCTGGCTGCGATTGCGGTGCGAACGCGAAGAGACGCAGCAGCACCATCTCGAGCCCCGTTCGTTCGTCTGGCGCAAGCGGCACGTCACGACGCCCATGCACGACGATCTGGTACGCCAACTGCACGAACTCCGGATCCCATTCGTGCGCGAGCGCTTCCAGACGCGCGTCTTCGAGGGGCGCGCCGCCGAATTGCCGACGGGCGACGCGGTGGATGAGTTGCGCCAGCGACGCCAGCACCGCATCCACCGCGACGCTTGTTTCCGCAAGCTGCGCTACGAGCGTGAGGTAGCGGTCGTTCGCGCGCGCGGCCAACGCCGCAAGGAGTTCGATCAACACCGTTTCACTCACCAAGCCGAGCATTTCGCTCACCGCGGCTTCGCTCACGGTACCGGCGCCATAGGCGATCGCCTGGTCGAGGAGCGACAGCGCGTCGCGCATCGAACCGCGCGCCGCTTGGCCGATCCGTTGCAGCGCCGCCGGTTCGAACGGAATCGCCTCCTCGGTGAGGATGGTGGCCGCTCGGCTTGCGATCTGGGCCGCAGAAAGGGCGCGCAAGTTGAACTGCAGACAGCGCGAGAGCACCGTGACCGGGATTTTTTGCGGGTCGGTGGTCGCCAACACGAACTTCACATGCTCGGGCGGCTCTTCGAGCGTTTTCAGCATCGCGTTGAACGCATGCCCCGTGAGCATGTGCACTTCGTCGATCATATAGACTTTGTACCGCCCGGCAACGGGTGCGTAGGTGGCTTGCTCGAGGAGCGCCGCCATTTCGTCGACGCCGCGGTTGGAGGCGGCGTCCATTTCGACGTAATCGGGAAAGCGGTCGGCGTCGATCGCTTGGCACGCCGCGCACGCGTTACACGGCTCGGCACGCACGCCCTGTTCGCAGTTGAGCGCTTTGGCCAGGATCCGACTGATCGTGGTTTTCCCGACACCGCGCGTACCGGTAAAGAGATAGGCGTGATGTAAGCGCCCGGTGGTCAGCGCGTGGGTGAGCGCACGGACGACGTGATCTTGACCGACGAGGTTGGAGAAATCACGGGGGCGCCATTTACGCGCCAGGGCCAATTGGGTCATAGGCGATCATCGAGTCAGACGGCGAGCCGGACCCCCGGCACTGGCAGGATGTGGTTAGGGCTGCTGCCTCCCGGCCCTGACCCGGTTCCCACGCTGCCATGCGGGGCGACCCGCCGCAGGGTGAATCATATCACGCCTTGCGCGCGGTTGGGTTCGGTTCGCTTTCGGTATCCGCCGCTGCTTCCGCGGCAGGAGGTTGGGATGCCGCCCGCTCTGCTTCGGACGCCGAAGCGTCCGCCCCCGCAGCGTTTTCCGTGCTGTTCGGAACGGGGAAGGTCGCGTTCGGCGTACGATCCCACGGCAACGCCAGACGGTCCGGCGGGAGGAGGGTTTCCGCGGCGACGACCCGCGCCCGCACCGGATCGAGTTGCAACAACTGCGCATAGTGCCCTTTGGCTTTGCCCCAGAGCTGCAGCCCCAAGGTCAAACGCAGCAGCGCCTCGTGCAGGACGGGATCGTTTTCGTTGTCACCAAGCCAGCGCTCCAGGCGATCGAGCCAAACGGGTTCCGCAGGAAGCGACGGCAAAAGCTCGGCAACGACTTCGGTGGCATAGCGCCGACGCAGGAAGGTTTCGGCTAGCCGCAGCGCCTGTGCTGCTTCCCCTTCGCTGCGTAACGTGCGGATCACCGCAGCAACGATCGCGGGCAATTGCCGTTCGTCTTTGGGTTGCGCTTCCCACCACGCGTCGAAAGAGCGGCCGCGGCGCAACGCGTCCGCGAGCAACGCCGGATAGGCTTTCACCGCCACCGCCAAGAATTCCGGCGCGGGCAACGCATCATGACGGCGCAGTTTGCGCGCGGCCTCAAGCGCCATTTCCCAACGCTCGAGCTGTACGCCCGCTTCCAAGCGCAACCGCTCGCGGACGGTGGGCGCAACTTTACCGCCCCGTTCGAGCGCCGTCAGCGCAGCCTCCAACCGATCGATGCGGCGAAAAACCAAACCGAAACGGGCTTCCAACACCTGCCGTACGGCCATCCAGTCGCCGACGTCCGGAATCCGCGCCAACGCATTTTCGGCGCGCGCTTCGTCACGTACGGCCAACGCCGCTTCGCACGCTGCCGCCGCTGCCGCCGCGGCGCCATGCTTGAGCCGGTACGCACGGTCGAGGGCTTTGAAGCTCATTTTGGGTTTACCGAGCTCCCACCCCACGACCGCCATCTCCAGCGCATCGAGCGCGCGCTGCAAGCGACGGCGCTCCCGCCATTGGCGTACCGCGCCAGGCGTGCCGACGATCCGCGCCACCAGTCTGAGCACGCCGTACCCCACGAAGAGGAACAGCAGTGCCAGCAAGACAAGCAGCTGGCTCGAGAGCTGAAAACGGTAGGGCGGAAACACCGCGACGACGTAGCCATCCAACGTCTGGAACCAAAGTGCAAACGCCACCGCTGCAACCGCGGCGATCAAGACAGCAAGGACGGTTCGCATGGCATCACTCCTTGCCCATGGGTTGCAGGTCAGGCGCTGCCAGGCGCGTCTCGATTTCCGAGAGCGCTTTGAGCGAACGCGCCAACGTGGGCCGTTCGGCATGGACGCGCTCGGCTTTGAGCGCGGCGATCGCCGCGTTTGCGGCCTGGGTGGCCGGCGCGTTCGGGTCGAAGTAACGCGCCAGGGTCTTTTCCAGTTTCGCCAACGCCGTTTGGTACGCCGTTTCGTCTCCCCTTTGCGCGGCAACGCGCGCCGCGGCGATCCAGGTGCTGATGTTGAGCTGCAGCGTAGTCGCCGCTTCGGGCGAAAGCAGTTCCGGCGCGGTGGCGTCCAGCCGTTCCAACCGCAGCCAATCGGCCCACTCTTGACCAACGGCACGGCCGAATGCGACCACTGCCGCCCACGCCCGCTGGTACCACGGCGCGGAGGCGTCTGCGGTATCCGCCACTTTGTGCTTGGCATCGACCTCGGCAAGATAGGCGAACGGCGCATTCGCGATCGCGTCGTCGAGCGCGTCGAGCTTGGCCAAAATGCCGTCGACATCGACGCGCGGCGCCGATTGAACGGCCAGGAGGTCGGCTTCGACGGCTTTGCGCAGTTCACGCAAAAGCGGCCGGTCGGCCTCTTTGAGTCGGGCAGCGAGCGCCGCGAGCGCCGCTTGCGCGGCGTCGAGATTGCCATCCCACGCCAGTTGCCGTTGCGCGAAAGCCAGTGCCTCGCCGGCTTCGACGACCCAGCGCCGATCCCCGAGTTTCGCCAACGCCTCGGTCATTTCGGCCGCACTTTTCGCGATACCTTGCAGGCGATCGAGCGCCGCTTCGTTGCGTGCCAGCCGCTCGCGCGTCTCGATGAACGCCGTCTCCAGTTGGCTCAATTGCTCTTTGAGTGCGGTGATTTGGGCGTCGACACCGACGAGTCCGGCAACCTGCTGCTGGACGGTTTGCAAAACGGCCTGCTGGGTCTTGACTTGATCGGTGACCGCGGTGATTTGCGCCGCCCATTCGGCACGTTCGGCGAGCGCCTGATCGAGCGCCCGTTTGACGACATACTGGGTGTATCCATACCCACCCAACGCAACGAGGAGCGCCACCGCACCGAGCCACACGCCTGCCCGAGACGCGTTGTTGGCCTGAGGCGAACGCGTTTCGGGTTGTACGGGTGTCTGCTCCGGTTGCACTGCGCCATCGGACGCCGCTGCACGCGCGGTGTCCGCGGGGGCAGACGATTCCGTTACCGCACCCGCCCCGGGTGACGCGGATTGTTCTTCGACAACCTCCGTGCGATTCGTCTCCGCGGCGTTTTCGCTGACGGACTCCTGCTGGCTGTCCTTACTGTCCTTGCTGTCCTTGTCTTTGAGCGTTTCCGCCTCGTCCGTCCTTGCGCGCTTATCGGAACGCGCGCGTGGGTTCCCTTTTTGCGTCATTGCACCTTCTCCCGCGAATAACATTCCTGTAGCGTCGCCACCAACGCGTCGTCTCCCGGACGCGGCGCCGTGACGACGTGCCGCCACCCCAACGTCTGCAGCGCCTCAGCGACGCGGGGATGGTTGGCGACCGCCAAGAGGCGTTCACGCACCTTTTCGAAGCGTTCCGCGCCCATCGCCTCGGGCAATCCCCGCGCTGCTTCACTGCTGGTGATAAGGAGCGCCGCAATCCGCCCTTGTGCGTACGGTTCCCAATGGTGCGGCAGCCAGCGCGCGACGCGTCGGCGGTAACAGATCCATTCGTGCACCTCCGCGCCCCGGGCTCTGAGCGCTTCGGTCAGCAGACCGCGCCCCCCTTCTCCTTTGACGATGAGAAGCGACTGCCCGGCAACGCGCTCGGGTTGCGTCCACGACGCAGCCAACACGGCTTCGCTGTCGGCGCCATCCACAGGGTACCACACATCGGGGAAACCGAGCGCCCGCAATGCAGCAGCACTGCCCGCACCGACGGTGGCAACCGCTGGACCGGGCGGCCACGGGCGGTGGTCACGGATGGCTGGCACCGCGATCTGCGCCGCGTTGGCGCTGACGAAAAAGACCCAACGATAGCCGTCGAGCGTCTCGGACCACTGGCGAGCCGCTTCCTCGGTGACCGTCGGTTCGATAGCCAAGAGCGGCGCGACGATCGGTTCCCAGCCGTGCGCGCGCAGGAGTGCGCTCAGCCGCTCGGTTTGCGCAAGCGGCCGCGTGACCCAGACGGCGGGCTTTTCTGCCACAATCGCCATGTTTTGCGCTGTGGTCACGACCCCAATCCAGCTTGGGCGTTGCACGCGAGCCGCGCAACGAGCGCCTCTGCCCCTTCTGCGATCAGCTGCTCCGCCAAATGCAGTCCGAGCGTTTCGGCCTCGGCGAACGCGCCACGTATTTCGCCGCGAAAAATTTCGCTGCCATCGGGTTCGGCAACCAAACCACGCAGCCAAATCTGCCCGTCTGACGGGGTTGCGTACGCTGCGATCGGCACCTCACAACTGCCCCCCAGCCGACGCGCGAACGCCCGCTCGGCGAGGACGCACGCCGCCGTTTCGGGGTCGTGCAGCGGCGCGAGCCATTCGGCGACATCGGGTCGATCGGTCAACACTTCGATACCCAACGCCCCCTGGCCCGCTGCCGGGAGCATCTCAGCCACCGGCAACACACTGCGAATGCGCGCCCCGAGCCCCAACCGTTTCAACCCCGCGGAAGCCAAGATGATCGCGTCGTACCGCCCCTCGTCGAGCTTGCGCAGCCGCGTATCGAGGTTGCCCCGCAGCGGTTCGACGCTCAGATAGGGGTATTGCGCGATCAACTGCGCCTGGCGGCGCAACGACGAGGTGCCCACCGCTGCGCCGGGCGGCAAATCGTCGAGGCTGAAGTAGCGGTTCGAAACGAAGGCATCCTCCGGAATTTCCCGCGGTAAGATCGCTGCAAGACGGAAAGGGTCACCGAGCACCATCGGCACGTCTTTCATCGAATGGACCGCAAGGTCGGCACGACGCTCGAGGAGCGCCACCTCGAGCTCTTTGACGAAAAGCCCCTTTCCGCCGATTTTCGCAAGCGGACGGTCGAGAATCTGGTCACCGCGCGTTGTCATTCCCAAGAGTTCGACCGTACAATCGGGATACAATCGTTGCAACAGACTCTGGACATGGCGCGCTTGCCAGAGCGCCAAGCGGCTTTCCCGGGTTGCGATCACCAAACGGGACGGAGTACCATGATGCGGCATCGTTGTTCCTTTTTCGTGGCGCGTTGGCGTCAGGGCGCACCAGCGTTACGGCACCTCCTGTTCGGAACCCTGACGTCCTTGCTTTTTTTGATTGTATCACCCGCGTTCGCCGCGCCAACCGAACCCATCTCCAAGACGCACACGGAAATACCGCCCGCTACCGACCTTGCCGCGGACGGTGCCTGGTCGAAAACCACCCGCAAACCCATTCTGCTTTACTTCGAACGCCGCGAATGTCCTTATTGTGTCCGCGCACAACGCTATCTGGAAAGCGTCGCACAGAGCCGCCGCGACCGCGCTCGTTTTCGTCGCATCGAAGCCGACCGCGCCGACCTCCCGCTGATCGATTTTCAAGGCAACCCCACGCACCATGCCGCATTCGCGCGGGTGATGAAAGGGACGCTCACGCCAACGGTGATGGTGGTGGATGGCGACGGCAAGCCCTTGGCACCGCCGCTCATCGGGCTTCCGGATGAGTCGTTCTACAGCTACTATTTGGAACAATTGATCGAAGACGGCGAAGCGCAGCTCCAGCACGCTGCAAACCGCTGATTCAGGAAACCTCAAATGAACGACCTCCGTACCGAAAAAGACGCACCACTGCGCGCCGAAATCCGCGAGCTGGGAAAACGCCTGGGCGACACGATCCGCACCGAACATGGCGAAGCGATCTTTTCCTTGGTCGAAGCGATCCGTCAAGCGTCGGTAGCGATCCACCGTGGCGATACGGATCCCACTTCGCTCGAAACGCTCCTGCACGGGATGACACGGGACGAGGCGATCGTCGTGATCCGTGCGTTCACGCTCTTTTCCCATCTGGCGAACATCGCCGAAGACCAGCACCATCTGCGACGCGCCCGCGCGCACGCGATCGCCGGTTCGCCAGCGAAAGAAGGGTCGTTGGCGCATGCCGTCGCGGCGCTCGAACGTGCGGGGGTTTCCCGGACAGCGCTCACCCAGTTCCTGGCCACGGCGTGCGTGCGTCCCGTGCTGACTGCCCACCCTACCGAAGTCCAGCGCCAAGCGGTGCTCGCGCGCGAACAAGAGATCGCGCACTGGCTGGCCGAACGCGATCGCGTCGCGCTCACCCCGGAAGAGCGCGCCGAGGTCGACGCCGCGATCGAGCGGGCGATCCGCACCCTGTGGCTCACCCGCTTGATTCGTCCGACGCGCATTTCGGTGCTCGACGAAGCGAACAACGTCCTCAACTACTTCCGCAGCACCTTCTTGCCGCAATTGCCCAAACTCTACCGCCGGTTGGCGCGGCTCGTCGGCCGCTGGGCTGAGACCCCTTTCCTGCAGATCGGTTCGTGGGTGGGCGGCGATCGTGACGGGAATCCCTTTGTCACCGCCGAGGTGTTGCGCGCCGCGGTGATCCGCAACGCCGCGGCTGCGCTCGAATCTTACCTCGACGCGGTCCACCGACTCGGCGGGACACTGCCGCTTGCTGCTGGCCTGTCGCCTGTCACGCCCGAACTCGACGCGCTGGCCGAACAAGCGGGTTCGCCCTCTCCGCACCGCGCCGACGAGCGCTACCGTCTGGCGTTGATCGCGATCTACGCACGCCTGGCCGCAACCTACCAGCAACTGGTCGGACATCTGCCGCGGCGCCTTCCGAGCGTCGAACTGCCGCCCTATCCGTCGGCAGAAGCCTTCGCCGCCGATTTGGAAACGATTCACGGTTCACTCA
The DNA here is from genome assembly GCF_003574215.1 of Hydrogenophilus thermoluteolus. Taxonomy (NCBI): domain Bacteria; kingdom Pseudomonadati; phylum Pseudomonadota; class Hydrogenophilia; order Hydrogenophilales; family Hydrogenophilaceae; genus Hydrogenophilus; species Hydrogenophilus thermoluteolus. The sequence continues at coordinate 331,860 of NZ_AP018558.1, read as the reverse complement.
CCGCCGCAGGGCTTAGCGAAATCGCCGACGGGGCACTGGCGGAGCTGCGCACCGCGGTTCGCGTCTTCGGGTTTCATTTGGCGCACCTCGACCTGCGGCAAAACAGCGCCGTGCACGAAGCGGTGATCGCCGAACTCATCGCCGCGGCACATCCTGACGTCGATTACCGGCGCCTACCCGAAACGGAGCGGGTGGCGCTGCTGCGCAGGGAACTCGCGACTGCACGGCCGCTCACCAACCCCGACTGGTCCTACAGCGCGACCACGCAGAGCGAACTCGAGATCTTCCGCACCGCGCGCTGGGCGCACGACACCATCGGGCCGCGCGTGATCGAACAGTACGTGATCTCGAAGACCGACGCCGTCTCCGATATCCTGGAAGTGGCGATGCTCCTCAAAGAAGTGGGGCTGCTGCAGCCGTGGCGCAACCATTTGGCCGTCGATATCGTCCCGCTCTTCGAAACGATCGCCGACCTGGAAGCGGCGCCGCAAATCCTGCGTGACCTCTACGCGCTTCCCGAATACCGTGCGTGGGTGGCCGCGCGCGGTAACCGGCAAGAGATCATGCTGGGCTATTCCGATTCGAACAAGGACGGCGGCTTCGTCACTGCGAACTGGGCGCTCTACCGCGCACAACAAACCCTGGTGGCAACGGCGGAGCAGATCGGGATCACGCTGCGCCTCTTCCACGGCCGCGGCGGATCGGTGGGGCGCGGCGGTGGCCCCAGCTACCAGGCGATCCTGGCACAACCCAAAGGGGCGGTAGCAGGGCAACTGAAATTGACCGAACAGGGAGAGGTGATCGCGGCGAAATATGCGAATCCGGAGCTCGGGCAGCGCAACCTGGAAGTCTTGGTCGCCGCAACCATCGAAGCGTCGCTCTTGGGTAAGGACGGCTCGGCGCCCGATCCCCGTTTCGAAACGGTGATGGCCGAACTCTCCGACCACGCGTTTCGCGCCTACCGTGCGCTTGTCTACGAGACCGAAGGGTTCGAAACCTTCTTCTGGGAAGCGACGGTGATCGAGGAGATCGCGCACCTCAACATCGGTTCGCGCCCGGCGTCGCGCGCCAAGAGCCGGAACATCGAAGATCTGCGCGCGATTCCCTGGGTCTTCTCCTGGTCGCAAGCGCGGATCATGCTCCCCGGTTGGTACGGCTTTGGCAGCGCCGTCGAAGCATGGGTCCATGAAGCGGAACAGGCCGGCGAAACGGCAGCGGCGCGTATTGCGCTATTGCAGCGCATGGCGCGCGAATGGAGCTTCTTCACCGCGATGCTCCACAACATGGACATGGTGCTGGGCAAGAGCGACCTGGCAATTGCGGAACGGTACGTCGCGCTCGTGCGCGACCAGGCGCTCGCCCAGTCGATCTTTGCGCGGATTCGCGACGAATGGAGCCGCACCGTCCGCTGGCTCCTCACCCTCACCGGGCAACGCGAACTGCTCGACAGCAACCCGCTCCTCAAACGCTCGGTCCAGAACCGCTTCCCCTATATCGACCCGCTGCACCTGGTGCAAGTGGAGCTGCTGCGCCGTCACCGCGCGGGCGAAGACGATCCGCGGCTGCGTCTTGGGATCCACCTCTCGATCAACGGGATTGCCGCGGGGCTCAGAAACAGCGGGTGACCTCTGCCCCGTTTTCTTGATGCCGATCAAGGCAAGAGCGGCGCAAACCTGCTACGCTTCTTTTATTGCATCCCACAGGCAGAGGCACTTTGCCGTGCAGTCAGGAACGTTGGAACTCGTCTGCCCTGCGGGCAACGCGGCGATGTTGCGCGCCGCAGTCGAAGCGGGCGCTGACGCGGTCTATTTAGGGCTGAAAAACGCAACGAACGCACGCCATTTCCCTGGGCTCAACTTTTCCCCCGACGAACTGGGAGCGAGTATTGCCTGGGCACAACAACGCGGTGTTCGCGTCTTTTTGGCGATCAACACCTACCCGAAAGAGCACAACTGCAGTGAATGGCATCGTGCGATCGATCACGCTGCCGCGCTCGGTGTCGACGCCCTCATTCTCGCTGACCTCGGCTTGATGGCCTATGCGCGGGAGCGTTTCCCAGAACTGCGCTTGCACGCCTCGGTTCAGGCTTCGGCCACCTCAGCACCGGCATTGCAACTCTTGGCACGCCGCTTTGGCGTCGTTCGAGCCGTCCTCCCAAGAGTCCTCAGTATCGATCAAGTCCAGCAGGTGGCACGAGACGCCGCACCGCTCGAAATCGAGGTCTTTGGTTTTGGCGGACTCTGCATCATGGTGGAAGGGCGTTGTTCGTTGTCGAGCTACGCAACCGGAGAGGCCCCCAATCATCAAGGCGCCTGCTCGCCGGCACGTTTCGTCTCGTGGGAAGAAAAGGAAAACGGGTTGGAGGCTCGCCTCAACGGCTTTTTGATCGACCGTTACGCACCTGACGAACCCGCGGGTTATCCCACCTTGTGCAAAGGACGCTTTCGCGTCGACGGGGAAATCGGATACGCGCTTGAATCCCCAACGAGCCTCAACACGCTCGACCTGCTCCCGCAGTTGAAGCAGTGTGGTGTCCGCGCGATCAAAATCGAAGGGCGCCAACGAAGCGTCGCTTATGTCCGCACCGTCACCCAAGTCTGGCGGCGTGCGATCGATGCGCTGACCGCAAACCCGGAGCGTTACACGGTTCAAACTGCATGGCAGAACGAACTGGCACGCATCAGCGAAGGAAACCAGACAACGCTGGGCCCTTATAGCCGTCCGTGGAAATGACGATGGAAATCGCGCTTGCGCCCCTTCCCTATTTCTGGACCAAACAGGCGACATTCGAATTTTATGCGCGAATTGCCGAAACCGCAGTCGATCGCGTCTATCTGGGCGAAATCGTCTGTCCGCGGCGGCAAACGCTCAAAGTTGCCGATTGGCTCGCCATCGCCACCCTGTTGCGCGATGCCGGCAAAACAGTGGTTCTTTCGGGATACACCCTGATCGAATCGACCAGCCAGATCAAGTGGTTACGAAAACTGTGTGATTCCGGCTGGCCGCTGGAAGCCAACGATCTCACCATGGTTGCGCTCCTGGAAGCGGCCAATATCTCCGATTGGACGGCTGGCGCGCAGCTCAACATCTACCACGGAGACACCTTGCGTACCTTTGCTGCGATGGGTGCGAGCCGTTGGGTACCCCACCACGAATTGAGTCGCGAAGACCTATCGCACTTGGTACCACTTGCCCATTCACTGGGCATGACCACCGAAATTACCGTCTGGGGACCCTTAGCGCTCGCCCACTCATCGCGCTGCTTCACCGCACGCCGGTACGGGCGCCCCAAAGACGACTGCGGGTTCCTGTGTCAACAATGGCCCGAAGGGCTCCTGATCGAAACGCAGGAAGGGGATCACTTTCTTCGTATGAACGGTGTCCAGACCCAGTCGGCGCGTTGGTGGTCACTTCTTGACCGACTCGACGAAGTGTGCGCGCTGGCCGACGCCGTTCGGATCGTGCCCAACCTCAACGACACGATAGCGGCGATCGAAGCGGTTGCCGCATGGCGCGACGCCACTCCCACTCCAGACGCACCATGGATCGACCCGCAACGGTGCTGTAATGGTTACTGGTTTGGCAAAGCCGGACACGAATGGATCGCCGATCATGGCTGACCCGAATCGATCGCGCACCCCGTTTTTCGCGTTACTTGCCCAGCTTCCGCGTTATCCGGCAAATGCGCTTTTCTGCCATGCGCTCAACCGTCACTTGTTGCCCTTTCTCAACCCGGAAACGCGTCGTTCGCTCTGGGATCAACCGGTCCGCCTCATCATCACCGATTTTCCCTGGCAATTCGATTTCGCCCTAGCGCCCTTCGGGTTTCGTCCCCTCACCGGAGAGATGCCCCCGCGCGTTACCTTTACCGCGCCGCTCGCGGTCTATTGCGCACTCATCGCGCAAGAAGAAGACAGCGATACGCTCTTTTTTCAGCGTCGACTTCGGGTCAGCGGTGACACGGCGTTGGGGCTCTTCATCAAGAACACCTTGGATGCATTGCCGCGCGAAGCAGTGCCCGCCCTCTTCTTTTCACTCTACCCCAAATGCAAACCGTGGTTGACGACCCCATAAGGGTCTACCACCGGAATCGCGTGTAGAGATCTGCGAAGCGCAACACCTCACCACCCTTGGCTTCAGCCAACGTCCGAGCCGCTTGCTCCGTCGCGCACGCGGCCGGCTCCGGACGCCCCATCGGACCGATGATTTTCGGTGACCAGACAAACCACGCGGCATCTGCAGCAACCCAGGACGGCGTTTCACTACAATAATCACGCACCCAAATGGCCGCGGCAACGCGACGATCTTCCGCCACTCCCTTTTCTTGTCGCAACCACTGGTCATGGATCACCAAATCACGCGGCGCGTCGTAAAAATCGACCCGTCCCCCGCTGTCGATTCGCTGCGCCGCCCACCGTGGGTAACGCGCCGGGTACATTCCGCAGATCGGGCAACGCGCCTCATCTGGAATCGAGCGGGGCGCCAGAGGATTTGGACCGTCCCGCGCAGGATCGTAGGGACGGGGCGGGGTTCGCGCCTCGAGGTCGGTTTCACAATGCGCCCCCTCCTCCGCTTTCTGCGCTGCGCGTTCGGCCTGAAAGTGGTACGCCCACAATCCCGCAGCTGCAGCGCTCACCAACGACGCGAACGTGAGCACCACCTCACGCCGTCTATGGGCCGCTTCTTTCCCCGCCACCGCGAATCACTCCGGCGAATACACGGCGTTCACGACCCGGACGAAATTGGCTTCCGGCAACGCGGAAACCGAAGTGAGCGTATCGGCGACAACCGAACCATCAGCACCATGACGGTGCGGGTTTCCTCCACCTTGCGCATGTGGGGCGGTATCGATACGCCCTTGCACGTCAGAATCGGTCTGCCATACGAAACTGTACGCATCGGGCGCCGCGTAACGCACCCACAGTGTCGTACCGTTACGAAGCGTGCAGCGGAGGCAATCGAGCATCCGCTCCCATTCGACTATGCCGAGTTCGTCCCGATCCGCCTCCGCCAGGTAAGCCGCGATCGCATCCAACGGCAAAATTGCCGCACCGGTAGGCTCAACCATTTCGCCTTGCGCTGCACGCAATTTTTCCGCCAATTGCCGCCGCGCCTGCTCCCACTGCGTCGTCAGGACAGCCGCGCTGAGGTAACGTTCCCATCCCTCATGCGCCAAAGCAGGTTCGAGCTGGGGAAAGCGCGCATACCATTCGGCAAGTTCGACAACCCCTTCGGCTTCCAACAACGCTTTGGCTGCAGTGCGACAACGGTAGACGAGTAGCGACAACGCGTCGATCTCTTGCGCCAGTGGAGCGGGAATGCCCCGATAAAAATCGTCGAACGCCATACGGCCTCCTTACATTTTGTCGTCGTGCAGCGCCGCGCCGTCGAGACGGACATCCTCGGCCGTCACCTCGGCAAATGTCTTCACCGTCCCACCGTAGTTGCGGGCAAATACCTCCGCATCGGCGCGGTGGGCGAAACTGACTGCGGTAGGTCCCATCGAACCCAAGCGCGAAGAGCCGAAGACATAGAACGCGCTGCGCGCGTCGATCCAATGACCGCGCGGTCGCTCCCAATCGGCCTTCGCCATGTCCTGAACGAATGCACCCGTGATCGATTCCACCGACTCCGGCGCCAGCAAGGTATGGAGTAGCTCAACCGTGTCGCAGAACCAATCGACTCGGCCATCGGCATAGCGCAACTGACCTTTGGGGCCGGGGAAATCGGCAAGATACATGCCGTCGAGCACACAGGCATCGCCCTCCGAAAAATCCTTCGGTGCCGCATTGCTGGCACTATCGGAAGAGCATGCAGTTAGCAAGCCAACCGAGAACAATACGGTTCCCCAGAAGCCCCACCACTGCCTTGCATTTCGAATACGCATCACAACTCCTTACCATCATGGCGAAAACGGCGAATCGCCAACGCGAGGGGTCCAACCGTCCAACCCAACAGCGCCACCGCCAACCAAAAGGGCTGCTGCGCCACCACCGAGGGAAAAAGTTCGGATACCCCTCGTAACGCTTGAACGTTCCCGATCGACGCCAACCCCCAGACACGGAAAAGATCCGCGGGGTTGAGCAGCATGACCCAGGGCAACCAACGTCCGGCAGGGTGGGCGCCCAACCCCACCATCGCTGCGAGCAAGATCAGATCGAAGACCAAAATGAGCGCAAACCACACCGCAATCGCAGCTCCGGACGCGCGACTGCGATCGCGCGCCCAAGTCGACAACCAGATCGCAATCGCCAGAAAGTCGAGACCGAGCAGGATGCATCCGAGCGCGAACTGGGCCCATATGCTCCACACCGACCATCCCACGCGCAAAGCCAAAACGATCCCCGCTGCGCCCAATCCCACCCCGGTTGCCGCCGCCAGCGCCGCCCCCAACCCGAGAAATTTGCCGACGACGATTGCCCTTTTCGGAATGGGCAACGACAACAACAGGTCGAGCGTACCCCGCTCGCGCTCCCCCACCACCGCGTCATACCCCAACACCAATGCGATCAGCGGCACCAGAAAGATGGCCAAACTGGTCAGGCTCGCAATCGCTGCCTCGACACTGCGTATTCCCACCGCACCCTGCGCAGCCCCGCCCAAGAAGGCGATTGCCAAAGAAAACAGCGCGAAAACGATCGCCACCACCCATACCCAGCGGCTGCGGACGCGGTCACGGAACTCTTTCCGAGCGATCGCCAAAAACGCCCCGTTCATGCCACCTCCGCTTCTGCTTGTCTCGTCTGCTCTTTCAGCGCCAACGCAAAGAAGACCTCTTCGAGCGTCGCATCGCGCCATGCCCAATCGAGCCAATGTTCGCGCTGCTCGAGTAGCCACGCCAGCGCGCGCTCTTTCTTCTCGCTCGGCCACAAGAACCAGACACCCATTTCCGTTCGTTCGTCAACCGTCACCCCGAGTCGCTCCGCTGACGCGATCAGCGTCGCGACAGCGCTTGCATCGCGCGCTTGGACCCATAGGCGGGCGGGCAACGCTGCTTGCTGTCGAAGTTCGAACACCGAACCAACGGAAACCAAACGCCCTTGCGCAAGGATTGCGATACGATCGGCGCGTAATTCGATCTCGGCAAGGATATGGGAGGAAACGACCACGGTCGTCCCACGGGCTTGCCAGCGATCGACCAGTTGATAAAAATCCCGAATTCCCATCGGGTCCAGACCGCTGGTGGGTTCGTCGAGGAAGAGTAACTTCGGTTCGCCAAGCAGCGCTTGTGCCAACCCCAGCCGTTGTCGCATTCCTTTGGAAAATCCCCGCACCGGCTGTTTCGCAACCCGCAACAACCCCACTTCGTCTAGCCGCTCCGCGATTTCGTGCGCGTCGACAACCACCCCTTTGAGTTCGGCGAAATAGCGTAACGTTTCTTCCGCCGTGAGATTGTCGTAGAGCACCACCTGTTCGGGCAAATAGCCGATCATCCGTCGCACTGCGCGTTGGTTGGCATCGTCCCTGCCCGTCACCGGTTCGCCAAAGAGCGTGATCGTTCCTGAGCTGGGTGGCAACAGACTCAACATCATGCGAAAAAGCGTGCTCTTCCCTGCGCCGTTGTGACCAATGAGCGCGAAACGCTCTTGGCGGTTCACCGTAAAAGAGACGTCGGCCACCGCCACTTTCGTACCGAAACGGCGCACGACATGTTCGGCACGGACGACGACGTCATTGCTGTGGGTGGAATCGGTGGCCATACCACGCTGCTCCTTGCTGATGGATCGGTTTGAGGTGCGGTTTGGGATCGATCACCGTTGGGGTTTTCAAAATCGGGAATTGCGCGCTGACGTAGCGAATCAATTCCAACGCAGGCGAAGAGAACAGCACCTGCGCCAACGGGTAGCGCCACAGCAGACGATCCACGACGCCCACGGCTTCGTAAGGCACATCCCCGATGCCATCGCCGTCCCGATCCCATCCCACATATTGACTCCAATGGTTGCCCGCTTTCTCACCCCACACCAGGTTGCGCGTTCCGGCGTAGCGGATGTTTTGCGCGTTGCCGATGAAGTCGTTGTGCTCGACCTGGTTGAACGTAAACCCCGCAGAAACGTGTGCCCCTACCTGGTTGTCCACGACGACGTTGTCCCGGATCACCGAATAGTTGGTGTTGTAAATGAAAAAGCCACGACCGTTACCCGCAGTAACGTTCCCCTCGACTACCCCGTTTTGCAAGGTGCGCAACATGATGCCAATATCGGAATTCCCCCAGACACGGTTGTTGCGCACTACCTGATCGCGTACCTCCATCAACGCGAGCCCGGTTCGCGTGAAGAACACCTCGTTCTCTTCCCACACGTTGCGGTAGGAGTTCATATAATGGGTGCCGTAACGCAAATGGTGCAGCCGGTTGCGGCGAAAGCGCGCGTCGTGCGAGACATCGACGTAGATTCCGTCGCGAACGAACGAGATGTCGTTGCCGACGACCTGCGCATGTTGCGCGTTGTAGAGCTGGATCCCGTTGCCGCGTTTCGGGGAGAGGAAATCGCGTTTGCCGGTGATGACGTTCCCTTCGATCCGAACGTAATCGGCCTTCTCGACATAGACGCCGAAGGTAACGTAACTGAACACGTTGTTGCGAATCACCGCACGGTGCGCACCCGGTTGCACCCGGATGCCCGAATGTTCCGCCTGGACGTCACCGCCCGAATTGCGAATGATGAACCCCTCGACCGTGACATCCGGGGCAATGATTTCGATCACATGCCCCTCAAGACCGCCGTCGATAACTGTCCGGCGACCAGCGGCACGCAACTCCAGCGGTTTGGCGATACGCAATGGCCCCCGATAGACGCCAGGTGCCACACGGATCACGCTTCCCGCAGGGGCCTCTTCCAGTGCCTGTTGTAATGCGGCGTCATCCGCGACGAAACGTTCGGTTGGGGAAGACTCCGCAGGTGGCGTTTCCGGCGGTGCTGAGCGTGCTTCCACCGACCATCCCCCCGCGACGACCGCACACCCGAAAAGCACCAGGAACACCCCCCAGCGGGCGTGTGGTCGCGACTCGAAACGGGACGAATGTGCGATCAACCCGTTCCCCCCAACCAACGCACTGCCCAAAAGAGCACCGCGCCGATCAAGAGATTCTTGAAGCCCACGTACGCCAAGAGATCGAGCCAGTCCGCACGCCGAAAACGGCTTCCCCACCACGGCCCGTCCTTCACGTAGGGTTTGCTCCGTAGCCGCACCAGAAGTTCGACCGCACTCCACGCAACCCACCACGCGATGAGCCACGGCGACGCGATTCGGCCCACTGCCCCCATCAACCACGCCAATGTCACCCAGAGCGCAAAGAGCATCGTCGCCCACCGCCACATCTGGGGCAGCGCGTCTCGGCGCCACGGCCAGAGGTGATCCCACGCCTCGGCAATCCACCGCTGCCATCCCGTCCGCGCCAGGAACGGCGGCATCACCGGTTCCGTCAAACAGTTCGGATCGAGCGTCTGTTTTGCGTGCGTTGTTGCCATCATCGTTGCCCCCTTCTGCGCGCTCACCCTTCTTGCTTCACCGCAACGGGTTGGATGGGAATGAAATAACCATCTTTCCCAACCGGCGTCAGCGGCAACCCGAGTTTTTCCCGCCGCTTCCGTTCTGCGGCCAACGGCGGGCAAGCATGGGGATCATGGTACAGTACCATGCAATCCAGGCAAAGCATGCATTCACGGTGGTCGATTCGGCCAACCGCATCGATCGCCAACGACCCACAACCACGCGCGCACGCCGTGCATTGCGTGCATTCCGCTTTCCGGCGCAATCCAAACCACCGGAACGTGGTTGGCAACGCCAGCGCGGCGCCCAGCGGACAGAGATATTTGCAAAAGGGGCGCTCCATGAAGAGGGAAAGCCCAAGGAGTACCGAGGCATAGGCAGCGAAGAGTCCCCCCCGCTCCAGGATTCCCACCAAGAACGTCGTTTTGAACGGCTCCACTTCCGCCAACTTCTCGGCGAGCGGCATCGAGAACGCGGAAACGGCGAGCAAGAACAGGAAAATGCCGTATTTCAGATTTTTCAACCGCAGGTGCCAACGCATCGGCAGTTGAAACTGGAACCGTTTCAGCCCAACCCATTGCGCCACTTTGAACAGCAGTTCGGAAAGCGAACCGAACGGGCATGCCCAGCCGCAGAAGAGGCCGCGCCCCCAAACGAAAATTGTGACGACGATGAAAATCCAGAACAGGAAAATGAAGGGATCGGTGAGAAACAGCTCCCAGCGCCACTCGGTCAGCAAACTATGGAACCACGTCAATACCTGGGTAATCGACGGTTGCGCCAGTAGGTGCCAACCGAAGAAGAAGACGCTGATCAGCCAAAAGGCGTACTTGAACCCGTCGACAGGCCATTTCCGTTTGCGGGTCGCCCGTGCAGTCAGACGATCACGCGCCGCATAAACTCCTGCCATTGCCAGCAATGTCGCGACGAACAGACCGATCTCCGCCGTCCGGGTCTTCCAGAAACGCATCCAGCTCGCCTCGGGTTTGGGCAACTCCGGCCGCCCCCCCTCCAGCATCGATTCCGGCAACCAATAGCTCTGCCCAAAACTCACGTACTCACGATGACCGGTCAGTTTGTCGACGATTCGGTTCCCAAGAAACACGAACTCCCACGGATAGGCCGCCGAAAAAGCCGGATCGCGAACGATGAAGATCCCCGATTCGTCGAAAGCCGGCGTTCCCTCTGCGACCAGATCGTAGAGTGGCACGTAGTCGAGATCGCGGAACGTAAACACATCACCCAATTGGCGCAACTGGATCCGATCGAATACGCCGCCGCGAACGAATCCCGATCCTTTGAACGATTCGCTTCCAGCGGTCCGAATGACGAAAATCGCATTTTCACCCGGTTTGAGCCGTGCCTTCAGGCTTTCCCAACCCGCTTCCCCCAGCAGGCTTTTCCCGACGTCGGGATGGTCGAGCAACCCGAACCGCACTTCGAGCGCGGGCGCTTCACCGGTTTTCGCATCCCCCGCTGCCCCTGCGGCTGCGTTCGCATCCGATGGCGCAGACGGGGTATCCCAACCGAGGTCAGAAGGATAGACTCGTAACGTCTGTACCAGCCCCAGCTGCTCGAGTTCCTGCCACGAATAGCGTCTCCCGGTGGTCACGAAACGCGCTTCCGGACGTTCCACCTGGGTGATCAACCCAACCTGCCGCCCCACCGCACGCGCCACCGCGCGCACGATCTGGTTTTGCACCACCACCGTGACCGTGGCCCCCGAGAGGCCATCGATCCCGATCGCGTTACCGCTTTCGTCCTCAACCTTACCGATTTCGATACGCGTGGTGATCGGTTTCCCGGTGTATTGTTCGTTGAACGCGATCAATTTCTCTTCCGGGATGCCCAAAAGCAGGATCGGTTCCGAGTGGTTGAGTAATGCCACCCGTGCAAATCGACCGTCACGCGTGATGCCGATCAGGGAAATCAGTGTCTTACCGGAATAGGCAGGGATCTTGGTGACATCGGTGGAAAGCGCGAGGTAGCCGAGCAATTGCTTTTTGCCCCCTTCGTCACGCCACGCTTCGACATAAGGGGGATTTCCCTTGCGTTGCGAAAAACGATTCGCTTCTGGAAAAACCGCGTTGCAGGGAGCGTACGCGCAGAGGTCGGGAGCGGAAAAGAGCGCGAGGGGCAATTGCGCTTGGTAGAGCTTGGCGTTCGGCGCTGCAACCACCGTGGCAGCGACCAGCCAGGTGAGCAGCGCCCCCAACCAATGCAAAAATCGATGGCAACCGACCACGATTGTCTCCTGTTGGGGGAAACGCGCGCTGCCCCTCGAAAGGGCAGCGCATTTATCAATGCAGAACCGTCATGCCGGACGGACGATCATCCGCGAACGCATCTCCAAGTGGAGCGCATGGCAGAAGTGTGTGCAATAGCACCAGAAGACGCCCGGTTTATCCGCGATGAACGTGACCGACCGGGTTTCTTGCGGGTTGACGATGAAGTTGATGTCGTACTCGGGGATCGCGAACCCATGCGTCAGGTCTTCGACGATATCCATGTTGGTGACAATGATCGTCACTTCGTCGCCAACCTTCACTTCGAACTCGCGCAATTGGTACTGCGGCGCGTATGTGGCGACTTTTACCGTCACCTTGTTGCCCTCGCGGAACACGCCCGAATCCTCGACCCGTTTCAACGCCAGCGGGTGTTCGTCGAGCTTGCCCACTTGTTGCGTCCGAATGCGATCGCGGCGCACGATGATGAAATCGTGCGGTTCGGGATAGGTGGGATGATCGGCCAGAAGCTTCATCTTCTCGCCGCGAATATCGATGAGCTGCTCGTTCTCCGGATGGAGGGGCCCCACCGGCAAGAAACGGTCTTTGGAGAACTTGCACCCCGTGACGAGGAACTGACCGTCGGCCTCTTTCGTTTCCCCCATCGATGCGTTGAGGTGTCCCGGTTGGTAGTGGACGTCGACGCGGTCGATCACGTACTGTACCGACTTGTCACCTTGGTAGTAGCGGATCGCTTTGTCGATGTTCCACTTGACGATCTGGCTGTCGAGGAAGAGCGTGGTAAAGGCATTCCCCCGCCCGTCGAAAGTGGTGTGCAACGGTTGTGCAACCTTTTTTCTGTAAATTTCCGTGGTGTTGGTCATGACGCCGGGGTTACGGGTTGAGGTTGAGATAGACCTTGCCGGTCATCCACTCGTCGTCGAGTTCGGCCAGCAGCGCCGAGACCAGGCGCAGGCAGGAATCCATGTTGGGGAAGATGCTGGCCACCCGGGTGCGTCGTCGCAGTTCCCGGTTGATGCGTTCCAGCCCGTTGGTGGTACGCAAACGGATACGGTGCGCAGCGGGGAAGTCGAACACCGTCAGGGATTCAGGAATCGCGGTTTCGGCCCACTCGGCCAGTTTCGGATGCTCCTTGCGCCAGGTGTCCAGGGCGGCTTTCAAAAGCCGCTCGGCTTCTGCCTTGTCCGGAGCATTGAAGATCGCGCGCAGTGTCGCGGCGACGTGCTTTTTCGCCTCCTGTCGGGTGACGAACTGGCCGGCGTTTTGCTGCAGATGGAACTGGCAACGCTGCCAGGGAACAGAAGGGAACACCGCTTTGCGGGCAGCTTTGAGGCCCGCATGATCATCCGCGATGATGAGCTTGATCCCGTGCAACCCTCTGGCCAGGAGGGATTCCAGGAAACGTCGCCAATTGATCTCGGCTTCCGACGTGGCCACCGTGCAACCGAGCACCCGCCGTTTGCCCGTCGCATCGACGCCGACGGCGATCAAGACGGCACAATCGACGATTCGCCCTTCCAGCCGCACTTTCTCGTAACGGGCATCCAGAAAGAGATAGGGCACTTCGCCCAGAGGACGCTCGCGCCAGGCCGCAAGCCCCTCGTCGAGCCTGGCGGCGGCACGGCTCACCTGGGCGGTGGAGAGCGAAATCTCCGGCCCCAGCAGGCGCTGCAGTACCTCGATCACCCGGCGGGTGGAGACCCCCTGGACGTACATCTCGGCCAGGGCCAGATGCACCGCCTGATCGGTGCGGGTGCCTTTTTCGAGGGCAGAAGGGTAGAAGTCGCCGCAACGCACCTGGGGCACCTGAAAGGTCAGCTCACCAAGGCGGGTGAGTACCGTCTTGGGTTTGTACCCGTTGGCGTAGTCACGCCGTCGCTCACTACGTTCATAGGGCGCCGCTCCAAGGAACTGGGATCGTTCGATCTTGGCGGCTTCATTGACGAGGATGCGCAGAGCCTCGCCGGCACCCTCCAGTCCGTGTTCGAGCAACACAGCATAAGCCATTTCCAAAGGATTGGTTTCGACACGCATCGCCATGATGGGCATACTCCTTTCTCGAAGTCATGGCGTCAGACCGAGCGCCGCGCACTTCCTGCCAGAGGCGCTAAACGGAATTTACAGAAAGGATGGTACACAACCGTGTGCAACGGCCCCAACCCCACTTCCACTTCGGCAACCACTGCCTTGCGGATATCGTCGAGTTTGCCGTCAAACCAATCGGCGACTTTCGCCACTTCGATCACAGTGACCGTCGGCGAAAGCTTCCCGGAGCAGACCATGTACTTGCCGTCCGGACTCGCGTTGACCCCGTGCGGGTTCTTCGGAACCGGCACATAAGCGGTCAGCGCCGTCTTCGGATCCTGGTTCGCCGCGCGGGTTCCGTCGACCACCGGTACTTTGGAATCGCCGATCGTGAAATATTTCCCTTCTTTGATCGCCTTTTCGATCCGGGCAATGTCGAAGAAGACGCAGGCGTCGACCTCCCGCGCCATCATGTCTTCATAATGGATGCCGTTTTCGGTGTTGTACTGGTTCGAACACGCGAAACGGCCGTCGAACGAGGTGGCGACCAGGTCCATGTTGCCGTCGACTTTGCACTGCCAACGCACCTCCATCGTCTCGGCGTCGACGCACGTAAACACGGCGTAATATTTCGACGGATCATCGAGATCGCGACCGTCGTTCGGTTGCGGAATATGGAACTCACACCCACAGAAGACGCGCGTGGTGTAGTTGATCTTCGGGTCGACCGGGTCCCGTTTGTCCGGGAAGATGCCGTGGAACCCTTGAATGTTCGGGATCTTGGTGATCTTGTCGACTTCGAAGCGGTCGCCGCGAATGCGGGCAATCCGCCCATGGATCTTGTCGTTCACCCAGAAATATTTCCCGTCGTAGGTACCGTCTTTGTAAGAACCATGGACGTGGTGGGTGTCACCGGTCTTGAAGCGCGGAGAACCGTCGGGTTTGGTACCGATGATCGCTTTGCTCTCGTTGGTGATGCCCCAGCCGCTCATACAGTCGATGTTGAAGACCGGGATACGTTTGATTTCACGCCCACTGGGCAGCCCAAGAATGCGCACTTCCCCGGAGTGACCGCCTGACCAGATCCCATAGTAGGTATCGAGCTCACCGGGTTTCATGTGGATCTTGAGCTCACCCCCTTCGCTTGCGGCCGCGACCGCTTCCCGGCTGGTCGCAGTCGTTGCAACCACGCCCGCCGACAAGCCAGCACCCGCCAACCCTGCAAGTGCCGCCGCCCCCAGAAAACCACGCCGCCGTTCGTCAACGATTTCTTTACGCTCTTCGGGTCTCATCGCTTCGCTCCTAGTAGAAAACAGCGAAGTCATCATAGAGAAAACCCCGATTCCCCGCCTTGATTTCCGTCAATTTTTTTACGACGATCTTTGATCTAGCGCAAATGATCCCCCATCCAGGCAATAAAGACGTCGGCCGTCATCGGCTTGGCGAAGTAGTATCATTGGAATTCGTCACACCCCAGTTCAGACAAGCGGGTGACGAACCGCGCTTCCTCCACCCCTTCCGCGACCACTTTGACGTCGAACGCGTGCGCGATGCGAATGATCGAGGCAACCAGCGCTTCGTCTCGGGGCGAGTCGAAAAGGCGAACCACGAACGAGCGGTCGATCTTCAGTTTGGCAAACGGCAGTTCGCGCAACCGACCCAACGACGAGTGGCCGGTGCCGAAGTCGTCGATCGCAAACGGCACCTCCGCGCGCGCCAAATATTCGAACTTCACTTTGAGCTGTTCGAAGCGTTCCATTGCGGCGGATTCGGTGAGTTCGAGGGTCAGCGGGAAAGGGGCCCCTTCGGCCACAGCGCGCCAATGTTCCAGCGCGCGATGGACTTGTTGTACGAAACCGTCGTCTTCCAATTGCAGCGGCGAGACATTCACCGCGATCTGGGGCGTCCCCCATCCGGTTTGCCGCAGCCGCTCGGCAAGGCGCAACGCCTCTTCGAACACCCAGCCGCCCAAACGGCGGATGAAGCCACTCTCTTCCGCCAGCGGGATGAATTCCGCAGGCGAAATCGGGGTTTGCTCGGGCGGAAGCCAGCGGATCAGCGCTTCGGCTGCAACCAACGCGCCATCGGAGCGGACCACCGGTTGCAGGAAGAGCGCAAACTCGTTTGCCGCGAGCGCACGCTCCATGCGGAGCACCAACGCGGTCCGCGCTCGGACCCGTTCCCCCCATTGGGGGTCGTAAAACGCGATCTGCCCCCCGCCACGCCCTTTCACGGAACGGACCGCATATTCGGCCGCTTGCAGCAACGCCTCTGGCGTTTTGCCGTCCTTGGGCGCCACCGCCACACCCAGCGAAAGGGTGACGGAGCACACCTCCCCATCAGAAGTAGCGATTTCGAGCGCGGCCACCTCCGTTTGCAACGCGGTCAGGAGATCAAGGTAGCGGTCCGGATCCCCCAGCCAAGCCAGCGCGAAACTGTCCCCCTCGAGGTGCGCCACCAAAAGCTGCGCAGACCCTTCGTGCATTTTTTGCAATGTCTGAAGCCGCGCGCCGAATTCGCGCAACAGGCGATCCCCTGCGGTCAACCCACAGCGCGCATTCACTGCGGCGAAATGGTCGATATCAAGGTGGACCAAGGTCACCGTCTGCTGCGTCATCAGCCAACCACGTACCCGTTCGAGGATCGCCAGCCGATTCGGCAGCCCCGTGAGCGGGTCGGTAAATCGCGCCGTTTTGAGCGCTGCGATCATCTTCTGCGCTTCGGCGACTTCATGGAAGGTCGCGACGTAGCCGATCAGCCGCCCCGCTTCGTCTTTGACCGGCGCGATCGTCTCTTCGAGATCGATCTCCTGTCCCCACCGCGTCCGGTTGTGAAACGTGGCGAAGAACTTCTCCCCACGGGCGAGCGTCTCACGCATCACGTTGTAGAGCTTTTTCGGCGTTCGCTGACTGGCCCACAATTCGCCGGGCCGTTGCGCCCTTTCCCAATGGTGCACCAACGCGTCCCGAACCGCGGCAATTTCCGTTGGCCACGCGTGCGCGGGCAGATTGCGCAGCGCCTCTGCCCCCGCATTTCCCTCCGTGGCGAGCCGTTCCACCCCGCGTTTCAAAGCGCGCAATGGCCGGGTCACGCTTCGGGCGAGGCCGCGGCGCAGCACCACGCCAGCCGCGATCGCCACCAACACCACCGCCGGGATGCCAACCGCCAACGCGAACCAGAATGGGCCCCAGCGCCACATGAGGTTGGTGAGAACGAGAATCAGAGTCGGCCCAGACGCCTGCAGCAGCCGTAACGTATGGGCTTCCCCCACCACAAGGAGCGGCTCCGCGGTAGCGTTCGGCGAACGCGCCGTTTCCCGCACCGATTCCAGCGCCCAGCCGCTGCGCACCAGGACCGATTCCAGCGAGGTTCGCGGCAATGGCCACACCACCCGGATTCGGAGTGCGTGTTGCGAATCGACCTTCGCCGTTTCGAAACTTTGGCAGCGAAGACGGCGCCAGAAGCCTGGTGGCGCCACCACACCTGTTCCTCCGCGAGAAACAGCGCAGCGCCCGGCAGATCGACCCGCAGCGTCCCGCCAGGAGGAAGCAGATGGGCCAAGGTAAGGAGCGCACCGCTCATCTCTTGCGCCACAGGAAGGAAAAAGGGCAATTCAGCGATCGCCTCTGGGTATCGTGTGAACACCGCAACGCCATTGCGCACGGTGGGTTCGCGAGAAAGCTGCTCCATCAGTTCGTGCGCGGCATTGCGTTCCGCGATCAGTAACGCCTGCACCTGCGCCGCTGCGTCGTTGATGCGCCGTGCGTTTTCCCGGGTGACGAACCAACTGCCCGTTCCCACCACCAAGACGGCGAGCACCAGACTGGTAACCGCGATTGCCCGCCAATAGGTTCGGGTCACGACTTGCGTCACGCTGTTCGAACGGGATTCGTTCATTTTGGCCATCAAACCCCTTTCACGAAAAAATCGGCTCTTTTTCTGCTGCGTCGCGGCCAACGATCACCGGTGTGGCCACCTCGTTCCATAACGGGAGCGGTTCGCCCGCCAACGCCCTGCGCACCAGTTCGCCCGCCTCTGCAACCATCAAGGGGTAACAGACGCTCGCAGTCTGCGTTCCAGCTAGCAGGGCACTGCGCGCTTCGGCAATGTAATCGACGCCGATGGTGATCAACGACGCGGGATCGATCCCGAGCCGCCGCCACGCCCAACGGGCGCCTGCCAACATGCTGTCGCTGTGCGCGAAGAGCGCATCGTACCGCACCCCTTCGCGATGCCACGCCTCGACGACCAACGCCGCCCGATGCCGCAGGTAATCGGCAGGCGCCGTGGCCACGAGCCGCCATTGCGGCAGTGCCTTGAGTGCCATTCGGAACCCTTCACTGCGCTGCCGCGCGGTCGAGGAACCAGGCAGTCCTTCGAGCATCGCGACGCGCCCCCCTTCTGGACGACTTTGCGCCAGGAGATGCGCCGCCGCAGCACCGACTGCGAAATTGTTGCCGGTCACGAGCGCATCGAAGACGAAGGTCGGCACCAGACGGCTGATCCCGATGAGCACCGCTCCGTTCGCACGGGCCTCCTGCAGCGCAGGCGCCAAAGGATAGCCACCCGCGGCGCCCAATAGAATCACCGCGGCTCCTGCATCGCTGGCCCAGGTGATATCGCGGATCTGTTGCACGACACTGCCACCGGCATCGCGAACGACAAAGCGGCATTCCGGCAGGTTCTCGCCAAACCACGCGATCGCCGCGCGTACTTGCGCGGCGCGATAGTCGTTCGCGGTGGTGTCTTGGCAGAAAACGACGAGCGGTTTATGGGGTAGCGCGTGCTGGGCCAGGCGCGACAAGGCCGTAGGCTTCATCGGCGCTACTGCGTGCAGCGAAAATGGCGCCGCGCCTGCCAGCGCCGCCAATCCCGCTGTACCGAGCAACCGCAGCGCGTCGCGGCGCCCGGCACGGCACTCCCCCTTGAGCTGCGCGCGTTCGTCTCGCGCTCGACGCAATTGCGCTCTCCCTCTTCCCTTTTACGCATCCAACCGTTTCGCACGGGTGCGCTTTTTAGTGTATTTTTTTATGGTGCGAACACCCCGACATGTAAGCGCCGTTCCCATGCGGGCGACACTTCGCCGCACGGCGCGATCGTCCAGACCCACGTCCGCACGGGCGCGTGCGGCAGCGCAAAACCAAAGAGCGTCGACTGGACCATTTCCGCTGGTGTGGCTTGCGTCGGGGTTCGCTGTAGGGTGCGATTATGGCATGGGCGCGCTTCCGCAGCAAAATCGGTGATGAGGAGCGCCGGGATACCGAGCCTCGCCAATTGCCGCCAATGCGCCGCGACCACCTGTTGCGCCCAGACGTCACACGCCGCATCCGGCACGCCGTGTGCCGCCAACCAGGCAAGCGGCACCACGGGGAGTTGCGCCATCACGTTGAGCGAGACAACCGCGTCGGTATCCGCCGGCAACGGCCATTGCGGCACGGGTTCGGGCAAATGGTCCGGGCGGGCGAGCAGCGTCGCCGCAACCCCAGCGATGTCCCACGTGGCGAACGCAACCTGAGGCAGCCGCGCGGCACGCCTGCGAATCGCCCACGGATGGACGAGATCGACGAGGACGATGCGCTGCCATTGGGGGGCGAGCGCTTCCAAAGGAAGATCCAACCCGGCGCCAGAGCCGAGGACGACGAGGGTACGGCGGCGCGGTTGCTGCGCCGAAAAGGCGAGAATGGCGTCGCGACTCTGCTCGAGATGGGGCGCCCACGCGGCGCGGCAGCGGCGGTACCGCGCGGTGATCGCCACCGCTTCCTTGAGGTAGCCGAGCCGCCGCGCGGCCCACGGCGCTGGGGTGATCAGCCAGGTGAGCGCTTCGACGAGCATCGCGCGGCAATGCTACCCGGCCGATTTCCCCCCGCACCCGGCGTCGCGGTTCGTCTTCTCCTTGCGCGCAAGCGCGAGCGCCACCCGTGAGTTGGGGGTGCGTCCCAGTTGCGCACTGATCCACCACGCGGTGTCCACGAGCGGTTCGAGCGCTACCCCCGTTGCGACGCCCATGCGCTCGAAGAGGTAGACGAGCGCTTCGGTGGCGACGTTGCCCGCCGCGCCAGGCGCGTAGGGGCAGCCACCCAAACCGCCCACCGAAGCGTCGAAGGTTGCCACGCCCATTTGCCACGCCGCAACGACGTTTGCGACCGCCATTCCGTAGGTGTCGTGGAAGTGACCAGCCAGGCGATCCATCGGCACCTCCGCTGCGACCGCGGCAAGCATGCGTTCGATGGTATCCGGCGTACCGACACCGATGGTGTCGCCCAGCGAAATCTCGCGGCACCCCAGTTCCCACAGCGCTTTCGCCACCCGCGCGACCGCCTGCGGCGCGATTGCGCCTTCGTATGGGCAACCGACCACGCACGAGACGTAGCCCCGCACCGCGACACCCGCCGCACGGGCGCGCTCGATCACCGGGGCGAAGCGTTCGAGCGACTCCTGGATCGAGCAGTTGATGTTTTTCCGGCAAAAGGACTCGGACGCTGCGGTGAAGACGGCGATTTCCCGCGCACCCGCCGCGAGTGCCGCGTCCAGCCCTTTGAGGTTGGGGACGAGCACGGGATAGCGTGGCGCCGCGGCGTCGGCGTCGCGCATCAGTGTCGCCAGGAGTTCGGCGTGATCGGCCATCTGCGGCACCCATTTGGGCGAGACGAACGCGGTGGCTTCGATCACCGGTAGCCCGGCTGCGCGCAGACGCGCGATCAGTTCGAGTTTGGTCGCGGTGGCGATCGGCGTGGCTTCGTTCTGCAGCCCGTCGCGCGGCCCGACTTCGACGATCGTCACCCGCTCTGGCCCGCGCTTCATCGTTCTTCCTCCTTGCTGGGCGCCGATGCGGCGTTCGCCTGCTCCGACGCTTCTGCCGCTTGGATCTCCACCAGTACCGCGCCGTCGCTCACTTGATCACCGGCGGCACAGTGCACCGCCGCGACGACGCCTGCGGCGGGCGCGGTCAGGGTGTGTTCCATCTTCATCGCTTCGAGCGTCAGGAGCGGTTGCCCGACTGCGACTTTGTCTCCCGTCTGGACGGAGACTGCGATCACCCGCCCGGGCATCGGCGCGGTCACCTGCCCTTCCGTCGCTGCGGCTTCACCGCCGCGCCACTCCTCGGCGACTGCTTCGAAACGGAATGCGCCGTCGGTGAGAAAGAGGTGGCGCTGTTCACCCTGGACCACCACTTCGACACGCGTGCGCAGTCCGTCGACCTCGAGCAGCAGCGCGCCATCGGGTTCGACCTGGTAGCGCACCTCGGCCCAGCGTTCCGCCGGTTGCGATTCGTCCGCGACGAACGCAAACGACCAGGTGCGCGCCTGCCTACGCGCGCAGACGATGCGTGTCTCGCCGCGGTACCGGAAACGCCACCGCCGTTCTGCGGGCGCGTTCAACCGCCAGCCGTCGACCGCGGCCCACGGTGAATGGGGCTCGCCGCGCGCAACCGCCTGCGCACGCGCCGCTTGCGCTTCCCGTTCGAGTTCGGCGCACGCGAGCGCCCACCACGCCCATTCCGGCGGGGTGCGGGTGGCAAAGAGCCAGTTTTGCTCGCGCTCGATGAGCGCGGTGGTGAGCCGCGCGTCACGAAACGACGGGGCGGCGACCAGACGCAACAGAAATTCGACGTTGTTCGCGACGCCGACGATGCGCGTCGCGTTGAGCGCCGCTTCGAGTTTGCGCCGCGCCGCTTCGCGCGTTTCGCCCCAGACGATCAATTTGGCGATCATCGGGTCGTAATAGGGGGTGATCGTGTCCCCTGCAGTGACACCGGTATCGACGCGGAGATCGGGCGCTTCGGGCGGAAATTCGAGCACTGCGAGCTTCCCCGTAGCAGGGAGAAACCCCTTCTCCGGATCTTCGGCGTAGAGGCGCGCTTCGATCGCGTGACCATGGCACGGGATCTGCTCTTGCGCGAGCGGGAGCGGTTCGCCCGCGGCGACCCGTAACTGCCATTCGACGAGGTCGAGTCCGGTGATCATCTCGGTGACCGGATGCTCGACCTGGAGCCGGGTATTCATCTCCATGAAGTAGAACGCACCATCTGGGGCGCGGATGAATTCGACCGTCCCGGCGCCTTCGTACCCCACGGCGCGCGCCGCCGCCACCGCGGCTTCCCCCATCGCCCGCCGTTCGGCGTCGCTCAACCCCGGCGCAGGCGCCTCTTCGAGCACCTTCTGATGGCGCCGCTGCACGGAACAGTCGCGCTCGAAGAGATAGACGGCGTTGCCGTGGCGGTCGGCGAAAACCTGGATTTCGACGTGCCGCGGCTCGAGCACGTAGCGTTCGACGAGCACCCGATCGTCACCGAACGCCGCCGCGGCTTCGCGGCGACAGGCGGTGAGCGCGGCCAGAAAATCTTCGCGGCGATCGACACGGCGCATCCCTTTGCCGCCGCCCCCTGCCGTCGCTTTGATGAGCACGGGGAAGCCGATGCGCTCTGCTTCGGCAAGGAGCCGCTCGTCGCGCTGATCGTCCCCGTGGTAACCGGGGGTAAGCGGCACGCCTGCTATGGCCATCAGCGCTTTGGCGTGCGCCTTGTCCCCCATCGCACGGATCGCCTCCGGGGGTGGGCCGATGAAGACGATCCCGGCTGCGCGGCACGCCTCGGCGAACTGCTCGTTTTCGGAGAGAAAGCCGTAACCGGGGTGGATCGCCTCGGCACCGGTTCGTTTCGCCGCGGCCAGGATCGCGTCGCTGCGCAAGTAAGAGTCCCGCGCAGGCGCGGCGCCAATATGCACCGCTTCGTCGGCAAGGCGCACATGGCGCGCGGTACGGTCAGCGTCGGAATAGACCGCCACCGTGCGAATCCCCAGCCGCCGCGCGGTCTGGATCACGCGGCAGGCGATTTCGCCGCGGTTGGCAATGAGGATTTTTTGGAACATCACGCCTCCTTTCGCCGCGTCACGATTCGGCAATCCAACGCGCTGGCCGTTTTTCGAGGAACGCCGCAAGCCCTTCACGCGCTTCGGGGGTCGCGCGCACCCGCGCGATCCGCGCCGCGGTTTCCGCGCGCAGCGCCGCGTCGATCGGTTGGTGGGCGACAGCCGCGACGAGCGACTTCGCCTCCCAGAGTGCGTTCGGCCCCCCTTTGACGAGTTCGGCGATGAGGCCGTCGATCACGGAGTCGAGTTCGGTTTCGGGTGCCACCTCGTGGGCGATGCCCAACGCCAGCGCCCGCGCCGCCGGGATCCGTTCGCCGGTCTGAAAATAGCGCAGCGCTTGACGCGGCCCGATCGCACGCAACACGTAGGGGCTGATCGCCGACGGGATGATGCCGAAGCGGACCTCGGTGGTGCCAAATTGCGCCCGTTCGCTCGCGACACAGATGTCGCACGCGCACGCCAGCCCCATCCCGCCGCCCAGCGCCGCGCCATGCACCCGCGCGATGGTCGGTTTGCGGCAAGTGGCGATCGCGGCGAGCATTTCGGCTAGCCGCATCGCGTCTTCACGGTTTTCCGCTTCCGATGCCGCCCCCGCCGCTTTCATCCAGTCGAGATCCGCCCCAGCGGAAAAGCTCTTGCCGCGCCCCGCAAGGATCACCACCCGCACCCGTTCGGTTTGCGATAGGGCCTGAAACGCTTCGGTCAGCTCGGCGATCACTTGCGCGTTGAAAGCGTTGTGCACCTCGGGGCGATTCATCCAAACCCAAGTCGCGACACCCCCCGTCACGGGCCGCTCTTCGATCGTCAGTGTGGTGTCACTCATTTCGTCTCTCCTGCGTCACATCCGGAAGACGCCAAAGCGCGTCGGTTGGATCGGGGCGTTGAGCGCAGCCGAGAGCGACAGCCCCAACACGCGGCGCGTTTCGGCCGGGTCGATCACGCCGTCGTCCCACAGCCGCGCGCTTGCGTAGTAGGGGTGCCCTTGCCGCTCATATTGCGCGCGTATCGGCGCTTTGAACGCTTCTTCGTCTTCCACAGACCACGTTCCGCCTTTGGCTTCGATCGCGTCGCGCCGCACCTGCGCGAGCACACTCGCGGCTTGTTCGCCTCCCATCACCGAGATGCGGCTATTGGGCCAGGTCCAGAGAAAACGGGGCGAGTAGGCGCGGCCGCACATCCCGTAATTTCCGGCACCGAACGATCCACCGATGATCGTGGTGATTTTCGGTACTTCGGCACACGCCACCGCGGTGACCATCTTCGCCCCGTCTTTGGCGATGCCGCCGTGTTCGTACTTCTTCCCGACCATGAACCCGGTGATGTTCTGCAAAAAGAGGAGCGGGATACCGCGCTGTGCGCACAGTTCGATGAAGTGCGCCCCTTTGAGCGCCGACTCCGAAAAGAGGATGCCGTTGTTCGCGACGATCCCGACCGGGTAGCCAAACAGCTCAGCGAATCCGGTGACGAGCGTGGTGCCATAGCGCGCTTTGAATTCGTCGAAGCGCGAACCGTCGACGAGCCGCGCGATCACCTCACGCACATCGTAGGGTTTGCGCAGATCCACAGGAACGACACCGTAGAGCTCTTCCGGGTCGTACGCCGGCGGTTCGGCGCTGCCGAGCGCGAGCTCCACCGGTTTGCGCCAGTTGAGGTGCGAAACGATGCGCCGCGCCAGCGTCAGCGCATGGTGGTCGTTCTCCGCCAAGTGGTCGGCAACGCCAGAGATCCGGGTATGCACGTCGCCACCGCCCAGCTCTTCGGCGGTGACCACCTCCCCGGTTGCCGCTTTCACGAGTGGCGGACCGCCCAGGAAGATCGTCCCCTGGTTTTTGACGATCACCGTTTCGTCGCTCATCGCCGGGACATAGGCGCCGCCTGCGGTGCAAGAGCCCAGCACCACCGCGATTTGCGGGATGCCCTGCGCGCTCATGCGCGCCTGATTGTAGAAAATGCGGCCGAAGTGGTGGCGATCGGGGAACACTTCGTCTTGGAGCGGCAAAAATGCGCCGCCCGAATCGACCAGATAGACGCATGGCAAGCGGTTCTGTTCCGCGATCTCTTGCGCCCGCAGGTGTTTCTTCACCGTGAGCGGGTAGTAGGTCCCTCCTTTGACGGTCGCGTCGTTCGCGACGATCATGCATTCGACGCCGGCAATCCGACCAACCCCCGCAACCATCCCGGCGGATGGGGCTTCGTCGTCGTAGCAGCCGTATGCAGCGAGCTGCCCGATCTCCAAAAACGGCGAACCGGGGTCGAGCAGCACGTCGATGCGTTCGCGCGGCAACAATTTGCCGCGTGCGACATGTTTCGAACGCGCGGCCGCGCCACCGCCTTCGCGAATCCGCGCGGAGAGCGCGCGCAGATCGTCTACCAATTCGCGCATCGCGCGCGCGTTGGTCTGGAACGTTTCCGATTTGACGTCGATCCGGGTTTCGATTCGTTTCATCTCACGAAGCTCCTTGCGCGTCGCTAGAACGGCCCTTCTGCCAACCAACGCTCGATCTGCGGCAAGCGATCGACGCCCCAGAATGGCTCATCGTTGATCCACACCATCGGCGACCCAAAAACGCCACGTTCGATTGCTGCGTCACATTCGGCGCGCAGCCGCGCTTTTTCTTCGGGTGACTGCATCGCGGCGCCGAGCGCGTCGGCGTCGAGCCCGAGTTCGCGCGCAATCGCCGTCAGCGTCTCGGCGTCGGCAATGTTGCGCCTATCCCGGAAGTAGGCGCGATAGACCGCGATCGCCCACCGTTTTGCCGTTTCGCTCGACCCGTCGTTGAGCGCGTAGAAAGCGCGCGCGGCCAGGTGGGTGGAGACCGGGAAGGGGTCGGGCAATCGGAAAGGAATGCCGTAAAAACGGGCGGAGCGCGCGAAATCGCGCTGCATGTACGGGCCTTTCAACGGATGCGCCGGCAACGGTTTGTCACCGGTCTTTTGGTAGACCGCACCCAACAGAAACGGACGCCACACGACGGTTGCGTGGTGCCGTTGCGCCACCTCCTCGATCATTTCGGCCATCAAGTAGCCGTAGGGCGAGGAAAAGTCGAAATAAAAATCGAGCACCATGCCACCTCCTCTTTTTGTGGGTATTGACTCGTGGTCATGCGACCCCGTTCGCGACGAGCTCGCGCGCGATCACGAGTTTTTGGATTTCGCTCGTCCCTTCGTAAATCTGGCAGACGCGCACGTCGCGGTAGATCCGTTCTACAGGGAAATCGCGCACGTAGCCGTATCCGCCCAGCACTTGGATCGCCGCCGACGCCACCCGTTCTGCCATTTCGGAAGCGAAGAGCTTAGCCATCGACGCCTCTTTGAGGCACGGTTCGCCCGCGTCGCGCTTCACGGCGGCATGCCAGACGAGTTGCCGCGCCGCTTCGATTTGGGTGGCCATCTCCGCCAGTTTGAACCCGACCGCCTGATGGTGCACGATCGGTTGGCCAAACGCTTCGCGCTCTTTCGCGTATTGCAGCGCCGCAGCAAGTGCCGCGCGCGCCATCCCGACGCTCTGCGCCGCAATCCCGATCCGCCCCCCTTCCAGGTTGGAGAGCGCGATCTTGTACCCTTGCCCTTCTGCGCCGATCAGCGCGTCAGCGGGCACGCGGCAATCCTCGAACGTGATCTGTGCCGTGTCGCTTGCGTTTTGCCCCAATTTTTCCTCGATTCGACTCACCACGTAACCGGGTGTGGCGGTAGGCACGAGGAAACAGGAGATGCCGCGTTTACCGGCAGCGGGGTCGGTCACCGCGAAGACGATCGCAACATCGGCGTGTTTTCCCGTGGTGATGAATTGCTTCACGCCGTTCAATACCCAGCCGTCGGCGGTGCGTTCGGCACGCGTGCGGATCGCAGCGGCGTCCGAACCCACGTGCGGTTCGGTGAGACAGAAGCACCCAAGCGCATCACCGCTTGCAAGCCGCGGCAACCAAGCCGATTTCTGCGCGTCCGAGCCGTATTTGAGCAGGATCGAATTGACCAACGAATTTTGCACCGAAACGATCGTCGAGGTGGCGCCGTCGCCCGCCGCCACCTCTTCGATCACGAGCGCGGCGGCCAGCGTATCGAGCCCCGCGCCGCCCCATTCGGCGGGTACGGTGATCCCCAACGCGCCCAACGCCCCCAAACCCTGCAACGCGTCGCGGGGGAAGGTATGGTCGCGATCCCACTGCGCCGCGAACGGCACGATGCGTTCGCGCACATAGTCCCGGATCGCATGCTGGATCATTCGGTGGTCTTCACTCAGTAACACTGCCTCGCTCCTTTGGTTTTTGGGTTGTCAACGTCACGCCGGTGAGCACCAGGAGGCCACCTACGAGCACCGGCCACGAAAGCGGTTCGTCCAACAACAGCCAACCGGTGACGACACCGGCAACCGGCACCAAGTTGATGAAGAGCGCCGCCCGCGCCGCACCCAAACGATGGACCGCTTCCGAATACCAAGTGTAGCCGAGCGCGGTAGCCAGCACCCCCATGAAGCAGACCGCCAACCACACCGTCTGTGGCCACGCTCGCCACCCGAGCGCTTCACCTTGCACGGCAGCCACGCCCCAAAGGAGCGTTGCGCCGATCAGCGCCGCCCAGAAGGTCACCGCAAGCGGGGAGAAAGTCTGGGTGGCCTTTTTGCCCAGGAAGGTATAGATCGTCCAGGTGGCGACGCAGCCCAGGATCAGCCAGTCCCCCACACCAACTGCGCCCGTAAGCAGCGCAAAGGGGTCTCCTTTGCCGATCACGGTGAGGCACCCTACCAGCGCCACAACCGCACCGAGGTGTTGCCGCCAACCGTGCGGTTCGCCTGCGAGCCACCACGCCGTGACCGCGACCACAACGGGGTTGAGCGCGACCACCAGCGCGCCTCGGCCCGCGGTGACATGCTGCAACCCGTAGAGAAAAAAGAGGTTGTAGAGAAAAATGCCGAAAAAGCCCATTGCCGCGAGGCGCACCGCCGCAGACAAGGGATGGGACCGCGCCCCGCCCCCAAAGGGTGCCGTCAGGGGTACCGTTTGCCGCGTCGCCGACGGCGCAGCCGCCGCATCCGGCGGGGCACCCCTCGCACCAGCCTCTGGCAGCACGACAACCGGACGCCGCGGGGTGAGCGGCACGCCACGCAGCCGCGCGATCCCCCACAAAACCAGCGCTGCGAGCGTGAATCGCATCGCAGCGGCGGAAGCCGGAGCATCGAGCGCTTGCGCCACGATCCGGCCCGCTGGCCACGTTGCGCCCCACATCACCATCGCGGCAATGAGCTGAGCGTAGAGACGAAACGGGCTCACTCGAGTTCGATCGCCATCGCGGTGGCTTCACCCCCACCGATGCAGAGGCTCGCAACACCACGCTTGCCCCCGGTGTGGCGCAACGCCCCGATCAGGGTCACCACGATCCGCGCCCCCGAAGCGCCGATCGGGTGGCCCAGCGCACACGCCCCCCCGTGGATATTGACCTTTTCGTGCGGCAGGTTCAGCTCTTTCATCGCCGCCATCGTCACCACCGCAAACGCTTCGTTGATCTCGAAGAGATCGACCGCATCCGCGGTCCACCCCGCTTTCGCGAGCACCTTTTCGATTGCGCCAACCGGTGCGGTGGTAAACCACGCCGGCTCGTGCGCGTGGGTCGCATGTGCGACGATCCGTGCGAGCGGCGTGCACCCGAGCTGCTCTGCCGTTTCCCGGCGCATCAACACCAAAGCCGCAGCACCGTCGGAGATCGACGACGCGTTGGCCGCGGTCACCGTTCCGTCCTTGCGAAACGCCGGCTTCAACAAGGGAATTTTGTCCAATTTCGCCTTGAGGGGCTGTTCGTCGATCTTCACGACCCGCTCACCCCCACGGTCGGTGATCGTGACCGGTTCGATCTCCCATTCGAACGCGCCGCTTTGAATCGCGCGGATCGCACGCTGGGTCGATTCGATCGCGTAGGCGTCCTGCTGTTCGCGGGTAAATCCGTAGTGCTGTGCGGTATCCTCGGCAAAGGTGCCCATCAAGCGCCCTTTGTCGTAGGCGTCCTCGAGCCCGTCGTAGAACATGTGGTCGAGCACCTGACCGTGCCCCAAACGCATACCACTGCGCGCTTTGGGCAACAGATAGGGGGCGTTACTCATCGACTCCATCCCCCCCGCGACGACGACGTCGTAGCTTTCCGCTTTGAGTGCGTCGAACGCGAGCATCTGCGCTTTCATCCCCGAACCGCACACCTTATGGACGGTGGTGCACCCCACTGACTTGGGCAGCCCTGCACCCAATGCGGCTTGCCGCGCGGGCGCTTGCCCTTCCCCCGCTTGCAGGACGTTTCCCATCAGCACCTCATCGACCTGTTCGGGCGCAAGGTTCGCGCGCGCCACCGCCGCGCGGATCGCTGCCGCACCCAATTGCGGCCCGGTGAGTGCGGCCAGATCGCCCTGAAAAGCCCCCATGGGCGTGCGTGCCGCCGCAACGATCACGATATCGTTGGCGTTTTTGCTCATCGTTCTCTCCTCGTCTCTTTCCGTTCCAATAGGGTCAAACCACAATCCTTCGTCCTGCGCCTGCCGTATTGCGCAACACAGCGCCGCATTCGATCACGCCGTCTCGGCCATCAACTCACGGCCGATCAGCCAGCGGCGAATCTCCGAGGTTCCGGCGCCGATCTCGTAGAGCTTCGCGTCGCGCCACAGGCGCCCCGTCGGGTATTCGTTGATATAGCCGTTGCCCCCCAGACACTGGATCGCTTCGCCTGCCATCCAAGTGGCCTTTTCCGCAGCGTAGAGGATCGCCGCCGCGCAATCTTTGCGCAGATGGCGGCTGTGGTCGTGCGCATCGAGCGCGCGCCCCACGGTATAGACGAACGCCCGCGTTGCGCTCCAGGTGGCGTACAGATCGGCGAGTTTGCCCTGCATCAACTGGAATTCCCCGATCGACTGCCCGAACTGTTTGCGCTCGTGCAAATAGGGTACTACCACTTCCATGCACGCATCCATGATCCCGAGTGGACCGCCGGCGAGCACCGCGCGTTCGTAGTCGAGCCCGCTCATCAAGACCTTCACCCCGCCCCCGACTTCGCCGAGCACGTTCTCTTCCGGCACTTCGCAGTCATCGAAAAAGAGCGGGTAGGTGTTCGAACCGCGCATCCCCAGTTTGTCGAGTTTCGTGCCTGCCGAAAAGCCCTTCATCCCCTTTTCGACGAGAAACGCGGTGATGCCCCGCGGCCCGGCTGCCGGGTCGGTCTTTGCATAGACCACCAGAACGTCGGCATCGCCCCCGTTGGTGATCCACATCTTGCTGCCGTTCAACACCCAGCGATCGCCCCGTTTCTCGGCGCGCAACTGCATCGAGACCACATCCGAACCGGCGTTCGGTTCGCTCATCGCCAGCGCCCCGACCCATTCGCCGGCGACGAGCTTGGGGAGATATTTCGCTTTCTGTTCCGGCGTGCCGTTGCGATGGATTTGATTGATGCAGAGGTTGGAATGAGCCCCGTAGGAGAGCCCCACCGCAGCAGAGGCGCGGCTGATCTCTTCCATCACGATGATGTGCGCCAGGTACCCCATATTGACGCCGCCGTACGCTTCGGAGACCGTCATTCCATGCACACCCAGATCACCGAGCTTTTTCCACAGGTCGGTCGGAAATTGATTCTCTTGGTCGATCTGTGCCGCGCGCGGTGCGATCTCTTTGTCACAGAAGGCGCGCACCGAATCGCGCAGCGCGACCAGCGTCTCATCCAACCCCATGTCGAGCGAAGGAATGGCCATCGTCCTCTCCTTTGGTATTACGTTTACGTCAACGTAACATTACCGAAATCCCCCCCCGATGTCCAGAGGCAGGACGTGTCACGCGCCCTCAAGGTACCGCAACCGCTTGCGCCCCGGCTTCGGCCAACGCCGCGTGGCATTGCGCCTCGAGTTGATCGATTTCGGTCAACACCGCCTCGATATCGCGCCGTTGCTGCTCCAAAGCAGCGCGCCGTTCCGCCAGCACCCGCAAAAACTCCCGGATCTGCGCGGGGGAGTTGTGCATCCCGTCGTACATGTCCAAGAGCTCTTTGATTTGCGCCAGCGACAACCCCAACCGTTTGCCGCGCAGCGTCAATTTGAGACGGGTGCGGTCGGCACGGGTATAGATCCGTTGCCGCCCTTCCCGGCGGGGATTGAGGATCCCATGCTCTTCGTAGTAGCGGATGGTACGCGGCGTGATCCGGAACTCCCGCGCCAAATCGCCGATGGTATAGTACGTTTTCTCCTGTTCCATCGCTGCCCTCCCCGTAGGGCCTTGGTTTCCGTTGACGTTAACGGCACAATAGCACAGTGACTGTCGCTTTGCCAATGACGCCGACAGAGAATAACGGGCAGCGATGTCCCAACCATCGAGAACCCAACGCACACGATACTCGCCAATGGATGACGCCATGACGCCCCAACAGAAAGACCCGAAACCACTGGTCTATCCATTTCCCGAACCCCCGGCACTCGCCACCACGATCGAGGTCGCACCGGGGATCCGCTGGCTGCGCATGCCACTTCCGTTCGCGCTCGACCACATCAACCTGTGGTTGATCGAAGCGCACGACGGCTGGACGATCGTCGACACCGGGTACGCGCTTCCCGCCGCGAAAGAGGCGTGGCGCATCCAGCTGCAGCACTACCGACCCAATCGGGTCGTCGTCACCCATTTCCACCCCGACCACATCGGGTTGGCTGCGTGGCTGATGGCCGAATACGACCTGCCGCTCTTCATGAGCCACGGAGAGCTCCTCTCTGCGTTCGCGGCGTGGCTGCAAGCACCAGGACACGGTTATCGCGACATGGTCGCCTTTTTCGCCCGCCACGGTTTGGGCACGAGCGAACAAGAGGCGTTGCTCGCGCGCGGCGCTGCGTACCCCAAAGGGGTTCCGGAACTGCCCGCCACCTATGAACGGCTGCGTGCGGGTGACACGCTCACGCTGGGCGAGACGACGTGGCGCGTGATCGTCGGCTACGGCCATTCGCCCGAACACGTGAGCCTCTATTGCCCCGAACGCAAAGTACTCATCTCTGGCGATATGTTGCTACCCAAGATCTCGACCAACGTCGGCGTCTGGGCCGTTGCGCCCCATGACGACCCGTTGGGCGACTTTCTGGCGTCGCTCGACGCGTTCACCGCCCTGCCCGACGAGACCCTGGTGCTCCCTTCCCACGGCCTCCCGTTTCAGGGGATCGCCGCGCGGGTGGCCGCGCTCAAGGCGCACCACGACGCCCGCTTTGCCGAACTCCTTGCTGCGTGCGCAAAGGGCCCTTGCACCGCTGCCGAGCTCGTCCCCATCCTCTTTCCGCGCGCACTCGACGCGCACCAGATGGTCTTTGCACTGGGCGAAACGATCGCGCACCTCAACCATGCATGGCGGCGCGGGCTGTTGCGCCGCGCCTTTGCTTCAGACGGTATGATACGATTTGCCTACAACCATCGTTCCAATAACCAGGGAGACCCCACATGAACGAAAAACGCACCGCAACACACGACACGGAAAAATCGACCCCCTATGCGCAACTGCCCGATCCGCAAGAGCTGGCGAAGGTCTATGCCGAAGTCGCGGAACGGGCCGCGAAGGTTCTCGCGGAATACACCAAGAACCAGCTGAAAAAGGGAATCACCCCGCCGTCGGACGAACTGGGGATCGCCCAAACCTACATGCAAATGATGGCGCGCTTGCTGGCCAATCCCTATAAGCTTGCGCAGGCGCAAATGAACCTGATGTGGGACTATTTCAACCTGTGGCAACATTCGATGCTCAAAATGATGGGCATCAACACCCCCCCTGTTGCACAGCCAGAGAAGGGGGACAAGCGGTTCAAAGCAAAAGAGTGGGAAGAGCACTTCCTCTTCGATTTCATCAAGCAATCCTACCTGATCGCCGCACGGCGGATCCATGAAACGGTCTGCTGCCTCGAAGGGGTCGATGAAACCACACAAAAGAAGATCAACTTCTTTACCCGCAACTTCATCGAAGCGCTCTCCCCCACCAACTTCGCGCTCACCAACCCAGAAGTCTTCCAAGAGACGTTGCGCACCAACGGTCAAAACCTGATCAACGGCCTCAAAAATTTGTTGCGCGACCTCGAAGAAGGTGGCGGACAGTTGCGCATCCGCATGACCGACACCGAGGCGTTCGAACTGGGCAAAAACATCGCCACCACCCCGGGGAAAGTGATCTTCCAAACGGAGCTCGCACAGCTGATCCAGTACACGCCGACCACCAAAGAGGTGTACAAGCGGCCGCTCCTGATCGTGCCGCCGTGGATCAACAAGTACTACATCCTCGACCTGCGGGAGAAAAATTCGCTGGTCAAATGGTTGGTCGACCAGGGCCATACCGTCTTCATCCTCTCTTGGGTAAACCCCGACGCGCGGCTCGCCCAAAAAACCTTTGCCGATTACGTCACCGAAGGGGTCTTGGCGGCGCTCGACGCGATCGAAGCGCAGACCGGCGAACGGGTGGTCAATGCGGCTGGATACTGCCTGGGTGGAACGCTGCTTGCCACCACGGCCGCCTACCTGGCCGCGAAACGGCAGAAGCGCTTTGCCGCGACCACCTTCTTCACCACACTCACCGACTTTTCCGAACCGGGCGAACTGGGTGTTTTCACCACACCGGAAACCGTTGCCGAGCTCGAACGCAAAATGGCCGAACGGGGCTACCTCGAAGGCACCGAGATGGCCAGCACTTTCAACATGATGCGCGCCAACGACCTCATCTGGTCGTTCGTCGTGAACAACTACCTTTTGGGGCGCGAGCCGTTCCCGTTCGATTTGCTCTACTGGAACTCCGACTCCACCCGGATGCCCGCGGCGATGCACTCGTTCTACCTGCGCAAGATGTACCTGGAAAACAAACTCGTCGAACCGAACGGCATCGAGATCGACGGCGTGGGCATCGACCTTGGCAAAATCAAACATCCGTGCTACTTCATCTCGACGGTGGAAGACCACATCGCGCCGTGGAAAACCACCTACAAAGGAGCGCGCCACTTCACCGGCGCCGACGTCACCTTCGTCCTTGGTGGGTCTGGCCATATCGCCGGAATCGTCAACCCGCCTGCCGCGAACAAATACGGCTACTGGACCAACCCAGTAAAACTGTTGCCGGAAGACCCTGAAGAATGGCTCCAAGGCGCAACCCACCACCCCGGCTCGTGGTGGCCGCACTGGCACGCGTGGCTGGCGCAACGCAACGGCGACGAAAAAGTCCCCGCCCGCGATCCCGCCAAAGGGAAATTGCCGGTAATCGAAGACGCGCCGGGTAGCTACGTCACAGTGCGGATCTGACCCCTATGCGCGCGGTGCTCGACACCAACACCGCGCTCGCGCTCTGGTGGTTCGAAGATCCGCAATTGGCGCCGCTCGCCGCCGCAATCGCCGCGCAGCGGCTGCGCCCCATCGCAAGCCCGCCCCTCGTTGCCGAGTGGCGGGCGATTTTACTTCGTCTGAACGCTCACGGCACCACCGCAGCCGAATCGGCAACGGCGCCCGAGTACGCTCGCGCACCGACCGTTTCACAAGCACCACTCAGCCTCCGTGGCCAACAGGCGCAGGCGCAATTTGCGCAGTGGGTTCGCCTGGTCGACCACCCCGACGCACGGTGGCTTGCCACCGCCGATCTTCCCTGCTGCCGTGACCCCGAAGACCAGAAATTTCTCGAATGTGCGGGGTTTCACCAAGTCACCTGGTTGATCACCCGCGACAAGGCGCTGCTGCGCCTTGCGCGCCGACTCAAACCTGGCACCGCACCACTGACGATCGTCACGCCGGAGGCGTGGTGTCGGGGTGACCGGAATCGCTAAAATCTGCCCATGCGTATTGAGTTCGATCCTGTCAAGCGTACCAAAACGCTCATCGAGCGCGGTCT
Organism: Hydrogenophilus thermoluteolus; assembly: GCF_003574215.1. Lineage (NCBI taxonomy): Bacteria > Pseudomonadati > Pseudomonadota > Hydrogenophilia > Hydrogenophilales > Hydrogenophilaceae > Hydrogenophilus > Hydrogenophilus thermoluteolus. The sequence goes on along the minus strand of NZ_AP018558.1, from coordinate 297,383 downwards.
TGATTTTGCCCGCGCTGCCGAAGTGTTTGCCGGACACCATTTCACAGCGGAAGACCTGCGGGAAAACTATGGGGAAAGGCGCTATATTACCGTTGGGAAACTCGATGGAAGAATGGTTGTCATGGTATGGACGCCTCGTGGCGAAGCACGTCGCATCATCAGCATGAGGAAAGCCAATGAGCGAGAACAAAAACGCTATGCAGCCCGTTTGGGTTGACCCTGACGATGCACCAGAACTCACCGACGCGTTTTTTGAACGCGCTGACGAATATATCGGTGACAGGCTGATTCATCGCGGTCGGGATCGATCGGAATCACAACAAGTAGCCGTCACGGTCCTTTTTGATGCCGAAGTGGTGCGTGCATTCCAAACCACCGGCAAAGACTGGCAAGCACGAATGAATGCCGCGCTCAAGGATTGGTTGAAAACGCACTCTCCTGCCTGAGAGGGAGCCTCGTACCAACCGTTACGAAACCTGAGCGCGATACCCCTCCGGATTCTGCATCTGCCACCGCCAGGCGTCGCAGCACATCTCGGTAAGCGACCGTTTCGCTGTCCACCCCAACTCGGCGCGCGCTTTACTGGGGTCGGCCCAACACGCGGCGACATCACCAGGGCGACGAGCGACGATTTCGTAAGGAACCGCCCGGCCACTTGCCGCTTCGAACGCGTGCACCAACTCCAACACCGAAACGCCACGTCCGGTGCCCAAATTGAACGCCGCACACTGCGGTGGTGCTTCGGGTTCGAGCAGCCAGCGCAGCGCCGCCAAATGGCCTTCCGCCAGATCCATCACGTGGAGATAGTCGCGCACGCCGGTACCATCGGGCGTGGGATAGTCGTTGCCGAAGACCCGCAATTTCGGGAGTTTTCCGACTGCCACCTGGGTGATGAACGGCATCAGATTGTTGGGAATATCGGCGGGATCCTCACCGATCAGACCCGACGGATGCGCGCCAACCGGATTGAAGTAGCGCAAAATCGCGATGTGCCACGTGGGGTCGGCACGAAAGCAGTCACGCAACATCTCTTCGATGATGAGCTTGGTCCGCCCGTAGGGGTTGGTCGCCGAAAGCGGATGGTCTTCGGTGAGCGGCAACCGTTGCGGCTCGCCATAGACGGTTGCCGACGAGCTGAACACAAGGCGCGAAACCCCCGCCGCCTGCATCGCTTCCAACAGCCGTAGCGTCCCCACCACGTTGTGATCGTAATAGACAAGCGGTTGTGCGACGGATTCCCCCACCGCCTTCTTGCCGGCAAAATGGATCACCGCGTCGGGCGCGTAGCGCGCAAACGCGGCGTCCAACGCGGCACGGTCGCGCACGTCGCCTTCCACCACGGGCACCGTTTTACCGGTGATGCGCGCCACGCGCCGCAGCGCCTCGGGATGGCTGTTGCTGAAATTGTCATAGACGACCACCTCGAACCCGGCTTCCAGCAACACCACGACGGTGTGCGACCCGATGTAGCCGGCTCCACCGGTGACCAGAACAACAGACATGAACCCCCCTTCCTCACAGCAGCGAAAACAGATCCCGCGTCGGCGCAGACAAAGACAATCCGCGGGTACGTCCCGGTCTGCTTATGGGGATTCTACTGCCGAGGGAGTAAGAAAGCCAAGGCGCTCTTCAAGAGAACGGCGGGGAATTTTCCGCGACGAAGGCACGGTGCCATTGGTCTACCTCGGCGATCGCCCGCTCGAGCGGTTGGCCTGCGGCAACATGGTCCATGATCGACCGCTGCAGGATCGCCCCGAGCATCGTCGCATTCTCCACCATCGCGGGTTGAAGTTCGCGAAGGAACTGCACCGTTGGCGGATCGTACGCGTACGCGGCAAGATGGGCTTCGAGATCCTTGCTCGTGGCAAGCGCATAGCAGAGATCGTAGACGAGATCGAAAACGCGACGCAGCCGCAAAGGATCCTCTGCGCCCATGTTGAGCTGCACCTCCTCGGCAAGGTCACGGCGAAACTCCGCCAACCCGTAATCCACAACGCCCTTGACCACATCCTCTGGGGTAAATTCCCATTCCATCACTACTCCTTTCTACCCGAAGATTTGCGCAAACGCGTCGTCGTCATCTTCACAGATCGGGCACTGCTCCCTTGGTTCCGGCGCGACGAAAAAGCGCTCACAACGGGAACAGCGCTGTTTGCGCAACGCGTGCAGAACCCGTGCGGGCTGTTCAGGCCGTGCGTCGAAATGCGCGTCAGCGGTGAGAACCCTGGGTTGACAGACCTCGAGACAGACCAGACACCCGACACAGCGGTCGAATTGGAAGATCAACCCCCATTCGCCAGGATTTTCCTCGATTTTGATCGCACCGGTGGGACAGACACGAAAACAGGCTTCACAGTTGGTGCACCCCGGTTGCAGAGAGAGCCGCAGCAACGGCAGCGACTCGTGCCAAGAAAGTTCAACCGCTTCGCCGTCTTGCCGATCACAAACGATCTGCAGCAGTTCCCGCTCCTCGGTCATCGCATAAGCGCCTGCCCGAATCGCCTTGTCCGGCACGACGGGACGATCCGCCGGCGCTGGCGGCGCAGCAAACGTATCGACCCCTCGTCCCACCAAACGTCGGAAGAACTGCCTTCGCTCCAGCGCCACCTGTTCCGCACCTTTTTCCTGCGGTGTTTCGGTCACGACGGTCACAGGCAACCACGGCTTATCCGGTTCCTCGGCTGCCAACCGCAACTGCTCAGCGGCAGCGAGATGATCGGCAAGCGCTTCAGCGCCCTTGGGTGCGTGCGCGCATTCCGGACAGTGCGCAGCACCCAGCACCGTCACTGGAATCCGGCGCTTACTGAGATAGGCGAAAAAACCGGGGCTGAGCACCCCAAGGCAAGGAACGACGGCATCTGCCGCCAAACCCGAAGGCGCGCACGCGATTTTCATTTCAGGTTGGCGAATCGCCTGGCGCAGAAGATCGATCGGCTTGAAGATCTCGGATGTCCAGGCGCCCGTATGGCACGCCGTGATACAGAGCCCGCAGTTGCGGCAACGGCTTTCGTCGAGGCGCGCACCCTCGTCGGTGAGCGTGATCGCGTCGTAAGGACAATGGTCGAGGCAGCGCTGACATTCACTGTAGCGAAAACGGTAACGGGTGCAGCGCGACGGACGAAACTCAGGGTAAGCGAAGGCCATCGTCGTATCGCCGTTACTTCCCGTTCGTCGTCAGTTTCTGGATACTTGAACCCGATTCGCAGGTGTTTTTCGGGATAATGAAACTCAATCCACGCGGAGGAGCCGCAGCACGCCGACTCAGCTCCACCTGGGCTGCCTCCCACGCGTCGGCTCCGCCAAGAACCACCACGATGTTCTGCCCCGGATAGGACTCATCCAGGCGTGACGCAATCCGCATCGCCGCCTCATCGCTGTCGGCGACGACGACGACCATCCCGCTGGGCTCGATAACCAGCCCATCGCGGTAAGGCAACGCGTTCTCCAACGGTTTCGTTCGCTGGCTCTGCTCCGGACGGCCGTCGATGACGCAGCACGGTTTGCCCTCTTCCAATGCATGGACCAGCTGCGCCGTTTTCATCGGCGTCACCCCAGCCTGCGCTGAGCCCATACCCCAGAGCAGAAGAAAGAAGGCAGCAATCGTCGTCGTTTTCATGTCGCGTCATCCGATGGTGGAGAGAGAAACTCGGCAAACAGTTCCTCTTTGCGGCGATAATCGTCGTCAGGAAGAGCCAACTGGCAACATTGGCCATACTTGACCCACTCGACGTAAGGGAGGTGGTTCGGACCCAACGGCGCGATCCAGAGCCGTTCGCCGACCATTTCGACCAGTTCGGCCAAAATATTGAGGTCGCTGTCGTCGCGAAGATCGGCCTGGACGAGGAACTGGGAAGCGCCCCGTTCGCGCATCGCCTGAAGCCACCAAGGCAACACGACGCCGCTCTCCCTGCCGTCGGCCAACAAAATTTCCCAGGTCGGCGCCGCGATCGACGGGGTCAAGGTGCGAAAGTCGGCGTTCGACTCGGTCTCCAGCGTCCAAGTGACCCGTTGGCGGCGCACGGGCGCGAAAATGCCGATTCGACCCGGGTACGCTTCGGCTAGGCGCGCCACGCATTCACTGTCCCGCAACGCCGCCTCACCGAGAAACAGGTAGCGAGCACCAGCAGCCAACAACGTCTTGGCGCGTGCTTCCCCCTCACGTGTCAGGACGATCGCGGCACATGCGCTGGCAACCTCCTCGATACCCGGCGCATCGAAGAGGAGAGCTTCCTCCCCTACCGTTTCGCCGCTATCTACCGTGAAACGGACCAATCTCCTCAATGCAATGGGTAATACCTGCTCAGCGAACGGCGCTTCCTGCATCATGATGGTTGGTGTCGGTTCCCTTCCTTCCATAGTTTATACCGAATATTCGAATTTTGGATAAACGAAAGGGTAAAGGGGACATTCATCATCGGGTGCCAATCCGACGAGCAACGGTCGGAGTTCCTGCAGCGCAGCCAGGATCGGCTCGATATGCACGCCAAGGAAACGGGGGCGGTAGCGCGCCAACGTCATCAACGCATCGTCGATCATCAGAAGCGCTCCCTCTTGATTGCGATTCTGAGTGAAGAAAAGCGCAAGCACGGCGAAAGCCAATCCTTGGAGAAATTCCGCTTCGGGATCCCGCATTCCTGCTGGACTGTTTTGGATCAAACGGGACCAGCGCTCGTTGAGCCAATCGTGGAGCGCTCCCAGTTGATTGCTGTCCCACATCGCCGCAGCTTCCGACCAGTCGAGGTTGGAGAGCACCTGACGATCGGGAGGGGCGAAATGGGTCGGCGAAAGATCGAGCAATTTCATCGTTCCTCCTCTACCAGCAGATCAACGAAGATCGTGCAGTACGGACACGGTTGCCCCCTGCCCCTTAGCGGCAGCCACACCACCGACGCAGGCGTTGCAGACGGGCTCGTCGGGGTTGAATTCAACCTTCCCCGGGATCTTCTCCACCTCCAGTTTACCCTGATCGCGGTCCTCGACCTTGAGTCCCATCGCCGCGATCTCCTCTTCCGCGAAACCAGTAAGGAAACGCCCCATTTCGCGATAGAAGGAGTGGACCGCGGCACGCTGCACCAATCGCCCGTAACCGCGCACCCAGAGGCCAAGATGTTGCGCCCAAAAACGTTTGATCGTCTTCTCCAGTTTGCGCTGGGTTGCAACGTCGCCGTTTTCGAGCGCATCGGCTGCGCGTTCGAGCAGTTCCGCAACGAACGACAACTCCACGCCAAGCTGATCGGGAAAAGTGGCGAACTTCCCTTTCTTCAATACAAAACCGTGTTGTCGGTAGGTCTCAGCCACCTGAAACGCAGGCTCTTGCTGAAAGAGCCCGTAAAGCCGCACCGATTCAACCGGGGGGAACCCGCCGGTGCACGCAAAAAGTGCGGTGTACTCCGCCGCCAACGCCTCAAGGAGCGCCGCATCCGGCGTCGCGGTGAAATCGTCGTCGAAGCGGATACCCACTTCGGCCAATTGGGCAAGAAGCGCCTCCGATCGGATCGCCTGTAAGAGATCGGGAGTGACCTCCTCGACGAAAACGGCAGCCAATAGACGGTAAATCGCGGCGCGCGCACGGCATTCGGCTGCCTGCTCCTCGGGGGATGCCTGAGGAACCACCGCAGGTTGCGTAATCTCCGCCGTTTCACGATCGTTACGCAATAACACTTCGCTGAGCATATGCACTCCTAGGCAAAAATTTTCTCGCACAAGGAACCCCTTCGCCCCGTGAAAACCGGGCGAAGGGGATGCCGTTACCGTACTGCGTCAGCTGTGGTGCCCTTGGTCTTGACTTTGCTCAGGACCGGGCCAATGGGCCATCTCCGGATGCATCTTGCGGTGAAGGTCACCTTTGTAGGTGAAGCGCAACCCCTCGCGGTACGCTTCGAGGTGCTTCTGGAAATCGCCGAAAACGTCGCCGTATTTGTCGTTCGGCCCCGCCTTGGTCACACGCACCACCGTGTCGTACCAAGCCTGCGAACCGCCGATCGGATCGGCAATCGCCGGAATGATGATGTTGGGATGGACCCCTTTGTCATCCCACCAAACGTTTTTCAAGTCCGGATCCTCGGTGCCACCGAACTGCGGCTTCTCGTTGAGCTTGAGGGTGGCCAGCCGACCATACTCCCAGTGGCCGCAACCGGTTGCGATCGCCACCGCTTTGGGATGGATCCCCTCGGTGACATACGCTTTGGTCACGAGATACCCCACTTTCGATTCGACCCGCACCAGATCGCCGGTCTTGACGCCGATTTTTTTCGCGGTTTCCGGATTGATCCACATTGGGTTGTTATGGACGATTTCGGCGAGCCACTTCACCGAAGCGGTGCGCGACTGGACATGGACGTTGAACTTATAGGTCGTGAGCACCAGCTCATCGTCCTTCATCGTCTCATGCCAGGGGATGCGCTTGAACGTGGGCATCGGATTGAAACCGTATTTCGCCCACTCATCGACGCGAACATTGAGCAACCGATTCGGTGTGGGGAACCCGACATAGTTCTTCCCATTGCGACGGATCCCGATCGCTTTGCCATTCTTGACGATCAGCCCATTGGGTTCGATCGTCGCGCCCATCATATCGCTGTCGGAGAGCTCTTTCTTGTAGAGCTCATATTCCGCCTTGATCTCGCGTCCGGTCTTATCAACGACTTTGCCGGTACGGGGATCGAGCTTGCCGTAGATCGGCCAGACCCCCTTCTTCTTGAGAAAATCGAGACCGCCCACATCCTTGAGGCCAGGGATATTGTCGAAGTGCTGGCGCATGTAGTCTTCGCCATCCTTGAAGTTCCAGTACTGCTTCATTCCGCGTGAACCATCCGGGTCGAGCTTGTGGATGATGTCACGCAGGATGACGCGCGTCTCGCGCGTCTCGCCAAGCGGCGCGATGATCGGCTGCCGGATCCCCAACCACGGCCACAACGAATTGGGCATCGATTCCGGTTCCCAGCGCTCGAGGAACATACAATCGGGAAGGATGATGTCGGCATACGCCGTCTCTTCCCCGATCACGGTGCTGATCGAGACGAAAAACGGGATCAACTTTTCGTCCTTGAAGAGTCGCCCCCAAACCGCTTGCGCCCCCGGGTTGGTGTAGACCGGGTTGTCCATATAGGTGAAATAGACATTCACCTTGGTTCGCCCCTCGAAGATATCGAACGGAGTCAGATGGGAGACGCCGTGGCTCGCCAGCGGAAAGAGCGGATGGTAGTGGTGGTTCGCATAGGCGTGCTTCGCGGGCTTGGGCGGCTTCGGGTTGGGTTGCGGCCACCCCATGCCACGCGGCAGGCAGTAACCTCCCGCCTTCTCGACGTTGCCGGTCAGGATCGGCAACATCATGCAGGCCTTTTCGTTGTAAGAGCCATAAAGGTGCTTCGCTGGCCCGCGGTAGGTGAAGACGGTAGCTGGTTTCGTCGTCGCAAACTCATGCGCGAGCCGTTCGATGGTCGCTGCAGGAACGCCCGAAATTTTCTCCGCCCACTCCGGCGTGAAGGACTTGTAGTGCTCCTTCAGCTCCTCGACGGTAACGTTGGTCCAGGTATTGATGAATTCCGAGTCCTGCAGATCGTCGCGCAGGATCACGTGGCCGATCGCCAGCGCCACCGCGCCATCGGTACCGGGGAAGACAGGAATCCACTCGTCCGAATAGCCGGCCGTATTGGACAACCGTACGTCGAACGTGACGATCTTCATATGGTTGTCGATGCGCCCCTCTGTAACACGCTGTGAAAGCGGGTTGTGAAAGTATGCGGCCTCTAGCACGTTGGAACCGAAGTTCAGCACATACTTGGTCTTAGAAAAATCCGGCGTCTCGATGTCCGGCCCCCACGTCGGCTCCATGCCGACCTTTTTCGACGACTCGCACACCGAAGTGTGGTTCATCGTGTTGTCGGAACCGAGCGTATGCATGAAACGGATGAGCGCACCACCCGTGCGGTCACGCCCCCATTTGAGCATGATCGTGTTCGGATCCTCTTTGAGCGCAGCGTCGAGCCGCTGCGCGACTTCGGTCAGCGCCTCTTCCCAGGTGATGCGTTTCCATTTCCCTTCGCCGCGCGCACCGACGCGTTTCAACGGATAGAGGACACGATCCGGGTTGTAGGTATACCACATCCCAGCGTTGCCTTTGGCGCAGAGGCGGCCACGGGTCGAGACGTGCTCGGGGTTGCCTTCCAGTTTGACGATACGGCCGTTTTCGACAAAAGCGATCGCGCCGTCCTGGATGTTGCAGACGTGGCAAGTATAGGGAATCGCTTGACGCTGGGCCATGGTGACCGGACTGTAATCGCGCCCTCCCAGCTCGTTTTCCATCGCCTGCAGTAGCCGCGGCGCTGCTGCGGCAGCACCACCCGCCGCAGCGCTCACCTTCAGAAAGGTTCGACGCGTGACTTTTGGCATATCCATCTCTATCTCTCCTCAAAAACCAATCAGAAAAGGGTCTGCACTTGCTGCGGAGCCATCAGGATCACGTAACGCACCGCAGCACTCCCCAGCAAGATCAGCAACGCAGAAACCAGGATCACGCTGATGCTTTTGCCGGTTGGCGCAAAGAGCATCACCACGGGTGCTAAGCTTCCCGCCAGGAAACCCACACCCACGAACAGCAACCCCATCGTGCCCGACGTCATGAGCATGAAGGTGAGCTCCTCAGCCGAACCGCCGTAGCTGGTGGTCCCCATGATCGCAATGAGGATGACGACGACAGCGCCAGCCGACCAGAGCATGAACTGGCGCAGAACTTGTTGCGCCTCAGCGTTGTTTGCGCTCATGAGGGCACCGACTGCCGAACCCGTCGAGAATGCGAGCGCGACGAACAACAGTGGAATCACGGGTGTGTTCCATACCGGGCGGTGTTGATGGACCGTGAGGTCGAAGCCGGTATAGATCGGCAGCCCCAGTGCCAAGAGCGCGGTGACCAACGCCAACATCTTGCCGTTCTTCTCATCCTTCTTCCACAACATCATCAGGAGGTAGAGAACGGAAGCGATTCCGTACGCGACGAGATTGAGCGCCCCCCACGCCAACGGAGAAGAAAAGTTGAGATAGGCAGGGTTGAGCATATTGAGGAAACGCATCGGCTGGGAGAGATCGGCGATCAATAACAGACCGCCCACTACCAGCAGCGCGAACGAAACATAAGCACTCTTTTCGCGCAACGGTCGCAACGCAGGAAGATGCCACGACGCATAGGAGAGAAACGAAAGACCGGCGACGATACCGATCACAAAGAAATAGATTGCGTACGTCGCATGCCAGGCGACGTCATGAAAGACGAGATATTCACCCATGATCTGCTCCTTCTCAGAGGTCGAAATGTTTCTTCCACGCCGCGCGCTCCGATTCCATCACCTCGATCCGGCGATAGACATCGCGCCCGTACTCGGTGTGGTTCCGGTCGGCACCGATATAGAAGACGTGGGGTTTGGTCCCCTGCTCGGGACGCAAGACCTGGGTTGGGTTGTGCGCAACCAGGTAGGAGACCTCGCTGTTGGGATCGTTGAGGTCGCCGAAGACCCGTGCGCGCCCCACGCAGGTCTGGACACACGCAGGAACCAGGTTCTGCGTGACACGATGGAAGCAGAAGGTGCACTTGTCCACCACGTTGGTGATCGGCGTGTAGGTACGGTGCGAGGGCAACATGAAACGCGCGTTGTAGGGACATGCTGCCATACAGCTCCGGCAACCGATGCACCGTTCGTACCGTTGGAGCACGAACCCACCATCGTCGACCTTGAAGGTCGCCTCGACCGGACAGTTGCGCACGCAGGGCGGATCGTCGCAATGGTTGCACAACCGCGGCAAGAAGTGTTTTTTCACGTTAGGATATTTGCCCGTAACTTTGTAGGGCACCCAGGTTCGGTTGACGCCCAGCGGCGTGTCGTACTCGGCTTTACAAGCCACCTGACAGGCCATGCACCCGATGCAACGGCGAGTGTCGATCACCATCGCGTAGCGCCGCTTACCAGGCACCCCTCTTGTCTCGATAGACGAGACCCGCAGTTCTTCACTCATCTACCACACCTCCTCGAAGTCGAGAAAAAGCCATTTTCGTCGCCGTTCAGTCGGGAGTGCCCCCCCTGTCGAGCCGGCTAGCTAAAACAAAGCAATTTCCGGACCAAAGATGAGAAATCGTTACCCGATTCCTAATTTATATTGAAAAACAACACATTAATCGTACGGGCGATTGTGATAAGATCGCAGGGCGTTACGTCCAGGTAACCACTCGACCCGTGTTGCCGTCACGCTTTCGAAACCATCCCCAAACGCTTCCGATCCCCTGTGTTTTGCGCTATCATGAAAAATGATCCTGCAATCAATCCCGATATGGCTGCCGCCCCATTTTCCCGACGCACCGCCCTCAAAGCGCTCTTTGCGCAAGCGGTCGGTTTGTCGTTCCCGTTGCCCGGTCACAGCTCCGTGGATGCGCCGCTGCGCATCGGACTCACCCCTGTTTTTCTCGACGACCAGATCGGTTTTCTCACCCATTGGCGGGAATGGCTAGAACGAAAACTGGGCCAGCGCGTCCAGTTCGTGCAGCGCGGCAGCTACCGCGAAGTGATCGAACTCCTCCGTACCAGCAAGATCGATTTCGCCTGGCTTTGTGGTTACCCCTACGTGCGCTATCGTGATGAGCTGCGGCTCGTTGCGGTACCACTCTGGCGAGGCGAACCCACCTATCATTCGTATTTGATCGTTGATCGCTCGCAACCGCAACTGCGCCGTCTGACCGACCTTCGTAGAAAGGTTTTCGCCTACAGCGATCCCGACTCCAATTCCGGCTTTCTCTACCCGCAATACTCGATCGCGCAAAGTGGCGAAAATCCCGCAAAATTTTTTGCGCGCACCTTCTTCACCTGGGCGCATCGCAAAGTGATCGAAGCGGTGGGTACCGGGCTTGCCGCAGGCGGCGCGGTCGACGGTTACGTCTGGGAAACGCTCGCAGAAATTTACCCTCAGCTCGTTCAGGGAACGCAAATCATCGAACGCTCTCCGCCGTTTGGTTTTCCCCCTTTCGTGGCCAACAAAAATATCCCCGAAGCGCTGGAAACACGCTTTCGCACAGCGTTGCTGAACATGGCAGACGATGCGAACGGGGCGCAACTCTTGCGACTCCTCCGTTTGGATGGGTTTACCACAGCCGACGACACGCTCTACGATTCGATCGCGTGGATGGCCGCCTACCTCAACCTTCCCCGAACATGAAGCCGCTGACCAACCTCTCTTTGCGGTGGAAGATCCCACTGCGGGTGATGTTCGCCGTACTCGGAACGGCGTTTCTGATCACCACCGCGTTGCTTGTCAAAGACTACGAAGAGATGCGCGCGAACCTGGAAAGGAACGCTCGCAGCCTGGGCAGCCTTCTGGCCAATACCCTGATCTCGCCGGTATTGCACGATGATGTCTGGCGCGCGTTCGAAATTCTGCGTTCGGTTCGTACCGAAGAGATTCCGGCGATGAGCAACGCCGCAAGCCCACTGCTTCTCGTGATCGACAAAGAGCGGCGCATCTTCGTCGCGAACGAACCCCGCCGCTATCCACTGGGCGCACTGGTCGATGAACTCCGTGGTGACGTCGGTCAAATGGCCAAACAGGTTAAATGGGAAGGAAACGCTCAGCAGCAATCGATCACCGTTCCGGAATCGAATACGTTGTTCGTCATTTCCCCACTCCTCACCGACGGCGAAGCGTTGGGGCACGTCGTGCTTGGTTACGCAACCACCGCGATCCTGCCGCACTACCGTGAACTCGTCTTGCGCGCGTTCTGGATCACCTGCTTGGCGATGCTCTTCATTTTACCCGTCTCCTGGATCTGGGCCCGCCGCACCGCGGAACCGCTGCTTGCGCTCGCTTCCGCGATGCGCCACGTTCCCGATCGCCTCACGGAAGCGGAACAGGCGGCTCTGCCGGAAAGTGGGGACGAAATCGGCCAGCTGAGCGCGGCTTTCCGCCGCATGATCGCGGAACTCAAGCTGAAACAGGAATTGGAAGAGCAGATGGTGGTTTCGGAGCGGCTCGCCGCAATCGGTCGTCTTACCGCAGGAATCGCCCACGAAATCAACAATCCGCTGGGTGGAATGCTCACCGCGGTGAAAACGTGGCAAAAGCATGGCGAACACGACCCGATTGCTGCCCAGACCGTCTCACTGCTGGAACGTGGCCTTACCCAGATCCGCAATACCGTTGCTGCGCTCCTGGTCGAGACCAAACTGCAGGACCGTTCACTCGAACCGGCCGATCTCGAGGACATATACCTGCTCGTGGAGGGGGAAGCACACGCCCGCCACGTTACGCTGCAAATCGACAGCAACCTCACCGCACCGCTGCCGCTGCCTGCCACGCCGATCCGCCAGATTCTGCTCAACCTGATCCTGAATGCCATCGCCGCATCTCCTCCAAACGGAATCATTGCCGTTGCAGTCCAATGCACCGAGAGTCGCCACTTACTGCTTTCCGTTTGCAACGACGGGGATCCAATCCCGGAAAATCAAATGGCCTACCTCTTTGAGCCTTTTGCCACTCAGCGCAAAGAAGGGCATGGTCTCGGACTGTGGGTCGTCTACCAACTGGTCAAACAGCTCAACGGCGGTCTCTCGGTAGAAAGCCATTCTGGCCGCACCTGCTTCCTCGTGGAGATACCCTATGCCCTGCCAGATTGATCAAAAGCCCCGCCTGGCTCTGATCGAAGACGATCCGATCATGGGGGAGTCGCTCACCCATCTCCTTTCCCTTGAAGGTTTCGATGTCTCCTGGTACAAAAGTGGCAAAGAGGCACGCGACGCGTTGCGCGCGCACCGCTTTTGCGTCGCCGTATGCGACATCCGCCTCCCCGATATCGAGGGCGGCGATCTCTTCCTCGCCCTCGCTGCCGAACGCAGCGACCTCCCCCCTTTCCTTTTTCTCACCGCCTACGGCACCATCGACCGTGCGGTGGAACTGATCAAAGCAGGGGCCGCCGACTACCTCACCAAGCCCTTCGAGGTTGAGGCACTTTTGCATCGCGTGCGCGAACTGGCGGAATCCTACGGGATTGTGCATGAGCAAACCGATGACACGCTGGGAATTTCCCCTGCGATGCAACGCATTGCCGAACAATTGCCACGGCTTGCACGCCACGCGGAAGCGTTACTCATCACAGGAGAATCGGGATGCGGAAAAGAGTACGTCGCCCGCCGCTTCCACCACCACGCCGTGGGCAGTGAAGGGGCGTTCGTTGCCGTGAATTGCGCCGCGATTCCCGAATCGCTCATCGAAGCAGAACTCTTCGGCTACGAAAAAGGGGCCTTCACCGGGGCAACGCGGACCAAAAAAGGGCTTTTCGAGCGAGCGGATGGCGGTACGCTCTTTCTCGATGAGATCGGCGAAATGCCGCTTGCGATGCAAGCAAAACTGCTGCGCGTGCTCCAAGACCACCGTTTCACGCGTTTGGGCGGCGAAAAGCCGTTGACCAGCCGCTTCCGGCTTGTGTGCGCCACCCACCGCGACCTCAAAGCGATGGTGGAAGCGGGCACCTTCCGCGAAGACCTCTACTACCGCATCCATGTGATCCACCTACGGATTCCACCACTGCGCGAACGCCCAGAGGATATTCGCTGGTTCTTGCGCCGCTTCATCGCCGAATTCAACCAGCAACACCCCGACGTACGCAAACGCATCGACCCACGCGCCGAAGCAGCGCTCCTTGCCTACTCCTGGCCGGGTAACATTCGCGAGCTCAAACACGCGGTCGAGCGCGCGTGCATCTTGGCGCTGGGGCCGACGCTCACGATCGATGCGTTCTTCGACAACGCAGGCAACGCGCCAGAGTCTGCAGAAGTTGGCGCGACGATCTCCGCGTCACTAGCGGAATACCTGATGGCGTGCGAACGCGACTACCTGCTGCGCGCACTGGAGCAAAACCAAGGTCATATCACGCGCACCGCCGCGGCGCTGGGCATCACCCGCAAAACACTCTGGGAAAAGCTCAAAAAACTGGAGTGCTCCCAAGAGAAGCAAAATGGTTACCCAACCGCGACGTGACGATTGGACGGGACAATGGCAATCTCTTCCCTACTTCTCTGGCTCGACTACTTCGGCGTCGTGGTGTTCGCCCTCTCCGGCGCGATCGTCGCGGCGCAAAAACGGCTGGACCCCGTTGGCCTGATGCTTGCCGCTACCGTTACCGGCATCGGCGGCGGAACGCTCCGCGATCTCTTGCTCGACCGTCCCGTTTTTTGGTTGGCGGCGTGGCATTATGTGGCACTCACCGCGGGCACGGCGCTCTTCCTCTATGCGCTGGGTTGGTTCGCTCCCCGTTTTTCGCGCTGGCTCACCGCGAATCGTGCGCTCGATTGGTTCGACGCGGTGGGGCTTTCGGTCTTCTGTCTCATCGGCGCGCAAGCAGCGCTTGCCGCCAACGCAAACGGTTTCATCGCGGTGATCATGGGCGTGATGACCGCGAGCTTCGGTGGCCTCATCCGCGACATCCTGTGCAATGAGATCCCGATGATTCTGCACCGCGAAATCTACGCCACTGCAGCCGCCGCCGGTGCTGCGGCGTTCGTGCTCACCGAAGGGTGGTTGGCGCACGAAGTGGCGCTCATGATCGGTGCGGCGGTCGCGTTTTCGTTGCGCGCGATGGGGATCGTGAGGGGCTGGCACCTACCGGCTTATCCGACGCTGCCGGAGTAAGCTGAGGACGAACCAATGGGGCGCGCCCCTCAGGTCATCGTGGTCGGTTCTTCGACAGGGGGAACCGCGGTAGTGGAGACGATCTTGGCGAAGCTACCGCGTACCGTTCCCGCCATCGTGATCGTCCAACACATGCCAGCGGGCTTTACCCATCCCTTCGCACAACGGCTCGATATGCTGTCTGCGCTCGACGTCGTTGAGGCAAGCCACCGCACCGTGCTTCGCCCGGGACTGGTGCTCATCGCCCCCGGCGGCCACCATCTGCGCCTAGCACCGCGCGGTAATGCCTACTGTGTCGAAGTGATCGATGGTCCGCCCGTCAATTACCACAAGCCCTCGATCGATGTACTCTTTCATTCCGCCGCACAAATCGCTGGCCGCCGTGCGCTTGGCATTCTCCTCACCGGAATGGGCAACGACGGCGCCGCTGGGCTCAAAGCGATGCACGACGCCGGAGCCCACACGATCGTTCAAGACGAAGCAAGTTGCGTCGTTTTCGGCATGCCCAAAGCGGCGATCGCGTTGGGCGGCGTCGACGAGGTTCTGCCACCCGCAGCGATCGCGCAGCGGATCATTCGAACTCGAGAATGATCTCATCGACCGCGAGGCTCGCGCCCGGTTCGGCATGGATCGCTTTGACGATCCCGTCGCGTTCGGCGCGCAGGATGTTCTCCATTTTCATCGCTTCGATCACCACGAGCCGTTCGCCCGCCTTCACCGCCTGCCCGACCGCAACGGCCACTTCGCGCAGCAGCCCCGGCATCGGAGAAAGGAGGTATTTGCTCAGGTCGGGAGCCTCTTTCACCGGCATGTGGGCGTAGAGCGGTGCGGCGTGCGCCGGCAGGACCAGCGCGCGCAATTGGCTGCCGCGGTGGTGCACCCGGTACCAGACCCCCTCCCGCTCGACCTGAAGCACCAGCTTTTCGTCCGCGACGGTGACGGTCAGGCGAATCGAGCCGAAACGCCAATTCGGGTCGAAGTCGATCTCGACGCTGCGTTCGCCGGAACGGACCGCGTAGCGGTTGGGCGTGAGCGCTTCGACCTCGGCCGACGTTCCAAAAGTCAACGCGCGGGGATCCTCACCCGCCTTCACCGTTTCGGCGCGACGCGCTTCGTCGCGTTCGTCGAACACCACATATTGGCGTGGCGCAGCATACGGGCGGAGGGTACCGCGCGCCGCAGCGTTTTGGTTTGCCGCGACCTCGTACCACGCACCAGCCGGACGCCCGGGCCGCATCTCACCGGCGCGCGCTTCTTCGCGGTAGGTGAGCGCCGCACAGATGAGCTTGAGGAGCAGCGGGTCTTCGTGCGGGACTGCGTCGGCAGAGAAGCCGTCCGGGAACTCCTCCGCAATGAACGCGGTGGTGAGCCGCCCGGCGCGAAAACGAGGGTGCTGCATGAGCGCTGCCTGAAACGGAATGTTGGACGCAATGCCGCGGATCACGAAACCATCGAGGGCCTCTTGCATCCGGGCGATCGCTTCGTCCCGTGTCGCGCCGTGGGTGATGAGCTTGGCGATCATCGAGTCGTAGTGCATCGAGATCTCGCCCCCCTCATAGACGCCGGTGTCGACGCGAACCGCGCCGGGCACCTCTTCCGGTGGCTGGAACGTCACCAGCCGGCCGGTAGAGGGGAGAAAGCCGCGGAAGGGGTCTTCGGCGTTGATCCGGCACTCGATCGCCCAGCCGCGAATCGCCAAATCCTCTTGCCGAATCGAGAGCGGTTCGCCCGCCGCAACCCGGATCATCTGTTCGACGAGGTCGAGCCCGGTGATCATTTCGGTGACCGGGTGCTCCACCTGCAACCGGGTGTTCATCTCCAAGAAGTAGAACGAGCGATCCTTGCCGACCACGAATTCGACGGTACCCGCCGACTGGTACCCGACGGCGCGAGCGAGCGCCACTGCCTGTTCGCCCATCGCCCGGCGCATCTCCGGGGTGACGAAGGGGCTTGGGGCCTCTTCGACCACCTTCTGGTGGCGGCGCTGGATCGAGCATTCGCGTTCGAAGAGATAGACGATGTTCCCGTGCGCATCGCCCAGCACCTGGATTTCGATGTGGCGCGGCTCTTCGACGAACTTTTCGATGAAGACGCGGTCGTCGCCAAACGCGTTGCGCGCTTCGTTGCGGCACGATTCGAACCCTTCGCGGCATTCGTCGTCGTTCCTGGCCACCCGCAGCCCTTTGCCACCGCCACCGGCTGAGGCCTTGATCATCACCGGGTAGCCGATCTCGCGCGCGATCGCAACCGCCGCGTCTGCCGATTCCACCGGGTCGGTATAGCCCGGAATGGTATTGACACCGGCCTGTTGCGCCAGTTTTTTCGACGCGATCTTGTCCCCCATCGCGGCAATCGCCGCCGGTTTCGGCCCGATGAAGACGATGCCGTTGGCTTCCAGCATTTCGGCAAAGGCTTCGTTTTCCGAGAGAAACCCATACCCCGGATGCACCGCTTCAGCACCGGTTTGGCGGCACGCTTCGAGAATCTTTTCCGCACGCAGGTAGGAATCTCGTGCGGGTGCGGGTCCGATGCAGACCGCTTCGTCGGCCATTTCCACATGCAGGGCGCGCGCGTCGGCTTCGGAATAGACCGCGACGGTCTGGATGCCCATCTTGCGGGCGGTTTTGATCACGCGGCAAGCGATCTCGCCACGGTTGGCAATGAGGATTTTGCGAAACATCGTCTTCCCCCGAATTCGGTTAGAGCGGCATCGTGTTGTGTTTGCGCCACGGGTTTTCGAGCACTTTGGTCTCGAGCATCGCCAGCGCCCGGCTGATGCGGGCGCGCGTGGCGTGTGGCATGATCACGTCGTCGATGAAGCCGCGGTGCGCCGCAACGAACGGATTGGCGAATTTCGCTTTGTATTCCGCTTCGCGCGCCGCGATCCGTTCCGGATCGTTTTTCTCGGAACGGAAGATGATCTCCACCGCCCCTTTCGGCCCCATCACCGCGATCTCCGCAGTGGGCCAAGCCAGGTTCACGTCGCCTCTCAGGTGCTTCGACGCCATCACGTCGTACGCCCCACCGTAGGCTTTGCGGGTGATCACGGTCACCTTGGGCACCGTCGCTTCGGCATAGGCGAAAAGAAGTTTCGCGCCGTGCTTGATGATGCCGCCATACTCCTGCGCGGTCCCGGGCAGGAACCCGGGTACGTCGACGAAGGTGACGATCGGAATATGGAATGCGTCGCAGAAACGGACAAACCGCGCCGCCTTGATCGAACTCTTGATGTCGAGGCACCCCGCGAGCACCATCGGCTGATTCGCCACTACGCCAACCGTCTGCCCATTGATGCGGCCAAAGCCGATGATGATGTTTTTCGCATAATCGGGCTGCAGCTCGAAGAAGTCCCCCTCGTCGACCACCTTGACGATGAGCTCTTTCATGTCGTAGGGCTGGTTGGGGTTTTCCGGCACCAAGGTGTCGAGCGAATCGTCGCGCCGTTCCGGATCGTCCTGCGTTGTCCGTACCGGCGCTTTTTCGCGGTTGTTGAGCGGAAGGAAATCGAAAAAGCGGCGCAGTTGCAACAGCGCTTCGATGTCGTTTTCGAACGCCGCGTCGGCAACGCCCGATTTGGTGGTGTGGGTCACCGCGCCACCGAGCTCTTCTGCGGTTACCTCTTCATGGGTCACCGTCTTGACGACGTCAGGGCCGGTAACGAACATATAGGAAGTATCCTTGACCATGAAGATGAAATCGGTCATCGCCGGGCTATAGACCGCCCCTCCCGCACAGGGCCCCATGATGAGGGAAATCTGCGGGATGACGCCAGACGCAAGCACGTTGCGCTGGAAGACCTCGGCATAGCCGCCCAACGAGGCGACCCCCTCCTGAATGCGCGCCCCGCCCGAATCGTTGAGGCCGATCACCGGCGCGCCCACTTTCATCGCCTGATCCATGATTTTGCAGATCTTTTCGGCGTGCGCCTCCGAAAGCGAACCGCCGTACACGGTGAAATCTTGGCTGAAGACAAACACGAGCCGCCCGTGGATCGTGCCGTAACCGGTGACCACGCCGTCGCCTGGGACATGTTCGGCATCCATGCCGAAATCGGTGCACCGGTGCTCTTTGAACATATCCCACTCTTCGAAGCTGCCAGGATCGAGCAGCAGCGTAAGGCGCTCGCGCGCGGTCAATTTGCCTTTCTTATGTTGCGCGGCGATCCGTTTTTCGCCACCACCCAGAAGCGCCTGTTGGCGCTTCGCTTCCAGTTGTTCCAGAATCGCTTGCATGAAGCGTCACTCCTTGTGTTGTCTCATTCGATCGATACCGGCTGCCGCCAACAATTGGCGCGCCGCCCAAATCGGCGCGCTCCTGCCCGCGGCCACCGACCCTTCCACGTCGGGGAGCGCTGCGCGCACGTTGGGATGCGCCCGAAACCACCGTTTGAGTTCGGCGTCGATCGCCTCCCACAACCAGGCCTGCGCTTGCCGCTGCCGTTTTGCCGCTAACCGCCCGTCGTCGGCGAGCATTTGCCACAACCGCATCACGGTGTCCCAAAATTCCGCTACCCCTTCTCCGGTGCGTGCCGACGTGAGCAACACGGGTACCCGCCAATCGGGGTAAGTGGGGCGCATCAGGTGCAGCGCCACTTCGAGCTGGCTTTTCGCGCGCGCTGCCGCTTTCGCATCGACGTCGGCCTTGTTCACGGCGATCACGTCGGCGAGCTCCATGATCCCCTTCTTGATCCCCTGCAATTCGTCGCCCGCATTGGGCAATTGCAGGAGCGCAAAGACGTCGGTCATGTTGGCAACGGCGGTCTCGCTCTGACCGACGCCGACGGTTTCGACGATCACCACGTCGTAGCCGGCCGCTTCGACCACCAGGATCGCTTCACGGGTGCGTTCCGCGACCCCCCCCAGCGACTGCCCGGCGGGACTCGGGCGGATGAACGCCCGCGGGTCTTGGCTCAACCGCTCCATCCGGGTTTTGTCGCCCAAGATCGACCCACCCGAAACGCTGGAGCTGGGGTCAACCGCCAGCACCGCTACGCGATGCCCAGCCTCGATGAGGTGCAAACCCAGCGCTTCGATGAAGGTCGACTTCCCCACCCCCGGGACGCCCGAAATGCCCAACCGCACGGCATGGCCCGCGTGCGGGAGCAAGACCTGAATGAGCTGCTCCGCGCGTGCCCGATGGTCCGGGCGCTGCGATTCGATCAACGTGATCGTTTTCGCCAGCGCGCGCAATTCCCCACGCAGCACACCGTCGTAGAGCCGCTGGTCGGCATCGGAGCGAAGCGCTTGCGCAACTGAGACGGGCTGCGCCGCCACTGCTGCCGTTTCCGAAAGCATCATGCCGATCACGCGTCGCGGCTGCGGTCCAACGCACGCGCTGCGCGAATTTCCGCGAGCACCCGCTTTGCCGCTTCCGGAATGGGCGTACCTGGGCCAAAGATCGCTTTCGCCCCGGCCTCATAGAGGAAGGGGTAATCGGGCTCCGGAATCACGCCGCCCACGAAGACGACGATATCGTCGGCACCCAGCGCCTTGAGCGCTTCGATGAGCGCCGGCACGAGCGTTTTGTGGCCCGCTGCCAAGGTACTGACCCCGATTGCGTGGACATCGTTCTCCACCGCGTGACGCGCCGCCTCTTCCGGGGTTTGGAACATCGGGCCGATGTCGATGTCGAACCCCAGGTCGGCAAACGCAGACGCCACCACTTTGGCGCCGCGGTCGTGGCCGTCTTGCCCCAGCTTGGCGATCATCACGCGCGGCCGCCGCCCCTCTTCGGCAACGAACGCTTCGATCTCCCGCTGCAACGCCTGCCACTCCGGCATCTGCTCCGCCACTTGACTGTAGACTCCCGAAACCGCTTGTGGGTTGGCATGATACCGCCCCCACACCGCCTCGAGCGCATCCGAAACCTCTCCCACCGTCGCCCGCGCGCGAACCGCTTCAACCGCGAGCGCCAAGAGGTTCCCTTCGCCCGTTCGCGCACATTCGGTGAGCGCCGCCAACGCCGCCTGCACCCGCGCGTTGTCGCGTGTGGCGCGCAACTGCTGCAAGCGGGCGATCTGCTTCTCCCGCACCGCGCGGTTGTCGATTTCGAGCACTTCGACCGGATGGTCCTCTTTTTCCAAGCGGTATTTGTTCACACCGACGATGGTATCGAGCCCGGCGTCGATCCGCGCCTGCTTCGCCGCGGCGCACTCCTCTACTTTCATCTTCGCCCAGCCAGACGCCACCGCTTCGGTCATCCCGCCCATCGCCTCGATCTCCTGGATGAGCGCCCACGCTTTGTCGATCATCTCTTGCGTGAGCGACTCCATGAAGTAGGAGCCGCCCCACGGATCGATCACGTTGGTGATGTGCGTCTCCTCCTGCAAGATGATCTGCGTGTTGCGCGCAATCCGTGCGGAAAACTCCGTGGGCAGCGCGATCGCCTCATCAAGGGCGTTGGTATGCAACGACTGCGTGCCGCCAAAGACTGCCGCCATCGCCTCGATGGTGGTGCGAATGATGTTGTTGTAGGGATCCTGCGCGGTGAGCGACCAACCCGACGTCTGACAGTGGGTGCGCAACATCATCGACCGCGGATGCTTCGCGCCGAAACGCTTCATGATCCGCCACCAGAGGTAGCGCGCGGCACGCAGCTTCGCGATCTCCAGGTAGAAGTTCATTCCGATCGCGAAGAAGAACGACAGCCGTCCGGCGAATTTGTCGATGTCAAGCCCGCGCGACACCGCTGCACGCACGTACTCCATCCCGTCGGCAAGGGTGAAGGCGAGCTCCGTTGCCTGATCCGCCCCTGCCTCCTGGATGTGGTACCCCGAGATCGAAATCGAATTAAACTTCGGCATGTGCTCGGCGGTATAAGCGATGATGTCCGCGACGATCCGCATCGACGGCTCAGGCGGATAGATGTAGGTGTTGCGCACCATGAACTCTTTGAGGATGTCGTTTTGGATCGTCCCCGAGAGCTGATCCTGTCGCACCCCCTGCTCTTCGGCCGCAACGATGTACCCGGCAAGGATCGGCAGCACCGCGCCGTTCATCGTCATCGAAACCGACACCTTGTCGAGCGGGATGCCGTCGAATAGGATCTTCATATCCTCGACCGAATCGATCGCCACGCCGGCTTTCCCCACGTCCCCCACGACGCGCGGATTATCCGAGTCGTAACCGCGGTGGGTAGGCAGGTCGAACGCAACCGAAATCCCTTGCCCCCCAGCGGCAAGCGCTTTTTTGTAGAACGCGTTCGACTCTTCCGCAGTGGAAAACCCCGCGTACTGCCGGATCGTCCACGGCTTCACCGTGTACATCGTCGGCTGCGGCCCGCGGATGAACGGTTCGAAACCGGGCAACGTATCGGCATGCGGCAAACGGTCGAGGTCGGCGCGCGTGTAGAGTGGTCGCACTGCGATCCCTTCCGGCGTCTGCCACACCAGCTTGTCCAGATTCCCCTCTGGGGCCTGCTTTGCCGCGGCCTTCGCCCAATCGTCGAAGGTCACCTTCGGGTACTCAGGCGCATGGTCGAGATCGAGCACCAGCCGCTTGTCGTCTTCTTTGTCCATTTTGTGGCTCCCTGGTCTTGGCCCGTGACGGGGAATTATAATTCATAATTACATGTACAGCCATGCTATGATTCTCGAACATGAACGATACCCTACCCATCACCCGCAAAGCCCTTTATCAGGAAGTTGCCGATCGATTGCGGCAGCGCATCTTTCGCCATGAATTGGCGCCAGGGCAGTGGATCGACGAACAAGTGATCGCAGCCGAATTGGGCATCTCGCGCACCCCTGTGCGGGAAGCGCTCAAAGTGCTGGCCGCAGAGGGACTGGTCACCCTTTCGCCACGCCGCGGTTCGTTCGTCACCCAGATCTCCGACAAAGACCTCGACGACATCTTCTCGGTGTTGATCCTCTTGGAAGGCCACGCGGCGCGGCTCGCCGCCGAACGCATCGACGAAGCGGGCAAAGCACGTCTGAACCAACTCCATGAGCGGCTCGAAGCGGCCTTTCGGGCGCAGGACATCGACGGCTTTTTCGACGCCAACCAGGCGTTTCATCGCGAAGTCCAACGCCTGTCCGACAATCGCTGGCTGCTCGCGACGATCGAAGACCTGCGCCAGAAGATCAAACTTTCGCGCCACCGGTCGCTTTTTAGCAGTGGACGGTTAGAACAGAGCCTGATGGAACACCGTGCGCTCTTGCAAGCGCTTTTTGCCGGCGACAGCGACGCCAGCGAGCGTTTGATGCGCGAACACCTCACCCATGGCCGCGCGGCAATCCACGCCGCACCGCGAACGGAGCCAGCAGGCCCTTCGGCAGCGCACTTACCGGACAAGGCAAGTACGTAACGATGCACGGCACCGTGATACTTCAGCGTGACGCGTGCGGCGTTGCGGTCGTCACGCTTACCCACCCCGGGAAGAAGAACGCGATCAACGAAGCGATGTGGCGGCAGCTCGCCGCGCACTTTGCCGAACTCGCCAACGACGACGCGGTAGGGGCGATTGTCATCACCGGGGCAGACGGGGATTTCGCCGCCGGCGGTGATCTCAGCGAATTCCCGACCGTGCGCGCCAACCGGTCACGCGCCGCTGCCTACCACGAAGGGGCGGTTCGTCCAGCGCTGCTTGCGATTCGCGACTGCCCGAAACCGGTGCTCGCGGCGGTAGAGGGCGCGTGCGTTGGCGGCGGGTTGGAGATCGCACTTCTCTGTGACTGGATCGTCGCCTCGGAAAACGCCCGTTTCGGCGCGCCGGTAGCGAAACTGGGCTTTGCGGTCTATCCGGGTGAAATGGAATTGATCGCACCGCGCCTGCCCCGCGCGCTCTTGGCGCGGATGTTGTTGGAAGGGGCGTTGCTGCCGACGGCGTCGCTGGTGGCAGCGGGAGTCGTCACTGATAGCGTCGCCCCGGGTACCGCGCTTGCCGCCGCCCGCGCCGCCGCGGAACGGATCGCAGCGCTCCCTCGCCACGCGGTAACCTCACACAAAGCGTGGCTCGCGCGCTTGACACAGAATCCCACGCCGCTGAGCGAAGAGGAGCGACAACAAGGGCTTCTCTGGGTGGACGATCCGGAGCATTGGGAACGCTTGCGGGCCTTTTTCAGGTAACCCTAACCCCCTCGCCCGAAAAGTGGCATCGCATGCGCCCGATGCACCGACAAAATAGACCCCCTTGCCCTGCTCCGCGTAACCCCTGCGGCGCGCGAAACTGCCAAACTACGCTCACCGTGGCAACTCTTCGAACACATTGGTCCAAACGTTCAAGACTTGACCTGCGCCTTTTTGACCTCCGGTTTTGATCTCTTTGACCACTTTCCAATTCGTCGTATCGATTTTCCACAAATTCCCATCTCCTTCATTGGAGACATAGGCCCACTTCCCGTCTGGTGTAAACGCGACATGACCCATGCGTCCCGCACCGATTCGCAAATCCTTGACCGTTCGCAACTCGGTGATATCGATCACGGTGATCACGTTATTGCCGTAATTGGTGACAACAGCATATCTGCCATCTGGCGTGTTGTAGGTATGGCCGATGCCGTTGCTGGCCGTGGTCAAGCGGTGAACCAACTGCTTGGTTTTCGCGTCGAAAAAGGCGACTTCTCTGCCTCTGGCGTCTTTACCCGGTCCCCGGTTCAACGCCATGAAATATTTCCCATCTTGAGTGAAGTTCCCATGGTGGGCTTCCACGACCTCTTCGCCAATCAATGGCATTTCCATTCGCGCAATCTCTGGAAAATCGGGCCTGGTCAAATCATAGACGATGATTCCAGGCTTGACCGTGTCGTTACCCTCATGAACCAGCCACAACTCCTTCCCGTCTGGGCTTGGCACCGGATAGTGCGGCTTGCTGGGTACAGCGATAGTACGGACGTGCCAATCGTCGGTGGCAATCACCACCAACCGATCGTCCACCCGATCCACCGCAAACAACAGCCGGGAGTCGAGACTCCAAGCGTTGTGCATCGAGGTTGGCCCTTTCGCTTCACCCTGCACGTCGAGATCGATCGTCTTGACAATGCGGTCATCTGCCGTCGAAATGAAGGTATGCCGCAACTTCCCCTCGTCTAACCACCAATGGTTGACGGCAACCCATTTGCCATCAGGACTGACCAAACCGTGCTTGGGCCGATTGCCCGTTTGCAGGCGTTTGGCAACTTGCTTGCCGGCAATATCGATCACGACCACCTCAGTCATCCCTTCGCCAGCGCAGCTCACGTACACCTTCTTGGCATCGGGTGTGGTCGAGCCCAGCGTCCCACCCTTGCACGTATCCAGTGCAGCAACCACGGAATCCGTCTTGGTGTCCACCAAGAACGCCTTTCCTGCACCATGAAGCTGAAGCACCCAATCGGGAAAGACGGGTTGCGCGGCTAAGATCATGGGCGAAAAACCCGCCAACGCAACGATCGATACAAAACTTTTACGCTTCATCGCTCCTCCTTTTGTCTTGCGGTTGTTGAAAAAAATGACCCGACTGGTCTATACTTATTCTAATTATTATATAAAACAATCTCATCGAAATCAATTTAGAAAATTTCAAAATACTTTCAGAAGAACGACCCGTTCTTTAGCTCCGTTATACCGATTGTGCTGGCTGATTTCCTGCACACTCCAAGCGCTCTTGCTACAATGGGTTTATCACCCAACCCAGGAGGAGACGCCATGACTGCCGCGCACACCGACCCGTTCGCCTGGTGGCAACAGTGGATGAAGCAAGCGCCTTCACTGCCGCTTCCCGGTTTTGCGGTACCCACGCTCGACCTCGACGAGCTCGACCGGCGCATTCGTGAATACCGCACCGTCGAGGGGTGGTTACAAATGAACCTCTCCAGCGTGCAGATGATGCGGCAGTCGCTCGAAATGCAGCGTGCCGCGGTAGCCGCGTGGCAGGAGATGAACCAGAACTGGCAACAAGCGCCAGCGCCGGAGGCAACAGCGCCACAAACGACTGACACGGGCGATACGCAAACCCCGCCGATTCCTAACCCCTTCGAGCTGATGAAGGCGTGGTGGGACAACACCACCCAGGCGATGGCAAGCGCTGCAACCGGTCCCAGTGCGGACGCCGCTTCTACCACGTCCGCGCACGCGACAACTGGTGCGGATCAACAAAACGCCGAAGCAACCACCACGAAACCCACGAAACGGAAGCGGACTACGAAGCGCAAGAGCGCGCCCGCAGCGGGAACTGGGGAAAGTGGTTCAGAGGGTCGAAGCAGGTAGCGAAAAACGCTTTGGCCTCATCGATCGACAGCACGGGTGCCACGCAGCAGTCGAGCGGCACCAGCTGCTCGCGCCACGCCACTTGCGGTTTGGAACCGACCACCGCTGCGACGGCACGGTGGGTTTCGCCGCTGCGGTCGAATTGGTGCGGCACCCATTGCGGGTGATCGAGCGCTTCGCAAAAGCGCCGCCAAAATTTGGTTTCGAGCGCCCCGACAGCCAAATAGCGCCCATCGGCACAACGATAGACGGCGTAACAGGGCACTGCGCCCAGAAGTAAGCCCCGTTGCGCGGGCGGCTGGATGGCTTCTGCCAACGCAAACGGGGCGGAAGCAAGGAGCGTTTCGCACATCGGAACTTCGATGTGGCAGCCCTTCCCGGTCGCGCGCGCCTGGTGAACGGCGGCAACCAGCGCGAGCGCCGCATGCATCGCGCCAGCAAAGAGGTCGGCGATTTGCACGTTCGACCACGCCGGCGTCTCCGCACATCCGCTGGCGTTACCGTGTGGTTGGAGTAACCCGGTCCAAGCCTGGTAGGTAAGGTCGTGCCCCGCGTAGGGAGCGAGCGGCCCGTCGCTGGCAAACCCGGTGATCGAAACGATCACCAGTTGCGGATTGACCGCCCACAGCGTCTCAGGAGCGACCCCCAAACGGGCGAGCGTCCCGGGTCGAAACCCTTCGAGCACCGCGTCGCTCTTCGCCACTTCCGCCAGCAATGCGTCGCGCCCGGCGGCACTTTTGAGGTCGAGCGAAACCACCGTCTTGCCGTGGTTGAGCAGGCGATAGAACCACGAGGGCGCAGCATCCGCGGAATCCGTTGCCACACCCAACTGCGCCGCGCCGTCTCCTGTGGGCGGTTCGATCTTCACCACCTCAGCGCCCATCTGCGCAAGCCGCCACGACGCAAACGGGCCGGGCAGGAGCAGCGAAAGGTCGAGGATGCGCCAACCGGTCAGCCACTGAGAAAACACGCGACTTGCCGCTATTCGTACTGCCGCTGATCGTCGATCACCTTGCCGTCGTTGGGTAACGTCCCTGCAGGCACGAACGCGACCGACCCACGCAATTTGGTGATTTCCTTGAGCGCCGCAGCCACCTGGCCCCCCAAGCCGTCAGGCACGGCTCCCGCGGTCTCACACTGCAGCGTCATCTCGTCTTTGAGGTCTGGGTTGGTGACGACCAGCCGCGCACGGGTGATTTCCGGGAAGCGGCGCACCACCTGCTGCACCTGCGCCGGATGGACGAACATCCCGCGGATTTTTGCGGTCTGGTCGGCGCGCCCCAGCCACCCCTTGAGGCGCATGTTGGTCCGCCCGCACGGTGACCGGCCGGGAATGACCGCAGAGAGATCGCCGGTACCAAAGCGGATCAGCGGATAGGTGGGGTTGAGCGTAGTGACGACCACCTCTCCCACCTCACCTTCGGGCACCGGCTCGTTCGTACCCGGACGGACGATTTCGACGATGAGATCCTCACCCACCACCAGCCCCGCACGCGCCGCCGTCTCGTACGCGATCAGCCCGATATCGGCGGTGGCGTATGCTTGGTACGCGTCGACCCCAGCGGCGGCGAGCTCCTGTTGCAACGCGGGCGGGAATGCCTCACCGGAGACGAGCGCTTTGCGGAAGGTGCATGGCACGCCCGTCGCTTCGCACTTTTCGCGCAGAATCCGCAGGAACGACGGCGTACCCGTGTACGCGTTGGGCTGCAGGTCGGCAATCGCTTGTACCTGCAGTTCGGTTTGTCCGACTCCAGCCGGAAAGACGGTGCAGCCGATTGCGTGCGCCGCGGTCTCCATCATGCTGCCCGCGGGTGTCATGTGGTACGCAAAGGTGTTGTGCACCAAATCCCCTTCACGAAACCCAGCCGCCCAAAGGGCGCGCGCCAACCGGTAGTAATCGGGTTGAGGCCCTTCGGGTTCGTAGATCGGGCCCGGTGACGCGAAGACCCGCAGACACGACCGCCCCCACTGCACCGCGGCGAATCCGCCAAACGGGCGCGCCGCCTTCTGCCGCTCCAACAGTTCGGACTTACGCACCACCGGCAACTGCGCAAGCGCCGCCCGGTCGGTGACCGCCTGCGGGTCGACCTTTGCAAGGAGCGTGGCAAACGCAGGCGCGTGCGCTTTGGCATGCGCCAATTGCGCGGGTAGGCGCGCAAACAGGTCGCGTTCGCGCTGCTCCGGATCCCAGGTTTCCCGATCGTCGAAATAAAGGGGGCTGTGGTTTGCGGTCATCGCACCGATCCTTTGCTTTTATGCCAGCCAGCGCTTACGGCGGCGATAGTGTTTCACGTCGCGGAAGCTCTTTCGGCCTTCGCCGGAAAGCCCCAGGTAAAACTCTTTCACGTCTTCGTTTTCACGCAACTCTTCGGCGGTGCCTTCCATCACCACCCGCCCGTTTTCCAAGATGTAGCCGAATTGCGCGTAGCGTAGCGCAACCATCGTGTTCTGTTCGGCCAAGAGAAAACTCACCTTCTCTTTGGTGTTGAGATCTTGGACGATCTCGAAAATCTCTTCGACAATTTGCGGCGCCAACCCCATCGACGGTTCGTCGAGCAGAATCAGCTGTGGTCGTGCCATGAGCGCACGCCCGATCGCGCACATCTGCTGTTCGCCTCCAGAGGTGTAGCCCGCTTGTGATTTCCGCCGCTCTTTCAACCGTGGGAAATAGTGATAGACCCGCTCCAGGTCTTCGGCGAGCTCGCGGCGCGAAACCTTGCGGGTATAGGCGCCGGTGAGCAAATTTTCTTCGATGGTCAGGTGCGCAAAGCAGTGGCGCCCTTCCATCACCTGGATCACGCCGCGGCGTACCAGTTCGTTGGGGGTGAGTTGATCGACTCGCTCGCCCATGAACTCCACCGAACCTTTGGTGACATCACCCCGTTCGGCACGCAACAGATTCGAAATGGTCTTGAGCGTCGTCGATTTGCCCGCTCCGTTTGCGCCCAAGAGGGCGACGATACCGCCTTTGGGCACCTCGAGCGACACCCCTTTGAGCACCAGGATCACGTGGTCGTAGATCACCTCGACGTTATTGACCACCAGGTAGGGCGCTGCGGCGGCCTGCGCCGCCGCGGCACCCGAGGCCGCGGCGTGATTCATCATCAACCCTCCTTGCTGCAATCACGCGGCGTGATGCCTTTTTCTTGCGCGTACTTCGCAGCCGACTCTTCCACGAGCTGGCGTACCAGCACGCGGTCCGGCACGATCCAGTCGCTGATCATCTTCCACTTGCTGCCGTCCCACTGCTGGAATTTCACCACCCCAGCCCCTTCGTGGTCCATGCAAGAGGTCTGCATCACCGGCAAGAAACCATCCGCGCCCAACTGCTTCAGCCGTTCCGGCGTGAAATTCAGATGCTCGAGCGCCCAACGGATCTCTTCGCCCGTGACCGGCTGCCCTTTCTTGTTGAAGTGCTCTTGCGCCAGGCGTACCGCTTCCACGTAGATGATGCCGTGCACCACGCCGCGGTTGTAGTAGACGCTGCCGACCCGCTTGGGATCGAGGTTGCCTTTCCCTTTGGCATAGACATACTTCTTGATATCCTGAATCACCGGATACTGGTCACCCACAGCGTTGAACCCAGCGGCGATGTAACCGGTCGACGCGCTGCCCGCCGGAATCACATCCTCTTCCGCGCCAGCCCACCAGACGCCGATGATCTTGTCGATGGGGAAACCCGTCCGTTTCGCGGTGGAGAGCGCGGTCGGGTTCATCACCCCCCAACCCCAGAGGATCACGAAGTCAGGCCGAATTTGGCGGATTTGGAGCCACTGCGACTGCTGCTCGTTCCCGGGGTGCGCGACCGGGATCAGCTCGAGCTCAAAGCCCCACTTCTGCGACAGCCTTTTCAGCACTTCGTGCGGCTCTTTCCCGTAAGCCGAATCGTGGTAGAGCAGCACGATCTTCTTGCCTTTGAGCTGATCCATCGAGCCGAGCTTCTCTTTACCGATGAAGTTGATCATCGCCGAAGCTTGCGACCAGTAATGGGTGACGAGCGGGAAGACCCACGGGAAGACCCGCCCATCGGCAGCGTCGGAACGGCCATAGCCGATGGTCACCAGCGGAATCTTGTCCTGCGCGACGCGATCGAGCACCGAATAGGTGATCCCAGTGGAAAGCGGCGAGAAGAAGGTGTTGCCCTTCGCTTTGAACCGCTCGTAGCACTCGACGCCACGCGCGTTGTTGTATTCGGTTTCACACTCTTCCCACACGAGCTTGACGCCGTTCACCCCGCCGTCGCGCTCGTTGATCATCTGCATGTAGTCGATCCAGCCGCCGAAAATTCCAGAACCCCCTGCGGCGTACGCGCCGACGCGGTAGCTCGGCAACCCTAGGTACTGCTCGGCGGAGAGCGCCTGCCCGACGCCGCTACCCCAAAGGCCCGTGACCGCAAGCGCAACCATCGCGCTTTTCTTCCATTTGCTGCGCATGCGCATCATCTTCTGTCTCCTTTACCACCTACACACACAATGCCCGACCCCAGCGGGGCCGAACCCGAAAAACCCATTTTAGTGAGGGAATGGCCAAATCCGCAACTTCTCTTTGCCAATCTGCCACAGCCGCGCCAACCCGTGCGGTTCGACGATCAAGAAGAAGATGATCAGCCCACCGAAAATCATCAGTTCGACGTTGGACGCAAACGCGGGCGGCAGCGAATCCCCGAACAGGGCGTGAAAGAGTTGGTTGAGAAAGATCGGCAACAGGGTGATGAACGCGGCCCCCAAGAAGGATCCCAACACGGTTCCCACCCCGCCGATGATGATCATGAAGAGGATCTTGAACGACAGGTCGAGGTTGAACGCTTCCGGTTCGACCGTTCCCAAGTAGGTATAGGCGTAAAGCGCACCCGCAACGCCGCAGTAGAACGAGCTGATCGCAAACGCCTGCAGTTTCGTCTTCATCAGCGGAATGCCGATCACCTCAGCGGCGACGTCCATGTCCCGCACCGCCATCCACGCGCGACCGGTGTGGGTCCGCGCCATGTTTTTCGCAGCGAGCGCCAAGACCGTCACCACCGCCAGCGTGAGGAGGTACTTCTCGACCGGTTCGTCGACCGTCCACCCCAGGATGGCGATCTCCTGCGCCGTGATCACGCCGGAAGCCGAGTAGTTGGAAAACCACGGGAATTTCACCAGCACCCAGAGGATGAAAAACTGGGCCGCAAGTGTCGCCACCGCGAGGTAGAACCCTTTGATCCGAAGCGACGGAAGACCAAACACGATGCCCACGAGCGCCGCGCACACGCCACCCAAAACCATCGCGACGAGGAACGGCATTCCGTCGATGCGCAACATGAAGTTGTAGGTAGCAAACGCCCCCACCGCCATGAACCCCGCCGCACCGAGCGACAGCTGCCCCGCGTAGCCGGTGAGGATGTTGAGTCCCAGCGCCGCAAGGGAAAAGATGAGCGCCGGCGTGATGATCGCTTGGAACCAGTATTCGCTGGCTAAGAGCGGCACCCCGACGAACGCAAAGAGTACGATTGCCGCGATTGCGATCCGATCCTGTCGGATCGGAAAGATCTGCATGTCGGCTTCGTAGCTCGCCTTGAACTGCCCTGCCTCACGATAAATCATTTGTCTCTCTCCTCACACCCTGTCGATGTGTTTTTCGCCAAAGAGCCCTTCGGGGCGAATCAACAGGAACGCCAACGCCATGATGTAGGGGAACCACGAGTCGATTCCGCCTCCGACATAGGGGCCAAGGTAGACCTCGGCGAGTTTTTCCGACGCCCCGATGATCAACCCCCCGACGATCGCGCCTGGGATCGAGGTGAAGCCCCCCAGGATCAACACCGGCAACGCCTTGAGCGCGGTGAAGGAGAGTGCGTACTGCACGCCGTTGCGCGCCCCCCAGATCAATCCGGCCACGAGTGCGACCACCCCAGCCGCGACCCAGACGATCACCCAGATGCGCTCCAACGGCACTCCGATGGACAGCGCCGCCTGGTGGTCGTCGGCAACCGCCCGCAGCGCCCGTCCGGTCTTGGTGTATTGGAAAAAGACCGTGAGCACCGCAACCAGGATTGCGGCGATCGCCGCAGCGGTGAGGTCGAATTTGGAAACCAGCATGTTCGCCGAATCGAGGAGCCACATTACCGGCTCATCGGTGATCCCGATATCCAGTCCACGCACGTTCGACCCCCAGATGAGCTGCGCCAGCCCGTCGATGAAGAAGGTGAGCCCGATCGTCGCCATGAAAAGCGTGATGAGCGGCTGGTTGACCAACCCGCGCAGCATGAAGCGCTCGATGAGGATCGCGAGCACCACCATCGCGGCGAGTGTCACGAGGAGCGACCCGAGGAACGAGGCGAACGACCCCGGCGCCCAGCCGAACCATAAGAGAAGCTTTTCGCCAACGCCGACGAAGGTAAGCGCCGCGAAATAGACCATCGCCCCCTGCGCGAAGTTGAAGACGCCGGAAGCTTTGAAGATCAACACGAAACCGAGCGCCACCAGCGCGTAGAGCATCCCGGACAACAGGCCCGCAATCAAGACTTCGAAGAAAAAGGTCACGGTTCTCTCCTTCCGCTATCAGTGGACCGCGCCAAGATAGGCTTTGATCACCTCGGGGTCGTTCTTCACTTCGTTGGGAAGGCCGTCGCCGATCTTACGTCCGTAGTCGAGCACGACGACACGGTCCGAAATGTCCATCACCACGCCCATGTCGTGTTCGATCAAGACGATGGTCGTCCCCCACTGCTCATTGACGTCGAGGATGAAGCGGCACATGTCCTGCTTCTCTTCGACGTTCATCCCCGCCATGGGCTCGTCCAACAAAAGGAGTTTCGGCTCCGCAGCAAGCGCTCGTGCCAGTTCCACGCGCTTTTGCAGGCCGTAGGGAAGCCGCCCAACCGGCACCTTACGAATGTGCTGAATCTCCAGGAAATCGATGATCTCTTCCACCCGTTTGCGGTGCGCGATTTCGTCGCGCTGCGCGGGACCCCAATAAAGCGCGTTCCACAGGAAATTGCGCTTCATCATGAGGTTACGGCCCGTCATGATGTTGTCGAGCACGGTCATCCCCTTGAAGAGCGCGATGTTCTGGAACGTCCGCGCGATTCCCTGCGCCGCCGCTTCGTGCGGGTTCATCTTGCGGCGCTCCTTGCCCATGAAGATGATCCGCCCCTCCTGCGGATGGTAGACGCCGTTGATCACGTTGAGCATCGAGCTTTTGCCCGCGCCGTTGGGGCCGATGATCGAACGGATCTCCCCCTGCCGGACGTTGAAACTGATGTTGGTGAGCGCTTTCACGCCCCCGAAACTGAGGCTGATATTCTGCAGATCCAGGATTACGTCGCCGATGGTGCGCGCCATCTTCTTCTCCCGATTACGCGTCCGCGATGCGCACCGTTGCGGCAATCTTGCCGCTGCGCCCGTCTTCGAACTTCAGTTCGGTCTCGATATACTGCTCGGTTACGTCGCTATAAAGCGCGGTAACGAGCGGTGCGTACTTCTCGGCGATGAACCGCCGTCGCACTTTACGGGTGCGCGTCAATTCCCCATCGTCGGCATCGAGCTCTTTGTGCAGGATCAAGAAGCGGCGGATCCGCGCCCCTTTCATCATCGGGTCGGTTTCGAGGTCGGCATTGACCTTTGCGACGCACTCGGCAATGAGCGCATAGACTTCGGGTTTCTGTGCGAGGTCGGTGTAGCCCGAATAGGCCAGCCCGCGCCGTTCCGCCCAGTTGCCCACCGCGTCGAGGTCGATGTTGATGAACGCCGCGACGTAATCGCGTTCGTTGCCGAACGCCACCGCCTCTTTGATCTGCGGGAAGAACTTGAGCTTGTTCTCGATGTAGTTGGGCGCAAAGAGGGTGCCGTCGTTGAGTTTGCCGACGTCTTTCGCGCGGTCGATGATCCGCAACTGGCCATCTTCACCGATATACCCGGCGTCGCCGGTCATGAAGAAGCCCTCTTCGTCGAACGCCTCGGCGGTGGCGTCGGGGCGGCGGTAGTACGATTGCAGCGTCATCGGCCCGCGCACGCGGATTTCACCGTTCTCGGCGATCTTGATTTCGACGCCTGGCGCCGGCCGCCCCACCGCATCGAGCTTGATTTCGCCGTCGGGCTGCAAACAGACGTAGGCGCACGTCTCCGTTTGCCCGTAGAGCTGTTTGAGGTTGATCCCGATCGAGCGGAAGAATTTGAAGAGGTCCGGTCCGATCGCAGCGCCCGCGGTATAGGCCACCCGGATGCGCGACATCCCCAGGACGTTGCGCAGCGGCCCGTAGATCAGCACTTCACCCAGCGCGTAGAGCAAACGATCTTTGAGGGGTACCGGACGCTTCTCCAGAATTTCGGCGCCACAGCGCC
The DNA here is from genome assembly GCF_003574215.1 of Hydrogenophilus thermoluteolus. NCBI lineage: Bacteria > Pseudomonadati > Pseudomonadota > Hydrogenophilia > Hydrogenophilales > Hydrogenophilaceae > Hydrogenophilus > Hydrogenophilus thermoluteolus. Next base: position 263,221 of record NZ_AP018558.1, on the reverse strand, counting down.
GTGCCACCGCCATGAAGTAGTCGAAGAGCTTGCGTTTGATGGCACTTGCGTCTTCCATTCGGATCATCACTTGGGTGAGCAACCCCTCGAAGATCCGCGGCGGCGCGAAGTAGTAGGTCGGCCCGATTTCGCGCAAGTCGGTCATCACGGTGTCCGACGATTCCGGACAGTTGATCGCAAACCCGGCCACCAGCGACTGAGCATACGAAAAGAGGTGGTCTCCAACCCACGCCATCGGCAGGTAAGAGAGGATCTCTTCGCGGTCGGTCAGGCGGTCGAAATGGATCCCGCCGTTTGCGGCAAAGATGAACGCGCGGTGGGTCTGGCACACCCCCTTGGGTTTGCCCGTGGTCCCGGAGGTGTAGAGCATCACCGAAACGTCGTCGGTCGAACCCTTTTCGATCTCCTTGTTCAGGAAATCGGGTTGGTTGCGGTCGTGGATCTCGCCGGCGGCGACCAGCTCGTCGAGCCCCATCAGTTGGGGCTGGTCGTAGTGCAACATCCCGCGCGGATCGTCGTAGACGATCTTCTCGAGCGAAGGGGTCGACGCCAAGGTTTCCAGGAGCTTATCCACCTGCTCTTGATCTTCGACGATCGCAACCTTGATTTCGGCGTCTTGCAAGACGAACGCGATCTCTTCCGCGATCGCGTCCTGATAGAGCATCACCGGGATGCCGCCGAGCATTTGACACGCGGCGATCGACATGTAGAGCCGCGGACGGTTGTCCCCGATGATCGCGAGCCGGTCGCCGCGCTTGAACCCGAGTTCAGCCAGACCACACGCAATCGCGCGCGCGGTGCGGTAGTAGTCGGCCCAGGTGTAAGTTTGCCAAATGCCGTACTCTTTTTCCCGTACCGCGGGCTGCGCACCACGCACTTCGGCATGGTGCCGCAAAAGCCGCGGGAAGGTGTCGAGCCCGGCAGGCAGCGGAGGCGCTGCTTCGCCGCGTACGATGGTCATTGTTGTGTCTCCTCCACACGCCCGACGTTCGGTTCGGGAATTCGCTCAGAGGGAATCATCGCACGCGATTGTTACAACGGTTTTTCTGAAATGTAACGGAAATGTATCAAACGCCCAAAAACTCTTTCGGTTCCGGCAGCGGATTGTTCGGCATCGACAGCTCTTCGGGCTCGATTTGCCGTGTGAAGCCATCGAGCGAGCCGAGCAACTGGGCATCCCGTGGCGTCACGGGGTCGCTGACCAAGTACGCAACCACCAAACGGGTGAGCGCATGCAAGGCGTCGCGATGCGTGCGTTCGATGCCGTGCGACGCGTCGGCGCCGAAACCGATCAACGCCGTCCGGATGTCGTTCCCTGCCTCTACCGCTGCCGCCGAATCGGAGCGGTAGTACTTGAAGAGGTCACGGCGGTGCGGGATCGCGTTGGCTTTGGCCAAGCGGATCAATTTGTGCGACAGATGGTAGTCGAACGGTCCCGACATGTCTTGCAGACAGATCGTCACCGCATGTTCCGAGGTGTTTTGCCCAGGCGCGGCGATCGCGATATCCAGGCTTACCATCTCGGCGATGTCGCCGTGAAGCGCCGCAGAGGCACCCGAGCCGATCTCTTCCGTGATCGTCAATAAGGGATGGGCATCGACGGGTAATTCCAACCCATGATCCTGCACCGCTTTGCACGCGGTGAGCAATGCAGCGACGGCCGCTTTGTCGTCGAGATAACGCGAGACATAGTAGCCGGTGGGCGTGACTTCGGTCTGTGGGTCGAATGCGATCCAATCGCCTACCTGGATCCCGGCGGCTTCGAGCGCTTTGCCATCCTCGGCCGGGATATCGACACGCACCTCGACCTGCTCCCACCCAACCGGCTGGCTGTCGATTTCCGGCCCGAACGCGTGGCCCGATGTTTTGAGCGGCAAGCAGGTGCCACGGAATTGCCTGCCATCGTCGGTAAAGATCGTCACACGCGCCCCTTCGGAAAACCGCGCGGACCAGTGACCGATCGGCACGATCGCCAAGCGTCCGTTCGGTTTCAGTGCGCGCACCATCGCGCCCAGCGTATCGAGGTGCGCCACCACCGCACGTGCCGGTTTGCGTGCTTTGCCGGTGAGCGTAGCGCGAATCGCCCCCCGGCGCGTCAATTCGTAGGGAATCCCCAGCGCGGAGAAGCGCTGCGCGGTATAACGCACCACTTCGTCGGTCAAGCCGACGGGGCTGGGGATCGCCAGCAGTTGTAAAAGGGTCTCTTCCAAGTAGGTTTCGTCGATGGTGATCACACAAGCTCCTAGGGGCGTTGCCGGGCCTGGGGAAACAGAAGGTCGATGAAACGCTGCGCCGTCGGTTGCGGTTCGTGGTTCGCCAGCCCGGGACGCTCGTTCGCTTCGATGATGACATAGTTGGGCTGATCAGGCGCATCGACCAAAAAGTCGAGACCCGTGACCGGGATTTGCAACGCGCGGGCGGCTCGCTCCGCGGCGTCGCGCAATGTGGGGTGGAGCTGCGCGGTCACGTCGTGCAGCGTCCCGCCGGTGTGAAGGTTTGCGGTTTTGCGCGCAAGGAGCCGCACATCGACCCCGGGGACATCGTCCCAATCGAATCCTTGCGCCCGCAAGCAGCGCCGAGTCTCATCGTCGAGCGGCACGCGCGACTCTCCGCCCGTTGCCGCTGCCCGCCGTCGGTTGTAGCGTTCGATCAGCGCACGAACCGTGTGGCGACCATCGCCGACGATCACTGGCGGACGGCGCAACGCGGCGGCGATCACTTCGCCGTCGATCACCACCACACGAAGGTCTTCTCCGCGGCAAAACTGTTCGACCAAGACACGCTCGGAGAATTGGCGTGCCCGTTCGATCGCCGCAGCCACTTCGCTTTCGCTGCGCAGATCGACGCTGATCCCGTGCCCCTGCTCCCCGTCGACCGGTTTCACGACGACCGAACCGTATTGCGTGAGCAACCGCTGCCAAGCAGCGGTATCGTTCGCATCCACCTGCTCGGGGACCCGCAGCCCCGCTTTTGCCAGCCACCGCACCGTGAGGCGTTTGTCCTGACACAGACTCATCGCGACCGCGCTGGTCAGCTCAGAGAGCGATTCACGGCAAAGGATCGAACGGGCGCCCAGGGTCAACCGGAAAAAACCGCTTTCGGCATCGAGGATTTCCACGTGGATGCCGCGGCGCAGCGCTTCGTCGACCAATATGCGCGCGTACGGGTTGAGTTGGTTGAGCCCTGCCACCTCACCCAAGAAAAGCGGCTGATTGATCGCGTTGCGGCGCTTCACCGCAAACGCGGGGATGCGCACGAACCCCAGCTTTTCATAGAGCGCGATCGCTTGGTCGTTGTCGTGAAGGACAGAAACGTCCATCCACGAGCGCCCCAGCGCCTGGAAACGCTCCGCGAGGTAACGCACCAACGCTTCACCCACGCCCGGATGCGGTGTTTGCGGATCGACCGCCAATGCCCAAAGGCTCGAGCCGTTTTCGGTGTCGGCAAATGCTTCGACGTGATCGAGCCCCATCGCCACCCCGATCACTTCGCCCGTTTCCCGGTCTTCAGCAAGCGCGTAAGTCACTGCTCGGCTCAGGCGCAATTCCCACACGATCTGCGGGCAAACCGGCACCATCACGCGTGCGCGGTATAGGGTGTTGATCGCAGCGATATCGGCACGGGTACGCAGTCGCCGCAAGCCGAAAGGGCGTGGCGCTTCGCGCCGCGGTGCCCGGTAGGTCTGCAGGTTGAGCCGCCAGAATTCGCTGGGGTCGAGGAAGAGCTGTTGCGGCGCGTGCGCGATCACCCGCTGGGGCTCGGCGACGTAAATGGCGATATCGCGCTGCCCTTCGGCCTCCTGCAAAAGCGCTTGGGCCAACGTCCCAGCGTCCTGCCACGTCGGCGCGAGCAACAAGCGACCCCAACCGCATTGGATCGCAACATTTTCGGCGCGTTCGAACGTTGCGTTGGATTTGCGTTTCCGTTTGGTGGCGTAGGGCGTGTGCGCCGCGCGCAGCGCCCGTTTGACCAGATCTCGCATCATCGCTCTCGTTTCGCTTACCGCAGATGGGTCTGCAACCACCACTCCAGAAGCCCCAACTGCCAGAGTTTGGAACCGCGCAACCGGGTGAAGTGCTGGGTCGGTTCGGCCAACAACGTCGCAACGTATTCCGGTTGGAAGAGTCCGCGCGCTTGCGCCGCGGGCGAAAGCAGTGCGTCGCGCACGCGCTCGAGCACTGCCCCCTGCAGATACTTGAGCGCAGGAACGGGGAAGTAGCCCTTGGGGCGGTCGATCACTTCACTGGGAATGATTGTGCGCGCCGCCTCTTTGAGCACCCCTTTGCCGCCATGGGCCAATTTGTGCCGCGTCGGAATGCGCGCTGCCAACGAGACCAGCTCGTGGTCGAGGAACGGCACCCGCGCCTCCAACCCCCACGCCATCGTCATGTTGTCGACCCGTTTCACCGGGTCGTCGATGAGCATCACCGTGGTATCGAGGCGCAGCGCTTTGTCGACAGGGTCTTCGGCGCCGGGTTGCGCGAAGTGCTCGGCAACAAACCGTTCGCTCCAATCTTCGACTTGCCATTCGGGTCGGACCACGGCGCGGTACTCGTCGAAGTCGCGGTCCCGGAAGACGTCGAGGTAGTCGCGCACGGGATCGGTGCTCCCCGCCAGCTTCGGGTACCAGAAGTACCCGGCAAAGACCTCGTCCGCCCCCTGCCCACTTTGCACCACCTTGCTGTGGCGCGACACCGCTTCCGACAGGAGGTAGAAGCCGATACAGTCGTGACTCATCATCGGCTCGCTCATCGCGGCGATCGCTTCGGGCAAACGGGTGAGGAGTTCCGCTTCCGGCACGAAAATCCGTTCGTGTTCGGTGCCGAACGCGCGGGCGACGATCTCGGCGTATTCGAATTCGTTGCCCTTCTCGTCCCCGACGTCGGCAAAACCGATGTTGTAGGTGCGCAGCCGCTCGATCCCGGCTTCGGCCATCAGCCCGACGATCAGGCTGGAATCGACGCCACCGGAAAGGAGCGCACCCACCGGCACGTCCGCAACCAAGCGGCGACGCACGGCTGCGCGCAGCGCCTCGAGCACGATTTCGACCCATTCCGCGAACGGCCGCGCCTCATCCTCGGCACTGCGGGTGAAATCGAGCCGCCAATAGGTGCGGCGCGTTTCCCGACCATCGGGTTCGATCGTCACCAACGTGGCAGGCGGGACTTTGCGCACCCCTTTGAGGATGGTGTAGGGCGCGGGCACGACGGTGTGAAACGAGAGGTAGTAGTGGAGCGCCAGCGGGTCGATGGTGGTGTCGACACCGCCAGCTGCCAAAAGCGCAGGCAGCGTCGACGCAAAGCGCAAACCGCCGGGACGCGGCGCGAGATAGAGCGGTTTGATCCCCAGGCGGTCACGCCCCAGCACCAGACGGCCACTGTCGCGTTCCCAGAGCGCGAACGCGAACATCCCATTCAATCGCTCGACGAACGCGTCGCCCCACGCGTGGTAGGCTTTGAGAAGGACTTCGGTGTCGCTGTGGGAGTAGAAGCGGTACCCCAACCCCTCCAACGTCTGGCGCAACTCCGGGTGGTTATAGACCGCGCCGTTGAAAACGATCCCGAGCCCAAGTTCGGGATCGATCATCGGTTGCTGCGCCGCCTCCGAAAGGTCCATGATCTTGAGGCGACGATGCCCCAAGGCGATGCTGCCCTGCGCCCAAACGCCACCCCCGTCGGGGCCGCGCGGGCGCTGGATCCCATTGATGCGCGCAATCGCGTCGAGATTGGGTTCCGTACCGTCGAAACGGATTTCACCGGCAATACCACACATGCCGCGACCTCACGCCGCGGCTTCGCGGCCGAGCATCGCATCGAACTCGTCCTGCCAGAAGAAACGGGGTTCGAACGCGGGCTGGAGTTCGTCGAGCCATGTAGCACGCGGGTCGAATCGGGCGAAGAAGGGGCGGTCGACCCACGCCGGGTTACGCCCTTGGAGGAACCGCAACACGAAAACACGCTGCCCCGCGACGCGGCTCACTCCCAGCACTTCGACTTTGCCCGGTGCGGCCGACATGCTCGGACCGCGCACGGTGCGCGCCAATCCCGAGACCCGCTGCAACGCGTCGCGGTAAATGCGCCAAGCGCGCGCGAGCGGCACTTTGAAGTAGTGGTGCGCGCCGGTGTCGCGTTCGACGAACATGTAGTACGGCACGATCCCCAGTTCGACTTCGCGTTGCCAGAGTTTCGCCCACACGTCAGAGTCGTCGTTGATGTGCGCCAAGAGCGGCGCCTGGGCACGGATCATTGCGCCGGTTGCGCGCACGCGCGCGATCGCCTCTTGGGTGGGCGCCGGTTCCAGTTCGCGCCAATGGTTGAGGTGCGCCATCAGGGCCAATTGTTTGCCGCTTGCGACCACTTGGGCAAAGAGATCGAGGAGCGCTTGCCCTTCCCCTTCGGTCAAGAAGCGGTAGGGCCAGAAGGTGAGCGCTTTGGTGCCGATGCGGATCGAGCGGATGTGCGCGAATTCCGGCGAGAGCAACGGTTCGATATAGGCTTTGAGGTGCGCGGTTTTCATCACCAGCGGGTCACCGCCGGTAATCAAGACATCGGTCACCTCAGGGTGGGCGCGGAGGTACCCGTGCATCCGCGCCGCTTCCGCGCTGGCGATGCGCAGCGACTTATCCCCGATGAACTGGGCCCAGCGGAAGCAGAAGGTACAGTAGCTGTGGCACGTCTGCCCTTGGCTGGGAAAGAGCAGTACCGTTTCCCGGTATTTGTGCTGCAGCCCGTTGATGGGTTGCCCCGTTTCGTCCCGCGGGATGTTGAGTTTGAGCTGCCCCGCCGGATGGGGGTTGAGTTCATGGCGAATCTCCGCAACCACGCTCGCCACTTCGGCCTGAGGCGCGTCACGGCGCAACAGGGATGCGACCCGTTCGAAATGGTCCGGGCGCAACATGCCGGGCTGCGGATAGAGCAACTGAAAGAGCGGATCGTCCGGGATGTTGTCCCAGTCGATGAGATGCTCCGTGACATAGCGATTCACCCGGAACGGCAGCACGGTTGCCACCACTTTCATCGCAAAACGTCGTTCCGGGTCAAGCGCCTGGATTTGCGGAATGCGGTCGAGATCGCGCGCCGTATAGACTTCGAACGCCGGCGCAGTGAGCGGCGCGCAGTTCCAGGGCGCCAAACGTTCGGCCATTGGGGTTACGGTCATGGCTAACCTCCTTTTATTGCAGAAAGTGCAATCTTTTATATAACCCACAATGGCCGATCGGTCAACCCAAAAAACGCTAACCTGCTGATTTGTCACATGTTTCGCCGATACTGCCCCCCCACCTCGAAGAGCGCCTGCGTCAACTGCCCCAGCGAGCAGTAGCGCACCGCGTCCATCAACACTTCGAAGGTGTTGCCCCCTTCCATCGCCACCGTCTTGAGCTTCGCCAGCCACTTCGGTGCTTCGGCGGCGTGGCGCGCGTGAAATTCGCGCAGCCGCCGCAGCTGGCTCTGCTTCTCTTCTTCGGTGGAACGGGCAAGTTCCAGCTTTTCGGGGATCGGATCGCCGTTCGGGTTGCGGAAGGTGTTGACCCCGATGATCGGTAGACTCCCGTCGTGCTTTTTCTGCTCGTAGTGCAGCGACTCTTCCTGAATCTTGCTGCGTTGGTAGCCCGTCTCCATCGCGCCGAGCACGCCCCCCCGTTCGGCCAGCGCTTCGAATTCGCGCAACACCGCTTCTTCGACCAGATCGGTGAGCTCTTCGATGATGAAGCTGCCTTGGTTGGGGTTTTCGTTCTTCGCCAGCCCCCACTCTTTGTTGATGATGAGTTGGATCGCCATCGCCCGCCGCACACTCTCTTCGGTGGGGGTGGTGATCGCTTCGTCGTAGGCGTTGGTGTGTAGGCTGTTGCAGTTGTCGTAGATCGCAATCAGCGCCTGGAGCGTCGTGCGAATGTCGTTGAATGCCATCTCCTGCGCGTGGAGACTCCGCCCCGAGGTCTGGACGTGGTATTTGAGTTTTTGGCTGCGCTCGTTCGCGCCATACTTGTGTTTCATCGCAATCGCCCAGATGCGACGCGCCACCCGCCCGATCACGCTGTATTCCGGGTCCATTCCGTTGCTGAAAAAGAACGAAAGGTTGGGCGCGAAATCGTCGATGTGCATGCCGCGCGCCAGGTAGGATTCGACGTAGGTAAAGCCGTTGGCGAGCGTGAACGCGAGCTGCGAAATGGGGTTGGCGCCTGCTTCCGCGATGTGGTAGCCCGAAATCGACACTGAGTAGAAGTTGCGCACGTTGTGATGGACGAAGTACTCCTGGATGTCGCCCATCAATTTCAACGCGAACTCGGTGGAGAAGATGCAGGTGTTCTGCCCCTGATCCTCTTTGAGGATATCGGCCTGGACCGTGCCGCGCACAGTGGAGAGCACCCACGCCTTGATCTTTTCATACTCCTCTTCGGTGGGGTCACGACCGTTGTCGGCGCGGAATTTGTCCACCTGCTGGTCGATCGCGGTATTGAAGAACATCGCTAGGATCATCGGCGCGGGACCGTTGATCGTCATCGACACCGAGGTGTTGGGCGCACAAAGATCGAACCCGGAGTAGAGCACCTTCATATCGTCGAGCGTGGCGATCGAGACACCCGAATTGCCGATTTTGCCGTAGATATCGGGCCGTTCGTCGGGGTCGCAACCATAGAGCGTAACGGAATCGAACGCAGTGGACAGCCGCGCCGCGGGCATCCCTTCGGTGAGCTTGCGAAAACGGCGGTTGGTCCGGAACGGATCGCCTTCGCCCGCAAACATCCGGGTGGGGTCTTCGTTTTCGCGCTTGAACGCGAACACCCCGGCGGTGTACGGGAACGACCCGGGGACGTTCTCCTTCATCAGGAATTTGAGCACCTCGCCGTCGTCTTCGAAGTCAGGCAACGCTACCTTGCGGATCTTGTTGCCCGAAAGCGATTCGTGGTAGAGGCGGGTGCGAATCTCTTTGTCGCGGATCTTGACGACGTATTCGTCCTGCGCGTAGAGTTTTTTCAGCGTCGGCCACTGTTCGAGCAGCTTCTTCGCGTGTGGAGTCAGCTGGCTGTCTTTCCAGTCGATCAGCTCGTCGAAATGCTCGGCCGGTTTGCCACTCGCCTCGAAGAGCGCCTTCGCGATCTTGAGCGCTTGTCGTTCGCGCGCCACCCGCGACTGCTCCCGGACGTGGGCGTGGTAGTCGCGCACGGTTTGCGCGATTTCCGCCAGATAACGATTGCGGTGCGGCGGGATGATCGCTTGTCCTTTGCTGGAATGGCGCACAGAGACGCGCGGCAATTTCCCTTCGGCTTTCGCGGGCAACCCCAATTCGATCAATTTCGGCAGCATCGCTTGATAAAGCGCAGTAACCCCGTCGTCGTTGAAGCGCGCTGCCATCGTCCCGAAGACGGGCATCGCATCGACCGGTTCGGAAAAACGCTGATGGTTGCGCTGGTACTGTTTCGCGACGTCGCGCAGCGCATCTTCGGCCCCTTTGCGGTCGAATTTGTTGATCGCGACGAAATCGGCGAAATCGAGCATGTCGATCTTCTCGAGCTGGCTCGCTGCGCCGAACTCGGGGGTCATCACGTAGAGGGAGCAGTCGACGTAGGGCACGATCGCCGCGTTGCCCTGTCCGATCCCCGACGTTTCGACGATCACGAGGTCGTAACCGGTGAGCTTGGTCGCCGCGATCACCTCTTTGAGCGCCCGCGACACTTCTTGACCGGTGTCGCGGGTGGCGAGCGAACGCATGTAGATGTTTTCGTGGTCGATCGCGTTCATGCGGATGCGGTCACCCAAGAGCGCGCCCCCAGTGCGCTTGCGCGACGGGTCGATCGAGATGATCGCGATTTTGAGCGCATCTTCCTGATCCAAACGGAAACGGCGAACCAGCTCGTCGGTGAGCGAACTCTTGCCCGCCCCTCCGGTACCAGTGATCCCCAACACTGGCACTTTGAGCCCTTGCGCCGCCGCAAGGAGCCCTTCCCGGATTGCGTCTGGGTAGGCGCCATTTTCGAGCGCAGTGATCACGCGTGCGAGCGTCCGCCAATCGCCGCTTTGGAGTTTTTCCAGGATTTCAGGCAAGGTCTGCGGCGCTTCGTGGGAGAGATCGAAATCGGAACGCTCGACCACGTCGTTGATCATCCCTTGTAACCCCATCTGGGCGCCGTCTTCGGGCGAGTAGATCCGCTCGACACCGTACGTTTCGAGCTCCTGGATCTCCGGCGGAACGATCACCCCGCCACCGCCGCCGAAAACCTTGATCTTCTCGCCACCGTTTTGCCGCAGCAGATCGACCATGTATTTGAAGAACTCGACATGCCCCCCTTGGTAGCTGGTCACCGCGATGCCCTGCACATCCTCCTGCAGCGCGGCGCGAACGATCTCGGCGGCACTGCGGTTGTGCCCCAAATGGATCACTTCGCAGCCGGTGCTTTGCAACAAGCGCCGCATGATGTTGATCGCGGCATCGTGGCCATCGAACAGCGCCGCAGCGGTGACGAGCCGCACGTTGTTCTTCGGCTGATAGGGCGTGAGCGCCTTCGCGATACGGGGATCGGTCATGATGGGTCTCCTCTTGTCGTCGCTTTTGCCGGTGCAATGAGGCTATCTTACCGAAATTGACGTTAACGTCAACGTCATTTCGGTGCCTTGCCCTTGCCTTCGCCTCATGGCAGCGTCCGGCGCACAGGGAAATAGGTTCGCCGCTGGGGCTGTGCTAAGCTAACGCGGTTGCAGGTCAGGGAAGCAGCGTGATGCCGCGCGAAAAGACGTTCAACACCGCGGGCCCATCGAAACCCGAGCTCCACTATATGATCGACCCCTTGGCGCGGATCGATCTCCCGGAAGTCGAAGCACTCATCGCACAGGAACGCTACTTTGTGCTGCACGCGCCACGACAAACCGGCAAAACCACCTGCCTGTTGGCGCTCATGAATCACCTCAACCGCGAAGGGCGCTACCGCGCGCTCTACGCCAACATCGAAGTGGCGCAAACGGCCCGTGGCAACGTCGCCGAAGGGATCGGCGCGGTACTCACTGCGCTCTATGAGGCGGCCCGCCTCTACCTGGGCGAATCGCGCGGTCAAGCATGGGCGCACGCCGCGCGCGCCAACGACGACCCCCACACATGGCTCCAACGCTGGCTTACCGAATTTTCCCTGGCCGACCCGGATCGACCCGTGGTGCTGCTCCTGGACGAAGTCGACGCCCTCGTTGGCGACACCCTGGTTTCGCTCCTCAGGCAACTGCGTGCTGGTTACACCCAGCGGCCACGGGCGTTTCCGCAATCGGTGATCCTGTGCGGCGTGCGCGACGTGCGCGACTACCGCATCCACACGCCTGGGCAAGAGGTGATCACCGGCGGCTCGGCGTTCAACATCAAAGCCGAATCGCTGCGTTTGGGAAACTTCACCTTCGACGAAACCAAAGCGCTGTGGTTGCAGCACACCGAGGCCACCGGGCAACGGTTCGACGACGCGATCTGGGAACCCCTTTGGCTCGACACCGAAGGGCAGCCGTGGCTCGTCAATGCGCTCGGGCACGAATGCACCTGGAAAGACAAAACGCTACGCGCCGACCGGACGGCGCCGGTGACGCTCGAACGCTACCAACTGGCACGCGAACGGCTCATCCAATCGCGCGCGACCCACCTCGACCAGCTCGCCGACAAACTCTCCGAGCCGCGGGTTCATCGGGTGATCGCGGCGATCCTCGAAAGCGAAGCCGACCCGGCGGCGCTCTCGGAAGAGATCGCCCCGGACGACCTGCAATACGTCTATGACCTGGGGCTGATTGCGGTGCGGCCGATGGTGCGCATCAGCAACCGCATCTACCGCGAAGTGATCCCGCGCGAACTCACCTGGACCAAACAGGTCTATATCACCCACGAAACGGCGTGGTACGTCGACCCAGCCACCCACCGCCTGCAGATCCCGAAACTCCTCACCGCGTTCCAAGAGTTTTTCCGCGAACACTCCGACGCGTGGCTGCAAGGCTTCTCCTATCGCGAAGCAGGCCCGCAACTCCTGTTGCAAGCCTTCTTGCAACGCATCGTCAATGGCGGCGGGCGCATCAACCGCGAATACGGGCTGGGACGCAAACGCACCGACCTCTTGATCGAATGGCCGCTCGACCCCGACCAAGGGTTGTTGGGGCCGAAACAAAAAGGGGTGATCGAATGCAAACTCGTGCGCAACGGCAAAAACCCGGAGGCGGTCGTGACCGAAGGAATTGCCCAAGTAGCCGACTACGCCGACCGTTCGGGGGCCAAGGAAGCCTATCTGGTGGTATTCGACCGCCGCGACGCAATCCCGTGGGAAGCGCGCATCTGGCAGCGCGAGTACCCGTGGCCCGGAAAACCGGGGCAAACGATCGGCGTGTGGGGGATGTAAGCGATGCGCACCCCTACGCTCTCTTTTGCTGACGGCTGGCGCTGGACCCGCGACGCCTTTCGGTTGTGGCGCCGTGCGCCCGCGCTCACCGCGTACGTCTCGTTCGGGTATCTGCTGCTGCTTTTACTCCTCTCAGCGGTACCGCTCTTCGGTCAATTCCTCGCGGCCGTCGCGATGCCGATCCTGCAAATGGGCGTATTGGCCGGGATGCGCGCCGCCGAACGCGGTCTCCGCCCCGGGCCGGAAGTGCTCTTCGAAGGTTTCAAAGGACCGTGGCAAGCGCTCGCGGCGGTGGGCGCACTCAACTTCATCGCCAATCTGTTGCTGCTTTTGGTGCTCTCTTTGACGATGGGCGAAATGGCGCTTTTTCGCCCGATGGTCATGCAGCCTGAAGCGCTCGACGGTGCGATGGCGATGGGCACGGCGTTCGACCCGATGCCGATCTTGATCTTCTTGTTGCTTTCGCTACCGATCACTGCGGCGTACTGGTTTGCCCCGCCGCTCATCGCGTGGCACCACGTCCCGTGGCCCAAAGCGCTCTTTTTCAGTTTCTACGCCTGCCTGCGCAACTGGGCACCGCTTTTGGCATGGACGATCGCGATGGCGCTCATTCTCACTGCCGCGGGTGTCGTCGTCGCGCTCCTAGCCTCGCTCGTCCATCCGATGCTCTTCACGGTCGCGCTCTTCCTGTTGCCGCTCGTCTTTGTCCCGGTACTCTTTGCCGGTTATTACCGCCAAGTGGACGAACTGTTCCTCCCATGATCGGTCTCATCGGCGGAACGTTCGATCCGATCCATTTCGCCCACCTGCGCCTTGCCGAAGAGGCGCGGGAAGCGTTACGGCTCGACGCGGTGTGGTTCGTTCCCAACGCGCGCCCGCCTCATCGCGCACCACCCGTGGCAAGCGCCGAACATCGCGCGGCGATGGTCGCCCGTGCGATCGCCAACGCCCCCGCGTTTCGGCTCGAACGGTGCGAACTCGAGCGGCGCGACCAACCGAGCTACACCGTCGTCACATTGGAAACGGTACGACAGCGCATCGGTGCAAATACCCCACTCTTCTGGTTGGTCGGCGCCGACGCGTTCGCCGGGCTCGACCGCTGGCACCGCTGGCGCGTGGTGTTGTCGCTGGCGCACCTGGTGGTCGCTACCCGACCGGGGACCACACTCTCCGAAGCAACCTTATCGCCTGCGCTGCGCCCGCTCTGGGCGGCGCGGCGCACGCCGGACGCGGTCGCGACCGCCGATCGACTGCCCCCAGCGGGATGGGTGATCGCATTACCAATCACCCATCTGGCGATTTCGGCAACCGCGATTCGTGAGCGAATCGCAGCCCGGAAGAGCGTCCGCTATTTGCTTCCCGATGCGGTTCTCGGGTATATTGAACACCATCGTCTTTACCGGAAGGATCATGAAGCCGTCTGACCGTCCAATGGACACCAACGCATTGACCCAATTGGCCATCGCCGCCCTCGAAGCGGTCAAGGGCGAAGCGATCGAAGCATTCGATACCACCCAAGTGACGCCACTCTTTGAGCGGGTGGTGATCGCGTCGGGCAATTCGACGCGACAGGTCAAGGCGCTTGCGCGCAACGTCGTCGAAGAGGCAAAAAAACACCATGCCCCGATCGTCGGCGTGGAAGGAGAAGAAGGGGGCGAATGGGTCCTCGTCGACCTCGGCCCCGTGGTGATCCACGTGATGCTCCCTGCGGTTCGACGTTACTACCGCCTCGAAGAGCTGTGGGGCATGCCCCCCGCAACACGGGTGGCTGCTGCGAACGTCACCCCGCCCCAAAACGCGTTGGGCGAACCTCATCCGTCGGCAACCGAATGAACGCATCCCCACCGGCTGACCCCGCAACCGCGAACGCAATGTGCTGAAATGGCCTTTTTCACCCTGTACACGATCGGCCACCGCCCCCCACAATGGGTTCGAGAAGGCTTTGCCGACTACGCCAAACGTCTGCCGCCAGCATGGGGGCTCGAACTTGTCGAACTCAAAGCGGAACTGCGCAGCAGTGACTGTGCTGCGGAACGCGAACGCGCCCGAGCCCGCGAGTGCGAACGGCTGCGCGCGCGGATTCCCGCCGGGAGTCGGTTGGTAGCGCTCGACGAACGGGGCGCCGCGTGGACTACCGAAACGCTTGCCGCGAAACTGGCGGTGTGGCGCGACGCCGCGCGCCCAGTTGCGTTCGTGATCGGCGGTCCCGACGGGTTCACCGACGCTTTTCGCCGCGAAGCGGACGAACTGTGGCAACTCTCTCGGTTGACGCTCCCGCACGCGCTCGTGCGGGTGATCGTCGCCGAAGCGCTCTACCGCGCGTGGAGCCTGCTCGCGGGCCATCCGTATCACCGCGGAGGAGCAACGGAATGAATGCCCCACCGCGCCTCTACCTTGCGTCCCAAAGCCCGCGGCGGCAGGCGCTGCTCGAACAACTGCGCGTTCCCTTCACGGTGTTGCCCACAACCAACAACGCAGAGTGGGTCGACGAGACGCCGCTTGCGCACGAAACGGCGCAACAGTATGCCATTCGCCTTGCCTGTGCCAAAGCGCGCGCCGGCTGGGACGCCTGGTCCCAGCGCAGCGCCCCATGCGAAGTGACGTCAGCCCCAGCCGCTGTGGTTTTGGGGGCGGACACCACAGTAGCGCTCGCTGGCAGAATTCTGGGCAAACCCAAGGATGCCGACGACGCCGTCGCAATGCTGCGTGCGCTCTCCGACACCACCCACGACGTGATCACCGCGGTGGCGCTCACCGACGGCAACCGCATGGAATACGCCGTCTCGCGCTCCACCGTCCGCTTCGCGCCCCTTCCGCAAGCGTGGATCACCGCGTACGTCGCCAGCGGCGAACCGCTCGACAAAGCAGGCGCCTACGCCTACCAAGGAGCGGCCGCAGCGTTCATCCCGGAAATCCGCGGCAGCGCCTCGGGAATCATTGGGCTGCCGCTTTTCGAAACCGCCGAGCTTTTGGCCCGCTTCGGGCTCGGCCCCCATTGCGTTGCGAGCCTTCCCGAATGAGGATGCCGCTATGCCGTCTGAACCCGTGACGCAACTTGGAACGCCGCCAACCCTGATCGAACCCCCAGAGCTCCAACGTGAGCTGCTGGTGAACTGCACCCCGCAGGAGACGCGAATCGCCGTCGTCGAAAACGGCACCGTGCAAGAACTCCACATCGAACGGGCCAGCCGTCGCGGGCTCGTGGGCAACATCTACCGCGGCAAAGTGGTTCGCGTCCTGCCGGGGATGCAATCGGCGTTCGTCGACGTTGGACTCGAGCGAACCGCGTTCCTGCACGTGACCGATCTGCTCCCGAGCGGTGCCGAAGTGACTCGGGGCGAAATGCCACGCATCGAGCGGCTGTTGCGCGAAGGGGAAGAGATCACTGTTCAAATCGTCAAAGACCCGATCGGCAGCAAAGGGGCGCGGCTCACGATGCAGCTCTCGCTCGCGGGCCGCTTTCTCGTTTATCTTCCGCACGACGACGGCCAGATCGGCATTTCGCAAAAGATCGAAGACGAACACGCCCGGGAAGCGTTGCGCGCGCGGCTCACCGCATTGCGGCCGAGTCACCTGTCAGGC
This sequence comes from Hydrogenophilus thermoluteolus, assembly GCF_003574215.1. NCBI lineage: Bacteria > Pseudomonadati > Pseudomonadota > Hydrogenophilia > Hydrogenophilales > Hydrogenophilaceae > Hydrogenophilus > Hydrogenophilus thermoluteolus. The sequence continues at coordinate 247,287 of NZ_AP018558.1, read as the reverse complement.
GGCTTCATCGTCCGCACCAACGCGCTCGAAGCAAGCGACGAGCAGCTTGCTGCCGATATCGCGTACCTCGAGCAGGTTTGGCAAGAGATTCAACAGAAAGCAGGGGCTGTGCGCGCCCCTGCGCTCCTCTATGATGAATTGGACCTGGTGTTGCGCGCGGTGCGCGATCTCGCCGACCGCCACACCGTCCGGATCCAGGTCGACTCCCGTGAAAACGCGCAGCGCATGATCGCGTTCGCGCAACGCTACGCGCCGCACGTATTGCCACTCATCGAACTCTACCGCGGCGAACGCCCTCTTTTTGCCCGCTGCCACGTCGAAGAGGAGATCGAGCGGGCGTTGGCGCGACGGGTCGAGCTCAAATCGGGCGGCTATCTCATTTTCGACCAGACCGAAGCGCTCACCACGATCGACGTCAATACCGGCGCGTTCGTCGGCGCGAAGAGTTTCGACGAGACGATCCTCAAAACCAATCTGGAAGCGGCGCAAACGATCGCGCGCCAACTGCGCCTCCGTAACCTGGGTGGCATCATTTTGGTCGACTTCATCGACATGACGCTTCCCGAACACCGCGAACGCGTTCTGGAAGCGTTCCAGAAGGCGCTCGCGCGCGACCCCACCAAAACGACCGTAAGCGGCTTTACGCAACTGGGGCTCGTCGAACTCACCCGCAAACGCACCCGCGAATCGCTGTCGCAACAACTCTGCGAACCGTGCCCGACCTGTGCGGGGCGCGGTTTCGTCAAGACCGCCGAAACGGTCTGTTTCGAAATCCTGCGCGAACTGGTGCGCGAAGCGCGGCAGTTTCCCCATGTCCAGGAGTTTCTGATCCTCGCGGCCCCCGCCGTCGTGCGCCTTTTCGAAGAGGAGCACGCGCAGGCGCTTGCGATGGCCAGCGAATTTCTGGGCAAACCGATCGCGTTGCGCGGCGAAGCGGACTACCCCCCCGAACACTACGACATCGTGGTACGCTAACCGCCGTTTGGAAACCAAAGGTCAACCGCTATGACCCGTTCGCTCGAACTCGATGCGGCAGAACCGCACCCAAGCTGGCGTGCTTCGCTCGCCAAGACCTACTTTCTGGCGACGCGCCCGGCCTTTTTCACCATCACCGCAATCGGTGTCTTGTTGGGTAGTGCCTACGCCATGTGGCACGCGGCGCACGGTGCTGCCACAGACGCGGCGCCGCTTGGCTCGGCAGAGATCGGGATCACCGTGGGGCTATTCCTCCTTACGCTCCTTTTGGCGCTCACCGCCCACGCCGCCGCGAACGTGATCAACGACGCATGTGACGAGGCGACAGATCGCTGCAACCGCACCCGCCTCTACCCCTTCACCGGCGGCAGCCGCTTTTTGCAAAACGGGGTGCTCACCCGCACGGAATTGGTGCGTTTTGCGGTCGCGCTCTTTCTCATCACCGCGCTCGGCGGATGCGCGCTCACCTTGTGGCTTGCCACCGTGGCACCGATGCGCGCGGTGGCGCTCGCCGGTATCGGGCTGGTCGGCCTCTTCGTTGGCTGGGCCTACTCGGCGCCGCCGTTGCGGCTCTCTGCGCGCGGCATGGGCGAAATCGCGATCGCCGTGGCCTGGTCGCTGGTGGTGGCGGGCTCGGCCACCGTGATCGGCGCGCCGCTGACGCCTGCTTTCACTAAGACGGCGCTCTTTGCTTCAGTAGCGGTGGGACTCCCCTTCGGCCTACTGGTCGCGAACATTCTCTATATCAACCAATTCCCCGACGCCCCCGCCGATGCGGCGGGCAACAAACGGACCGTGCCAGTTCGCTTCGGTGCCCACGCCGCTTGGGGCTATCCGCTACTCGTGGTGGGGGCGCTTGCGCTGCACCTGTTCCTCACCGCCGCAGGGCTGTTGCCGTGGCTTGGACTCTTCGCCCTTGCTGCGCTCCTTCCTGCGCTTTGCGCCACCCGAATCCTGTTCGCGTTCGTGCGCGAACAGCCGCTCTGGAACGAGACGACCGACTTTTCGCCGCTGCGATCCGCGATCGTCGCGACGCTGCAAGCCGCACACGGCTACGGGCTGCTGCTTGCGGTGACCCTCATCGGAGACGCGTTGCGATGATCGCGACGCTGACCGGTACGTTGCGGGAGAAAACCCCACCAACCGTCCTCATCGAAACCCCCGGCGGCGTCGGTTTCGAGGTGTGGGTGCCGATGAGCACCTTCTACACCCTGCCCGCTACTGGCGAAACCGTGCGACTTGTCACCCACCACGTGGTGCGTGACGACGAACAGCAACTCTTCGGTTTTGCTACCCGCGCCGAACGCGATGCGTTTCGTTTGCTGATCCGGATCAACGGCGTCGGACCACGGATCGCGCTTGCGCTGCTCTCGCACCTCACCTTGAGCGAACTCAAAGGGGCGGTGGCGGAACAACAGAGTGCGCGGCTCGTGAAGATTCCGGGCATCGGCAAAAAGACCGCCGAACGGCTCTTGCTGGAACTCAAGGACAAACTGGCGCTTCTGCCCTTCGGTGGCGATGCCGCGTCTGCCCCACCGACCTCCACCACCGCGAAGACCCGCGCACAGAAAGGGGACGTCAAGGGGGAAGCGCCTACGCCAGAGACACCCCCGCCCAACGGACGCGACGCTGAGACGCGGTGGCAACTCGCGCGCGACGTTGCCGCGGCGCTCGTCGCGCTCGGTTACAGCGAGGCGCAGATCGCGCCGCTCGTTGCCGAACTGCCGTCGGATCTGACCCTCTCGGAAGCCATCAAGTGGGCGCTGCAGCGAATCGCTTCACGATAGCGCCCGAAACGAACCATTCGCGGTAGCAGCGCCGCACCACGCGTGCCGACACGCTTTCGCGTCAATCGCTCATTTCCAGATCGGCCTGGACGGCGTCGATACCCGCCTGTGCACACGCCTCATCGGTGGTGCCACTCGGCGCGCCCGAAACGCCTACCGCACCGTAAAAAACCCCACCAGCTTCCACCGGCAACGCTCCTGCCGACATCACGACACCGGGAACACGGCCAATGGGGGTATTGGCCCGATCGTTGAGCGCAGAGGTCGGTACGCCGAACATCGCTGCCGCATAGGCCTTGCCGCGGCTGATCTCCAAAGTGATCGGCGGCGCCAGTGTGTCACGCAACGCCACCTGCACGATGCCGTTGCGATCGACCACCGTGACGCCCACCTGAATCCCTTGCGCACGGCAATGGTGCAATGCCGCAGTCGCAATGCGTGTTGCCGTACCGAGTGACAGCCGAGCAACACGAACGGTCAGCGGTTCGTCGGACCATGCCGGGAAGCTCAGACCGGTCAAAGCCGCCGCTGCAATACCCACCACGCGACGTCGGAGTAAACGCTCCATGATGCACTCCTTCCACAGATGACGATCGCCCTCCTGATCAAGGAACCATTATAGCGACCACCCATTGCATGGTCACCAAGAGCGATCACCCATGCCCCTGCTGCGCCCACAATCGCTCCAGCCGCTTGATGCTCACCGGCATCGGCGTTTTGAGTTCGGACGCAAAGAGCCCGACACGCAATTCTTCGAGCAACCAGCGATATTCGGTCCAAAAAGAAGGCCACGCGCCACGCGCCTTCGCCGTCACTTTTTGCCACGGAAGCGCGGCACGCTGCCATTCGGCCAGCCACCTGCGGTCACGCGCCGGGTCTTTTTCCAATTTGTCGAGCCGAACGACAATCGCTTTGAGATAGCGCGTGTAGTGCTGCAACCGGGCCCACGGGGTGCGCGCCAAAAACCCCGGTGGGGTGAGCGCTGCCAGCTGCGCCCGAATATCCGCGACCACCTCCGGGTGAACGCGCTCGATCCGCTCCAGCCGTTTTTCGATCGCGGCGATCTGCTCGAACCAGCCAAGCGCAGCGCGCATCATCGCGTCGGCAACCAACAGGAACTTCTCCCGCCCTTGTTGGACACGTTCGTCGAATGCCGCGCGCGTTCGCGGCAACGGTTCTGCCAGGCACACCTCTTGCAATGCCGCCTCGATCACAGTCTCTTCGAGCGCCTCAGGGCGTTCGCGCGCCAACCAGACCATCGACAGCCGTTTGAACGCGTCGCTGCGGGTGACCGAGCGCACCGCCTCTTTGAGGGCAAAGCGCAGCAACCGCAGCACCCCACGACGGTGCGCGGCAGCGGCAGCCGTTTCGGTATCGAAAAGCTTGAGGCGCGCCCCGCTACTGCCCGCGTCGTCGAGCGCCGGGAATCCGATGGTCGCCACCCCGGCGACCACCGCCTCGGCGATTTCCGGAAGCTCCGGCCAGATCCATTCGGTCGCGGGGCCTTCGGGGAGTGGCGCGGTACTGCGGGTCTCTCTTGGCTCCGAAGCGCCGCCGTCGCGTCGCGCGCCCTGGTTGGCGCGCCCCTTGGCGTCGGGCGCGTCCGTGGGTTCGCCCCCCGTCTTAGACCCGGCTGATGCGTTTTCGTCCGTACCTGCAGACGCAGCGCCGTTCCGGCCGTGCGCCCGCCACGCTTCGGCAAGCGCCGCAAACGCCCCGCGCGCCTTTTGCCCAAGCGCTTGCTTGAGCGCGTCCAACTGACGACTTTCGCGTAAGACGCGGCCATGGGCATCGACGACGCGGAAATTCATGAAGCAGTGGGCAGGCAGCGTCTCGAGCCGAAAGTGCGCTGGCAGCGTCGCCACTTCGGTGCGCGCCTGCACCCAACGGGCCAGGACCTCGGTGAGCGACTCCTTGCGCCATTCGGGGTGCGCCGCGCAATCGGCAAGGAACGCTTGCACGCTCTCAGCGTGCGGTTGCAAGCGGTGCTTCTGTTTGTTGGGCAAACTCTTGATGAGCAGCAATACCTTCTCTTCGAGCATTCCGGGCACGAGCCACTCACAGCGCGCCGCTGGAATTTGGTTCAAGAGTGCCACCGGGACGGTGAGCGTCACGCCGTCGTCGCGCGCCGCGGGATCATGAACGTAGCGAAGCGGCAGCGGCTGGCCGAAGAGATCGAACGTGGCCGGGAAACGCTCGCTCACCACCCCTTCGGCTTCTCGGGAAAGGAGCATCTCCCGTGTCAGAAAGAGTAATTTCGGATCACCACGCTCGGCGTTGCGTCGCCACGCTTCGAAACTGGCCAGATCGACCACGTCTTCGGGAATTTTGCTTGCGTAAAACGCTTCGAGCCACCCCTCATCGACGAGATCGGGTCGGCGTAACCGCTGTTCGAGTTCGCGCAGTTCGGCAACAAGCGCCAGATTGTGCTGCAAAAACGGCATCCGCGCGATGCGCTGCGGCGGCAGGTTCCCAGCCACCAGCCCTTCACGAATAAAGAGCGTACGGCAAAGCGCGGGATCGACGTGGCGGTACGAAACCGGTCGGCCACTATAGACCGTGAGGCCAAAGAGCGTCCCCTTTTCCAGTCCGCGCACCTCGCCGGCACGGCCGTTCCAATGGGGTTCACCCACTTCCCGCACGATCAAGTGCGGCACTGCGCGTTCGATCCAGCGCGGGTCGATCGCGGCGACGGTCCGCGCGTAGGGTTTCGTCGTCTCGACCCGTTCGGCGGCCAAGACCCACGCCGGTTGCGCGCGCCGCAGCGGACCGCTTTGCGGATGGAGCCAGAAGCGAACCCCTTTCGCCCCCAAATAGCTGCCACGCAGTTCGGGTTTGTCGTCGCGCGCTTTCTGCCCGACCCCGTGCGGCAACGCAGTAAGGAGCGCAGTATGGATCACCTCGTATGTGGCGGGTTGTTCGTTGTCGCGCCACCCCATCGCACCGGTGAGCGCGTGCAGTTGTCCTTCCACCTCGCGCCATTCGCGCAAGCGCAGCCACGACAGAAAGTGGCGCTGCGCCCACTGGCGCTGTTTGTTGCCGCTTTCGTGGCGAATCACCTCCTGCCAAGCCGACCAGAGGTTGAGGTACCAGCAAAATTCCGATTTGGCGTCGCGGTCACTGCCGCGAAACCGCGCGTGCATCGGGTCGGCTTGCGCCTCACGGTCGCCGGGTCGCACTCTGGGGTCGGGAACCGAAAGCGCCGCGGCAAGGATCCGCATCTCCTTGAGGCACCCCAGTTCATGTCCCGCGACGAGCAGCCGCGCCAGATGGGGGTCGATCGGTAACTTCGCCAGCAGCGTCCCCGTTGGCGTCAGTTTGCGGGTTTGCGCGTCGAGCGCCCCGAGTTCGATCAGTTCTTGGTAAGCCCCTTGCACCGCGCGATAGGGCGGCGGATCGAGGAACGGGAAATCATCGACCTCCCCAAGGCGCAACGCCGCCATCCGAAGCACCACCGCCGAAAGCGAGGTGCGCAAGATCTCCGGGTCGGTATGCGGCGCTCGGGCAGCGAAATCGCTTTCGCTATAGAGGCGAAAGCAGACCCCGTCCATCACGCGGCCACAACGGCCAGCGCGCTGCTGCGCAGCGGCTTGACTGATCGGTTCGATTTTGAGTTGCGCCACCCGCGTGCGCGGGTTGTAGCGATGAATCCGCGCCAACCCCGAATCGATCACGTAGCGGATATTGGGAACGGTGAGCGAAGTCTCCGCGACGTTCGTCGCCAGAACGATGCGCGCGCGCTTGCTTCGTGCAAAGACCCGCGCCTGTTCGGTTGGCGACTGTCGGGCAAAGAGCGGAATGATCTCGAATTCGCGTTTGATCGTTGCGTGCGCGGCTTCGAGCGCGGCGCGGGCCTCGCGAATTTCCCGCTCTCCAGGCAGAAACACCAGGATATCCCCAGGGCCTTCCTGCCACGCCTCGGCCACGCACGCCACGATGCCGTCATAGAGCGGTTCTTCGCTCTCTTCGAGCGCGTCGATGGGACGATAACGCACCGCGACAGGGTAGAGGCGGCCGCTCACTTCGATGATCGGCACAGCGCCGGCGACCGTTTCGAAATGGCGCGCAAACCGCGCCGCGTCCAGCGTCGCACTGGTGACGATCACCTTGAGGTCGGGGCGACGCGCCAGCAGCCGATGCAAATAACCCAGCAAAAAATCGATGTTGAGGCTGCGTTCGTGGGCTTCGTCGATGATGATGGTGTCGTACGCGGAAAGCCACGGGTCGCGCTGCGTCTCCGCCAACAAAATCCCGTCGGTCATCAACGTGATGTAGCCGTGCGGACTCGCGACGTCGTGAAAACGCACCCGAAACCCAACGCTGCGCCCGAGCGACTCACCCAACTCTTCGGCGATGCGCGCTGCAGTCGCGCGCGCGGCGATCCGCCGCGGCTGCGTATGGGCGATCTGACCACTGATCCCACGTCCCGCCGCCAAGCAGATCTTGGGCAACTGCGTGGTTTTTCCGGAACCGGTCTCGCCGCAGACGATCACCACCCGGTGGGCACGAATCGCCGCCGCGATCGCATCCGCTTTCTGGCTGACCGGTAGTTCCGGGGGATAAGTCACCTCGGGGCGCGCCGCCAAACGCGCCTGCCATGCCGCATGGGAGGCCGCGATGATCTGCGCACGCTCTTCTTGCAACCGCGCCCGCACTTCGGGGTCGCGCGCCCGCTGCAACCGCCGGGCAAGCGCAATCACGCGCCCCCGGTCGCGGGCAAGAATCCGATCGAGATCGTTCGTTCGTTCGTCCATCACCCGGGTCAATCATGCGTCCTGGCGGGCGATTGTAGAGCAATTGAACGGTATATTTCGTCTTTTGTCTTTCGTTCCACCGCCGCCTCATTTGTCATGACCGAGCAACCGGCAACTCCGCGTGGATTTCCTCCGCTCCTCGGGGAATCGCCCCATACCTTGGTGTTGGGGTCGTTCCCCAGTGTCGCGTCGCTCGCTGCCCAGCAGTATTACGCCCACCCGCGCAATGCGTTTTGGCCGATCATGGGAATGCTCCTGGGCTTCGACGCGACACTGCCCTACCCGGAACGCACCCGCGCCTTGACCGCGTGCGGCATCGCACTCTGGGACGTGATCGCCTCGTGCCACCGTCCCGGCAGCCGCGACGATGCGATCGTCGGGCCAAGCGTCGTACCCAACGACATCGTGGGGTTACTGGTCGCCACGCCCACGATCACCCGCATCGTCACCAACGGCACCACCGCGGAACGACTCTTTCGTCGGCATGTCTGGCGCGCCCTCCCGCTTGCGCTTCGTTCGCGGCTCCAGGTATGTCCGGCGCCCTCGACGTCACCGGCACACGCCACCCGCACCGTCGCCGAAAAAACCGCGCTGTGGCGCGTCGCGCTCGGCCTTTCGGGCGCCCACGCGGTGTAGAATAGCAAGATCGAGGCCACGCTGCAGATCCCATGGACGCAACGCTTCCCAGTAACTTCATCCGCAACGAAATCGAAGCCGATTTGGCCGCAGGGCGCTACCAAACGGTCGTCACCCGTTTTCCACCGGAACCGAACGGCTATCTCCATTTGGGTCACGCCAAATCGATCATCCTCAACTTCGAAATGGCCAAAGCGTTCGGTGGCCGTTGCCATCTGCGGTTCGACGACACCAACCCGGAAAAAGAGAGCGAAGCGTTTGCCCGTTCGATCGAAGAGGCAGTGGCGTGGCTCGGTTACGATTGGGGCGAGCACCGCTATTACGCCTCCGACACTTTCGAAACGATGTACCGCTGCGCCGAGGTGCTGATCGAACGCGGGCTTGCGTACGTCGATTCGCAAAGCGCGGAAGCGATTCGTGCGCAGCGCGGCACACTCACCGAACCGGGCCAAGAAAGCCCTTTTCGCAACCGTCCGCGTGAAGAGAGTCTTGCGCTCTTTCGCCGGATGCGCGCGGGCGAATTCCCGAACGGTGCGCATGTAGTGCGCGCGAAAATCGACATGGCCCACCCCAACCTCAACTTGCGCGACCCGGTGATCTACCGCATCCGCCACGTCCCCCACTATCGCACCGGTACCGCGTGGTGTATCTATCCCACGTACACGTTCGCCCACCCGATCGAAGACGCGATCGAAGGCGTCACCCATTCGCTCTGCACGCTCGAATTCGAAGACCAGCGCCCTTTCTACGAGTGGCTCCTCGAAGCGCTTGCCGACGCCGGCCTCTTTTCGCGGCCGTTACCGCGGCAGATCGAGTTTGCCCGCCTCAACCTCGAATACACGGTCCTTTCGAAACGCAAACTGATCGAACTCGTCGCGCAAGGCGTCGTGACCGGCTGGGACGACCCGCGGATGCCGACGCTTGCCGGTGCGCGACGCCGCGGCTATTGCCCGGAAGGCTTTCGCCTCTTCGTCGAGCGCACCGGCATCGCCAAAGCAGAGAGTTGGATCGACTACGCAGTCTTTGAAGAGGCGCAGCGCGACGCGTTGAACGAGATCGCACCCCGCCGCATCGCAATCCTCGAACCGCTCGAGCTCGTGCTCACCAATTTCCCGCCTGAAGCGGTCGAATGGTGTGTTGCCCCAAACCATCCCCAAAAACCGGAGTGGGGGACCCGCCCGTTACCATTCACCCAGCGGCTGTGGATCGAACGCAGTGACTTCATGGAAGTGCCCGTAAAAGGGTTCAAACGGCTCTCTCCGGGGGCCGAAGTGCGGCTCCGCTACGGCTTCGTGATCCGCTGCACGGGCTGCGAAAAAGACGCGAACGGCCGCGTGACCCGCGTCTTTGCCGAATACTACCCCGATTCCAAGAGCGGCACGCCGGGCGCCGACGCGTACAAACCCAAAGGGGCGATCCACTGGCTCTGCGCGAAGCACGCGGTGGCGGCAGAGGCGCGCCTCTACGACCGGCTCTTCACCCAACCGATACCCGGCGCGCCGGGGCCAGACGGCACCCCCCGTTCGTTTCTCGACGACCTCAATCCCAACGCTTTGACCACCGTCACGGTCTTCGTCGAACCGCAAGCCGCGGCGGCACCACCGGAGACACGTTTTCAATTCGAACGGCACGGCTACTTTGTCACGGATCGCTTCGACCACCGTCCGGATGCACCGGTATTCAACCGAACGGTTGCCCTCAAAAGCGGCTGGAAGCGGTAAACTGAACCGACACGACGAGCCAACACCAAGGGAGCAGCACAGAGCATGACCACACGACGCGCACTCGACGACTTCCGCCTGCGGTTCGGTGACCATGGCCCGGAAGTGGTGCCGCTCATGCTGGGCGGCATGGGGGTAGACATCTCCAACACCGATCTTGCGCTCGAAGTCGCCCGGCTCGGCGGCATCGGCCATATCTCCGACGCGATGGTACCCACGGTCACCGACCGCCGTTACGAAACCGAATTCACCAAAGCAAAGCTCAAAAAGTACAAATACAACGTCAAAAACAGCGACAAATCGGTGGTGAAATTCGACCTGGGGATGGTGCGCGAAGCGCAGAAACTCCACGTCGAAAAGACGATGGCGCGCAAAACGGGTGCGGGGATGGTGTTCATCAACTGCATGGAAAAACTCACCATGGGCGCGCCGAAAGAGACGCTCAAGGTGCGGCTCGAAGCAGCGCTCGACGCCGGAATCGACGGGATCACCCTCTCCGCCGGGCTGCATCTCGGAAGTTTTGCGCTCATCGAAGACCATCCCCGTTTTCGCGACGCCAAGCTCGGGATCATCGTCTCCTCGGTACGGGCCCTCGCGCTCTTTCTCAAGAAAAACAGCCGCACCGGGCGGCTTCCCGACTATGTCGTCGTCGAAGGGCCTCTGGCGGGCGGTCACCTCGGTTTCGGCCTCGATTGGGCCCAGTACGACCTCAAGACGATCACCGCCGAAGTGTTGCGCTACCTGGCCGAAAACCACCTCTCGATCCCGGTGATCCCCGCTGGCGGCATCTTCACGGGCACCGACGCGGTCGAATACTTGGAAATGGGCGCCGCTGCGGTGCAAGTCGCAACCCGGTTCACCGTCACCAAAGAGTGCGGTCTTCCCGACGACGTCAAACAAGAATACTTCAAAGCCAACGAAGAAGACGTCGTGGTCAATACGATCTCGCCCACCGGATACCCGATGCGGATGCTCAAATCGAGCCCCGCGATCGGCAGCGGCATTCGCCCCAACTGCGAATCGTACGGCTACCTGCTCGACGCGAACGGCCATTGCGCCTATATCGACGCGTACAACCGCGCCGTGGAAACCACGCCACCGGGAGATAAGCTCCACGTCTGGGACAAGACGTGCCTGTGCACCCACATGCGCAACTTCAAAGTATGGACGTGCGGTCATTACGTCTACCGCCTCAAGGACACCACCCGCCGCTACCCGGACGGCACCTATCAACTCCTCACCGCCGAGCACGTTTTCAAAGACTATCAATACAGTACCGAGCACCAAATCCGTTTGCCGGATCCCGAACCACAACCGCCGCAAAAGGCGAAAGGACGCGCGGCGGCACCGGAAACGCTTGCCGACGACGTCTGAGCGATGAACGAGCGGCTGATCGCCCCCCAACCGCTGGCAGGCGACGAGCGCTTCGAACGGGCCCTGCGGCCCAAGTGGTTGCGCGACTACACCGGGCAACGAAAGGCCCGCGAGCAGCTCGCGATCTTCATCGAAGCGGCGCGGCAACGCAACGATGCGCTCGATCACGTCTTGCTCTTTGGCCCACCTGGCCTTGGGAAAACGACGCTGGCGCACATCATCGCCGAAGAGCTCGGCGTGGGGTTTCACCAAACCTCCGGCCCGGTGCTCGAACGCGCAGGGGACCTCGCCGCGATCCTCACCACATTGCAACCCCGTGACGTGCTCTTCATCGACGAAATCCACCGCCTCGCTCCCGTGGTGGAGGAGATCCTCTACCCGGCGATGGAGGACTACCAGATCGATATCGTGATCGGGGAAGGACCCGCCGCGCGCTCGATCAAGCTCGACGTCGCCCCCTTTACGCTCGTGGGCGCGACCACCCGCGCCGGGATGCTCACCAACCCGCTGCGCGACCGCTTCGGGATCGTCGCGCGGCTCGAATTCTATAGCGCCGAAGAGCTGCAGCAGATCGTGCTCCGCTCGGCGCGGCTCCTGCAGGTAACGATCGACGACGCCGGAGCGCTCGAAATCGCTCGCCGTGCCCGCGGGACCCCACGCATCGCGAACCGGTTACTGCGGCGCGTTCGCGACTTTGCCCAAGTCAAAGCCAACGGCACGATCACCGCTGCGATCGCGCACGAGGCCTTGACCCTTCTGGATGTCGATCCGCTGGGGCTCGACGTGATGGACCGAAAGCTCCTCACCGCGATCATCGAACGCTTCGACGGCGGCCCGGTCGGCTTGGAAAACGTCGCCGCGGCAATCGGTGAAGCCCCCGACACGATCGAAGACGTGATCGAACCCTACTTGATCCAACAGGGCTACCTGCAGCGCACCCCCCGCGGCCGCGTCGCCACCGCGGCGGTCTATCGCCATTTCGGGCTGACCCCGCCCTCAGGACGTGGAGAGGCCAACGCACCCCTCCAGCCCACGCTTTTTCCCGTTTCAGACGAGCTTGGCCGATTACCGTGAGCGACTATGCGCACGTTTCTGGCGCTCGCTTGGCTCTTTACCTTGTTCACCGGTGGGTACCTGCTGCTCTTTGCGCCGTCGTTCGAAATGCCGGACCGGCTCGCGCCGGGATGCGGCTGGCTCCTGACGCCGCTCTTGGCGCGCGTGGCAGGTAGCGCGCTGTTACTCCTTGCCGTTGCAGGGTGGCGGATGATCCGCCGTGCCCGCGCCGATGCGCTACACACCGCTCCGCCGCATTGGCATCGCGTGCAGTTTGCGCTCGTTGCCGGGAGTTTCACACTGCTCCTTGCCGTCTCAGCGTTCGCGCCATACGGGCCGCTCACCGCGTGGCAAGGAACGGTTCACTGTCCACAGAGCAGCATCGCCAACGCCTGGTCCGAAGTCACGGGACGTGAATAGAGATACCCCTGCCCCCAGCGCGCCCCCAACGCCTTCACCTGCGCGTGTTGCGCTTCGGTCTCGACCCCTTCGCACACGACGTCGAGCCCCAGCGCATGCGCCAAATCGACCACCCCCCGGACGAAATCGTACCCGCGCTGAGTATCGATCACCGCGACAAAGCTGCGGTCGATCTTGATCGCCTGCGCGGGGATCTGGTAGAGGCACGAAAGGGACGAAAAACCGGTACCGAAGTCATCGAGCATCACCTGTAACCCAACGCCCCGTAACCGGGAAAGAATCGCGAGCGTTTTCTCACCCTGGTCGAGTACCGCCGACTCGGTGATCTCCACCTTCACCGTTTCGGGCGGTACGCCACACTTCGTGACCGCAGCCAGCAACCACTCGACAAAACCGGGCGCACACAGCTGCCGCGGCGAAACATTCACGGCGATCGTAAGGGTCGCCCGACCCAGTGCCTCATGCCAGGTGCGCAGCGTAGCGAGCGCCTTTTCGATCACCTGTTTGCCGATCGCGTCGATCAGCCCACTCGTTTCGGCAACCTCGAGGAACGCGGCTGGCGGCAACACACCGCGCCGCGGATGGCACCAGCGCACCAACGCCTCGAACCCCACCACGGCGCGCGTTTCCAGGTCGACGATCGGCTGGTAATAGGGCTCGAACGCATCCTGTTCGATCGCGGCACGCAATTCGGCTTCCGTTTCGAACTGTTGCTGTACCGTGAGATGAAGCGCCGGGTCGGAGATCACCGTCGCTGCACCCCCCTGACGCTTCGCTTCGCGCATCGCCAGCTGCGCTTCCGACAGGATCGCTTCGCTCGAAAGAGACGTTTCCCCAGACAATGCCGACTGATCGACCACCGCGACACCGGCGGAAAAGCCCCAAGAAAGCTCGTGGTTGCCGACGCGAAACGGCACCGCCACCTGCTCCCGCCACCGCTGCACCACGCGCAGGGGCGCCGCGACATCGCGGACATCTTCCAGCAACACGCAGAATTCGTCGCCCCCAACCCGTGACACCAAGTCGGTAGGCCGGACATTGCGCTGGAGGCGATGCGCCACTTCAGTGAGCAGCAAATCACCCGCCCAGTAACCGAAGCGGTGGTTCACCAAATGAAAGCGGTCGAGCCCAAGACTCACCACGGCAAAACGCGCGGACGGGTTGCGTCGCAGGCGCTGCAGCCCATGATCGACCCGCTGCAAAAAGAGCGAAAGTGCCGGCAACCCGGTCAACCGATCGGTCAGTTCGGGGGAAAGTCGCGCCGCGTTGTCGAGGTTGACGCCCACTTCGTGCGCCGAGAGCACCAACCACCCTTCGGAGCCCGCTTGGATCACCGACCAGGCCAGGCCAACGAAGCGTTCGTCGCCGCAGCGCAACCGCGCAGAAAAGCGCACCGTCTCGCCCTGTTCACGCGCCTCCTGCAACCGTGCCGCCACGGCTGAGCGGTCCGCGTCGAAGAGCAGAGCCGTGAACGGCTGTCCCAATACCCCGCGTTCGTCAACGCCGATGAGCGCCAGCAGCCCGGCGCTTGCCGCAGTAATGCGGTTTTCCGCGTCCAACGTCAGCGCCAGATTGTCCGGTAACGAAAAAAATGCCGCGAGCGTTTGGTGTTGCTGCGCGGCATCGATACCAAAGATGATCACCTTCGGCCTCTACTCCTTGAGATGTTCCGCCATCACCCGCCGATAGAACGCGTGGAAGTGCGGCATCCCGTCTTCGTACGGCGACTGATAGGGCCCCACTTCGTTGCGTCCCTCTTGCCACAACACCTTCCGACCCCGGTCCATCCGTTCGGCAATCTCGTCGTCCTCTACCGCCGTCTCCATGTAGGCAGCCTGTTCGGCTTCGACGAATTCGCGCTCGAATTCGACGATCGCTTCGGGGTAGTAGAACTCGACCAAATTCAACGTCTTGTCAACGCCCTGCGGCCAGAGCGTACTCACCACCAGCGAATGGGGGTACCACTCCACCATCACGTTGGGGTAGTACATCAACCAAATCGCCCCATCCTTTGGCAGTTGCCCATTATAGTGGGCCAACACCGCCTGGTGCCACTTTTCGTAGGTTGGAGAACCCGCACGCGCCAGTGAAGTGATCCCCACCCGTTGGACCGAATACCACTTGCCGAACTGCCACTCGAGCTGGTCGCAATCGACGAAATTCCCCAGCCCCGGGTGGAACGGCACCACATGGTAATCCTCGAGATAGACCTCGACGAACGTCTTCCAGTTGTAATGGCATTCGTGCGCCACCACCCGATCGAGCTTGTACCCGGAAAAGTCGAACCGGTCCGCGAACTGCGGCTTCATATCGGCCAAATCGGCGCGCACGTCGCGCGGCCCGCGGAACAACAGCCCGTGCCAATTCTGCACCGCCTCGCGCGTCAAATTGAGGCACGGATTCTCCGGGAAATGGGGCGCGCCGATCAACTTCCCATCGAGCGCGTAACTCCACCGGTGCAACGGACAGACGATCTGTTCGGTTTTGCCACTACCGCGCAGCATGATCGCTTGGCGATGGCGGCAGATATTGGAAAGCAGATGCACCCCGTCGCGGTCACGCACGAGCGCCATCCCTTCGTCGAACTGCTCGAGCGCCCGGTAGCACCCCACCTCCGGCACCATCAGTTCGTGCCCGAGGTACCCCGGCCCGTTTTTGAACAGCACCTCGAGCTCTTTCTGGTAGAGCGCCTCGTCGAAATACCAGGAAACCGGAAATTGCAGCTGCCCCATCACAGACCTCCGCGCAAACGTTCCAGAAAAGCGGGCGATCGTACCACAAAACGCCAGACAATGCTTTGATCTGGCACAAAAAACCGGTCAGTCGAGCCGCACCAGCAACCCTTTGAGATATTCGCCCTCTGGCGCACCCAGACCGATCGGGTGGTCCGCCCCCGCACTCAAGCGGGCAACGATCTGGCCACTGCGACGGTTCTCTGCCGCGCACGTTGCGATGAGCGCCTGAAACTCCTCGACGCCGATCCCGCCGGAACAGGAATAGGTCATCAAGTACCCGCCGGGACGCACCAGACGCATCCCAAAGAGGTTGATATCCCGATACGCGCGCTTCGCTTTGGGCACGTGCGCTGCCGACGGCGCGAATTTCGGCGGATCCAGGATCACCAAGTCGAACTGCTCGCCTGCCTGCAGCCATTCCCGCAGCCCCGAAAAGACGTCCGCTTCGAGCACACGGGAACGATCCGTCGGCAGTGCGGCGTTGAGCGCCAGGTTTTTTTTCAACCACGTGAGCGCAGGCGCGCTGGAGTCGACCGACCAGACCTCTTGTGCCCCCCCTTTGAGCGCGTGCAACGAAAACCCCCCGGTATAACAGAAGGTGTTGAGCACCCGCAGGCCACTTGCGAGCTGTTGCACCAGACGCCGGTTTTCGCGCTGATCGAGATAAAACCCCGTCTTGTGCCCGCCTGCGATATCGACGGCAAAACGCACCCCATACTCGTCGATCGACACCGTCTCGGGCAGCGTACCCCAGAGTAACCCCACACGGGGCGCCAGCCCCTCGCGCTGGCGTACCTCAGAATCTGAGCGCTCATACACCGCACACAAATCGGGACAGGCGCGAACGAGCGCCTCGACGATCACGTCACGCCAACGCTCCGCCCCCGCAAAGGTGATCTGCAAGACCGCGACAGACCCATAGCGGTCGACGATCACACCGGGCAGACCGTCGGCCTCGCCATGCACCAAGCGCACCCCGCTTTGGCCCGCCAATGTCGGATAACGTGCGCGCCAAGCAACGGCTTGCGCCACCTGGCGACGGAAAAACGCGTGATCCACCGGTTGATCCGGATCGAAACGCCAGATGCGCGCCCGAATGCCAGAAGTGAATGAAATGCCTGCGCGGGCGAGCGGCGTACCATCGTGCGCACAGACGCGCACCGTGCCACCGTTTTCGACGCGCCCCACCACTTTGGCGACGCTTTGGGCAAAGATCCAAGGGTGGCGCGCCTTGACGGCGCGCTCTTTACCCGGTTTCAGAATCAGATCGGCCATGGGGCGATTCTACCGCGCTTTCGCGCCCTCCGCGCCGTGCGCGTGGGTGTGCGGCGTCGTAAATCCGCGCCAGATGCTGCACGTCCAGTTTCGTGTAGATCTGGGTGCTCGCCAACGACGCGTGGCCAAGCAGCTCTTGCACTGCGCGCAGATCGCCGCTCGACTGCAACAAGTGGCTCGCAAAACTGTGGCGCAACATGTGGGGATGCAGCCGCTGCCCCACGCCGAGCCGTTCCGACCAGTAGGCCAACCGCGACGCCACCCCTTGCGGTGACAGACGCCGTCCACGGTCGGAGACGAAGAGCGCTTGCTCATCGGCGGCTGCCAACCCGGGACGGACGCGCAACCACTCCCGCACCGCGTCGCGCGCCATTCGGCCCACCGGAACCCACCGCCGTTTGCGACGCTTGCCCAACACCACGATCCGTCCGGCCGCCCAGTCGCACTCGGGGTCGTCGTAATCGAGCGCAACCAACTCGCCCACCCGCAAGCCGCACCCATAGAGGAGCTCGAACAGCGCACGGTCACGTGCCCAGAGGGCTTCCGCGCGTATGCCGTCCGGTTGCTGTGGCGCACGCGGCGGACGGGCCGCGCTCAGTGCGTCGAGAAAGCGCACTGCTTCATCCACGGGCAACGCTTTCGGCAAGAGGCGATCGCTTTTCGGTGGCCGAACCCCAACGGTGGGATCGACCGCCAAATGGCCATGCGTACATGCCCAGCGGTAAAAAGCGCGCCACGCCGACAAGCGCCGCGCCAGCGACCGGGGCGCCAACCCCGCTTCGTGCGCCGTGCCGATCGCTTTGCGGACCGCAGCAGGGGTCACCTCGCCAAGCGCCCCGTTGCAGAGCGCCACGAGGTGCGCGATCTCCCGCGCGTACGCCGCATGCGTGTACGCTGAAACGCGGCGCACGACCGCAAGATAGTCCAACCACGCCGCGATAAGCGGCGGCACACCGTCCAACGCGCCCGGCGCTGCGCCCGTCCGCGGCGTTACCTGCCCGACGCGCCCATCGTCACAAATCGAACGTCGCGCCACCTGCCCCCCGTGCTGCGTCCTCTGTTCGCCCCGCTCCTTGGACCCGTGCCCACGCGGCGCGGATCCCCGCCCGGACCTGCTCCAAGAAAAGGACACCGTTGCGTTCGTCGAAATAGTCCGAGGCCGTGTGCGCAAACAGCAACCAATGCCCCTCTTCGATCACCAAAAGCGCCGCCGACCCGTAAGCATCACCCAACCACGCCGTCAAGGTCGCATCTGGTGGCAACGCCGCAGCGCGTAACGGGCGCAGCCCCAACCACCGCCGCAAGGAGCGTGGCAGCGTCTCACACCAACGCACACACGGAAACGCAAACTCACGCGTCGCCCACGCCAGCACGGTTTCGCGCACCGCCTGCGGGGTCAGCGCGCTGTGCAACGCCACCAGCAGCACGACCACCTGACGCGCCAACCGGTCGTTGGCACGCGCAATCGCTTCCCATTCGGCCAATTGTGCCGCCAAACGGTCGCGTTCGTGGCGCAAACGGGTGGCTTGACGGTGCACCAACGAGATCACATCCGCTGGCGTGCCGTCCGGCAAGCGCAGGGTTGCCAGCCACTCAACTTCCCGCAGGAAAAAAGTAGGATGGTCGGCAAGATAGCGCTTCACTGCGCGCGCAGAAAGCGCAACCCTAGCGGTTACTGCACGCCGCCGCCGCAAACGGGCGTTACGCACACGCCGTGGTCGCTGTCTGCCCATCGCCTGACGTCAACGCGGCTCTGGTGCCACGTCCCATGTGGGGCGTGGCACGAGTTGATCCGGATCGAACGTACCGTGAAAGACCGTCACGGCTGGCCCGGTCATCCACACCGGCTCAGTCTGAGGTGCATGCCCCCCTGCCCACGCAACGGTCAGCGTCCCGCCGCGTGTCTCCACCGTCACGGGACTTTGCAGCAAACCGCGGCGAATTCCAGCTACCACCGCAGCACATGCCCCTGTGCCACAAGCCAACGTTTCGCCGGCGCCGCGTTCGAAAACCCGCAAGCGAATCCGCTGCGGCGTCACCACCTCCATGAACCCGACATTGACCCGCGCCGGAAATGCGGGGTGACGCTCGATCGCTGGCCCCAGCGTCGCAACCGGCGCGGTGCGCACATCCCCGACCACGAGCACCACATGGGGGTTGCCCATCGAGACGACGCTCACCAGCAACCGCTCGTCACCGACCCGCAACGGGGTCACTGCGGGCGCGGCATCAGCTGAACGCAACGTCGCCCACGCCTCGGCAGACTCCGGGTCTGCCGCCTGCGGCACGAACGGAATTTCCGACGGCAAAAAACGCGGTGGCCCCATATCGACCGTCACCGAACCGTCGTCGTTGAGCCGCGGCGCGATCACACCGGAACGGGTCAGCACGCGGATCACCCGTTTTTGCGTCAGCCCCGTATCGAAGACGAAACGGGCAAAACAGCGCGCCCCGTTCCCGCACTGTTCGACTTCGCCCCCATCGGCGTTGAAAATCCGGTAGCGAAAATCGACCGTCTCGTCCGGGGGCGGCTCGACCAGCAGGATCTGATCGCACCCGATCCCAAACGCCCGGTCCGCGATCCGTCGCGCCAGATCAGGGGTGAGCGCGATCGCTTGACGCACCGCATCGAGCACGACGAAGTCGTTGCCCAGCCCGTGCATCTTCGTAAACTGCCATTGCGCCACGTCAATCTCCTACGCAGCAGACGGCAACGCCTCGGCGAGCAACTCGACCCAGTGCTTCACCGGCAACGCCGTACCGCTTTGCAGATGGACCAAACAGCCGATATTGGCCGTCGCGATCACCTGCCCTCGCGTTTCCGCCAGCGCTTCTAATTTGTTCGCTTTGAGCGCCGCACTGATTTCGCGTTGCAAGAGGCTGTAGGTGCCGGCCGAACCACAACAGAGGTGAGCGTCGCGCACGGGCGGCACCACCCAACCGGCCTGCGTCAGCAACCGTTCCACCACGCCGCGCACCTTGAGTCCGTGCTGAAGCGTACAGGGCGCATGAAATGCGACCACCCCGCGCGAACCGGGCGGCACCGAACCCAGACGCGCCAACAGATCCGCCTCGAAGCGCGCCACCACCTCGCTGGGGTCCCACACCCGCTCGACGACGAAACGCGCCTTTTCCGCGTACGCGGGGTCGTGCGCCAACAGCGCGGCATAGTCGCGGACGTGCGCTCCACAACCGCTAGCGGTGACCACTACCCCTTCGATTTCGCCTGAATGGAGCTTCGGCCACCACCAATCGATATGACGCCGTGCGCGCGCCAGTGCCTTTTCGTTTTCTCCCAAATGGTGCTCGACTGCGCCGCAACAACCGGCGTCGGGCGCAGGCGTCAGCGTAATCCCCAGCGCGTCGAAAAGCCGGGCGGTTGCCGCGTTGATCCCCGGTTTCAGCGCCGGTTGCACGCAGCCGGTCACGACCCACATACGCCGCGGATGGTCGCGGACCGGCCACGGCCCAGGGGCCTCCTTAGGCGGCACCTGTTGTGCGAGCGTTTTGGGCAGAAGCGGCCGCACCGCTTGACCAACGCGCAGCGCCGCGGTGAAAAGCGGCCGGTTGGTCAGTCCCCATGCCAACGCTTTGCGTACCCACGCTTCTCCCTTTGGCCGGGGCACCTGAGCATCGACCACCGCACGCCCGATGTCGAGCAACCGGTGATAGGTCACTCCAGACGGACAAGTGGTTTCGCACGATCGGCACGTCAAACAGCGATCCAAATGGTGCTGGATCGTGCGCGTTGCCGGCGCCCCTTCGAGCACCATTTTGATCTGGTAGATACGCCCCCGCGGCCCGTCGAGCTCGTCCCCCAACAGCTGGTAGGTGGGACAGGTTGCGGTACAGAATCCGCAATGGACGCATTTGCGCAGAATCGCCTCGGCTTCTGCCGCTTCCGGCAACGCTTGGGCAAATGGCGCGAGATGGGTCTGCATCGCTCAACCCTCCCCGAACGGGCCATCACCGAAGAGGCGATCGGGGTCGAACACGTCGCGCACGCGCGCTTCGATCGCCGCTACCGTTTCAGGCCGCGCGTTCATCCAGCGCGACGCTGCGCCTTGCCACCGCCACGCCCAGCCGCCCAGTTGCGCGGCATACGCGAACCCATCCCAGTCCGGCGGCGCGACCACCCAGCGAATGCCGCCCGTGCCTTCGAACCAGAAACGGGCACCCACCTCGGTGATCGGCGCCGTGGGCGGTACCGCCAAGCGCCACAACACCATGCCGTCGGAAACCGTCCAAAGCGCTTCGTGGTGGTCGCGCACACGCTGCCACAACGCGTCGGCTTCATCGTCTGCCACCGCCTCGCCCCCGAGCTGCACCCCAGCTTCCTCGACCGCCGCTCTTGCGCCACGCAGTTGCACCCAAAGCGTCCCGTCTGCCCACAGCGCTGCCGAAAGCGGCAACGGCTGCCCCGCCCAGCGGTTGAGTTGCCTACTCGCCTCCACAGCCGTCATCGCGAAACGGCGGGTTGCCGATGCCGGTGGCACGGGCGACACCTTGAGCGAAACCGAAAGCAGCACGCCCAGCGTGCCCCACGACCCAACCAAGAGCCGCGACACGTCATACCCGGCGACGTTCTTCATCACTTCGCCGCCAAAACGCAACACACGCCCCCGGCCATCGAGCAACCGAATCCCCAGCACCGCGTCGCGCACCGTTCCGTGCCCAAGGCGGGTCGGGCCGGACAGGCCGCTCGCGACGACACCGCCAATCGTCGTTCCGGCATGAAAACGCGGTGGGGCAAAGGGCAACCACTGATTGCGCTCGGCAAGAAGCGCCTCGACCTCGGCAAGCGGAGTTCCGCCGCGCACCGTCACCACCAATTCGGTGGGTTCGTAGCGCTCGACACCACGTAACGCGCGCGTATCGATCACCAGGGCGTCATCGGGTATCCCACACCACGGCAAGTGCGTTTTGCTCCCGCCGCCGCGGATACGGACGGGTTGGCGCCGTTCGCGTGCCGTATGCAATCGTTCCTGCCACTCAGAGATGATGCGCTGTTGGGTTTCGTCTGTCATACCATGCCCCAGTCACTCAAAAACGGGGAAGCTCGGGAAACGGCAACGCCCCGCCAGAGACGCGCATCTTGCCATACTCGGCACAACGGTGAAGCGTCGGGATCGCTTTTCCCGGATTCAACACACCGTCCGGGTCGAATGCCGCTTTGATCTGGAAAAAGGCCTCGCGCTCTTCAGGCGTGAATTGCACGCACATCTGGTTGATCTTCTCGACTCCGACGCCGTGTTCTCCCGTGATCGTCCCCCCCAGCGCCACCGAGCGTTCGAGAATTTCCGCCCCGAACGCCTCGGCACGCTCCCATTCCCCGGGGACATTGGCATCGAACAGGATCAGCGGGTGCAAATTGCCATCCCCGGCGTGAAAGACATTGAGGCAACGCAATCCGTAGCGTGACTCCATTTCACGTATCGCTTCAAGCATCGCACCGATCGCGCGGCGCGGGATGGTGCCATCCATGCAGTAGTAGTCGGCCGAAATACGTCCGGCCGCGGGAAACGCCGCTTTGCGCCCCGCCCAGAAGCGCAGCCGCTCCGCCTCGTCGCGGGAAACACGGATTTCTGTGGCCCCGTGCGCCTCCAACACCGCTTTCATCCGCGCGATCTCTTCGGCCACCTCGGCTTCGGTCCCATCGGCTTCACACAGCAACAGCGCTTCCGCGTCGGTGGGATACCCCGCGTGGATGAAATCCTCCACCGCCACCGTCGCGCCACGATCCATCATCTCCAGCCCCGCGGGAATGATCCCCGCCGCAATCACCGCCGCAACCGCTTCCCCGGCGGCTCGAACCGAATCGAACGCGGCCAAAAGACACTTCGCCACGACCGGTTTGGGCAAGAGGCGCACGGTGATTTCGGTGACCACCGCAAGCATCCCTTCCGAACCGATCGTCAGCGCCAGAAGGTCATAACCCGGCGCGTCGGGCGCAACACTCCCAAACGCCACGGGTTCGCCACTTGCCGTAAACCCACGCACCGCAAGCACGTTATGGACCGTCAAGCCATACTTCAAACAGTGCACGCCACCCGAGTTTTCGGCAACGTTCCCCCCGATCGTGCACGCGATTTGTGACGATGGGTCGGGCGCATAGTAAAGCCCGTAGGGCGCCACTGCTTCACTGATCGCCAAATTGCGCACGCCTGGCTGCACCCGAGCCGTTCGCGCGACCGGGTCGATCGCCAGAATCCGGTTCAAGCGCGCCAACGAGAGCACCACCCCTTGCGGATGGGGCATCGCCCCACCGGACAACCCCGTGCCCGCGCCGCGTGGCACCACCGGCACCCCCATCTCGTGACACACCTTGAGCACCGCAACCACTTCGTCTTCCGACTGCGGCAGCACTACCGCCAGTGGCTGTGCGCGAAACACCGACAAGCCGTCACATTCGTATGGGATCAACTCTTCAGGGGCACGCAACACCCGATCCGCTGGCAACACCGCGAGCAAGCACGCGCGGAGTTGCTCGGCATCGACTTCGAAATGGCGTTCCGTCTGCGCCCAGGCGCGCGCCCGATCGACAACCGCCTCCATCGTCACCTCCCTCACTTGGGGTATGGCCCATCAGTGGCAAACTGGCCGCGCCACGGTGGGAAGATCACCGCGCCGCAAACGCGCGAAGAGATCCTGCATCACCGCGCCGATCACCGCTTCGTCTTCGCTCAACCGCGCGTAACTGCGCAGCCCCATCAATTGCACCTGCAAATAGTGCGCGGTTCGATCCGGATCGAGTTCGCGGGGAATCTCCCCGTTCGCCTGCGCTTCCCGGAGCAATTCGGCAAAACAGCCCTGCATGCCCTTGAGATGGTTGCGCACCTCGACCACCAACTCGCCCTCTTCGTCGTCGCTCAACTCGAGCAGCGACTTCACCAACAAGCACTGCGGGTTGGGCGCACGGTGTCGCAGCTCCAACACTACGGTCTGGAAATAGCGCTCGATCGCGGTAAGCGGTGAGCCCGTTTCGCCCCGCAAACGACGCAGCAACGTCTGCCCACCCTGGGTATAGTACCGCAACACCTCGCGAAAGAGTCCTTCCTTACTGCCGAATGCGGCATAGATGCTCCCGGGGCGCAAGTCGAGCACCTGTTGCAAATCACGCATCGACGTCCCATGAAAACCGCGCGCCCAAAAAAGGCGCATTGCCTGATCGACGATTTCACTCCGTTCTCGTTTCATAGTCGCTGCTCGATTGTCGTGTTAGGAGATTATCACTTGAACGATCGTTCAAGTGCAAGTATAATGCATGGACCTTCACCACAAACAGGAGCAATGCAATGCAATTTCCCCTCCACACCCCGGAAAGCGCCCCTGAAGCTTCCAAACCGCTCATCGAAAATTCGATCAAAGCATTCGGCGTCCTGCCCGCCTTGCATGCGATCATGGCGGAATCGCCGCAACTCCTCGAGGGCTACCAAAAACTGCACGAACTCTTCTTGGCGAGCTCGCTCACCCCAGAAGAGAAGACCGTCGTGTGGATGACCGTGAATGTGGAGCACGAATGCCACTACTGCGTTCCCGCACACACGATCATCGCGAAGAAGATGGGAATCGCACCCGAAATCATCGACGCGTTGCGCGACGAAACGCCGCTCCCCAACGAACGGCTTGAAGCGTTGCGTGCGATCACCCGCGAACTCCTCCTCAACCGCGGGAACGTCTCACCGGAAACACTGGCGCGCTTCGAAGCCGCGGGTTACGGTCCTCGCCAGCTGCTCGACGTGATTCTTGGGGTCGCGCAAAAAGTAATGAGCAACTTCACCAACCACCTGGCCAATACGCCGCTCAGCCCCGCCTACCAACCCTATGCCTGGGAGCGGCGGGGAAAAGCAGCGACAACTAACGCCGCAACCGCTGCCGAATCTTGACGATCGTTCGCCCCAAAGCCACGTACGTGCGGCGGACGAACCGACGCACGATCGGGAAATCGACTGCCAACAGACTCAACCCCAGCGGTAACATCCAAAAACCGAGAACCGGAAGAAAACCGAGGAGACCGCTGATGATCAGCAGCACGGCGATCGAATGGCGGTACCACTTCCGGTCCGTCGTTTTCAAATAGCGGTAGTACGCAAGGAACCGCGTGCGAAAATCCATTTATGACATGAACTCACGGGTAAATCACACCGCTTCGAATTGTACAAGTTTCCCTGTCTTCAGTTATGCTTAGGGGGTCAGGAAGATCGCCACGTAAACGTCAAGCGCCCATCTTTTGGGATGGGCGTTTGGTGTTTGGGTTTGACTGGTTTGGGTTGTTGGGTTGAGTCTGACGATGACCTACTTTCCCGAGGAGTGTTCCTCAGTATCATCGGCGCTGCCTTGTTTCACGGTCCTGTTCGGGATGGGAAGGCGTGGTGCCAAGGCGCTATGGTCGTCAGACTCGAAGCTGGTGTGACGCTTTGGAACGGCGTGTGGGTTTTAGGTAGGGGGTGCGTTTTGGGTGATGTCTGTGTGGGTTTATGTGGCGTTACGGCCATAGGATCAAGCCGGTCGGGCAATTAGTACGGCTCAGCTCAACGCCTTGCAGCGCTTACACATGCCGCCTATCAACGTGGTGGTCTTCCACGGCCCTGATCGGGAAGTCTCATCTTGGGGCGAGTTTCGCGCTTAGATGCTTTCAGCGCTTATCTCTTCCGCACTTAGCTACCCGGCGGTGCCACTGGCGTGACAACCGGTACACCAGAGGTGCGTCCACTCCGGTCCTCTCGTACTAGGAGCAGCTCCCCTCAAACTTCCTACGCCCACGGCAGATAGGGACCAAACTGTCTCACGACGTTTTAAACCCAGCTCACGTACCTCTTTAAATGGCGAACAGCCATACCCTTGGGACCGACTACAGCCCCAGGATGAGATGAGCCGACATCGAGGTGCCAAACACCGCCGTCGATGTGAACTCTTGGGCGGTATCAGCCTGTTATCCCCAGAGTACCTTTTATCCGTTGAGCGATGGCCCTTCCATGCGGGACCACCGGATCACTAGGACCTGCTTTCGCACCTGCTCGGCTTGTGGGCCTTGCAGTCAAGCACGCTTATGCCCTTGCACGTACAGCGCGATTTCCGACCGCGCCAAGCGTACCTTCGTGCTCCTCCGTTACCTTTTGGGAGGAGACCGCCCCAGTCAAACTGCCTGCCATGCACGGTCCCGGGTGGGGATGCACCCACCGCGGTTAGAACCTCGATGGGGCCAGGGTGGTATTTCAAGGACGGCTCCACCGAAGCTGGCGCCTCGGCTTCTTTGCCTCCCACCTATCCTACACAGGCCACATCAAAGTCCAATGCAAAGCTGCAGTAAAGGTTCATGGGGTCTTTCCGTCTAGCCGCGGGTAGATTGCATCTTCACAACCACTTCAATTTCGCTGAGTCCCAGCAGGAGACAGTGGGGCCACCGTTACGCCATTCGTGCAGGTCGGAACTTACCCGACAAGGAATTTCGCTACCTTAGGACCGTTATAGTTACGGCCGCCGTTTACCGGGGCTTCGATCAGGAGCTTGCACCCCATCACTTAACCTTCCGGCACCGGGCAGGCGTCACACCCTATACGTCGACTTTCGTCTTTGCAGAGTGCTGTGTTTTTAGTAAACAGTCGCAGCCCCCGATTCTCTGCGACCCCCAAGCGCTTCAGGGGCAAGCCCTTACACGCTCAGGGGCACACCTTCTCCCGAAGTTACGGTGTCAATTTGCCGAGTTCCTTCTGCTGGGTTCTCTCAAGCGCCTTGGTGCTTTGACACCAGCCCACCTGTGTCGGTTTGCGGTACGGTCACCTTGCAACTGAAGCTTAGAGGCTTTTCCTGGAAGCTTGGGATCGCGCCTAGCGAAGAACCGAAGCTCTTCGCCCCGTCACCTCTCGTCGTTGCCGGGCGGATTTGCCTACCCAGCCTGACTACCGGCTTAGACCAGGGCGTCCAACACCTGGCGGCGCTACCCTTCTTCGTCCCCCCATCGCATTGCAAGGTGGTACGGGAATATTGACCCGTTTCCCATCGACTACGCCTTTCGGCCTCGCCTTAGGGGCCGACTAACCCGACGCCGATGAACGTTGCGTCGGAAACCTTGGGCTTTCGGCGAAGGGGCTTTTCACCCCTTTTATCGCTACTCATGTCAGCATTCGCACTTCGGATACCTCCAGCGTGCCTCTCGACACACCTTCGCAGGCTTACCGAACGCTCCCCTACCACGCACACATTGCTGTGTGCATCCGCAGCTTCGGCTCGTGGCTTGAGCCCCGTTACATCTTCCGCGCAGAACGACTCGACTAGTGAGCTATTACGCTTTCTTTAAAGGGTGGCTGCTTCTAAGCCAACCTCCTAGCTGTCTTAGCCTTCCCACTTCGTTTCCCACTTAGCCACGCATTGGGGGCCTTAGCTGGCGGTCTGGGTTGTTTCCCTCTCGACACCGGACGTTAGCACCCGGTGTCTGTCTGCCGCACATCGCTTTGCGGTATTCGGAGTTTGCTATCGCGGGGTAGATCGCAGTGACCCCCCCAACGATGACAGTGCTCTACCCCCGCAAGCGTCCATGCGACGCGCTACCTCAATAGC